>NZ_JBQCGA010000033.1:0-88191 GCF_051956075.1 Asticcacaulis sp. | reverse complement strand
AGGATCGTTCGACTTGCATGTGTTAGGCCTGCCGCCAGCGTTCGCTCTGAGCCAGGATCAAACTCTCAGGTTGAGTTGACACTAATCTCAGTGACTAAATCACTGCGTAAGTTTACGTTCATTAACGAGTTCCCACACGACCAAATTCCCGAAAGAATTCCGTCGAATGGTTGTCTTTAAAGAGACCGCAAACATCAGTGTCGTACTGCAGAACTTAATCTGCGCCAGAACACCGCCGCCTGCGTTTCTCTTTCCATTTCATACAATGTCAAAGACCTCACTGACGGCCGAGCCGACCAGCGCAACAACCAACCCGTTGTCGTGGGAGGCGGCTATTTACCACCGTATTTTTTCGTGTCAAGCATTTCTTTTTAAAAAAGAAATTTTCTTTTCACGTTCGCCTCAGAAGTGTTGGCCTCATCAGCGGAGCGGCGCTTATAACCGCTCATTTTTTTCAGTCAAGCGATTATTTTCAAAAAGTTTTTCAACATTTTCGAAGCCAATCGACTGGCCGAAGGAGCGGCGTTGCTAAAGGCTTCGCTACTCCGTGTCAACCGCCTTTTTCAAAGAATTCTGTTTTCACAAAACCCGCTGAAATCTGCGCTTGATCCTTTCGCCAGTTGGACTGCTAAGCCTTGCTGAGCAAGTCTTCGTCGGCGTCCCCGGCGTCGGGAGGGCGGCTTTTAGACAGGCCGTCCGCACGAGTCAACAGCGATATGACACTTTTCTCACATAACCGCGTTTATCCCCTATATAGGGAGACGACGGACGATTTGGAGACGCGCGACCTATGGCCGAAGACAGCGACATCGCCCATACGGACATCACTCTCTGGCGCAGGCATATTCATGCGCGGCCTGAGCTGGGCTATGAAGAAGAGCTGACCTCGGCCTTTGTCGCCGACAAGCTGCGCGGGTTCGGGCTGGAGGTCACGACCGGCTGGGCGAAGACCGGCGTGGTCGGCGTTCTGCAAGGAAGACTGGGGTCCGGACGCGTCATCGCCCTGCGCGCCGATATGGACGCCCTGCCGATGGACGAGCATAACGACTTTGCGCACGCCTCGACGCATAACGGGCGGATGCACGCCTGCGGCCATGACGGCCACACCGCCATGCTGCTGGGCGCAGCGCGCGATCTGGCCGCCGATCCCGATTTCGCCGGAACCGTCGTCTTCATCTTCCAGCCCGCCGAGGAAGCGCTGGGCGGGGCGAAGATGATGCTCGACGAAGGCGTGCTGGAGCGTTTCGGCGTCGAGGAGGTCTATGGACTGCACAACTGGCCGCAACTGCCCGCCGGAACCATCGGGGTGCGAGCCGGGCCGGTGATGGCGAGCTGCGACTTCTTCCGCATCAAGCTGAAGGGCAAGGGCGGTCACGCCGCCATGCCGCATCTGAACAGCGATCCGGTCGTGGCGGCGGCGCACCTGGTCACGGCGCTGCAAACCATCGTCAGCCGCAACGCCGCCCCGCACGAGGCCGCCGTGGTCAGTGTGACGCAGATTCACGCCGGCAGCGCCGACAATGTCATCCCGCCCGACGCCGAGCTGCGCGGCACGGCGCGCGCCTTTTCATCCGAAACGCGCGCCCTGATCGAGCGCCGCATCGGCGAGATCGCCAGCGGGATCGGCGCGGGCATGGGCATGGAGGTCGTCTATAAGTATGTGCATGGCTTTCCCGCGACGGTGAACAGCGCGGCGGAGGCCGAATACGCAGCCCGTGCGGCGCAAACCGTGGTCGGCGCGGAACATGTGCGCCGCCTTGAGCCGCCGTCCATGACCGCCGAGGATTTCGCCTTTATGCTGCAGGCGCGGCCCGGCTGCTATATCTGGCTGGGGCAGGGAACGCCGGACGGTCAGATGCTGCACCATCCAAGATACGATTTTAACGACGCGGTGATTCCGACCGGCGTGGCGTGGTGGAAGGCGCTGGTGTGCGACCGGCTGAAAGCATGATATATATACGCCTTAATTCTGTTCCATATCCGACGGATAAGTGAAGCTGGAGGTAAGGATCATGTCCCTGTCGCGCACCGCCTGTCTACTGGCGGCGTCCTTAATCGCTTCGACGGCCTATGCTGGCGACGAAGAGGTCGTGACCAGCGCGCGCGCCGCCCTGCCCGCCGCCAGTTCCGATTCCAGCAGCAGCGGCAGCGCCTCCACCGCCACGCTGCCGACAGACGCGCAGCCGCAACCCCTCTACGCCAAGCCGCAGGGCTATGAGAGCAACGGCCGCACCATTCACGGCGGCGGCGGGGTCAGCGTCGGCACGGGCGGGTATCGCAGCGGCTATGTCTATACCCTGATCCCGGTCGGCGAGGACGGCACGCTGGGCCTGGCCTACAGCCAGACGGATTACGGCAAGAACGGCGCCTATGGCTGGGGCGATTACGGGTATGACGGCTATGGCTATGGCGGATACGGACGGGGCTACGGCTATGGCGAACGCGGCGGCAGCTCGCGTTCGGCCAGCGTCATGCTGCATCTGGGCGACAGCCAGGGCGCGGATAATGACGATCGGTGCGCGCCCGGCTTTCGCGACGGCGACCGCACGATCGAACCGGTCTGGGTGACCAAGGCGCGCGGCCACGCCTGCAAGGCGGACGCCTCCGATCCCTCCAATTAAAGCTATTGGTTGACCCGTTTTCCACAGCGTTATAGACGGGCGGGCATGACCGAACGTGTATATCTTTACGACTCCACTCTGCGCGACGGCGCGCAGGCGCAAGGCATCGACTTTTCCGTCGCGGACAAACAGGCGATCGCCTCCGCGCTGGATGCGTTCGGCATCGACTATATCGAAGGCGGCTGGCCGGGCGCCAATCCGACCGACGACGCCTTTTTCGCCGCCCTGCCGAAGACGAAGACCGCGAAAATTTCCGCCTTCGGCATGACGCGCCGCGCCGGGCGGTCGGCGTCCAACGATCCGGGCCTGCAGGATCTGCTGGCCGTATCGACCCCGACCATATGTCTGGTTGGCAAGACGTGGGACTGGCAGGTCGAGACGGCGCTGAAGGTCTCGACCTCCGAAAACCTGCGCATGATCTCCGAGTCGCTGGCCCATATCCGCGCGCAGGGGCGCGAGGCGGTCTTCGACGCCGAACATTTCTTCGACGGCTACAAGGCCAATCCGGCCTATGCGATCGAGGCGCTGAAGGCCGCCCACGAAGGCGGCGCGCAATGGCTGGTGCTGTGCGACACCAATGGCGGCTCGCTGCCGTCCGAGGTGAAGCGCATCGTCTCGGCGGTCAAGGACGCCCTGCCCGACGCCCATCTCGGCATCCACTGCCACAATGACACCGAGCAGGCGGTCGCCAATTCTCTGGCGGCGGTCGAGGCGGGCGTGCGTCAGGTGCAGGGTACGATCAACGGTATAGGCGAGCGCTGCGGCAACGCCAATCTGATCGCCATCATCCCGACCTTAATGCTGAAAATGGGCTTCGACACCGGCCTTATGTCCGAACAACTGACCCATATCGGCGAGCTGTCGCGGCTGGTCGATGACCGGCTGAACCGCGCGCCGGACCGGCACGCCGCCTATGTCGGCGCTTCGGCCTTCGCGCACAAGGGCGGGCTGCACGTCAGCGCGATGAACAAGGACAGCCGCTCCTATGAGCATATCGACCCGGCCCTGGTCGGCAATTCGCGCCTGATCCTCGTCTCGGACAAGGCGGGCCGCGCCAATATCGTCAGCCGCCTGCACCAGATGGGCATTAAGGTCGCCGACGATGACGACCATATCGGCGAGCTGGTCAAGGCGGTGAAGGCGCGCGAGGCGCTGGGCTACGCCTATGAGGACGCCAGCGCCAGTTTCGAGCTGATGGCGCGCGAACGGCTAGGCATGGCGCCGCGCTATTACGACCTGCAAAGCTATCGCGCACTTAACGAATATCGGCTGGATGAAAAAAACCGCGCCTTCGACGTCGCCGAGGCGACGGTCAAGCTGACCGTGGCGGGCGAACAGGTGATGACCGTGGCCGAAGGCAATGGCCCGGTCAATGCGCTTGACGCCGCCTTGCGCAAGGCGCTGTTGCCGCACTACCCGCAACTGGCGAAGATGCATCTGAACGATTACAAGGTGCGCATCCTCACCCCGTCGGACGCCACTGCCGCCCTGACGCGGGTGATGATCGAAAGCCGCGACGATCAGGGCCGGACCTGGAACACGCTGGGCGTCAGCCACAATGTGATCGACGCCTCCTATCATGCGCTGCGCGACGCCATCGTCTTTTATCTGATGAAAGCCGGAGCGGCGCCGCTGCGGGCCTGATCCCGGCGGAGACTTGTCAAGCGGCAAGGCGGCTGGCATACGGGACGATCATAAGAGAAAAGGCGGGAAACACACCTATGTCCGAAGATCCTACCGACGACGCCGTCGCGGACATTGTGCCGGACGTGGCTTTTCGCAGCCCGATTTCGCAGGGCCGCCTGCACGGCGCGCTGGCGCACAAGCTGGGCGTCGATATTCTCAAGGGCGTCTATAAGTCCGGCGAGACCCTGCCCAACGAGATCGAATCGAGCAGCGCGCTGGAGATTTCGCGCTCGGCCTATCGCGAAGCCATCCGTATCCTGGCCGCCAAGGGCATGGTCGAGAGCCGCCCCAAGGCCGGCACTCGCGTGACGGAACGCTCGCGCTGGAATATTCTCGATCCCGAAGTGCTGCGCTGGATGTTCGAGACCGAGCCGAGCAACGACTTCATCACCGGCCTGTTCGAGCTGCGGCTGATCACCGAGCCGGCGGCGGCGGCCCTGGCGGCGCAGCGCCGCGACCAGAGCCACCTCGACATCATGGACAAGGCGCTGAACCTCATGGCGTCCGAGACTTTGGCGACCGAGGCCGGGCGCAAGGCCGACCTCGATTTCCACAACGCCCTGCTCGACGCCACCAACAACGAGGCGCTGATCTGCCTCAGCTCCTCCATCGGCGCAGCGGTGTCATGGTCCACGCGCTTCAAGCAGCGCCATTCCGCCCTGCCGCGCGATCCGGTGCCCGACCATCGCGCCGTCTATGAAGCGATCCGGCGGCAAGACCCGAACGATGCGCGCTGGTGTATGGAGACGCTCGTGCGGCTGGCCCTGCGCGACACCCAGGCCAGCATGGACGGCGCCAGCCTCGGCGCGGCGCCGCAGCTTTAGACGCCAGAACGGCAATTGTCTTTTGCCGTTTTCGTCGTTACAGACGCGCCCCATGTCTGCTGAAGAAAAAACACCTGCCGAAAAAGAAACCCCCGCTGAAGAAAAGGCATCGCCCACCTGGGGGCCGATGCGCTCGTTCGGGCGCACCAAGTCGCGCACCTTAAAGCCGCGTCAGGCCTCGCTGTTCGACACGCTTCTGCCGCGCATCGAGGCGAACGACGCGCACGTCGCCGCGGCGCTGGCGAAAGGCCCGGTGTGGCTGGAGATCGGCTTTGGCGGCGGCGAGCATCTGGCCGCCCAGGCCACAAACCATCCTGACGTGACGATTATCGGCTGCGAACCATTCCTGAACGGCGTCGGCTCGCTGCTGCGCCATATCGAGGACGGCGGACTGAACAATGTACTTGTCTTGGCCGACGATGCGCGCCCACTGCTGGCGCGCCTGCCGGATGCATCTCTTGACCGCATCTTCATTCTGTTCGCCGATCCGTGGCCGAAGGCGCGGCACAATAAGCGCCGCTTTATCCAGAACGAAACCGTGGCCGAATTCGCCCGCGTGCTGAAACCCGGCGGGATCGCGCGCTTCGCCACAGACTGGGCCAATTACGCCGACTGGGCGCTGGAGCGATTTCTTGCCAACCCGGATTTCATCTGGCAGGCGCAGGCGCCCGATGACTGGACGCAGCCGCCCGCCGACCATGTCACCACGCGTTACGAAACCAAGGGGCTGGGCGACTGCAAGCCGGTGTTCTTCGATTTCGCGCGGCGTTGATTTTTTTGACACTAAAGGCGTGAAAGGACACGAAATCCGCGCGTAGCGTCTTACCGGCCGCTGGTCGTCTGACGGTCGTTTTTAAACCACGGAAAACACGGAAAACACGGAAATGCCGCTACGCGGCGTCACAAGATCGTCCGTGTTTTCCGTGTCTTCCGTGGTTCCAATAAACATAGACAGTCAGACGCTAGGCGCGGATTTCGCGCCTTTTCCTGTTTTTTATGGCGAAAACCTTTAGCCAAATCAGCGCTTGGCAAACGAACATGATGCGCCTATAAAGTGTTTCAACATTGTCCGACAGCCGCAAGGCTTCGGCGGCGGCCACAGCGGCTCGCCGCTTTTTTTATTATCTGAATCTGGACCTGATGCGCGCCAAGACCGCCGAAGACCGCAAGCTGATCGAGCTGTTCGACCCCATCGCCGAGGCGCAGGGGCTGAACATTGTGCGCATCCGCATGATGGGCTCCAGCCGCGCTGGCGGGGCGCGCCGTTTGCAGATTATGGCCGAGCGCAAGTCGGACGGCGACATCGATGTCAATGAATGTGCGCGCCTGTCGCGGGCGATCTCGGCCTTGATCGACGAGGCCGATCCGATCCCCGGCGAATTCGTGCTCGAAGTGTCGTCGCCCGGCATAGACCGTCCCCTGACCCGCCTTGAGGACTTCGAGGCCTATGAAGGGCTTGAGGCGCGCATCGAGCTGGACCGTCTGGCCGAGGGGCGCAAGCGCTTTCGCGGCGTGCTGGCCGGAATCGAGGATGACCATATCGCCATCGACCTCGAAGGCGAGGCCGAGACGGCCATGATCCCATTCGCCTGGATCGTCGAGGCCAAGCTGGTCCTGACCGACGAACTGATGAAACGCGGCGCCGAGGCCCGCGCGGCCCGCGGCGACGATGAAGATGAAGATGAAGATTTCGGCGACGACGATTTTGAAGATGACGTCGCCAATGACGATGAAGAGGACTAAGCCATGAGCTTTACCGGTATCAGCGCCAACCGCCAGGAACTGCTGCAGATCGCAGAAGCCGTCGCGCGCGAAAAGGCGATCGACAAGTCCGTGGTGATCGCCTCCATCGAGGAAGCGATCCAGAAGGCGGCGCGTTCGCGTTACGGCGCCGATCACGACATCCGCGTCCATATCGATCCGCGCACCGGCGAAATGACCATCACCCGCGTCACCACGGTCGTCGAAGACGAGCTGCTGGAGAACGAATACGCGCAAAAGACCCTGACCGACGCCCTGCGCGACGATAAGGAGGCCTTTGTCGGCAAGGAATATGTCGAGGTGCTGCCGCCGTTCGAACTGGGCCGCGTCCAGACCCAGATGGCGCGTCAGGTTGTCACCCATAAGGTGCGCGAGGCCGAGCGCGAGCATCAGTACGACGAATATAAGGACCGCGTCGGCGATATCGTCAACGGCACGGTGCGCCGCGTCGAATACGGCAATGTCATCGTCGATCTCGGCAAGGGCGAAGGCATTATGCGCCGCGACCAGTCGATCCCGCGAGAAGCCTTCCAGGTCAATGACCGTATCCGCGCCTACATCTATGATGTGCGCCGCGAGACCAAGGGGCCGCAGATCATGCTGTCGCGCGCCCACGGCGGCTTCATGGCCAAGCTGTTCGCGCAGGAAGTGCCGGAAATCTATGACGGCGTGATCGAAATCAAATCGGTGGCCCGCGATCCGGGTTCGCGCGCCAAGATGGCCGTGCTCTCCAACGACAATTCGATCGATCCGGTCGGGGCCTGCGTCGGTATGCGCGGTTCGCGCGTTCAGGCGGTCGTGGCCGAATTGCAGGGTGAAAAGATCGACATCATCCAGTGGTCGCCGGACGAAGCGACCTTCATCGTCAACGCCCTGGCCCCGGCGGAAGTCTCCAAGGTGGTGCTGGACGAAGAAGAAGACCGCGTCGAGGTCGTGGTGCCGGACGAGCAATTGTCGCTGGCCATCGGCCGCCGCGGCCAGAATGTCCGTCTGGCCTCGCAACTGACCGGCTGGCAGATCGACATCATCACCGAAACCCAGGATTCGGAGCGCCGTCAGAAGGAATTCGCCGAGCGCACCGCCCTGTTCCAGGAAGCGCTCGACGTCGATGAGGTCATCGCGCAGCTTCTGGTCACCGAAGGCTTCTCGACGGTCGAGGATCTGGCCTATGTCGATGAGGGTGAAATCGCCAGCATCGAGGGCTTCGATGAGGACACCGCGCAGGAATTGCAGGCGCGCGCCCGCGACTTCCTCGAAAAGGAAGCCGCCGAGCAGGACGCCAAACGCCGCGAGCTGGGCGTCGAGGACGAGGTTCTGGCGGTGCCGGGCGTCACCCTGCCGATGGCGGTGGCGCTGGGCGAAGCTGGCGTGAAGACGCTGGAAGACCTGGCGGACCTGGCGACCGACGAAATCCGCGGCGGCTTCGAGCAAAAGGGCGGCGAGCGTGTACGCGTCCCCGGCGCGCTGGAAACCTTCAATCTGTCCGTGCCCGACGCTGAAAACCTGATCCTGAACGCGCGCATCGCGGCGGGCTGGATCGAGGCGCCGGTCGTTGAAGATGACGCCGAAGACGCGGTTTATGACGAGGAGGGCGAGACGAATGACGACGTCGCCGAACTCGAACAATGAGCCCGCACATCTGAACCTTATCGACCCCGGCCCCGTTGCTGACGAAGCAACGGGCGTCGAGGTGCTGTGCGAAGATTCGCGCGGTCGTATTTTGGGCCGCATCCTGATGCGCCGCGACATCGCCTCAGGCCGTTCCGTGGATGCGGACGGCCTGATCCGCTTTGTTGTTTCGCCCGACGGCGTCCTGACGCCCGATCTCGCGCACAAGCTGCCCGGACGCGGCATGTGGGTGGCGTCAGATCGCGCCAGCCTTGAAATCGCGATCAAAAAGAACATATTCAGTCGTGCGGCCAAACGTCAGATCAAGGCGGGGCCGGACCTCATCGCCCTTGTCCACGATCTTTTGCGGCGGCGCTGTCTCGACCTTCTGGGTCTGGCGCGGCGCGAAGGCCTGATTATCAATGGCTTTGAAAAGGTGCTAGCCGCGATCAAGGGCGGCAAATGCGCCTGGCTGATCGAAGCGTCCAATGGCGCCGAGGACGGTCGCAAACGGCTGCTGGCGGCGGCGCGGTCGCAAAACCCGGCGCCGGAAATCTGCGGTTGCTTCGACAATGACGCGTTAAGCGTGGCGCTCGGTCAGGAGAACGCCGTTCATGCCGCGCTTCTGCCCGGTCGCCGCGTGCAGCGCTGGGCGGCGGAGATGCAGCGTCTGGCCGGATTTGAACCTTTGATTTCGCCGTCATGGGCGGCCAGTTCACGGGAGGATGGGCCGTGACACGGATTTAAAAGCGCCGCCCCACCTTGACGCCACACGGTCAGGGTGATTTATCCGCAGGCGATTAAGCGGATTAACGAGTTTCGGAAAGCTACCGACTGCATATGCGGCGGCGGCGACAGTTTTTGAAGACGAGGCTGGGATGACCGCCTCAAAGAGATAGTTATAGAGCCGGATGAGCGACGGAAAAGACGACAAGACCAACACCCCACACGGCGGCGATGCTTCGCGCCCTGAGCGCGCGCCGCTGACGCTGAAGCCGCGCGCCGCAGGCAATGTGGCCAGCGGCACCGTGAAGCAGAGTTTCAGCCATGGCCGCTCCAAGACCGTGGTGGTGGAAACCAAACGCCGCATCGGCGCGCCGCCCGTCGGCGCGTCGCCGCATGTGCGCCCCAGTGTCGATCTGAATCTGGGCCGTCCGCAGGGCCAGCGTCCGGCGCCGAGCCAAGCGCGCGACTCCGGCGCTTCGGGTGGCGGCTCCGCTGGCGGTCTGCGCCGTGAGGAGCAGGAAGCCCGTCAGCGCGCGATTCAGGCCGCTCTGGCCGAACAGCAGCGCCGTGACGCCGAGGCCCGCGCCGCCGCCGCCCGCGAAAGCGCGCAGGCTCAGGCCGCCCCGGCCAAGCCCGCTACGCCGGAAGCGCCGAAAATCGAGGCGCCCGAAGCCCCTAAAGCCGATGTCAAGCCGACGGAAGCCCCCGCGCCCAAGCCTGTGGAAGCCTCCGCCGCGCCGCAGGCCGCAGCGCCGCGTCCGCAAGCCGATCGCCCGCGCAGTGAACGCCCGCAAGGGGACCGCCCGCAGTCCGACCGCCCGCGTGGAGATCGTCCGCAGGGCGACCGTCCGGCCTGGGGTCAGCGCAGCGATCGTCCGCAATCTGATCGTCCCCAATCTGAGCGTCCTCAGGGCGACCGCCCACGCGGCGACAGACCTCAGGGCGATCGTCCGCGCGGCGATCGTCCGGCCTGGGGTCAGCGTACCGAGCGTCCGCAAGGTGATCGTCCGCAAGGCGACCGCCCCCGCAGCGACAGGCCTCAGGGCGATCGTCCGCAGGGCGACCGTTCTCAAGGGCCACGCGGCGACCGCCCGTCGCGTCCCGGCGAGACCGTGCGCTACAGCGCCAATTCGCCGCGTCCGCCGCGCGCTGCGCCCGGCGTGGCCGCCAATGCGCCTTCAACGCCGGAAGTGGACCGTATCCGCTCATCGCGCGGCGCGGGCGTCAGCAACAAGGCGCTGGATGCGCGCAAGACCATCGATGATGATGACGCCCGCAGCGGCGTGAAGCGCGGCAAGCTGGGCGCGCCCAGCAAGGCCGTGTCGCAAACGCGCGGCGAGCCCAAGCGCCGCGAAGGCCGCCTGACCCTGCAGGCCGTGGTCGGAGACGACGAAGGCGCCGCCGACCGCATGCGCTCGCTGGCCTCGGTGCGCCGCGCCCGCGAACGCGAACGCGAAAAGCGCAAGGGCCATCAGGTCGAGCAGGCGCGCGTCTCACGCGAAGTCGTCATCCCTGACGTCATCACGGTGCAGGAGCTGTCCAACCGGATGGCCGTGCGCGCCGTTGATATCATCAAGATGCTGATGAAGCAGGGCATGATGCTCAAGATCAATGATGTGATCGACACCGACACCGCCGAACTGGTAGCGTCGGAATTCGGCCACACGGTCAGGCGCGTGTCCGAGTCCGATGTTCTGGAAGGCTTTATCGACGCCGACGACCACGAGGACGACACGCAGCCGCGTCCGCCGGTCGTGGCCGTCATGGGTCACGTCGATCACGGCAAGACCTCGCTTCTGGACGCCCTGCGCAAGACCGATACGGCAGGCGGCGAAGCCGGCGGCATCACCCAGCATATCGGCGCCTATCAGGTGCGGGTGGCGTCGGGCGACCGCGTCACCTTCCTCGATACGCCGGGCCACGCGGCCTTCTCGGCCATGCGCGCGCGCGGCGCCAACGTCACCGACATTGTCGTGCTGGTCGTGGCCGCCGATGACGGCGTCATGCCCCAGACGGTCGAGGCGATCAACCACGCCCGCGCCGCGGGTACGCCGATGATCGTGGCGATCAACAAGATCGACAAGCCGGACGCCAAGCCGCAGAACATCATCAACGAGCTTCTGCAACACGAGGTCGTGGTGGAATCGCTGGGCGGCGACACCCAGGTGGTTGAGGTTTCGGCCAAGACCGGTCAGGGCCTCGACCAGCTCATCGAAGCCATCCTGTTGCAGGCCGAGGTTCTGGACCTGCGCGCCAATCCCGACCGCACCGCCGAGGGCGTGGTGATCGAGGCCAAGCTCGACAAGGGTCGCGGTCCGGTGGCCACGGTTCTGGTCAAGCGCGGCACGCTCAAGCGCGGCGATATCATCGTCGCGGGCGCCGCCTATGGCCGCGTACGCGCCCTGATCAATGAACGCGACGAGCAGTTGACTGAGGCTGGTCCGTCCATGCCGGTGGAGATTCTCGGTCTGAACAACGCGCCCGATCCGGGCGAGGCGGTCGCCGTGGTCGAAAACGAAGCCCGCGCGCGCGAAATCACCGAGTACCGCGAACGCCTGCGGCGTGAAAAGACAATGGCGCCCGTCGGGGCCGTGTCGCTCACCGACATGATGTCGAAACTGGCGGCCAACAAGGCCAAGGAAGTCCAGCTCATCATCAAGGCGGATGTGCAGGGTTCGGCCGAGGCGATTGTCGGCTCGCTCGACAAGCTGGGCACCGATGAGGTGCGCGCTCGCGTCATCCATTCGGGGGCCGGCGCCATCACTGAGTCGGACGTGCAACTGGCCAAGGGCTCGAACGCGCCGATCATCGGCTTCAACGTCCGCGCCGGCAAGCAGGCGCGCGATCTGGCCGAACGTGAAGGCGTGGAGATCCGCTACTATGCGATCATCTACGACCTGATCGACGACATCAAGGGCGTCATGTCGGGCCTCCTGGCCCCGATCCAGCGCGAAACCTTCCTCGGCAACGCCGAAATCCTGGAGGTGTTCGACATCTCCAAGGTGGGCAAGGTCGCGGTCTGCCGCGTCACCGAAGGCCGCGTACAGAAGGGCGCGCGCATCCGCATCCTGCGCGACAATGTCGTCATTCAGGAAATGGGCGTTCTGTCCACCCTCAAGCGCTTCAAGGACGAAGTCAATGAAGTGGTGGTCGGCCAGGAATGCGGCATGGCGTTCAACGGCTTCCAGGATCTGAAGGCCGGCGACTTCATCGAATGCTTCACGGTCGAAGAGATCAAGCGCACGCTGTAAAGCGCGCCATGATTTGAAACTTCCGGGGTGCGGGGTCAGTTGGCCCCGCATCTTTTTTGCTTCCCCCTGGTTTGCTTTCCCCTGAAACCTTCGCCTTCGATAAGACTTTGATGCTATAGCGCCTTTATGAGCCAAAGCACCGACTTCGACCCGTCCCACCACGTCCTGATCATCAAGTGCCCGGATACGCGCGGCATTGTCGCAGCGGTATCGGGTTATCTCAACGACAACGACATCTCCATCGTTGAATCCAACCAGTTCAACGATTCCGAAGGCGACACCTTCTATGTCCGCGTGGTGTTCAAACAGGCCGGGCCGAAAATGCCGCCGATGGACACCTTACGCGACGGCTTCAAGCCGATCGCCCACCGTTTCAGCATGGACTGGTCGATCCATAACCTGTCGATCAAGCCTCGCGTGGTCATCGCCGTGTCGAAGTTCGGCCACTGCCTGTACGAATTGCTGCACCGCTGGCGCTCCGGCCAGTTGCCGGTCGAGATCGCCTGCGTCATCTCCAACCATGAGGATATGCGCTCCTTCGTCGAATGGAATGGCGTGCCTTATGTGCATCTGCCGGTCAGCAAGACCAATAAGGCTGAGCAGGAGGCGGCGTTGCTGGCCCTGATCGAAGAGCAGCGCGCCGACCTGGTGGTGCTGGCGCGCTATATGCAGATCTTAAGCGACGATCTGGCGCGGCGGCTGCAAGGGCGCTGCATCAATATCCATCATTCTTTTCTGCCGTCGTTCAAAGGCGCCAAGCCCTACCATCAGGCGCATGCGCGCGGCGTCAAGATCATCGGCGCCACCGCCCACTACGTCACCTCGGACCTCGACGAAGGCCCGATCATCGAGCAGGACGTGCAGCGTGTGCATCACGGCCACACGCCGGAGCAGCTTGTCGTCATCGGTCAGGATATCGAGGCGCGTGTTCTGGCGCGCGCCGTGACCTGGCACGTCGAGCGCCGCGTGCTGATCAATGGCGGCAAGACCGTGGTGTTCTCATAGAAAACAGCGTCGGAACCGTCTCGTTCCGGCGCTGTCTGTCGCCTATTTAAAGAAGACGAGCGCCACCAGAGTGGCAGCGACGGTCCAGATCGCGGCGTAAAAGGCGATGGCGAGGCTGTTGGTCAGGTCCGGCGCTATGGACGCCGCCGGACCTGCGCGCAACGCCCGTTTTTTGTCATGGGGCATGGCTAGACTCCTTCGCATCTAAAGCATAAATCTAGCATATTTTGACATATGCGTCAAAATAATCCCGCTTCACGCAGAACGCCGTCCATCGCATCGTTACCGCTCGGCTCGGTCCATTCGCGCACACCCGCGGCCAGCAAAAGGCGCGCCCCCTCAGCATAGTCGCCCTCACGACAGTTGGTCGAACCGTGATGCAGCCAGCCCGGCGGCGTCGCCTTATAGGTTGTCTCCTGTGCATCGAGCGGCGCGCCGTGCGCCAGCAGAACGCGGATCAGGTCGGCATTGCCTTTCCAGCACGCCCAGTGCAGCGGCGTCTCGCCCATGCCGCCGCGCACATCCGGCGATACACCGGCCTGCAACAGGGCTTCCACTCCCGCGACATTCCCGCGTTCAACCAATTCGACCATCAGATGCGCCGCCGCCGGGCTGTCCGCCAACCCTTGCGGGGCCGGACCGCGCCCGGCGATAAAGGCGTCCACCGGATTGAGGCCCGTGTCCGCGCCGCGCGCCGCCAGAAGGTCAGCGATCTGCGTCTGCCCGCTGGCCAGCGCCATAGCATAGGCGGTGCGCCCATCCATGCGCTTTGCATCCACATCGGCGCCCGCATCGAGCAGCATGGAAACGATCCGCGCCGAGCGCCCGCGCATCACCGCCCAGTGCAGACCGGTCGCGCCCTGCGGATTGGCCAGATTGGGATCGCCCCCGGCGTCAAGTAGAATTTGCAGCCCTTCCGGGTCTTCGCGGTCGAGCATATGTTTGATGGCGTTGCCCTTTTCGATATCGGCCCCGTGCGCCAGCAGCAGCTTCAGGCAGCCATGATCCGGCTGTTCCGTGGCATGATAGAGTGACTCGCCATCGTTCGGATTGGCCCCCGCCTCGAGCAGCAGCCGCGTCATCTCAATATTACCGAGAATGCCCGACGCGGCATATAGGCACGACAGAGGCCCGTATTCGGAAGGGATGCTCGTGTTCGGGTCCGCGCCCGCCGCCAGCAGCAATCGCACCGTCTCCGCCAGATGAGGCGCGCGCTTCGAACGCGCATGACCGAAGCGTGAGAAGCAGGCATAGACCAAGGGCTCGACCTTTTCCGGGCCGATCTTAGCGTTGACGATGTCGGGCCGTTTGGCCAGCGCCGCCGCCACGCCCTTATTGCCGCCCAGAACCAGCCAGGCGTAAAGCCCGCCGTGCTTCAGTTCGGGATGGTCCTGCAACATCTGCCGCGCGCGCTGGCCGTCCGAGGTCGCCGCATCGACGAAACGCGCCACCAGATCGCGGGCGTCGAGCTTCGATTGCTCAATAAAGGCGTGGAATTTCGGCCAGCTCGCAAAGCCCTGCTCGCGGGCGATGATGCGCTGGGCGTCGTGCAGGGCCAGATCACCCAGAGGATCGTCCTTGGCGAAACGCGCCAGGGCTTCGGCGTCGCCCGCGCGCGCGGATTTCAGCAAGGCCTTGGCCTGCTTGCGATAATAGTCGAGATTGAGTTGGGAGATGGATGTCATGACAAACCTCTTTCCTGTCTGCCCGGTGTCCGCGCGACGGGCCGAAAGAAGGCTTGTGAAGGTCAGTCGAAATTGAGGTGGGAAAATCCCTGCCCGCGGACCGGAAGCGCCCCTGATGCGCTCGCATTGGAGGGAAACACGTCCGTCCGCAACGGTCAAGTTTCTGTGTCGTATGCCGGACACAGTTGACGCAAAAGCGCGATATCCTTCAGATAACAGCGGTTTCGTTTTCTTTGCCGCGCAACGCTTTCAAGCTTACCTAAGGTCAAGTTTGCCGACGCACACGTTTTGCGCGCTTGCGAAGGCGGAGCAAAGCGACTAGGGGCGGCGCATTCCGGCCCCCTTGGGGGTGTTATTCGAGATGGTTCCATGCCTCTTCTGTTGTCGTCGTCGTCACGTCTGATGGTTTTCACCGCCCTGTCTTCTGCGACTGTCCTGCTGGCGCCGCATGCCTATGCGCAGCAGGCGGGCCATGACATCACCGAGGTGATCGTCACCGCGCAAAAGCGGCCCGAACCTCTGCGTCAGACGCCGCTGGCGATCAGCGTGGTCAGCGGCGAGCAGATGGAACGGGCGCAGGCGCACGACCTGCGCGACCTGCAAACCCTCACCCCGTCCCTGTTCGTCATCGCCGACGCCAATGAGGCGCAGGTGACGGCGCGGCTGCGCGGCGTCGGCACGGTCGGCGACAATCCGGGGCTAGATTCCTCGGTCGGCGTGGTGATCGACGGCGTGTCGCGCGCCCGCACCGCTACGGCGATGAGCGATCTGGGTCCGCTGGACCGCATCGAAATCCTGAAAGGCCCGCAGTCGGACGTCTATGGCAAGGGCGCTTCGGCGGGCGTGATTCAGGTGGTGTCAAAGCTGCCGTCCTTTACGCCGCAGACCGAGGTGACGCTCGATGCCGGCAATATGGGCGCCTATGGCGTCTCGCTCTACACTACGGGTAAGCTCAGCGACGCCTGGGCCGGGTCGCTGTTCGTGACCAAGCGTAAACGCGACGGCCAATATAAGGTCCATGTCGGCAATGGTCCGGCGACGCGCAGCGATGACGGCGATCAGAACTACTGGTCGGCGCGCGGGCAATTGCTTTACGTGCCGAACGACCGCGCCTCTTTGCGCCTGATTGCCGACTATACCGACCGCGACGAGGCCTGTTGCGCGGCGGTCAGCATCGCCGTCGGCGGCACAAAGGGCTATATCGACAGTCTGGCGGGCGGCGACGGCACGGCTTCGGTCGCCGACCCCAAGACCAGACAGGTGTGGTCGAACCGCCCCCTGCCCCAGCGTCTGAAGGATGGCGGCGTGTCTGCGCAGTTCGATCTCCAGCTGAACGATGCGATCCAGCTCACCTCGATCACCGCTGTGCGTCACTGGGACCACGCCAATGGCTATGACGGCGACTTCACCGCCGCCGACATCCTCTATCGCGATCCGGGCGGCCTGCGAAACCGCTTCGACACCTTTTCCCAAGAGGTGCGTCTGAACGGAAGCGGTGCGCGTTACAACTGGATGGCGGGCCTCTATCTCGACCAGAGCGAGCTGACGCGCCACGACGAGACGCTCTATGGCGCGGATTATGAATCCTATGTCAGCCTGCTTTTGTCAGGCGGGTCCAGCCTGGCCAAGGTGGCGGGCTATACCGGCCTGCCGGTCGGCCAGTCCTTCGTCGAAGGTCAGGGCAGCCACGACTCTTACGACCAGCATGAGCACAATTTCGCCGTCTTCGGTCATGGCGAGTGGAAGCTGGCCGACAGCCTGACCCTGCTGGGCGGCCTGCGCTGGAACCACCAGACCAAGCGCGTCGTCAGCCGCTTTACCAACTCCGATAACGGCCTGGCCTGTTCGCTGGCCAGCGGCGGCAAGGGCGTGCTGTGCCTGCCATGGTCAAATCCGGCCTATAACAATCTGACGCTTTATCAGCGCAATGCCGAGGATGCGACCACCGGCTCGCTGCGCCTGAAATGGCAGGCGACGCCGAACCTGATGGCCTATGCGTCCTATGCGACCGGTTGGAAGGGCACGGGCTTCAATCTCGACCGTGAGCAGAATCCCGATATGACGGTGGACCGCGATTCCTCGTTCAAACCGGAAACCTCGCGCTCGTCTGAAATCGGAATCAAAGGGCGCTGGTTCGGCAACCATCTGAGCGCCAATCTGGCCGCCTTTGACGAGAGCTTCCGCAACTTCCAGCTCAACACCTATCTCGGCACGACCTTCCTGGTCTATTCGGTGCCGCATCTGCGCTCGAAGGGTGTGGAGCTCGATGGACGCTACTATGTCGGCGACTTCAGCTTCGACGCAGGCCTGACCTATGACGACGCCAAGTTCGGTCCTGAGACCGTGCCGGGCCTGCCGCTGATTGCGAACGGAACCGCCTCCTTCGCGCCGAAATGGTCGGGCGCCTATGGCGGCGCCTATACGCGCAAGTTCGGCAATCTGGTGCTGAACGCCTCCCTCAGCGCCAAGTACAACAGCGCCTACAATACCGGCTCGGACCTCAATCCGATCAAGGAACAGAAGGCCTATACCCTGCTGACCGGCCAGGTCGAACTCAGTCGGCCCGATCAGGGCTGGGCGCTGGCCCTGTGGAGCCGCAACCTGACGGATGTGACCTATGAGCAGGTCGCCTTCGCCGCGCCGTTCCAGTCGGGCAGCTATGACGCCTTTCTGGGCGCGCCGCGCACCTATGGCGTCAGCCTGAAGCTGACCTATTGACGGTTTGCGCCGAAGTTCAGGTGTGCTAAGGGGCGCGGCCATGTCCGACATTGACGCGCCCTCCCCCTACACGGTCACGGTGATGACCATGTTCCCGGAAGCCTTTCCGGGGCCGCTCGGTGTGTCGCTGATCGGTACGGCGTGGAAAGAATCCGCGCTCTGGGCCTTGGAAACACTGGACATTCGTAACTTTTCAAGCGATAAGCGCGGCTTTCTTGACGACACCCCCGCTGGCGGCGGGCCGGGTCAGGTGCTCAAGGCGGATGTGATCGCCAAAGCGCTTGATTCGCTTGATGTTTCCGGAAAGCGGCTCGTCTATATGAGCGCGCGCGGCCGGAGGCTCAC
Organism: Asticcacaulis sp.; assembly: GCF_051956075.1. GTDB lineage: Bacteria > Pseudomonadota > Alphaproteobacteria > Caulobacterales > Caulobacteraceae > Asticcacaulis. The sequence goes on along the minus strand of NZ_JBQCGA010000033.1, from coordinate 69,961 downwards.
GCAGGACAAGGTGCGCGAATGGGCGAAGGCCGATGGGCTGATCGTCTTGTGCGGTCGCTTTGAAGGGGTGGATCAGCGCGTGCTCGACGCGCGCGGATTTGAGGAAATCAGCGTCGGCGACGCGGTCCTGGCGGGCGGCGAAGCGGCGGCGATGGTGGCGATTGAGGCGGTTGTGCGTCTGCTCCCCGGCGTTCTGGGGGCGGCGGCCAGTCTGGAGCGCGAAAGTTTTGAGGATGGTCTCCTTGAGGAGCCGCAGTTCACAAGACCGCGGACCTTCGAGGGCCTCGACATCCCCGAAGTGCTGTTATCCGGCGACCATAAGAAGATGGCGCAATGGAAGCAGCAGCAAAGAGAGGCGACAACGAAGGAGCGGCGGCCCGATCTGTGGGAGGCCTATCTTTCCAACTTACAGGCAAACGGCGCTTCCCAACGGAAGTAAGCCTCAGAAAGGTAATCATTATGAACCTGCTTCAACAGATCGAAGCCGAAGAAGTCGCCAAGCTGAAAGGCGACAAGACCTTCCCGCAATTCCAGCCCGGCGACACGCTGCGCATCAACGTCAAGATCAAGGAAGGCGACCGTGAACGCGTCCAGGCCTTCGAAGGCGTCTGCATTGCGCGCGCGGGTTCGGGCATCAACGAAACCTTCACAGTGCGCAAGATCTCGTTCGGCGAAGGCGTCGAGCGCAAGTTCCCGATCCTGTCGCCGAACATCGAATCCATCGAAGTCAAGCGTCGCGGCGTCGTGCGTCGCGCCAAGCTCTATTACCTGCGCGACCGTCGCGGCAAGTCGGCCCGTATCACCGAGCGTTCGATGAACTCGACGCGCGGCTCCAAGGGCGCCGAGCTGCGCGCCCAGATGGCCGCCGCCGAAGCTTCCGGCAATCCTGACGCCGAAGCCTAAGCTTTTCAGATTGATCTGAAACGACACCCCCGCTGGCCACGCTAGCGGGGGTTATTTTTTACCACGAAAAGCACGAAAGGACTCTGCTCGTAGGTGCGCGGAGCGTCTTTACTGTATGAAAAGAGATCACCGTTTCGCTGCGACGCTTTCGTAGTCTTTTCGTGTTTTTCGTGGTGATTAACCTATTGCATCTGCCCGTCCGGGCCGTCGTTGGCGGGCGCGGCGCTCGTTGATGTGGCGCTGCTGATCAGCTTGCCGGGCAGGTCGATCAGGCTCTGCGCCGCCTGCTCCAGATCGCCCTTGACGCCGAAATCCTCGCGGAGGAAGTGATAGGCCTTGTCGCTGGCGCAGGCGCAGACGCGCAACTGATGATTGGCGTCGCGCCAGATGACCAGCGGATAGCTGGTATTGATGCGGTTGCGGCTTAAAACCGGCGTCAGCTCGGAAACGAATTCGCGCGACGCCCAGACCACGCCGGAGCGCGCCATATCGTCGTCGGCCACGGGCAGACCCGTCGCCTTCCAGTCGCCTTCGGGCGCGTTGAACCATTGCAGATAAAGCGGCCAGCTTCGGTTCAGCCACAGTTCGGCTATGGTCGAACGCTCCTCCGGCGTCGATTGCTTCTGCGCGCCGTCATCGGGCCGCGCGAACATCACCACGCGCGTGTCGACGCCCGCCGCCTGCAAGGTGGCGAATTCGCTGCGCTGATAAGCGTTGCAAGGCGCGCAGTTGCGATAGCCGATCAGATAGACCCAGCGCGCCGAAGCATTGGCGGGACCATTGGGCGAGACATAATCGACGCGGTCCAGCATGGACTGGATGGCTGAAACGTCGTCGGGATTTGAAAGGGTGACGGGCGCGTACTTCTCGACCTGGTCCCACCAGATCCAGTAACCACCGCCGATCAGGGCGGGTACGATCACCACAAGGGCCATGGCCCACAAGATGGCTTTCCGGCTCATCCGCATCCCCTCCGCGCCTGAAGCGGCGCTCCACAGGGTCGCGACTATAATGGTTAACGGCGTTCTGGCAAAGCGTTAAGACAGCACCACCAGCATCATGGCCGCAAAGGCCAGCGAAGCCAGGCAGACCGCCCAAAGTAGCAGATAGGGAAAAAACGCCTTGGGGTGGCGGCGGTCTTCGCTTTCGGGCCTGTGGCCGGACTTGGGGAAGGGCGTGGTCATGCGCACAGGTTAGACGCTCGCGCGCGCCTTGCCAAGCTCACGAAATTACGCCAGATCAGACGGAATGCATATTGTTGACGAACTGATCTATGAGCGGGCGCCGAGGCTGGTCACAAGCCCGCTCTGGCCGTTCGTCAAGCCGCCGCTCTATAAGCTGCTCGGCTATCCTAAGGCGGTTCGCATGGCCGACGCGGTGGCGCAATTGAACGGCGAGGACGCGCTCGATTACGTCTCGCGCCTGCTGTCGCTGGCGGTCGCGGCGCGCAGGCTGGACCGCCTGCCGCAAACCGGTCGCTGCCTGGTCGTCTGTAATCATCCGACCGGCATCGCCGACGGCATCGCGGTGCGCGACGCGCTGAAACGCCGCCGCAAAGATATCGTCTTCTTCGCCAATGCCGACGCGCTGCGGGTCAATCCGCGCTTTATCGACAGCCTGATCCCGGTCGAATGGGTCGAGGCCAAACGCACGCGCGACAAGACGCGCATCACTTTACAGGCCGCGAAAGACGCCTTTGAGCGCGAAGCCTGCGTGGTGATGTTTCCCGCCGGACGGCTGGCGCGACGCGATGCGTCGGGGGCGTTGTGCGATCCGCCCTGGGCCGGAAGCTGCGTGTCGCTGGCGCAGAAATATGACGCGCCGCTCATCCCGGCGCATCTGTCAGGGCCGGATTCGGTCTGGTTCCACCTGTTCAACCGCTTTTCGCAGGAATTGCGCGACATCACCCTGTTCCACGAATTCCTCAACAAGGCGGGCAGGCGCTTCGATCTCAGCCTCGGCCCGATTATTGATCCGAATACGGACGATCTCGACGTCGAGCGCCTGAAAACCTATGTCGAGCGCACGCTCACGCTCAATCCGGATGCGCCTTATGACGACCGAACCTGACGCCGAAACCCCGCACCGTCGTCATCTGTCCGATGAAGCCGCCACCTTGCGCCTCGGCGCCGAACTGGCGCCGCGTTTGCGCGCGGGCGATGTGGTTTACCTGCGCGGCGACTTGGGCATGGGCAAGTCGTCGCTGGCGCGCGGTTTGATCCGCGCCCTGACCTCGCCCGATCAGGACGTCCCCTCGCCGACCTTCACCCTGATGCAGATGTACGCGGCGCCCGATTTCGATATCGCGCATCTTGACCTCTATCGCCTGACCGACCCGGAGGAGGCCTATGAGCTGGGTCTGGACGAGCTTCTGCCCAGTTCCGTCCTGCTGATCGAATGGCCGGACCGCCTTGGCCATTTGGGCTTTGACGACCGGCTGGAGATCAGCCTAGAACAGGCCGATAAGACCAATTCTGCGGACACAGGCAAGGGGCGGATCGCCACCATTACGCCGATGGGCCGGTTCAGGGACATTTTATGAACGACACGATCGACCGGGAAGCGATCAAACAAGGCTTCCTGCTCAGCGCCGGATTCGCCGACGCGCAACGTCAGCCCCTGCCGGGTGACGCCTCGACGCGGCGCTATGAGCGGCTGACGCGCGATGATGGCAAGACCTTCATGCTGATGGACCAACCGCCCGCGCTGGAGAGCCAGCCGTGCCGTCTGCATGAAACCGAAGACGAGCGCCGCGCCTCCGGCTATAATGCGATGGCGCGCCTGGCGGCGGGCCGGATCAAGGCCTTTGTCGCCGCCTCCAACTATCTGCGCGCGCAAGGTCTGTCGGCGCCGGAGATTTACGAGGTGGACGCCGCCAACGGCCTCCTGATCAGCGAAGACCTGGGCGATGATCTGTTCGCGCGCCTGATCGAACGCGGTCAGGACGAGACGCCGCTTTATCTTTCCGCCATCGAGGCGCAGGCGTGGCTGCATGAGCTGACCCCGCCCGAAGTGCTGTCGCCGGAGGGCGAATATGGCTGGCCTCTGCTCTCCTATGACGATCTGGCGCTGAAAACGGGCGCGGACCTGTTCATCGAATGGTTGCCAAAATTCGACGCCAGCGCGCGCATCAGCGATGAGGCGGCCGCTGAATGGGAGGCTTTGTGGTCGCCCCTGCGCCAGCGCGCCGAGGCCGGAGCCACCGCCTTCATCCACCGCGATTATCACGCCGAGAACCTTTTATGGCTGCCGGGCCGCGACGGCGCAGCGCGCGTCGGCATGATTGACTTTCAGGACTGTCTGCGCGCCCATCCGAGCTGGGACTTGCTGTCGCTGTTGCAGGATGCGCGCCGCGATGTCGCGCCGGAGCTGGAAGCCGCCGCGCTCGACCACTATTTCTCGCTGCGTCCGCACATCGACCGCGACGCCTTCATGAAAGATTATGCGGCATTGGCGACGCTGAACGAAGCGCGCATTCTCGGCATTTTCGCGCGCCTTGTGGTGCGCGATTCCAAGCCGAAATACGCAGCCTTCATGCCGCGCATGTGGCGGCATATCGGCAGAAACCTACGTCAACCCGGCATGGAGGGGCTGCTCGGCTGGTTCAACCGCCACGGTTTTGCGGAGCGCATTGCCGCATGAAACACGCGCCCGAAACCGCCTTTATCCTGGCCGCCGGGCTCGGCACGCGTATGCGGCCCCTGACCGACGACCGGCCCAAATCACTGGTCGAGGTGGCGGGCAAGACCTTGCTCGATCATATGCTGGACCGGCTCAAGGCGGCGGGCGCAAAGCGGTTCGTGGTCAATGTCCACTATTTCGCCGACAGGCTTGAAGCGCACTTAAAGACGCGCGCGGACCTAGACATCATCATTTCCGACGAGCGCGCGGCCCTGCTGGAAACCGGCGGCGGCTTGAAGAAGGCGCGCGCCCTGCTAGGCGACGATCCGATCTGGGTCGCCAATACCGACAGCGTCTGGACCGGCGATGACGATGCGCTGGATCGGCTCGCCGCCGCCTGGCAGCCGGATGAGATGGCGGCCTGCCTGCTGCTGGCGCATATGGCGCAGACCACGGGCTTTGACGGCGCGGGCGATTTTTTTATGGCTGCTAAGGGCGCCCTCGCCTTCCGCGGCGACGCCCCCGCCGCGCCGCTCAACTATATGGGCGTGCATATCACCCATCCATCCATTGTCGATCATGAATCGGAAGCGGCTTTTTCGCTGGCGAAGATCTGGCGCAGGATCGCGCCGCAGGGCCGCCTGCACGGGGTGGTCATGCACGGCGACTGGATGCATGTCGGCGATCCCGCCGCGCGCGACGCCGCCGAAGCGCGCCTGACGGGTCGATGAGCGGGCTGTTCGACAGGCCCGGCCCGCGCTGGCTCACCATACCGGCGGGCCGCGATGTGTTGAAAGACCTCGCCGCAGGTTTGAGCGCGGACCTCAGCGAGCGCTTGTCGGATGCGCAGATTCTTACCCCCACGCGGCGCGGCGCGCGCGCCATGGCGCGGGCCTTTTCCGGGCTGGCCAAGGGCGGCGCGCTGCTGCTGCCGCAGATCCGCGCCATCGGCGATCTTGACGAGGGCGAGCCGCCGTTCGATCTCGACGCGCTGGCGCTCGACCTGCCCCCGGCCCTGTCGTCTTTGCGCCGCCGCTTCGAGCTGGCGCGGCTGATTGCTGCGCATCATGACGCAAACCTGAGCGCCCGCCGCACACTCGATCTGGCCGACAGCCTGGCCAAATTCTTCGATGCGCTGGCGCTGGAGGAGATCGACGCGGGCGACAAGCTCGACGCCTTGGTGGCGGGCGAAGGTCAGGCGCAATATGTGCTGGAGGCGTGGGCCGAACATTGGCAGGTGTCGGCGCGCTTCCTCGCCATCGCCGCGCGACTATGGCCGCAGCGGCTGGATGAACTGGGCCTGATGGACCCGTCGCAGCGTCAGGTCGCGCTGATCCGCAGGCTGCTTGATCAGTGGACGGAACATCCGCCGCAAACCCCGCTCGTACTGGCGGGCACCACCGGCTCGGCGCCCAGCATGGCCGATCTGGCCGGGGTGATCGCGCGCGCGCCGAAAGGCTGCGTCGTGCTTCCCGGCGTCGATCTGTCCCTGGCCGAAGACGCCTGGCGGCTGATCGGGGAATCGCATCCGCAGAACACGATGAAGCGCATGCTGGATCGTAACGGCGTGACGCGCGACCAGATCGGCTTGTGGCCCGGCTCATTGGAGACGACGCGCGCGCCGGACGCGCGCCGCCGCCTGCTCAACGAGGCGCTGCGCCCCGCCGAGGCGACCAAGGACTGGCGCGCCCAGATTGCGCTGCTGCGCGCAGCCGAAGGCGATATTCTAGCGCGCGGGCTGGAAGGCCTGAGCCTGATCGAGACGGCGCGCGATGAGGAGGGGGCCAGCGTGATCGCGCTTCTGATGCGCGAGACGCTGGAGACGCCGGACAAGACGGCGGCGCTGATCACCCCCGACCTGAACCTGGCCCGGCGCGTGGCGGCGCGGCTGTCGCGCTGGGGGCTGCAACCCGATTCCTCGGCGGGCGAACCGCTGACCCATGCGCCCGTCGGACGCTTTTTGAGCGATCTGTTGGCCCTGTTACAAAACCCGGTCGATCCGGTGCGCCTGCTCGATCTGTTCGGCAATCCCTTAAGCCGGTTCGAGGATCATCCCGGCCTGCGCGGACTGGAAAAACACGCCTTGCGCGGGGCGACGCCCAACGGGCCGGAAGATGTCATCGCCGCCCTCGCCGCCGCGCATACGCCCGATGCCGAAGCAATTCGTCTGTGGACGGACTATTATGATCTGATCCGTCCGGTGATGGAAGCGACCCATGACGATCTGGCGGCGTCGGTAAGCGTATTTGTAAGTTTGGCTGAACATCTGGCGCGCGACGCTCTGTGGGCCGGGGCGCCGGGCGCGCAGGCGGCGTCTTTGCTGGCCGAACTGCTGCACGAGGGTGAAGGGTTTGCAGTCAATGGCCTGCCCGACCTCGTGCATGTGCTGGAGGCTCTGCTGCATCAGGCCAAGGTGCGCACCGGCGGCAACACCCATCCGCGCCTGTTGATCCTCGGCGCGCTGGAGGCGCGTCTGGTCAGCGCCGACCGACTGATCCTGGCCGGGCTGGAAGAAGGCGTGTGGCCGCCCGCGCCGGAGATTGATCCGTTTCTGTCGCGGCCTATGCGCGAGCGGCTGGGCCTGCCGACGCCGGAGCGCCGCACCGGCCTGTCGGCGCACGATTTCCTGCAAGCCGCCGCCGCGCCGGAAGCCTTTCTGGTGACGCGCAAACGCCGCGAAGGCGAGCCCGCCGTCGCCTCGCGCTGGCTGTGGCGACTGCAAACCCTGTGTACGGGCGCGGGGCTGGACCTGCCCTCGCGGCCCGAACTGCTGACCTACGCGCGCGCCCTTGATGCAGGCCTGCCTGAAACACCGGCTTCGCTCAAATCCGCCCCCCAGCCCGCCCCGAAACCGCCCGTCGCGGCCCGGCCCAGCGAGCTGCCGGTCACCGATATCGAGACCTGGGTGCGCGACCCCTACGCCATCTACGCCAAGCGCATACTGAAGCTGAAACCGATGGACCGGCCCAATGAGCCGGTCGAGGCGCGCCAGCGCGGCACGGCGATCCACGAAAGCCTTGAGCGCTTTGTGCTTGAGGATGCGCCGCTTGGCGAGGCGGGCGTAGCGCGGCTCACCCGTATGCTCGAAGAGGAACTGGCGAAGACCCGGCTGTCGCCCGCGCAGATGGCCATGCAGGCGCCGCTGCTTGAGGATATGGCGCGCGGGGTCGTAAACTTTGAGACGCAGCGCCGCGAACAGCGCCCGCGCCTGCACGTCGAACAGAAGGGCGAGCTGATCCTGAGTACCCGGGCCGGGCCGTTCCGGCTGACCGCGCGCGCCGACCGCATCGAGGTTCGCGACGACGGCATCGACATTCTCGATTTCAAGACCGGCCAGCTTCCGTCCGCCAAGGCGGTCAGCGCCGGTTTCTACCCGCAGCTCACCCTGACGGCGGCGATTGCGCGCGGCGGCGGCTTTGCGGCCCTGCCTGAACGCGATCTCGGCGAGCTGATCTATGTACAGGTCAAGCCGGATGAGACGCGCGCGCGACAGGCGCAGAAGAAGGACATCAGCAGCGAGGCCGCCGCCGACGCCGCGCTTTTGAGCCTGCAACGCTGCCTCGACCGCTTCGCCGACGAAGGAACCGGTTATCTGTCATGGGTCGCGCCGCAATATATGACGCAGCGCGGCGGCGATTACGATCAGTTGGCGCGGCTCTACGAATGGCATGTGCTGGGCGACGAGGACGCGACTCCGGAGACGGAGGACAAGAATGGCTAAGGCGCAAAATCAGGCCGCCGATCCGAAGGCCAATGTCTTCGTGACCGCCAATGCCGGATCGGGCAAGACCTCCACCCTGGTCAACCGCGTGGCGCGGCTGCTGCTCAATGGCGCGCGGCCCGAACGCATCCTGTGCGTGACCTACACCAAGGCCGCCGCCGCCGAAATGCAGGGCCGCCTGTTCGAGCGGCTGGGCGGCTGGGCGGTCGCCGATGACGCCGATCTGGCCGCCGATCTGGCCGGAATCGACGAGGCGACGCACGATCTGGGCCGCGCCCGCGCCCTGTTCGCCAGCGCTCTGGAGACGCCGGGCGGGCTGAAGATTCAGACCCTGCACGCCTTTTGCGAAAAGCTGCTGCGCCGCTTCCCGCTGGAGGCCGGTCTGTCGCCCGCCTTCGAGATCATGGACGATCTCAAGGGCCGCGCCCTGGCGCAAGCCGCGATCAGCGACCTTCTCACGCTCGATGCGCCCGACGTGCTGGTCGAGGCGCGGACGCGATTGATCCGTAAACTGAAGACCGCCAATTTCGAAAAGCTGATTGGCCAGTTCGTCATGCAGCACGAGGCGCTGCGACAGCGGTTCGAGGCGATGACCGCGCGAGCGGACTGGCGCGATGAGCTGTTCCGGCGGCTTGGTCTCGCCAGCGTCTGCACGACGAAGGACTGCCTCGACGCCTATGTGGCGCGGCTGGAATGGCAGGTGATCCGCGATCTGGCCGCCACCCTGTCGAGCGGATCGTCCAAAACCAATCGCGACGCCGGGCAGGCGTTTCTCGACCTGCATGTGCGCTTCCATCAGGACGGGCATTTCGATCTCGACCTGATCCGGGGCGTGTTTCTGACCGGCAAGGGTGAGCCGCGCAAAAACCCCTACACCAAGGAAACCGCCGCCGCCGACGCCCTGTTGATGGACCGGCTGGGGCGCGACATCCTTGAGCTGATCGAGACTCTGAAAGCCGCCGAGATCGCGCAGGACACGCTTGATGCGGTGCTGTTGTTCGGCGCGTTCAGCGGCATCTATCAGACGCGCAAACAGGCCGAGGGCGCGCTCGACTTCTCCGACCTGATCGAACGCGCCAAGGCCCTCTTGCTGACAGGCGATATGTCCCTGTGGGTGCTGTTCAAGCTCGATGGCGGACTGGAGCATATTCTGGTCGATGAGGCGCAAGACACGTCCGAGGACCAGTGGCATATCGTCGAGGCGCTGTCGGGCGAATTCTATTCCGGTCGCGAGAGCGAAACCGCCCGCACCGTCTTCGCGGTCGGCGACGAAAAGCAGTCCATCTACGGCTTTCAGGGCGCGCGGCCGGAAATCTTTCTTGAAAAAAGCCAGACCTTCGAGGCGCTGGCGCGTGGGGCGGGTCAAAAATTCGTCGCGCCCGATCTGGTCGAATCGTGGCGCACCCTGCCCGAACTGCTCGGCTTCGTCGATGCTGTGTTTGGCGCGCCGGAGCTTGCCGCCGCGCTCAACTTCACCGGCAAGCTGATCAGGCACCAGCCGCGCCGCGAAGGCCCGCACGGCTTTGTCGAACTGTGGCCGCAGGTCCAGCCCATCGACGCGCCGGAGCGCGATGCGGATGATCTCGACGCCCCGGTCGATCAGCCGGTCAGTGACCCAGCGGCCCGGCGGCTGGCGCGTCAGATCGCAGGCGTGGTGCGCGACGAAATCCGCGCCGGACGCGCCGTCTATGAAAAGAAGACCGAGACGCCAAGGCCGCTGCATGCGGGCGATGTGCTGATTCTGGTGCGCAAGCGCGACGCCCTGTTCGAGCATATCATCCGTGAACTGAAGATGGCGGGCGTACCGGTGTCGGGCGCGGACCGGCTGAAGCTGGCCGATCATATCGCCTTTCAGGACTTGCGCGCCCTAATGCGGTTTTGCCTGCGCCAGCAGGACGATCTGGCCCTGGCCTGCGTGCTGCGCAGCCCCCTGTGCGACCTCAGCGAGGACGACCTGTTCATCCTGGCGCATGGACGGGCAGGCTCGCTATGGCGCGCCTTGCGGGAGCACGGCGACGATGCGCCGCGTTTCGCCGAGGCGCGCAGCCTGCTGGCCTGGGCGGCGCGGCTGTCACGCTCCTTGAGCGGCTTCGATTTCCTGTCGCGCGTCCTGAACCGCCGCGATGCGGCGGGTCGCAGCATCAAGCAGCGTTTCCTGACCCGCCTCGGCGATGAGTGCGAGGACGTGCTGGAGGAGACTCTGGCGCTGGCCCTGCAAGGCGAAAGCGCGGGCGAAGGCGGGCTTGCCGCCTGTCTTGACCTGTTCGAGTTCCGCGCGGCGCAGGTCAAGCGCGAGCAGGAGGAGGGCGCACGGTCGGTGCGCGTCATGACCGTGCATGGCTCCAAGGGGCTGGAGGCGCCGTGGGTCATCCTGCCCATCGGGCCACAGCACATGAGCGCGCGCAATGACGACCTGCTGATCACCGGCGCGGATGAGCTTTACCTGACCGGTAAGCGCGAAGGCGATGTCGCCCGCATCGCGGCCTTGCGCGACGACAAGGCGGCGCGCGACGAGCAGGAGGGCTTGCGACTTTTGTATGTGGCGCTGACGCGGGCGCGCGACCGGCTGACCCTGTGCGGCTTTGCGGGCAAGAAGACGCCGAAAGCCGGGCGTTTCCCTGGCTGGTACGATCTGCTGGATCAGGCTTTCGGCCGGGTGGATGATGCTGCGGAGGTCATTCGACTTCACGCGCCCTTCGACGATCAGGAGATGATGCAGGAGGCCGCCATCCGCACCTATGGCCAGCGTTCGCCCGCCCTGACGCCGGAGGCCGAAGCCGTGACGCCACGGGTCGCCCTGCCCGCTTTCGCGCTCAACGATGTGCCGCAGGCCGAGGTCGATCTCGAACGCTGGCGCGCCGTGTCGCAGATGGGCGATGAGGAGCGCGACGAAGACGAGCGCGCGCCGTCGCCACTGGCTCAGGCCAATGGTCTGGGCCGCTACCGGCGCGGCGAGCTGATCCACAAGCTGTTTGAAATCCTGCCCGAGGTCGCGCCCGACAGCCGCGCCGATATCGCCGCGCGTTATCTGATGCGCCAGCCGGACCTTACTCCGGCGCAGCGGCAGGAGATGGCGCAGGCCGTTTTGACGGTGCTTAAGCATGAGCGCTTTGCCGAGGCCTTCGGTCCCGGTTCGAAGCCCGAAGTCGCCCTGGCCGGGCAGATCGGCGTCAATGCGTCGGGCGAAAAGGTCATGCTGTCCGGCCGCATCGACCGGCTGGTGATCGCGCCTGATCGCGTCCTGATCATCGACTACAAGTCCAACCGCCCCGCGCCTGACCGCGCCGAGGATGCGGCCATCGCCTATCAGCGCCAGATGGCCGGCTATGTCGCCCTTTTGCGGCAAATCCACCCGGACAAGGCGGTGGAGGCGGCGTTGTTGTGGACCGACGGGCCGAAGCTGACCCCCTTAAGCGAGGCGTTAGTAAATCTCAGGCTCAACGAAATTCTGGCGCGTTGATTTCTGTCGCCGTCGTGCTTACATCTGCATCTGAATTTGTTTTGAAGGGAGCCAGACATGGCGACGCACAAGATCACCGATGACAGCTTTGAAGCCGATGTGCTGAAGTCCGACACGCCGGTTCTGGTCGATTTCTGGGCCGAATGGTGCGGCCCGTGCAAGCAGATCGCGCCGATCCTTGAGGAACTGGCCGATGGCCTTGGCGACAAGGTCAAGATCGCCAAGCTGAACATCGAGGATTCCCCGATGACGCCGTCGCGCTTCGGCGTGCGCGGCATCCCGACCATGATGCTGTTCAAGGGCGGCCAGATGACCTCGATGAAGGTCGGCGCCATGCCCAAGGCCAAGCTGCTGGAATGGCTGGGCGAAAACGAAATCGCGTGATTTCGGGTCAAACCCTTAAAGTTAAGCCTCGCCGTTCTGCGGCGGGGTTTTTTATTGACCACGGAAAGCACGGAAAACACGGAAACGCGTTAAATTTCATGTCCGTGCTTTCTGTGTTTTCCGTGGTTAAAAATCAAACCGGCCAGGTCTCAGGCGACAGGGCCAGCACATCGCCCGCCAGATAGAGCGAGCCGCAGATCAGTACGCGGCGCGGGCCGGGCGGCAGGGCCTCAATGGCGGCCAATGGACTTTCCGCGACTTCAGCCTTGAAGCCGTGGGCGCGCGCCTTTTCAGCCAGGTCGGCGGGCGGGATGGCCGCGTCGCTGGAAAAGCCGACGCAGGCGATATCGGCCTTCAGCCCTTCCAGTTCCGCGAAAAATTCCGAAGCGTCCTTCGTATTGATCAAGCCGCAAATGATGTGCAAGGGCTTGGGGTCGCGGTCCTGCATGGCGTCGATAAAGCGGCGCAGGGCGCGGGCGGCGTGGGGATTATGGCCGCCGTCGAGCCACAGTTCGGACGCCTTTTCGGGCAGGGCGTCGCGCAAAGGCCCGGCCTTGATCGCTTGCAGGCGTCCCGGCCATGCCGCGGTTTGCAGGCCGCGTTCGATGGCGTCGGGTGGAATGTCCAGCATCAGCGCCGCCTTGATGGCCAGCGCCGCATTATCAAACTGATGCGCGCCGGGTATGGAAGGGGCCGGAAAGTCGTAAAGCGCGTCCTCGTCCTGAAAAATCAGCCGTTCGCCCTCGCGCCAGCCATCGAAGCCTTTGCCCATAATGCGCAAATCGACGCCGAGTTTCAGCGCCGACCGCTCCAGCGCATCGCGCGCCTCATCGGCTTGTCGCGCCGACAGGGAAGGGGTTCCGCGTTTGAAAATACCCGCCTTTTCGCGTGCGATCTGGTTCAGTTCATTGCCGAGAAAGGCCTGATGGTCGTAGTCGATCGGCGTGATGACAGTCAGGCGCGGGTCGGGGATGATATTGGTGGCGTCCAGCCGCCCACCAAGGCCCGTCTCCAGCAACACCAGATCGGCGGGCGTCTCCGAGAAAGCCAGAAACGCCGCCGCCGTGGTCGATTCGAAGAAGGTCAGGGGCTGACCCGCATTGGCGGCTTCGACGCGGTTCAGCACGTCGGCAAGCTGATCGTCCGTGATCAGACGACCGGCCAGCCGGATGCGCTCGGCGAAACGGACGAGGTGCGGCGAGGTATAGACATGCACGCGCAGACCGGCGGCTTCGGCCATGGCGCGCAGGAAGGCGAGGGTCGAGCCCTTGCCATTGGTGCCCGCGACATGCACCACCGGCGGCAATTTCAGTTGCGGATCGTCAAGCGCGGCGCAGACGCGCGACATCCGGTCGAGATTCAGGTCGATCAGCTTGGGATGCAGCGCCTTGAGGCGTTCTAAAGGAGCGTCGAAGGGGAGGAGGCGGTCGGTCATGGCGCGGCTTGCGTTAAGGGGCGTGGGGTCGATTGACCCCACATCTTCGTTCTAACAGAAAACCCGGCGCTTAAACGCCGGGTTTTCTGTTAGAAAAGGAACGGCTGGGGCCAATTGGCCCCAGACCCCGGAACTCAGGCCGCCCGGCGCCGTCCGCCCATCAACATCGCCATCAGCGCGCCCAGCACTTCGGGCAATTCATTGCGCGGCACCACGCGGTCCACCATGCCCTTTTCAACCAGATATTCGGCGGTCTGGAAGTCTTCAGGCAGCTTTTCGCGGATGGTGTTCTCAATCACGCGGCGGCCCGCAAAGCCGATCATCGCGCCCGGCTCGGCCAGATGAATATCGCCCAGCATCGCGTAAGACGCTGTCACCCCGCCGGTGGTTGGATCGGTCAACACCACGATATAGGGCAGTTGCGCTGCCTTCAGCTCCTGAAGCGCCAGGGTGGTGCGCGCCATCTGCATCAGCGACAGGGCGCCTTCCTGCATGCGGGCGCCACCCGCCGCCGTGAAGCAGACCATCGGGCATTTGCGCTCAATGGCGGCGCGGGCCGCGGCGACAAAGGCTTCGCCCGCCGCCGTGCCAAGGCTGCCGCCCATAAAGGCGAAATCCTGCACCAGCACGATGCAATCCACGCCCTGCACCTTGCCATAGCCAATCGCCATCACGTCCTTGGCGCCGGTCTTGGCGCGCGCGGCCTTGAGGCGCTCGGTATAGGACTTGCCGTCGGAGAATTGCAGCGGGTCTTCGGGCACATCCGGCGCGTCGATGGTTTCCCACTGGCCGTCATCGAAGGTGTATTTCAGCCGCTGCGACGCGCCGATGCGCATATGATAGCCGGACGGCGTCACCCACAGGGCGGCGTCGAGGTCCGAACGATAGATCATCTCGCCCGTATCGGGGCATTTGACCCACAGATTTTCCGGCGTTTCGCGGCGGGAGACGAATTTCGACACGCCCGGAGCGATCTTGCTCAGCCAGCCGCCACGTTCACGGCGTTCCGCCGGACGGTTGGCGGGGGGCAGTTTCGGGCCTTTGTTCGAGGAATCGGCCATAGCCATAGGGTACTCCGTAAACCTTATTCCCGAGCGGAATGGACAGCCTTAGCCAAAATCGCGGCCTTTTCCAGCACTTTTGTGTCAGCGGCTACGTTTTCGAGTAAAGATATGTTGATCTCATCGACCAAGGCCGAGCCGACCACAGCGGCGTCCGCGACGCGGGCGACCTCAGCGGCGCGTTGCGGCGTGCGGATGCCGAAACCGACAGCAACCGGCAGTTTCGCCGCTTCGCGCACGCGCTGCACCTGATCGGCGACGCCTGCCGCATCAGCCTCCTTGACGCCGGTAACGCCGGTGACCGAGACGTAATAGATAAAGCCGCGCGTGCGCCGCACCACCGTCTCAAGCCTTGATGCGTCCGTGGTCGGGGTCGCCAGCCGGATCAGCGCCAGATCGTGCGCGTCGAGCGCATCGGTCAGCTCTCCGGCTTCTTCAGGTGGGCAATCGACCACGATCAGGCCATCGGCGCCGCAGTCGGCCATGGCGGCGGCCCAGCCCTCATAGCCGCGGTTTTCGACCGGATTCATATAGCCCATCAGGATGATCGGCGTCGTCTGATCGCTTTCGCGAAAGCGCTTCACCAGTTCAAAAACGTGCGCGATCTTCGTGCCGTTCTTCAAGGATCGTTCAGCGGCGCGCTGGATGGTCGGGCCTTCGGCCATCGGGTCCGAGAACGGAAAGCCCAGCTCGATCAGGTCGGCCCCGGCGGCAGGCAGGCCTTTCAGGGTCTGGAACGATGTCTCAAGGTCAGGATCGCCCGCCATAATATAGGCGACGAAGGCGGCCTTGTCGGCGCGCTGCAACTCGGCAAAGCGCGCATCTATGCGAGAAACGCCCATTACATACCCTCCCCAAGCGCATTGGCGACCGTGAAAATGTCCTTGTCGCCGCGACCGGACAGGTTGAGCACGACGATGCCGCCCTTGCCGACCTCCCTGGCCAGATCGCCGACGCGCGCCAGGGCGTGCGAGGATTCCAGCGCAGGAATAATGCCTTCCAGCTTCGAGGTCAGTTGAAACGCCTCCAGCGCCTCCTTGTCGGTGGCGGTGACATAGCGCGCGCGGCCTGAATCGAACAGGTGCGCATGTTCAGGACCGACGCCCGGATAGTCGAGCCCAGCCGAGATCGAATGGCCTTCGAGAATCTGACCGTCCTCGTCCTGCAACAGATAGGTGCGGTTGCCGTGCAGCACGCCCGGACGCCCGCCATTCATCGAGGCGGCATGGCCGTTATAGACCTCAAGCCCGTGGCCTGCGGCCTCGACGCCGACAATCTTCACGCCCTCATCGTCGAGGAACGGGTGGAACATGCCGATGGCGTTCGACCCGCCGCCGACGCAGGCGATGACCGCGTCCGGCAGGCGGCCTTCCAGCTCCATGATCTGCGCCTTGGTTTCCTTGCCGATCACGGTCTGGAATTCACGCACCATTTCGGGATAGGGGTGCATGCCCGCCGCCGTGCCGATCATGTAATAGGTGTCGTGAACATTCGTCACCCAGTCGCGCAGGGCCTCGTTCATCGCGTCTTTCAGTGTGCCGTTGCCATTGGTGACCGGCACCACCTCCGTGCCCAGAAGGCGCATGCGGAAGACATTGGGCTTTTGCCGCTCGACATCGAGCGCGCCCATATAGACGACGCACGGCAGGTCGAAACGCGCGCAGACCGTGGCCGAAGCGACGCCATGCTGGCCCGCGCCGGTCTCGGCGATGATGCGCGTACGGCCCATGCGCTTGGCCAGCAGGATCTGGCCGATGCAGTTATTGATCTTGTGCGCGCCGGTGTGGTTCAGCTCCTCGCGCTTCAGATAAATCTTGGCCCCACCGAAATGCTCGGTCAGCCGTTCGGCGAAATAGAGCGGCGAGGGGCGGCCGACAAAAAACTTTAAAAGCGAGTGATATTCGGCCCAGAATTCCGGATCGTTGCGCGCGCTTTGCCACGCTTCGTTCAGCTCCAGCACCAGCGGCATCAGGGTCTCGGGCACATAGAGACCGCCGAACTGACCAAACCGGCCCTTGGCGTCCGGCAGGTTGTAGGCATTGGATCGCAGAACGCTGTCGTTCACGGAATTTGGCTCCTTCTCCTCGGCGCGGCGACCGCATCATACGGTGGCCTTGCGCGCCTCCCTTATACGCCACAGCGCACAAAAGAGACTGGCCTTATAGCGATTTTGCGACGCGAAGAAAGTCCGAAATCAGGGCGGGGTCTTTGACCCCCGGCGCAGATTCAACCCCTGAGGATATGTCAAAGGCGCGCGCGCCGCTGATGCGGGCGGCCTCCGCGATATTGCCCACATCCAGCCCGCCCGCCAGAAACCAGGGTTTTTCCCCTACCCAGCCGCGCATGATTGTCCAGTCGAAGCTGAGCCCCATGCCGCCGGGCAAGGCTGCGTCCTTCGGCGTTTTGGCGTCGAACAAAAGATAATCGGCGACCGCCTCATAGGCTACGCCAGCGTCAAGATCGGCGGCTTCGGACACGCTGATCGCCTTGATCACCGGCAATCCGGCGCGCGCGCGAATGGCGGCGACGCGCTGCGGCGTCTCCTTGCCGTGCAACTGAATCAGGCCGGGCTTCACCTTATCGCGCAGCGCGTCGATCAGCGCATCGTCGGGATCGACCACCACGCTGACCAGGCGCGCATCCGGGGTCACATCGCGCGCCTGCCGCATCAAGACCGCCATGTCCGGCAGGTCGAGATGGCGCGGACTTTTAGGGAAATGAATAAAGCCAAGGTAATCGGCGCCGCTTTTTAACGCCGCCCTTATGGCCTCCGCGGTCGAAAGGCCGCAAATCTTTATATCCACTTGCACAAAATCACCTCGATTTCGCCGCATAGGTGGAGAAGCCTTTAACAAAAATCAAGATTTTAATTCTAGTTTCATGTCTAAACACACCGCGTCACGTCACAGACGCGAGTAAGAAAATACCATAATAATAAACATGGGCAGGCAAATAAAATGAACGATTACGTTCTGTTGAGCGATATCAGTAATGGCGCGTCTCTTAAACTCGCACTGGCGCGTCCCGGTTCGCGACCGGAAAAGACCACACAATACGCATGCAATGATCTTAACGCCTTTCGCGACGCCATCTCGGATTTTCTGAGCGACAAGGGCGGGCCGAACCTGACGGGGGCGGCGGTGTCCGCCGCCGGTTGGGAGCGCGGCGGCGTGATCAAGCTGCCCAATCACGGCTTTTCGATCAGCCGCAGCGAAATGCGCGACTTTCTCCACGTCCAGCGCGTGAATCTGGTCAATGATTTCGTCGCCAAGGCGCTGGCCATACCCCGGCTGAAACCGTCCGAGCGCGAACAGATTTGCGGTGGCGAGGCGATGGAGGAGCAGGTGATCGCCGTGCTGGGCCCGCATAACGGCCTGGGCGTCGCGGCGCTGGCGCCTGACGGCATGGGCGCGTGGACCGCCATGCCGACCGAAGGCGGGCATTCCGATCTGGCGGCGACCAATGATCTCGAAGCGCAGGTCCTGCGCATTCTGATCAAGAAATATGGCCATGTGTCGCGTGAACGGGTGATTTCGATTCCCGGCCTGGTCGATATCTGGCGCGCCCTGGCCGAGATCGACGGCGACGAGATCGACGTGCCGGGACCGGAGGAGATCATCGCCCGCGCTATGGCGGACGACACCCGCGCCCATCAGGTCATCGACCTCTCAATGGGCTGGTTCGCCGCCATGGCCGCCGATGTGGCGCTGATCCTCGGCGCGCGCGGCGGCGTCTATCTGGCGGGCGACCTGCTCGACATGATCGGCGACCTGTTTGACGTTGACGCCTTCGTCCGGCGCTATACCGATAAGGGGCGCCTGAGCGGCTATGTAGGTGAAATCCCCGTCTTCCGCGCGGCGGCGCAGGATATGGAGGTTATCGGTCTGGCGACCCTGTTCGATTAAGACGGACCGACAGAACGAAAAAAGGCCGGTGGGTCGCTCCACCGGCCTTTGGTTTATTTGGCGTTCTGCTTTTTCAGCTCGTCAAGAATATTGGCCAGCAATTCTTCCTGACTGGGCGTATTCGCGGGCGGCGGCGGCGGGGGCGGCGGCATCAGCTTGTTGATCGCCTTGACCACCAGAAAGATCGCCGCGCCGATGATCACAAACTGGATGATGGTGTTGATGAAGGCGCCGTAGGAGATGGCGACTTCCGCCGTCTTGGTCGCCGCGTCCGCCGGAACCAGTATCCATTTCAGCTCGGAAAAATCGACGCCGCCGGTCACATAACCGATCGGCGGCATGATGATGTCATTGACCAGCGAGGTGACGATCTTGCCGAAGGCGCCGCCGATGACGACGCCGACCGCCAGATCGACGACATTGCCGCGCATCATGAAGGTTTTGAATTCGGAGGCGATGCTCATCTGTAGCTCCTGATATCAGGCGTTGTCGTCGCCGCTGAGATTGAGGCGTTCGCGCAATTCCTTGCCGCTCTTGAAGAAAGGGACGTGCTTGGCCGGAACGCTGACCGCCTCGCCGGTGCGCGGATTGCGCCCCGCGCGCGCCGGGCGCGAGCGCACGGAAAAGGCGCCGAAGCCGCGCAATTCCACGCGACCGCCCTTTTCCAGCGTGCTGACCATCGAATCCAGGATCAGATTGACGACGCGCTCGACGTCCTTCTGAGTCAGGTGCGGATATTCGGACGCCAGACGCTCAATCAGTTCGGATTTCAGCATCGTTTCCCCCGGCTGGTAAACCTGAGGGGCGAGCATGATGGAAAAAGAAAAACAGTTCAAGGGCTTGGACATTAATTAACGCATTGATAGCGGTAACATGCCCAAGTTTTTTCGCTGTGCGGCATAAGGTCTGGCCGCATGATCGGCCCGAACGAAAAAAGCCGGAGCGTTTCCGCTCCGGCTTCTTAAAGTATCAGCGAGCCGCAGAGCCCTTACGAGCTTTGCTTGTCGCGCAGGGCGGCGCCCAGGATGTCGCCGAGCGAAGCGCCCGAATCCTGCGAGCCGTACTGTTCGATGGCTTCCTTTTCGGCGGCCATTTCCAGAGCCTTGATCGACACGGAGACCTTGCGGGCCGCCTTGTCGACATTGGTGACCTGGGCGTCGATGCGGTCGCCGACGGCGAAGCGCTCAACGCGCTGCTCGTTGCGGTCGCGCGACAGGTCCGACTTGCGAATGAAGGCCGACATCGGCGCGTCGTCGTCGCCGAAACGGACTTCGATGCCGCCCGAGGTGACTTCGGTGACGGTGACGGTGACGGTCTGGCCCTTGCGGAAGGTATCGCCGCTCATCGGATCGCCGCCGAGCTGCTTGACGCCGAGCGAGATGCGCTCCTTATCGACGTCGACGTCCAGAACCTTGGTCTTGACGACATCGCCCTTCTTATACTTGGCGATGGCTTCTTCGCCCGGCAGGTTCCAGTCGAGGTCGGACAGGTGGACCATGCCGTCGATGTCGTTTTCGAAGCCGACGAACAGACCGAATTCGGTCGCGTTCTTGACTTCGCCTTCGATGGTCGAACCGATCGGATGGGCGGCCAGGAAGTCGTCCCACGGATTGTTCTGCGCCTGCTTCAGGCCCAGCGAGACGCGGCGCTTGGCGGCGTCAACTTCCAGAACCACGACCTCAACCTCCTGCGAGGTGGAGACGATCTTGCCCGGATGGACGTTCTTCTTGGTCCAGGACATTTCCGAAACGTGGACCAGACCCTCGACGCCCGATTCCAGCTCCACAAAGGCGCCGTAGTCGGTGATGTTGGTGATGCGACCGGTGAACTTGCCGCCGACCGGGTATTTCACATCGACGTTTTCCCACGGGTCGGACTGAAGCTGCTTCATGCCCAGCGAGATGCGTTGCGTGTCCGGGTTGATCTTGATGATCTGGACTTTCACCGTATCGCCGACGTTCAGCACCTGCGACGGGTGCGAAACGCGCTTCCAGCTCATATCGGTGACGTGCAGAAGGCCGTCGATGCCGCCCAGGTCCACGAACGCGCCGTAATCGGTGATGTTCTTGACCACGCCTTCACGGATCTCGCCCTCGGCCAGTTGGCCGACCAGTTCGGTGCGCTGCTCGGCGCGGGCTTCTTCGAGGATGGCGCGACGCGACACGACGATATTGCCGCGCGGACGGTCCATCTTCAGGATGGCGAAGGGTTGTTCCTTACCCATCAGCGGGGCGACGTCGCGCACCGGACGGATATCGACCTGCGAACCCGGCAGGAAGCCCGAAGCGCCGTCCATATCGACGGTGAAGCCGCCCTTGACGCGGCCGACGATCGAACCCATGACCGGCTCGCCGCGGTTGAAGATGGCTTCGAGGCGCGTCCAGGCTTCTTCGCGGCGGGCCTTGTCGCGGCTGATGACCGCTTCGCCCATCGCGTTCTCGACGCGCTCCAGATAGACCTCGACATGGTCGCCGGTCTTCAGATTGCCGCCTTCGGAGCCGAACTCCTTCAAGGGGATGCGGCCTTCGGTCTTCAGACCGACATCGACCGTCACATAGTCCTTTTCAACGCCGACGACGACGCCGTGAATGACCTGGCCTTCGAGCATGTCGCGGCCATGCATCGACTCGTCGAGCAGGGCGGCGAAATCGTCGCGGGAGGGATTAAATTCGCTCATAAATAAGCACTTCTTGGGTTGGCGCGTGTCCGTGTCCGCCAAATGCCGGTCGATCCGCAAGAGGCCGGGCGGGCGATCTGCGGCGGGCGGGGCGCGGGGTGCGGCTTTGAATGGGTTTTCAGATGTTTGGGAGGCGGCCATAATCGGCAGGCCCCAAGGGGTGGACCGGACCTGACAAGCAAGTCCCGAAGGCGGACCCTTTGTGCTGCCTCTTAACCGCCGCTGTTGAGATTTGACGCCCGTTCAGGCGCCACAACGGCTTTTCACAAGGGATCGCGCGGCCGCGATGGAGGCTTCTATATCCAAGTCGGTCGTATCAAGCAAGAGCGCGTCCGCCGCTTTTTCCAAAGGCGCGTCGGCCCGGCCGGAATCGCGCGCGTCGCGCACGCGGATATCGTTCAGCACCGTCTCATAGGCCAGCTCAGGATCGTGCGCCGACAATTGAAGCCAGCGGCGGCGCGCGCGCGTCTCCGGCTCGGCGGTGACAAACAGCTTGACCGGGGCGTGCGGGGCAATGACCGTACCGATGTCGCGTCCATCGAGCACGGCGCCGCCCGGCTGGTTGGCGAAGGCGACCTGAAAGGATTTTAACGCGGCGCGCACCTCAGGGATCGCCGCCACGCGCGACGCCATCTCGCCCGCCATGCGCCCGCGTAAGGCCTCGTCGGCCAGCAGCCCGGCGTCGATACCCTGCGCCAAAGCGGCGACGCCCGCATGGTCGTCAAGATCAGCGCCCCGCGCCAGATGCCCGACCGCACGGTACAAAAGCCCGGTGTCCAGACAAGGCAGTCCGTAATCGTCAGCGAGAATGGCGGCTAGTGTGCCCTTGCCGGAAGCGGCGGGACCATCAACGGCGATGATGAATGGCGTTTTCACGAACTGGAGCCTTGGGCGTTGACATGACCCAAACCCGCATAGGACAGGATCAGGCGGTCTTCGGTTATCAATTGCGCATGAAGATGCCGCGCCGTTGCGACAATGACCCGATCTGCCGGATCGCTGTGAAAGCCGTCAGGCAAACGTGTGCTGGCGAAAGCGATTTTGGGAGCCAGAGGCATCAGAGACAAACCGCCCTCATCCAGGACCGTGTCGATCCAGACCTGAATATCCCGGTCCAGATTGAGACGGCCTTTCGAATCCAGCATGGCGATTTCCCATACGGTCATGGCCGAAATGCACAGCTCACCCGCCATCGAAGCCCGTTCGATCAATGAGCGCGTTTGCGGGCCGATACGCGGTGAATTGTCGGTCATCCAGATCAGGACGTGCGTGTCCAGCAGGATAAGACTCATTTATTGGCGTTCCATTCGACGTCAATCGGCGAGATAATGTCGCCTTCATAAAGAACGCTGCCCGCCATCAAGCCGAACGGGCTTTTCTTCGGCGGCAGGGGCGTGAGCTGCGCGACCGGCTTGCCGTGCTTGGTGATGATCAGCGGTTGACGCGTCTGCGCCACCTCGTCGAGTAGCTTCAGGCAACGCGCCTTGAATTCGCCGGCGCCGATGGAATGCGATGCGTCGTCCATAATCATATGCCCATAGTCACAAGTCATGGTCATATTAGCACAACCAAGACCGTCTGTCACTCAAACGCCATCTCGACGCCGACGCTTTGCAGATCGCGCCAGTAGTTCGGCCAGGTCTTGGCGGTGCAGCCCGGATCGAGAATGCGCAGACCTTCGATCACCAGAGCGGCCTGGGCGAACGCCATAGCGATGCGGTGGTCATGATAGGTGTGAATATCGACCTCGACGCGCCGACCGATCAGGCTGCGGTCGGGCGTAATCAGCAGATCGTCGCCGATCTCCTGCGCCAGACCCGGCTGGATGCGATTCAATTCGGTCGCCACAGCGTTGATGCGGTCGCACTCCTTGACGCGCAAGTTAGCGATGCCGACAAAGCGCACCGGGCGGGAATTGAACGCCGCCAGCACGGCGATCGTCGGGATCGCGTCCTGCATCTGACTGCCGTCGATCACCTCGGGCAGGTTCGGAAACTGCGCAATATAGTCATAGGCCCGCGCGTCCGGCTGCATCATGTCGCCAGGCGCGATGCCGATGTCGATCTGCGCGCCCAGAAGGGCGTTGATCCCCCACGGATAGGTCGCCGCGCTGGCGTCCGGCTCGACCCAGTAATCGCGCGCCGCATAGGGCGTGTTGGCGATCTCCCAGCTCAACGGCCCGGTCGGCGCGATCTCGGCGCCAAAGGCGCGCATGCAGGTCAGCGTAATGTCGATATAACCGCGCGCGCCGATATCGTCGCCCTTGACGCCCAGACGCAGGGGCGCATCGCCCGCTACGCCCGCCATCAAAAGGGCTGAAACGTACTGACTGGACAGGCTGGCGTCCACGACGAGGTCGCGGTTGGCGAAACCGCCGCGGCTCGACACCGTCACCGGTGGGCAGCCGCTCGGCGCCACGGCGCGAACGCCCGCCGCGTTCAGCGCCGTCACCAAAGGCGCAATCGGTCGCTTCTGCATATGCGCATCGCCGGTCAGCACCGTCTCGCCCTCGATCAGGGCGGCGGCAGCGGTCAGGAAGCGCACGGCGGTGCCCGCATTGCCGAGGAACAAAGGCGCTTGCGACGCGCTCAGAACGCCGGAGCTTTCGACGACAAAATCCGTCTCGCCGTTTTCGGTCACCGTCACGCCCAACTGGCGCAGGGCCTGCGCCATATAGGTGGTGTCGTCGCTCTTGAGCGCGCCGGAAATATGGCTCCTTCCCTTCGCCAGCGCCGCGATCAGCAGCACGCGATTGGTGATGGATTTGGAGCCGGGCAGGACGATCCTGCCGCCAACAGGGGTTTTCGGCGGCGACAATCTGACGGAAGCGTAAGGTTTGGACATGATGTGGTCGGGATGAGGCCCGGCCTTTTCAGCGCAAATCAGCTTGCGAAAAATTGCGTCCGGGGCGGATTTAAGCTTTTGACAGGAGGCTTATCTAGTGGCAAGGGGGGCGAACGCAACAGCTATTTTCTGCCAGAGGATTTATCGTGGCTGATCCCGCATTAGGCGCCAAGCAAGTCTGCCCGAACTGCACGGCGAAATTTTACGACCTGAACAAGCATCCGGCGCACTGCCCGCGCTGCGACTTCGAGTTCGACCAGGAAGAAATCGTGCGCACCCGCCGCACCCGCGTCCGCGCCACCGAGCCGGACTATGAGGATACGGACGAGGAAGCCGAAGATCAGGTCAAGGCCAAGACCAAGGGCGAAGACGACGACGAGGACGAAGAGGCCGATGTCTCCGCGCCCGAAATCGACGAAGTGGTCGCGGACGATCCGATCGTCATCGACGAGGACGAAGACCTCGACCCCGCCGACCCGGCCCGCGTTGGCGGCGGCGGCGACAATGTCGATATGGATATCGAAGACGCCGATCTTGACGATGACGACGGCGACGATGTGCCGTTCCTCGAAGACGATGATGATGACGATTTCGAAGACGACATCGAGGGCCTGCCCGACGATGACGATGAGGACAATATCTAAAAATCAGCCGCCGGAACGCTCCGGCGGCTTTTTTCTTGGCGATAACCGCCCGTTACAATTGGGCTTTTGAGCGTGTCGCGAAAAAGTGCGAAAAAGTGCGCAAAAGGACTTGCGCACGATCAAGCCTTGAAATAGAAGTCGCGGCCTCGGCGGGCCACGGCCTCCGGGACCATCTCAGAGCGCGACGCGCTCTGAATTTACGACACCTCATGTATTTCCAAAAAGTGGCGTCCACTTTTTGGCATGAAGTTCTAAAGATGGGGCTATAGCTCAGTTGGTAGAGCGCTTGAATGGCATTCAAGAGGTCAGCGGTTCGACTCCGCTTAGCTCCACCATTAAAAAACCCCGCCGTAAGGTGGGGTTTTTTAATGGTGGGTATTATGTGTCGAACCGCAGGTTCGGCGCGACCCGAAAGGGCCCGCAACGGCGAAGCCGCCCCGAAGGGTTAAGCCGCGTAAATCGCGGCGCATCACTCCGCTTAAGGCCGCCTGGCGTCCCCCGTTACAGAGCCCGCTTCAGAAACGCCCGCAGATCACGATAGACCGACCCCTTCCAGCGGAACGGGATCGACAGGGCCGCCGCCATGTCCTGATGGCTGAGACCGTCATAGAGTTTCAGCGTCACATCGGCCCTGGCGACATCGAGACAGGCCTTGAGATTGACAGCATTGTGCGTCCCCACCACCGTATCGGCGCGGCTCTGTTGCAGCAAAAAGGCGGTGTTGGTGCGCGCAACATGGCTGACCGGCTGGGTTTCGACCGGGCGCGGCCAGTGGCCGAAGGCGTTGCGCGATTCCGGCACATCGAACGGATAAAAGTCATAGGGACCGGAAATGCCGGCGCAGGCGCGGATCACGGAGCTTCCCCGTATGGGGCCGAAATAGAGCCGATCCAGCGCCATCATCGCCGCCGCATAGCCGCCCGCCGAATGGCCGCATACGCCCAGCCGCGCCGCATCGCCGCCCCAGCCGCCGACATGCGCGATCAGGTGCGCGATGGCGGCGGCGTTGTCCTGCAAAAAGGTCGGATAGACCGCTTCCGGCGCGACGCGGTAGTCGGGTATGGCGACGACATAGCCCATCGCCGCCAGCGCATGCCCCATCCAGACATAGTCGTCCTTCGACCCGGAATACCAGCCGCCGCCATAGAAGAAGATCAGCACCGGCAGAGGATCGGTCGCCGCCCTCGGCGCATAAACGTCATAATGATGGCGTTCATGCGCGCCATAGGCGACGTCGTGCGCCACGCGGCGCACCGACGCCTCTTTCGGCGTCAGACGATTGAACAGGCTTATCAGGTTCAGCCCGCTCATGATGCGGCGCTGACGCTCGACTTCTGCGTCGGCGGCTTCGGCTTCAGCCGCAGCCCCTTGGCGAACA
This sequence comes from Asticcacaulis sp., assembly GCF_051956075.1. Lineage (GTDB taxonomy): Bacteria > Pseudomonadota > Alphaproteobacteria > Caulobacterales > Caulobacteraceae > Asticcacaulis. Next base: position 43,928 of record NZ_JBQCGA010000033.1, on the reverse strand, counting down.
ACAGCAGCGCCTCCCAGTGGATGCCCAGCACCACCTTCAGGGTCAGAAACGGCATGACGAAAAACAGACGCAGAAGCTGCGCGTCGTCAAGCGTCCGTCGCTGCGCGGTAAACCCGGCGAACAGCATCGGCGTCTCGGCGCGATTCAGCCGGATCTGCAACACAAAACGCTCCTCCGGCGCGGTCAGGTCGAAGCGATAGGCCATGTCCATATCCATAAAGGGCGAGACATGCAGCCGCTTGTCGCTGCTCTGGCGGATATGCGGTTCGCTCACCCGCACCGGCAAGACATAGGAATGGCGATCGCCAAAGGTGTTGTTGACCTCATAGATAACAGCGCGCATCGAACCGTCTTGCGCTTGCGCGAAATAGAGGCTGATTGGATTGAACACAAAGCCCAGCACGCGCGGCATGGCCATGAGAAACAAATGGTCGCCCGGCTCATAAAGACCGTGGCGGCGCAGCAGAGCCGTCATGCGCTCGCGTAGCGGCGAGGCCGTATCCGCCTTGTCCGGCCCATGATCGCGGTCATAGAAGCTGAACAGATTGAAGTGGTTGCGCGAAAAAAACCGCAACCGGTCGAGGCTTTGCGGCGCGTCGAGATCAAGCAGGGTCTGAAAGACGCGATAGGCCAGCCGGTGCCGCTTCGGCGCAAAGCGCTGATGCACGACCTCACCGACATAGAGCGCCTGATCCATGCCTATTCCGCCGCCACGGCGAAGGCGTCTGCGGCCTCCCACGGATTGTAACGGATGCGGCTCAGCGACCAGTCGAAATCCCACGGACGGCGCACGCCTGAAATCGCCTCGGCGACCGCCAGACCGGCCTGAAGCCCGTCCTCATGGAAGCCGGAGCCGAAATAGGCGCCGCAGAACCAGCTATGACGCTGGCCCTGCAAATCGGCCAGAGCGCCTTGCGCGGCGATGGCGGCGGCGTCGAACAAAGGATGCTCGAAGTCGATGCGCTTGATCACCTTAGCCGGATCGGGCGCATGGGTCGGATTGAGCGTGACGAAATAGTCCTGCTGCGTCTGCAAGACCTGCAACAGGTTCATCCAGTAGGTGACGCAGAGCTGGCGGTCCGCGTCGCCGGTGCGCTCGCCGATATAGTTCCAACTCGACCAGGCGGCGCGGCGACGCGGCATCAGGCTCGCATCGGTGTGCAGCACGACCTCGTTGCGCGTGTAGGAGAAGGCGCCGAGAACGGCGCGCTCCTGCGCGGTCGCCGCCTCGCCGAGAATGCGTAAAGCGACGTCGGCGTGGGTGGCGAAGATCACCTCGTCGAACTCATACGACTGACCATGGCTGTCGCGCAGGGTGACGCCCCTGGCGTGGCGTTCGACCGCGACGACGGCGGTCGAGGTGCGGATACGGTCGCTAAAAGGCGCGATCAGCTTCCCGACATAGGCCTGAGCGCCGCCGATCACGCTGCGCCACAGGATGCGGTCGAGGATTTTCAGCAGGCCGTGATTCTCGAAAAAGGCGATAAAGGCGCGGAACGGATAGTCCATGATCTGCGCCGCCGAGGTGGACCAGATGGCCGCGGCCTGCGGCAGCAGATGGTCGTCGATAAAGGCGCGGCCATAGTTACGATCCTTCAGATAGTCGCCGAGCCGGTAGCCGGGGCGGCTGCGCGCTGCCAGGTCGCGCGGCGCCTCGCGGTAGAAGCGCACAATGTCGAGCAGCAGCGATAAAAAGCGCGGGCGGAACAGGTTGCGCGTCTGGGCGAACAGGCCGCGCAGACCCAGAGACGAATATTCCAGCCGCCCGCGGTCGATCGAAACGCCGAAGGACATATCCGACAATTGATGCGGGACATCCAGCGCACGGAACAACTGCACCAGATTGGGGTAGCACGGCTCATTGAACACGATGAAGCCCATATCGACCCACAGAGGCGCTTCCTTGGTCCCGACATTGACGCTGTGGCTGTGCCCGCCGACGCACGCCTCGGACTCGAACACCGTCAGTTCGGCATGATCGCGCAGGCTCCAGGCCGCCGACAGACCGGCTATGCCGGTTCCGACCACGGCGATACGGCGGCGAGACGAAGATGGGGTGTCGTGCATTATATACGTCCCGGTTGGCGGCTTACCCATTGAGTACGCGACCCCGCCGCCTGCGGATCACCTCATGCGCCTTGCGCCTGTCGGTGATCCACAAAGCCATCCGCCGCGTATTCAAAGCATATTTCATTCCAGCCTAGCGGCCCGTTACGGAAAATGACCTTTGACCGCGCCCTGACAATCAGGTCTTCTGCGCTTATGGACGAGAGGACAGACCCCATCGCCCGCCGACCCGATATTTCGGCGGAGGCGTTGATCCTGCGGATTGCGGAGCATCGCGACCGCGACGCCTATGCGCGCCTGTTTAGTCTTTATGCGCCGAGGTTGAAAGCCTTCGTCATGGGGCAGGGCCTGAACGCCGCCGAGGCCGAGGATCTGGCGCAGGACGCCCTGCTGAACGTGTGGCGCAAGGCGCACCTGTTCAACCCTGACAAGGCGTCGGGCGCGACCTGGCTCTATTCGATTGCGCGCAATCTGCGCATCGACCGCGCGCGCAAGGCCAGCCGCGCCAAGGATCTGCCCGAAGATCTGTGGGCGCCCGAAGCCGACAAACCGGCGGACGAGCAGATAGCCATCTCGCAGTCCTCCGGCGTGCTGGCGGCTTTGATCGAAGATTTACCGGACGAGCAGAAGACGATTCTGCGCCTGTCCTTTTTTGAAGACCTGTCGCATGGCGACATCGCCCGCACCCTGTCGATTCCGCTGGGCACCGTGAAGTCGCGGCTGCGTCTAGGCCTGACCCGTCTGCGTAACGGGTTCACGGCGACTGTATCTGGAGAGCGTTCATGACGACCCCGCATCACCATCCCGATGAAGCGGTTCTGTGGGATTATCATCGCGGTCGCCTGCCTGCAGGCATGGCGCTTGTCGCCCGCGCCCATATCGAGGCCTGCGCGCGTTGCCGCGAAGACCTGGCCCTGTATGACGCCATCGGCGGCGCGTTGCTCAGCACGGTTGACGGCGTCGATATGTCGTCTTCGGCGCTCGATCTGGCTCTGGCGCGCATCGAACGCCCTGACATCGAACGCTCTGAAGCGGGGAGGGCGCCGGCGAAGGCGAAACCCCATCGGGCCTTCCTGCAGGGCTTCGAACTGCCCGAATCTTTACGCGACGCGGCGATCCGCAACCGCTACTGGGCGGCGCCCGGCGTGTGGATGGCGCCCATCGACATCGGCGGGGAGGACGACGTCAAGACCTATCTGATGTTCGTCAAGGGCGGCATGGTCATGCCCGAACACAGCCACAGAGGTTTTGAGGCGACGCTGGTGCTGAAAGGTTCGTTCAGCGATTCCTTCGGAACCTATGAACGCGGCGATCTGGCCATCCGCGACGAAAACGACAGCCATTCGCCCGCCATAGCCAGCGCCGAGGACTGCCTGTGTCTGGTCGCGCAGGCCGGGACCATCATCCCGAAAACCTGGCTGGGCCGCATCCTGCAACCGCTGGCGCGCATCTGATGCGAAGCGTTCTGACCTATGCGGCGGTGCTGGCCGCCCTGCTGGCGCTGGACGGGGTGTGGCTGTCCACCACCTCGCCCATCTACCATGACGCCATGGCGAGCCTGCTGGCCGAGCGGGTCAATTTCGCCGCCGCGGGCGCTTTTTACGCGCTCTATGCGCTGGGCGTCACCGTGCTGATCGTCCTGCCGGGAGCGTCGCGACTGACCACCATGCTCAGAGGCGCGCTGTTCGGGCTCGTCGCCTATGCGACCTACGATCTGACCGCCTTGGCGGTGATCCGCGACTGGCCGCTGTCCTTAAGCCTGCTCGACATGGGCTGGGGCATGGTCATCACCGCCGTCGCCAGCCTGGCGGGCAGCCTGGTTCCGGGCCGTCAACCCTGACCGCGACCGTCATTCTCAAGCCGCGTCCAGTACGCGTCCTTGCAGATCAAACCGCCCAGCACGCAGCCGGTGGTGGTCATGCGGCGCGCATCTGAAATCGTCATGGTGAGCTTGTAGGTGAGTTTGCGCTGCGGATCATAGGCCTTGCCGGTCCACTGAGCGTCGCTGTCCTGACGCACGCTCATGACCAGCTTGTCGCCGACCTTTTCATTCTTCACCCCAGGGCGAATCCACAGATTCACCGCGCACAGATCGTCGCCGCACGGCGCGATGCGCACCCGCGCCTTGCCGTCGCCGCGCATCCATACGCCCTGCGGCGAGACGACGCTTCTGGCAGATGAGTCCTGCGCCACAGCAGGCGCGGATAGCAAAAGGGTGAGGGCGGCGGAGGCGAGCAACGGCTTCATCGGTCATCCTTGTCGAAACGTCCCCTAACGAGAAGCCTTACGCCCGCCAACCGGTTTCGGATCAGCCGCGCGCAATATCGCCGCCCGCTGAACCAGACGGCGGCGCCCGGCGTACCTTTTGCAGTTGCTGGTGGAAAAAGACCCATGACCGTCGCCTTCCTTCTTACTCTGGCGCTTGTCGCCGTCCTGATCATGAGCGGCGCCTGGCTGGCGCAGCGCCTGACCGGCATGAGCGGCTGGGTGGACACCATCTGGTCGCTGGGCGTCGGCCTGTGCGGGCTTATGGCGGCGGTCTGGCCGCTGGACGCCATGACGCCGCGCCGCTGGCTGCTGGCCGGGTTGATCCTGATCTGGTCGCTGCGTCTGGCCGGGCATATCGCCGGACGCACCCACGGCGGCGGCGAAGATCCGCGCTACGCCGAGCTGGCGCGTCAGTGGGGCGATAAATTTCCGCTTTATCTCTTCGGCTTCCTGCAAATTCAGGCCGCCGTGATTATCGCCCTGGCCGTCTCGGTGCGCTCGGCCGCGCTCAACCCGGCGCCGTTTCCGGCTGTCAGCGACCTGATCGGCGCATGTGTGACTCTGCTGGCCATTGCGGGCGAGCATCTGGCCGACGCGCAACTGCGCCGCTTCGCCAAAACCCATAAGGGCGGGGTGTGCGATCAGGGCCTGTGGGCGTGGTCGCGCCACCCCAACTATCTGTGCGAATGGCTGGTCTGGTGCGGCGTCGCCATCATCGCCTTCGATATGTCCTGGATGGCGCTGAGCGCCCTGATCGCGCCCGTCATGATGTACCTGCTTTTGACGCGCGCCTCCGGCGTGCCGCCGCTGGAGGCGCACATGCTGGCGACGCGCGGCGACGCCTTCCGCGCCTACCAAAACCGCGTTCCCCCCTTCCTGCCGTTACGGAGACCGTCATGAGCCTTCTGGTCAGCGCCGCCGAGCGCACCCCCCTGCCCAACGCCATAACTTTGGGCGCAATCGACCTCCTCACCGGCCAGACGCGTAAGGCGCTGCAAAAGGCCGGGACGGATGAGGCGGCCTTTGTCAGCGCCATGCGCGACTACCCGATCGCCGCCCACGCCGACGCCGCCAACCGCCAGCATTACGAGCTGCCGCCGGAGTTTTTCGCACATATATTGGGGCCGCACCGCAAATATTCGTGCTGCCTCTATCCGCACAAGGATGCGACTCTGGCCGAGGCCGAGGCGCACGCCTTGAGCGAAACCTGCGCCCATGCGGACCTGCGTGACGGCCAGAGCGTGCTGGAGCTGGGCTGCGGCTGGGGGTCTTTGTCGCTGTGGATGGCGGCGCATTATCCGAACAGCCGCATCATCAGCGTGTCCAACTCCGCGCCGCAGCGCGCCTTCATCCTGTCGGAAGCGCAAAAGCGCGGGCTCGACAATCTCAGCGTCGTCACCGCCGACATGAACGATTTCACCACCGATCAGCGTTTCGACCGCATCGTCTCGGTCGAGATGTTCGAGCATATGTCGAACTGGCGCGCCCTGCTGGAGCGCGCGCGCGGCTGGCTGAAGGCCGACGGGCGCCTTTTCCTGCACGTTTTCGTCAGCACGATGGGCTCCTACCGCTTCGATCACACCGACCGGAACGACTGGATCGCGCAATATTTCTTCACCGGCGGCGTCATGCCTGCGCAGGACCTGCCGCACCGCTTCCCCGACCTGTTTGCGGTCGAGGACGAATGGCGCTGGTCAGGGACGCAGTATCGGCTCACCGCGCTCGACTGGCTGAAAAACTACGACAGCCGCATGGATGCTATCCGCCCGATTCTGCGCAAGGTCTATGGCGCGGACGCCGAACTGTGGCGGCGGCGCTGGCGGCTGTTCTTTCTCGCCACGGCGGGCCTGTTCGGCCACGATAAGGGTCGCGCATGGCAGGTCGGGCATTATCGCCTGAAACCCGTTCAGCAGTAGATTTCCGACAGGGTCTTGATGATGCGGATCGCTGCGGGGTCTTTCAGGCTGTAATAGATGGTCTGGGCGTCGCGGCGCGTATCGACCAGCCCTTCGGCGCGCATCTTGGCCAAGTGCTGCGAGGTCGCCGACTGGGTCAGATGGATATGCTCGGACAGCTCGCCGACGCTGCATTCCTGATCGATCAGCTTGCACAGGATCAACAGGCGCTGTTCGCTGGCCAGAAGCTTCAACAGGCGGGCGGCGGAATGGGCGCTCTCTTCCAGTTCCGAGATTGTGGCGGGCGCGGCGGACAAATGCGAACACTCATGCAGAAGGTGGACAAGGTCCGGGACTTTGCCAGTCCCGGCGCCAGAGTCAACCTCGGCGTCGCGGCCCTTGGGTTTCGAGATCATGATTTTAACCGCTCATCGTCCGATTTCAGCGCGACATAGATGGCCGGAATGACCAGCACGGTCAGGAGGGTCGAGGACAGCAGCCCGAACAGCAGCGAAATGGCCAGACCCTGAAAGATCGGATCGGTCAGAATCACCGCCGCCCCGATCATGGCCGCCACGGCGGTCAGGAGGATCGGCTTGAAGCGCGTGGCTCCGGCGTCGAGTAGCACCTCTTTCAGCGGCCGGTCATAGCTGCCGTCCGGCAATTTGTGATGCCGGATGAAATCGACCAGCAGGATCGAGTTGCGCACGATGATCCCGGCCAGGGCGATAAAGCCGATCATCGAGGTCGCCGTGAACGGGGCGTGGAACAGGATGTGGCCGATGACAATGCCGATCAGGGTCAGAGGCACCGGCGTCAGGATGACCAGGGGCAGCTTAAACGATTTGAACTGCGCCACGACAAGGGCGTAAATGCCCAGCAGGGCCACGCCGAAGGCGGCGCCCATGTCGCGGAAGGTCACCCAGGTGATCTCCCATTCGCCGTCCCACAAAACCGTCGCATGTTGCTCATTCTCAGGCTGACCGTGCATGCGGATGTCGGGGGTTCCGATGGCGCCCCAGTTCGCGGCCTTGATCTTATCGTCGACGTCGAAGATGCCATAGATCGGCGCTTCGTACTTACCCGCCAGTTCGGCCATGATCATATCGACATTACGGCCGTCGCGGCGATAGAGGTGGGTCGAAGACTGATCATGGGTCACATCCGCCACTTCATCCAGCGAAACAAGGCGCGCGCCTTGCGCGGTCTGCGAGGTCGCTACCGGCATGGACAGAAGGCCTGAAGTCAGGGTGCGTTGCGACTGCGGCAGGCGCAGAGCGATCTGCAACGGCTCTCTCCCCTGGCCGCGGTTGGAATAGCCGAGCACCTGACCGTTCATCAGCGTGTTGGCGGCGGCATAGACCTGACCGTCGGAGACATTGAGCGCCTCCAGCTTGGTGCGGTCGGCATTGATATCGACGCGCGGTTGCGGCACGCCATAGGAATCATCGACATCGACAATATAGGGGATCGACTTGAAGATGCCCTTGACCTTTTCGGCGACAGCGCGTCGTGTGGCCAGATCGGGGCCATAGACTTCGGCCAGCAGGGTCGCCATGACCGGCGGTCCCGGCGGGGCTTCGACCACCTTCAGCACGCCGCCCGCGGGCAGCGGAATCGCCTTGAGACGATTGCGCAGGTCGATGGCGATGGCGTGGCTGGCGCGCGAACGCTTGCCCTTGGGCAGTAGCTGCACGTTCAGGTCGCCCTGTTCGGGGTTCATGCGGAAATAGTAGTGCCGCACCAGACCATTGAAATTGAACGGCGCGGCGGTTCCGGCATAGGAATCGATCGCCTCGACCTCCTTGAGCTGGGTGGCGATGCGTGCGGCCTGACCTAAGACGCGCTGGGTGGTTTCCAGCGTCGTCCCCTCCGGCAGGTCGGCGATGACCTGCAATTCCGACTTGTTGTCGAAGGGCAGCAGCTTCACCGTCACCGTCTTGGTGGCGAACATGGCGCATGCGGCCAAGGTCGCGACCCCGACTCCGATCAGAAAACGCCAGGCGGTCTTTTTATCCTTGATCACCTTTTCGGCGACGCGGCGATACAACTTGCCGATAAAGCCTTCGCTGTCATGGTGCGAGGTGACAACGTCATCATGCCGCCCCGGCAGGGCCTTGCGCGCAAAGCGGATCATCAGCCACGGCGCCAGAATGACGGCGACGAAGAAGGAGAAGATCATCGCCGCCGAGGCGTTGACCGGGATCGGCGCCATGTACGGCCCCATCAGGCCGGACACGAACAGCATGGGCAGAAGCGCGGCGACCACGGTGAGGGTGGCGATCACGGTCGGATTGCCGACCTCGGCCACGGCGTCGATCGTGGCCTGCACGCGTGTGCGCCCGTGTTCGGTTCCGACATCGGACATGGCCCAGTGACGCGAGATGTTCTCGATCATGACAATGGCGTCATCGACCAGAATCCCGATCGAGAAGATCAGCGCGAACAGGCTGACGCGGTTGATCGTGTAGCCCATCAGGTTGGAGGCGAACAGGGTCAGAAGAATGGTGGTCGGGATGACCACCGCCGTGACGCCCGCTTCGCGCCAGCCGATAGCGAAGCCGATCAGGATGACGATGGAGACGGTCGCCAGCGCCAGATGGAACAACAGCTCATTGGCCTTTTCATTGGCGCTCTCGCCATAGTCGCGCGTGACGGCGACATTGACGCTGGCCGGAATCAGCGGGCCTTTCAGCGCCTCGACGCGGGCCAGAATCGCCTTGGTGACGACGACGGCGTTGGCGCCCTGACGCTTGGCGATGGCCAGAGAGACGGCGGGGGCCTGCGACCACTGACCGCCCTTCAGTTCAGTATAGCGGAAGACCTGGCTCTGGTCCTGACGCGGCGCTTCGACCACGTTTGCGACATCCTGCACCAGAACGGGCTGGCCGGAAATCGACGGCACGGTGATGCGTCCGACATCCTGCGCGGTTTGCAGGGTCTTACCCGCCCCGACCAGCAGCGATTGGTTGTCAGCGCGCACAGCGCCGAGCGGCATGGCGGTGTTGGCGGCCTTGATCGCGCCGGTCAGGGCCTCAAGCGAGACGCCGTGGGCGCGCATCAGCGCCGGATCGGGTTCGATGCGGATCTCTTCCGGGCGGCCGCCGACAATGAAGGTCAGACCGACCTCATCGACCTTGGCGACCTCTGAGCGCAGCTTGACCGCCAGATCGTAAAGCGCCTGATCGGTGACGCGGTCGCCCGCGCCCGGTTTCGGGAACAGGGTCAGCACCAGGGCGGGCACGTCATTGATGCCGCGCTCCTGAATCAGCGGTTCGGCCACGCCCGCAGGCAGCCGGTCCATATTGGCCGAGATCTTCTCATGGATGCGGATGGCGGCGTTGTCGGGATCGGTGCCGACCTTGAAGCGCGCCGTCACCAGCACATGGTCGTCATCGACAAAACTATAGACGTGATCGACGCCGGACACGCTCTTGACGATAGCTTCCAGCGGCTTGGCGACCAGTTCGACGCCGTCGGCGGCGCGCACGCCCGGATCGGACACCGAAATGTCGATCATCGGCACGCTGATCTGCGGCTCCTCCTCGCGCGGGATCGACATGACGGCCAAAAGGCCGAGCAGGATCGCCACCAGCAGGAACAGAGGCGTCAGGGGAGAGTTCAGGGTGGCCTTGGTCAGACGCCCTGACAGGCCTAATCTGCCTGTCTTCGATGCCGGTTCCATTAGCGGGCTCCATAAGAGACGACGCGGTCGCCGGGGTTCAGGCCGCCGAGAATTTCCACATGCTGCGCGTCATAAGGCGCGGTCTCGACCGTGGTTTCCATGACGCCGCCCTCCTTTTGCGCCAGTTTCACATAGTCGAGGCCGTAGCGTGTGGTCACATAGCTGCGCGGCAGCAGGATCGCCTGACGCTTGCCCAGCGACACGAAGGCCGTCACCTTGGCGCCGACCGGCAGGGATTCAAACCCGGCGGGCGTGACATCGGCCTCGACCTGACCTTGCGTGACCGACGGATAGATGCGCGTGATCGAACCAGTGGCTTCGCGGCCATCGGCTTCGAGACGCACGCTCTGTCCGACCTGTAGCGCCTGGCTCTGACCTTCGGGCAGTTCGATGCGCACCACAGGGGCGCCGGACGTGATGGTGGCGATGGACTGACCCATCATGACGACAGCCCCCTTAGGCGCATCGACGGTCAGCACCTTGCCGGAATCGGGCGCATAGATGGCGCCCTGATCGCCATAGGCGGCGTTGGCCGCCGTCTGGGCGCGCGCGGCCCTGGTATTGGCCTCGGCGGCCTTCCAGGCGGCTTCGGCCTGATCAAGCGCGGCCTTGGCGTAAATACCCTTATCGTAAAGCGTCTTGACGCGATTATATTGCGCCTGCGCCTGCACGGCCTGAGCGTCCGCCGCCGCCGCCGCCGCCGCATAGGCCGAGGTCTGCGGCGCGATGCGCGAATCCTGCACGAAGCCAATGCGCTGTCCGGCCTTGACCTCATCGCCCTCCTTGACGCTGAGCGTGGTCAGCACGCCCGCCAGCCGCGCCGTGGCCTGCGCCATCTTGTAGCTGGTCACGGTGGCGGCCACCGGCTTGAGGTCATCGACCTGGGCGGAGGCGACAGCAAGCGTCGGCTGGCTGGAAGCGACAGGCGCCGGCGCGTGCGGCTTTTCGCCGCAAGCCGAGAGTCCGGCGCTTAACATCAAAACCGTGGCGAGGAGGGGGCGGGTGATCATGACGGGATCTCTTATATTCTAGCGCTGGGTCGGCAGGCCGTGGGCCTTCCAGGCGGAGAGGCCGCCCGCCAGATGGCGTTCGACATTGACATTATGCTGCTTGCACAGGCCTAAGGCGCGCGCCGAGCGCACGCCGCCAGCGCAATGCAGGACAAGGGTTTTGCCCTTCGCATCGGGCAGGGATTTCGGGTCGAAGCGCGACAGGGGCATGCTCACCGCGCCCTTGATGCGCTCGGCGCGATGCTCATCCGGCTCGCGCACATCGACCAGGATCAGCTCACCGGAATCAAGCCCGGCCTTCACCTCCGCAGGGGTCATATTGATAGGTTTGGGTCCGAAAAGTCCGAACATGGCTTGCTCCTTGCGACGCCGCCTTGTTCCGGATCATTTTCCGAAGACGCGCCTTGATTCAGAATGGTGTGGCCGGTTGTATAAAAGAATATTTGCATATTCATCATTTCTAATATACTGTCGCCGTCATCCTCGGTCAACCGGGTTTTTTTCGGAAATTTCCAGCCGGGAAAATTTCAGGCCGGAAATTTTTTAGGCCAGTAACTTTTAGGCCAGTAACTTTAGGGAGGAAACTATGGCCACACAGCAAAAGCCGCGCATCGTCATCCTGGGCGCGGGCCTTGGCGGCTCCATCGCCGCCTACGAAATCAAGGAAGCGCTCGGCGACAGGGCCGAGATCATCGTGGTCAATAAGGGCCACACCTACCAGTTCGTGCCGTCCAATCCGTGGGTGGCCGTCGGCTGGCGCAAGCGCGAGGCCATCGAGGTCGATCTGCGCCCCGTCTTCAAAAAGAAGGGGATCGCACTGCACGCCGAAGGCGCGACGCGCCTCGATCCGGCCCGCAATATCGTGCATCTGACCGGCGGGGCCGAGCTGGCTTACGACTATCTGGTCATCGCCACCGGCCCGGAGCTGGCCTTTGACGAGATCGAGGGCCTTGGCCCGCACACCGGCTTCACGCAATCGGTCTGTCAGGTCGATCACGCCGAAGCCGCCAGCAAGGTGTTCGACGCCCTGGCCGCCAACCCGCAGCCGGTGGTGATCGGCGCTGTGCAGGGCGCCTCCTGCTTCGGGCCGGCCTACGAATTCGCCATGATCGTCGATACCGAACTCAGAAAGAGGAAGGTGCGCGACCGCGTGCCGATGACCTTCGTGACCTCCGAACCCTATGTCGGCCATCTCGGCCTCGACGGCGTCGGCGACACCAAGGGCCTGCTCGAAAGCGAGATGCGCAACCGCCATATCAAATGGATCACGAACGCCAAGGTCAGCCGCGTCGAGGCGGGCAAGATGTTCGTCGAGGAACTGAGCGATGACGGCGCGCACAAGGCCGATCACGAACTGCCCTTCGGCTTTTCCATGATGCTGCCCGCCTTCCGCGGCGTTCCGGCGGTGCGCGGCATAGAGGGCCTGACCAATCCGCGCGGCTTTATCCTGATCGACAAGCATCAGCGCAATCCAAGCTTCACCAATATCTACAGCCTCGGCGTCTGCGTCGCCATCGCCCCCGCCTACAAGACCGCCGTGCCGGTCGGGGTGCCTAAGACCGGCTTCATGATCGAATCCATGGTCACCGCAGTGGCGCAGAACCTGAAAGAGGAACTGGCCAGTAAAGCCCCGACGCACGAAGCGACCTGGAACGCCATCTGCCTGGCCGATTTCGGCGACGGCGGCGTCGCCTTCTTCGCCCAGCCGCAGATCCCGCCGCGCAACATCAACTGGTCCGGCTCCGGCAAATGGGTCCACCTCGCCAAGGAGGCCTTCGAAGGCTACTTCATCGGCAAGGTCAAGGCGGGCAAGAGCGAACTCTTCTTTGAAAAAATGGCGCTGAACATGATGGGCGCCCACAAGCTGAAAGGTGAATAATCATGACCCTCGATAAGGCTGTGCTGGCCTTCGCCGGCTTCGTCGTCCTGCTGAGCCTGGCGCTCGGCCACTTCGTCAACCCGCTGTGGTACTGGCTGACGGCGTTCGCCGGGGCCAATATGTTTCAGGCGGCCTTCACCGGCTTCTGCCCGGCGGCGATGATTTTCAAAAAGCTCGGCGTCAAGCCGGGCGTCAGCTTCAAATAGGCGCGTCATGAGCAAATCCTATCCTGACGTCACCCGGCGCATCTCGGCCAATATCAAAACCCTGCGCAAGGATATTCCCGACGTCATGGCGGGCTTTTCCGCCATGGCGCAGGCGGCGGGCAAGGACGGCGCGCTGGACAAGAAGACCAAGGAGCTGATCGCCCTGGCCATCGGCATCGCCACGCGCTGCGACGGCTGCATCGGTTTTCACGTCGAGGCGCTGGTCCGGCTGGGCGCCAGCCGGGCCGAGGTCGAGGAATGCCTGGGCATGGCCATCTATATGGGCGGCGGCCCCTCGCTGATGTACGCCGCCGACGCCATCATGGCGTTCGAGCAGTATTCCGCCGCCTGATCTTAGCCGCCATCGGCGCGCTCATCCCCCCGCGCGCGCCGCGCCGCTCAGGTTGGAGGCTAAACCTGGCGGCGGTGGGCCGGACGCTGTCAAAGGCGTCCGGCCCATTCGCGCAGGCGCGCATTGACGATGCTGAGCTTGGCGAAGCTCCAGCCTCCTGTCTGCATATCGGCCATCATGGCGCGCAAGGGTTCGATCAGGTCGGCATTGTCCGCCTCCCAGGCCGCGATAATATCCTGCGGCTGATCGTTCAGGCTCATGCGCGCCATCATGGTCTTCACCACCGTCTTCTGCTCGGCCAGCACGTCTTCGATCAGACGGCGCGTCGCCAGCCGGTCCCACGGATCGGCGGAGGACAGCCCGCCCGCGCCTTCGCGCAACGAGTCAAAGCCGAAATGCGCGCCGGTCAGCTCATAAAGCGCGCGCGTCTTGTCGAGCGGCTTGCCGCGCATCTGCGCCAGGTCGATAATGTCCGGCGCATGGTGCAGACCCTCAAGCTGGGTCAGACGCGCCGCAATGTCGCCCTCCTCTGTCAGCAGGCTTTGCAGCCCTTCGGCATAGGGCGCGATCATGGCGTCGAGCGTCAGCGCGCCGCCCGCAAAGCGCCGCGCCATCCACCAGGTCTGATGGCGCACGAAGCGGGCGAGGCGCGCATACAGCGACAATTGCTCCGAGGCCGGAACGCGGTTGTCGAGCGCGTCAATCTGCGCCCACAGGGCCTTGACGCCGAACAGGCGGCGCGTCGCCTCGAAGGCCAGGGTCAGCCCGCCCGCATCGACGCCCGCGCCGCGCATCAGGCGGCTGGCGAAACTGGCCCCCGTCATATTGACGATCTCGTTGGCCAGCACGGTGGCGATGATCTCGCGGTGCAGCCGGTGTTCGCGGATCGCGCGCCCGTAGCCATGCAGGGCTGCCGGGAAATAGTTGGTCAGCACGTCGCCGAAGGCCGGGTCGTCGGGCGCGGTCGAGGCGATCATGTCGTCGAACAGGGTCAGCTTGGCGTAGGCGGTCGCCACCGCCAGCTCAGGCCGGTAAAGACCCAGCCCCTGCGCGCGCCGCGTCGCCATCAGGGCGTTGGACGGCAGGCCCTCAACCTTGCGATCGAGCCGTCCGCGTTTCTCCAGCCCGGTCATAAAGGCCTGAATCGCCTCATTATCCTCGCCTGCGCGCATCTCCTGCAAGGACAGGGCGAGGGTCTGATCGTAATTATGCCGCAGCACATGCTGCGCAACATCGTCGGTCATCGAGGCCAGCAGGGCGGTGCGTTTCTCCGCCTCCAGTTCGCCCGACGCGATCAGCGATCCGAGCAGGATCTTGATATTGACCTCGTGGTCCGAGCAGTCCACGCCCGCCGAATTGTCGATGGCGTCGGTATTGAGCCGCACCCCCGCCTCGGCGCAGGCGATGCGTCCGGCCTGCGTAACGCCCAGATTGGCGCCTTCGCCGATCACCAGCGCGCGCACCTCGTCGCCATTGATGCGGACCGCGTCATTGGCCTTGTCGCCGACATCGAGATGGGATTGCGACGCCGCCTTGATATAGGCGCCGATGCCGCCGAAATAGAGCAGCTCGACGCGCATCTTCAATATGGCCTGCATCAACTCGAACGGCGTCACCGCCTCGGCGTCGAGATCGAGCAGGGCGCGAATTTCGGCGGACAGCGGGATCGACTTCTGGCTGCGTGAAAACACCCCGCCGCCCTTTGAGATCAGGGCCTTGTCGTAGTCCTGCCAGCTTGAGCGCGGCAGGGCGAACATGCGCTGACGCTCGCGGAACGAGGTCGCCGGATCGGGATCGGGGTCGATAAAGATGTCGCGGTGGTCGAAGGCGGCGACCAGCTTCGTCTGTTCGGACAGCAACATGCCGTTGCCGAACACGTCGCCCGACATATCGCCGACCCCCGCCACGGTGAAGGTTTCCGTCTGAATGTCCTTGCTGAGGTTTGGGCCGATTTCGCGGAAGTGACGCTTGACCGCCTCCCAGGCGCCGCGCGCGGTGATGCCCATCGCCTTGTGGTCATAGCCGACGCTGCCGCCCGACGCAAAGGCGTCGCCAAGCCAGAAACCGTACTCGGCGGAGACGCCGTTGGCGATATCGGAGAAGGTCGCCGTCCCCTTATCGGCGGCGACGACCAGATAAGGATCGTCGTCTT
Organism: Asticcacaulis sp.; assembly: GCF_051956075.1. Classification (GTDB taxonomy): domain Bacteria; phylum Pseudomonadota; class Alphaproteobacteria; order Caulobacterales; family Caulobacteraceae; genus Asticcacaulis. The sequence continues at coordinate 28,414 of NZ_JBQCGA010000033.1, read as the reverse complement.
CGTGGCGCACGACCTGCGCAGGCGGAACCACCTTGCCGGATGCGTCGATCGTGTCGGTCAGGTCCAAGAGGCCGCGCAGAAAGGTCTTGTAGGCGCGGATCGCCGCCTCGCGCACCGCGTCCGGCCCGCCGTCGCGCGGCAGTTTCTTCGGATAGAAGCCGCCCTTGGAGCCGACCGGCACGATGACGGCGTTCTTGACCTGCTGCGCCTTGACCAACCCCAGCACCTCGGTGCGGAAATCCTCGCGCCGGTCGGACCAGCGCAGGCCGCCGCGCGCCACCGGACCGAAGCGCAGATGCACGCCCTCGACATGCGGCGCCCAGACGAAGATTTCGCGATAGGGCTTGGGTTCGGGCAGGTCGGCCAGTTCACGGCTGGCGATCTTGATCGAGATATAGGGCTTGGGCTGGCCGTTTTCGTCGGTCTGATAGAAGTTGGTGCGCCGCACCGCGCTGATCACGGCGGCGAGACGGCGCAGCACGCGGTCATGGTCGAGGCTGGCCACGGCCTGCAACAGGTCGTCCACGCCTGCGCGCGCCCAGTCGATGCGCTCCTCGCGGTCCTGGTCGCGCATCGGGTCGAACTTGACGCGGAACAGCTCCAGCAGGGCGCGCGTCACATCGGGATTGTCGCGCAGAGCCGCCTGCTGGATATCGGGGCTGGGGTCGAGGCCGGACTGGACGCGATAACGGGCCAGGGCGCGCAACAGGGCGACCTCGCGCCAGCCAATCCCGGCCAGGGCCAGGGCGTTGAAGCCGTCATCCTCAATCAGGCCGTGGCGCAGCGCCATCAGGGTCGCCTCGAAGACCTCGCGGAAGGCGTCGAAACCGAGGATATGCGCTTTTGGCGCGCGCAGAATGAATTCATGCACCCAATAGGCGCCCCGTTCCGGCGCGCGCACCGCATGGCCGTACTCCTCCAGCGTCTTCACGCCCATATTGTCGAGCACGGGCAGGATGTCGGACAGGGCGATGGCGCGCTCAGCGCGGGTGTAGAGCTTATAGCGGAAGACGTTATCGGCGTCGCCTTCGCGGCGATAGGCGCGCACGGCCAGAGGCTCGGCCTCGCTCAAGGCCGCCAGTTGCGCGATGTCGAGCAGGGCCTCATCGACATCATAGCGCGCCGGATAGCTGGCCGGGAAGGCGCGCGCCCAGTCCAGCCAGTCGATCCCGGCTTCGGCTTTCGCGTTCAGAGCATGGGCCTGCACCTTCTGCGGCCACGAGCGCGTCATGTCCTCGATCTGCGCTTCGATGTCGGCGATGGCCGGATCGAGATGTTCGCCCGGCGTAAAGCCAATAATGTAATGGACGCAGGACAGCAGGGATTCGCTGATATAGGGATAGCTGGCCGAGACGCGCCCGCCATAGGCGCTGGCCAGAATCTCGCCCGCCTGTTTCTGCATCTGGGCCTGCCAGACCTCGCGCGGAATATAGAGCAGCACCGAGACGAAGCGGTCGAACGGATCGTTGCGCGCGAACAGCTTGACGCGCGGACGGTCGGCCAGGTGCAAGACGCCGCGCGCGATGCGCAGCAGGTCGGCCTCGCTCATCTGGAACAGTTCGTCGCGCGGATAGGTCTCCAGAATATTCTTCAGGCGGTTCTCATTATACCCGCCCTGCAAGCCCAGCGCCGCCGCCTCATGCAGCACATGACGGCATTTGCGCCGCGCCAGCGGCACTTCAAACGCGGGGCGGTCATAGGCTTCGGAGGTGAACAGGCCGACAAAGCGCAGTTCGCCCGATGGCCGACCGTCGGCGCCGTACCGCTTGACGCCGACATAGTCCATATAGACGCGGCGATGGACGCGCGATTTCAGATTGGCCTTGGCGACCGTCACCGGTTCGGAATTTTCAAGCTGGTTAAGGAGCTGGTCGCTCAGCACCGCCGGTTCGGAGGTGCGGCGCAGCACCTGACGCGACGCATCGCGCAGCACGCCGTAGCCTTCCTGTAACTGGCTCAACGGCTCCTGCCGGGCGTAGGAGCCGTCGGCGTTGCGCGGATAGGCGTAGCCCCTGGCGCCGAGAAAGACGAAATGGTTGGCGTCGATCCAGCGCAGAAAGGCGAGGTTCTCCTCAATTACCTGCGGGTCCATATGGAGCGCCGGATTGGCCTTCAGCGCCTCCAGCGCGGCGATCTCCTGCGCCATCAGCGCCTGCATGCGCGAAAAGTCATGCACGGCCAGCTTCAGATCGTTCAGGCTGTCGTCAAGACCTTGCAGGATGGTTTGGTGGCGCTCAGACGGCTGCCGGTCGATAAAGACCAGCATCATGGATTCCTTCACCGCCTCGCCTTCGTCTGAGACGCGCAGCCCCTGCGCGTCGCGGCGCACCGTGACCAGCGGGTGGAACATCGAGCGGATCGAGGCGCCCTGATCGATCAGCTCGCCCATGACGGTCTCGACGATAAACGGCGAATCCGCCTGCACGATCTCGACAACATCATAGCCGGACAGGGTCTGAATGCGCCGGTTCGTGCGGCCGCCTTCGCGCCGCTCGCCATAGCTCCAGGCGTCGGCGATCACCGCCTCCATATCCGCCGCCTCAAGGCCCGGCAATTCTTCCGGGTCGTAATCTTCCAGAATCTGCGACAGATAGGCCTTCTCCACCTCGCCCAGACGCAGCCAGTCGCGCGCCCCCAGTCGTTGCGCAAAACCCCGGCTTAAGGCTTCGCGGTCGTTGGCGGCTTTGGGAGTGTGTTCGTCCATGTTCGGTTCCTGCTGGCCCTGGAATGCGTCCGCTTATGGCGCGGTTTGATGTCCGGCATATCTAACAAATGCGGCGACGCTGGGAGTTTGATAATTTGGAATGAGATTATGAAAAAACCGCCGGCGCGTGGATCGGCGACCGGCGGTTTGGGGAAGGCGGGGCGGCAGTCCCATGGGGGAAAAGACCACGGCCCCGTGGGCAGAAAAACGCTCATCGCACCCGGGCTACGGCGCGGCGAGGTCTGAAACCTGGCCAGAAGGCACAGGTTTCGATCGCAACAAGGTATCATGATGCGCGAGCCGCCGCCAGTTTCACGTCTTCACAGTTGCGTGACGGATGGGTGGGCGGAAAGGTTAAGTTTTACGGTTAATTCAACCTTATTTTAGCATTTACGCCCATAATTCGGATTAAAGCGCTTTTCGATCTGATGGCATCAGATCGGCGCTCTAAGTCTTTGTTGTCTCGCTCTTCCTTATCCAAAAAGTGGAAGCACTTTTTGGGGAAATGCTCTAATGATTCAACCCGTTCTCGCCCTGATCGCCTGGTCGATGGTCATGCTCGTCTGGCTCTATGCCCGGCGCGTGCCTCTGCTTGTGCGCTATGCGCTGAACGAGGTGAGGCTGAACAGCTCCGACGCGGTGCGCCGTCTGCCGCCGCAGGTGCAGTGGCCCGCCGACAATTACAACAATCTGATGCAGCAACCGACCCTGTTCTATGCGCTGTGTCTGGGCATTCATGTCTGCGGGGTCAGCAATCTCGATTTGGAATATATGGCGTGGCTGTACGTCGCCCTGCGCGTCACGCACTCCATCGTGCAATCGACCTGGAACATCACCACGATCCGTTTCTGCCTGTTCCTGGCCAGCTCCGGCGTGTTGGGCGTCTTGTGCGTGCGGGCCTTGCTGTTGATTTTCAGATAGTTACTGCGCCGGAACGATGCGCCACATGCGCAAATTATGCTTGATGCGCCCGGCTTCGACGCCCGCACGCTGGCCGTGGCCGACATAGAGGTCAGCGCGCACATCGCCCTTGATGGCGCCGCCGGTGTCGAGCGCCGCCGTCAGGCGCTGATAGGCCGGAAAGGCGTCGTCGAGGCCGTTGACGCCTGCGTGGGCGTCGAGCCAGAACAGGTCGCCATAGTCATGATAGACCGGATCGACCGCAATGGCCGAGCCCGGCGGCAGGGGCAGGCCGGTCGCGCCCAGAGGCTCGGTCTGGTCAGGCTTGATGACAAAGAAGGCGTAGCGCGGATTGGCGTTCATCACCGCCTGCGCCTCCGGGCCGCGATGCGCGGCCAGCCAGGCGTGGATAGTGTCGCCGGACGTTTCGTTGCTGGCCAGAAGGCCCTGCTGAACCATCACCTTGGCGACGCCAACAAAGGGCTGGCCGTTATCGGCGGCGTAGGCGGCATAGACGCGCGAACCGTCAGGCAGATCGAGAAACCCTGAGCCCTGCAACTGCATGAAGAAATAGTCTTCGGGGCGCATGTAATATTGCGTCGCGGGGTCCGGCGGCAGGGCTTCAATCTCGGCGCGGGTGTAATAGGGCAGGTAGAGGCCGCCAAGCTTGCGCGCGGCGATATGGGTTCCGGTCTGGCGCGGCGTCATCTGCGCGCCGTCGACATAGACAAGGTCGGCGGGTTTGCCGCGCACGGGCTGCGAAAACTCGGCGCTCGGCGTCAGTTGCGCGTCGTAATCCGGCACGAAATAGCCGGTCAGCAAGCCGGTCTTCTGCTGCGCCGGATCGACGGTTTCGACCTGCAAATGGCTGTTCAAAAAGGCGCGGATCTGTTCCGGGCTTTCAAAATCCTGCTGCGCCATGGCCGCGCACACCACCGCATATTGCCGTCCCCCCTTATAGGCGCAGGCGCCGCGCAGAGCTTCGAGCGCGATAAACGGATCGCTGTCGGCCCAGCCGGGCAGGGTGTCCAGCCGCTTCGACAGGGCGACCGGATTGTAGCCCGTCTCAGTCGGCGCGGTTTCAGATGGCGGCGTCTGGCCGGGGTTCTGGCCAGGGGTCTGCGACGGCGTCTGAACGCCCATGGACGGCGGCGTCACCACCGGCGATACAGGCGTCTGCGCACAGGCGGCCAGCAGCAGAGCGGCGCCGCCGAGCGCCAGTGTCAGAACCTGCCGCAGCCTCACGCCTTGGCCGCCTCGACGCGGGTCAGGGTCCACGGTCCGGCGGCGCCCTTATAGGCGCGCTGGAAGGTCCAGTATTCAGCGGCGCGACGGTAAAGAATGTGCGGCTTGTCGCCCTCTGCGGCGGGGGGCGTCTCATACGCCATTTCCGACAGGAAGCGCACGCGCACCTGCGCGGTTTCGTCCTTGAAATCAATGGCGTCGATATCGGCCTTGGGCGGCTCGACAAAACTCAGCGTGTCTTTGGCCGGTTCAGGCCGCGCCGTGATGGCGTCGGCGAAGCTCTGATAGACGCGCTCGCCCAGCCGTTCCTTGACGGCGGCCAGATCGCCCTTGTGAAAGGCGATGACCACCTGCTCATAGGTTTCGCGCGCCTTGTCGAGAAAATTCAGCTCATTGAAGCTGGCGTCGCGCGTCTTGAGCGCGTCGAGGCTGGGATTACGCGATTCCAGCAGGCGTTCAGGACGCCCCGCCGTTTCGATCTCGCCGGACTTCTGCGCGCCTAGCGCCTTGTCCTCGACGCGGAAGCCGACCTTGCGGCCCAGCACGTTATAGAGGTTCACCAGAATGACCAGGGCGACCACGGCGAAAATGACAAGGACGGCGACGTTGTTCACGATGGACTCACATGGCTTCGATGCGGCCTTAACATCTGCCGCGCTTCGCCCAATATATAGGAAGAAAGTTTTGGAAGGCGACTCTTCGTTCGATTGCTTAAAATTTTCTTATCTGTTAGCAGGCTTGTCACACTCATTTTGCGCGCTGCGCGCGCGACGATCAAACCTATTCCGGAGCTTATGCGTTCATGACCGACACACCTGACACCAACGCGCCCGAAGGCATGCCGCAGCAGCCGCAACCGCAGATGCAGGTTCTGGCGCAGTTCATCCGCGATTTCTCATTCGAGAATCCGCGCGCGCCGGAAAGCCTGCGCATGGAAGCGCGCCCCGATGTCGATCTCGGCGTCGAGATGAGCGCCAAGGGCCGTCCCGACGGTCTGTTCGAGGTCGATATCAAGCTGACCGTCAAGGCCTCGACGACAGACGGTCCGATGTTCGCCATCGAACTGGTCTATGGCGGCCTGTTCCAGCTCGGCAGCATTCCCGAAGCCATGGTCGAGCCGACCCTGCTGATCGAATGCCCGCGCTATCTGTTCCCGTTCGTGCGCCGCATCATCGCTGACGCGACCGCCGACGGCGGCTTCACCCCGCCGTTCCAGCTCGATCCGATCGACTTTGCGACGCTTTATATGCAGCAGCGCGCCCAGATCGAAGCCCAGCGCGCCGCCGCCGTGGCGGGCGAAGCGGCGGGGAACGCCTGAGCCTTTCGCCTGAAAACCTGGAAAAGAAGCCCGCTGGTAATCCGGCGGGCTTTTTTATCGGCAATTGCTGGCGGCTTCCTGCTGCATCGGAGAAGGCGTATTCGGACCTTCAGCCTTTGCAGGGGCTTGCGGCGGCGCGCATTTGGGCAGGGTCAGAGGTTTCTCCGGTGTGGTGTAGGCGTCCGCCGGCTGGCTGACGCGGGCCAGATCGGCGCAACCGACCAGGCTAACGACGACGATCAGTCCGGTGAAAGCGGCAACGATGCGCATGGCGGGCCCCCTTTGAAACCAAAGCGGCTGTCACCGTCGCAACCTATTATGGCGAAGTTCAGGCCGGGTTTGCCGAGGCCCACAGCGCCTTGTCCTTCAGATATTTGGCGACGAACTGCGCGTGCGCCTCGGCTTCTTCGGGGTGAATGCGCGGTTTGAGCGGGCGCGGGCGCGGGCCGTAGCCGGTATGGGCCGCGGCTTCGGCGGCGGCGGCCACGGCGGCGGCCATTTCGAGATTGAGACCGCGCTCCTTGCCGCCCAGCAGCTCCAGATACACAGAGGCCAGAAGGCGGGCGTCGATCAGCGCGCCGTGCAGGTCGCGTTCCGCCAGCGAGATGTTGAAGCGGCGGCACAGGGCGTCGAGCGAATTGGCGGCGCCGGGAAAGCGTTTGCGCGCCATGTCGAGCGTGTCGAGCCATTGATGGTCGGGCGTCGGCATCCGCCCGTGCAGCTCCAACTCCATATTGATGAAGCCGCGGTCGAACGGCGCATTGTGCGCGATCAGGCGCCTGTCGCCAATAAAGTCGAGCATGGCCTCGACCACATCGGCGAATTTCGGCTGGCCGCGCACCTTTTCGTTGGTGATACCGTGGACCCGTATCGCATCCGGCTCGATCTCGCGTTCCGGGTCGATATAGTAATGAAAGGTGCGCCCGGTCGGCAAAAGGTCTTCGATCTCGATACAGCCGATTTCGATCAGGCGGTGACCCTTGCGCGGGTCGATCCCCGTGGTTTCGGTGTCAAGAACGATTTCGATAGCCATATCAGTCGCCCCGTCCCTTCAGCTCCGCAATGATGTCACGCACCTGTTCGCGGCAGGCGTCAAGGCTTTGTGACGTGTCGATGACATAGTCAGCGCGGCGGCGTTTTTCAGCATCTGGAATCTGGCGCGCCAGAATGGCGGCGAATTACTCTTCGGTCATGCCGGGCCGGGCCAGTACGCGCGCGCGCTGATGTGCGTGCGGCGCGCTGACCACCACCACCTTGTCAAGCTGGCGCTCCGCCGCTGTCTCATACAGCAGCGGAATATCGGCCAGCACCATCGCCGCGTCGGCATGGCGGGTAAAAAACCCGACACGGTCCGCGATGACGCGCGGATGCACCAGAGCGTTCAGGCGCTCAAAGCCGTTCGGATCCTGATGCAGGGCGGCGGACAGTTTGACGCGATCGACATGGTTATCGCTCAGAACATCGCCGAACGCCGCCGTCAAGGACGCTTTCAGCGCCTCATCCTCGGCGTAGAGGCGATGCACGGCGGCGTCGGCGTCCCAGACGGGAACGCCCTCATCCGCGAACATGGCCGCTATGGTCGATTTGCCCATGCCTATCGAGCCGGTCAGACCCAGACGGATCATGCTTCACCCAGAAAGCGCAGCGCCAGGTCGCGGATGTCGAAGCCCGGCCACGGCTCGACGCCGTAAAAGGCCTGAAACGACGGGCGCGCCTGTTCGATCAGCATGTTCAGGCCATCGACCGTGGCGAGGCCGCGCGGCTCGGCGCTTTGCAGAAAGGCGGTTTTGAGCGGGCGGTAGGTCATGTCCATGACCGCAGCCGTATCGGGCAGGGCGTCAAGCGGCGGATGCGGCCCGCCGGACGCGGCGTTGATCACCGCGCAGGCGCCTGCGAAGGCGCGTTCGGTCTGGGTCAGGTCAAAGGCGGTCACGCCGGTCTGAAATGCGAACACCAACTCCTCGGCGCGCGCCAGGGTGCGGTTGATGATGCGCACTTCCGGGCAGCCCTTGTCGAGCAGGGCGGCGACCACCGCCCGTGCCGCGCCGCCCGCGCCGAGGATCGCGACCGGCGCCGAGGACAGATCGCAATCGGGCGCCTGTAGCTCGAACGCGCGGATCAGGCCGTGGCCATCGGTGGAGTCGGCATGGACATAGCCGTCTTCGTCAAAGGACAGCAGGTTGGAGGAACCGGCTTTTTTCGCCGTGTCGCTGACCGTATCGGCCAAAGCCAGGGCCTGCGCCTTGAACGGGGCGGTGATGTTCAGGCCTTTGACGCCATTCGAGCGGCACGACAGGATCAGCCGGTCGAAGCCATGTTCATCCTTCGGCGCAAACGGGGCATAGACGCCGTTCAACCCCATCTGCCGCAGCCAGGCCGTGTGCAGGAACGGGCTGAGCGAATGGTGGATCGGTTGGCCGACCACGCCGGCGACGAGGGCCGCGCCGGTCGGGAGATGGTTCATCGGGTCGGTCACTGTATCACCTTCATATGACGGAGCTGCGCCAGCAGCGGCAGCAGGGGCAGGCCCAGCACGGTGAAATAGTCGCCGCGGATGGAGTCGAACAGGTTTACGCCCAGGCCTTCAAGCTGATAGGCGCCGACGCTGGACAGTATCTTATCGCCGGCTGCGTCGAGATAGGCGTCGATGGCGACGTCGCTCAAAGTCCGCACGGTCATGTCTGCGGTTTCGACGTTCGACCAGACGATGGCGCCGTTTTCCGCCAGAGCCTGCGCCGCATGCAAATAGTGCGTCTTGCCACTCATGCGCTGCAACAGTCGGCGCGCGGCGGCGCGATCCGGCGACTTGCTGATCAGATCCTGTTCGAGTTGCAGCACCTGATCGCCGCCCAGCACGAGGCCGGGGTGACGCAGGGAGACATGGATCGCCTTGGCTCTGGCCAGTTCGAGCGCAACCGCCTTGGGGCTGAGGGCGCGGGCAAGGGCGTCGTCCTTGAGGGCGTCTTCATCGAGATCGGCGGGAATCTTGTCGAAGACGAGACCGGCGCCGGTCAGAAGTGCGGCGCGAGAGGCGGAGGCGGAGGCGAGGGTCAGGTGGGTCATGGAGCGACTTTGGAGGGAAAGGGAAGGGGGCAATTGCCCCCTGCACCCCGGAATGGATCAGTGACTACTTCCCTGAATAATCTGAAATCAAGGCCCTTGGGAGCCTTGATTTCAGATTATATAGGTAATTAAGCGCCGAGCTATTTTCGGGGTGCAGGGGGCATTAAGGCGCGCTACCGCTGTGCTGCTTGAGCGCAGAGCCCCCTTCCCTTCGTCAAATCCCCCCACGCCGTCCCGACCTCTTCTCATTCAGCAGACTGATAATGTTCGCCGACGTCTCCTCGACCGAGCGCCGCGTCACGTCAATCACCGGCCAGCCCTTGCGTTCGAACAAACGCCGCGCCGCGATGATCTCCTCGCGCACCGCCTCCTGGTCGGTATAGGAGGACGGCCGGTCGTCGTTCAGGGTCAGTAGCCGGTTGCGGCGAATCTGGATCAATCTTTCCGGCGAGGCGATCAGCCCGACCACAAGGGGCGCGTCCGGCGCCTCCAGTTCTTCGGGCAGGGTCCGCCCCGGCACCATTGGAATATTGGCCGCCTTGATGCCGCGGTGCGCCAGATAGATGCAGGTCGGCGTCTTGGAGGTGCGCGACACCCCAACCAGCACAACATCCGCCTGTCTTATCTTGTCCGCCATCGCGCCGTCATCATGGGCGATCGCATAGTTCAGCGCCTCGATGCGCTCGAAATACTCATTGTCGAGATTATGCTGCGCGCCGACGCGTTTCGACACAGCCGCGCCTAAGTGCCGGGAAAACGCCACCACCAGAGGATCGAGCACGCCAATCGCCGGCATGTCCAGTTCGCGGCAACGCATTTCCAATATATTGCGCAAATCTGGATCGACCATGGTGTGCAGGACGATGCCCGGAAAACTTTCGATCTCCTGCAAGGCGCGCTCAAGCTGCTTTTCCGAACGGATCAGCACATAGATGTGCTCGATCGGCAAAATGCCCTCAAAGCGCGCCGCCGCCGCCTTGGCTAGGGCGTTCAGCGTCTCGCCGGTGGAATCCGATAAAAGGTGAACATGAAAATAGCTGCCGATCCTGGCGCTGGAAGCTGGCATTGTCTTGGCGTCCTCGTAAACGGGATTTGCTTCGTCTCATAGCCTATTTTCGCCGCGAAAAAAAAATCTGTGGGCGGAAACGGTGGAAAAAGCGTGGGCGGTTTATGGACAATGTCCGGGGGAACGGCATCTAAGCCTGCGATCTGTGGACGACGGTTGACAACTGTGGTTCTTATCCCGCCGGCGGCCAAAAAGTTAAAAATGTATAAACGCGAAATCCGTCTGTGTGAGTAGGTTAAGACTTCATTAACCTTTCACAGCGGCATCCCGACAGGCTTTAAGGATTTGTTAAACTTTCCTAAGACTTGGTTAATTATCCCTGAAATCCCCAGCCTGTGTAAGAACGCGTATCCCGTCTTGCGCAGACTGTGAAAAACCCGTGAATCACGCGGATTCTGCGGCGTTTTTCCGCACTGTCCCCGCCTCTAAAAACCCCTTCTATCTCTTTTCTTTTCTTTAGGTTTGGGTCATGAGGAGAGGAGCTTTTCAGACAGGTTGACTCATGCAGACGGCTATGGCCCCTATATTGGACGTTCTATCCGGCAAGGCGCAGAAACGTCCACCGGTCTGGTTCATGCGTCAGGCTGGACGCTACCTGCCGGAATATCGGGAGTTACGCGCCTCGACCTCGGGCTTTGTCGATTTTTGCCTGACACCGGAAAAGGCCGCTGAAGCGACCCTACAGCCGATCCGGCGCTTCGGTTTCGACGCCGCCATCCTGTTTTCCGACATATTGATGATCCCTCTGGCGCTCGGCCAAGATCTGACCTTTGCGGCGGGCGAAGGTCCGGTCCTCGGCGATCTGCCGGACGTGTCCTCTATGCGCGACAAGGCGGCGCAGGCGGGCGAGGCGTTGAAAAACGTCGGTGAAACCCTGAAGATCGTCCGCGCTGCGCTCGATCCGTCCAGGACGACGCTGATCGGCTTTTGCGGCGGGCCGTGGACGGTGATGACCTATATGCTCAACGGCAGGAAGGCGTACGACCGCAGCCTGATCCGCGCCTTCGTCTATGAACAGCCGGAACTGGTGGCGCAGGTGGTGGACATCGTCATCGAAGCCTCGGCCCACTATCTGAAAATGCAGGCCGAGTCCGGCGCGCAGGTGCTGAAAATCTTTGAAAGCTGGGCTGAGGGATTCCCGGACCCCTTATTCGAGCAACTGGTGATCGAGCCGCATATCAAGCTGGTGAACCGGGTGCGGGCCTTGGGCGTAACCCTGCCGATTATCGGTTTTCCACGCGGCGCCGAGGCGCGCTGTCATGACTATATCGACGCGGTCGATGTGACGGCGATGGCGCTCGGTACAGCGACGCCGCTCAAATTGGGGGTCGAGTTGCAAAAGAAAAAGCCGATTCAGGGCGCGCTCGATCCTGTCGCCCTGCGTTCCGGCGGCAAGGCGCTGGATGCGCAGATCGACACCATCCTGGACGCCTGGGGGCAGGGGCCCTTGATCTTCAATCTGGGCCACGGCATCTTTCCTGACACGCCGATTGCGCATGTCGAACAGGCGCTGAAAAGGATCAGGGGGTAATGGCGAAGCGCATAGCTGTCTTGCTGTTTAATCTGGGCGGACCAGAAAAGTCCGCCGATGTGCAGGGTTTTCTCTACAATCTGTTTGTGGACAGGCGGATTATCAACCTGCCCTGGGGATTGCGTCAGGGCGTGGCGGCGATGATTTCGTCGCGGCGCGCGCCGATGGCGCAGAAGAATTACGCCCTGATGGGCGGCGGCTCGCCGATCCTGAAGGAAACGCAAAGTCAGGCTGACGCCTTGCAGGCCCTGATCGATGCGCGCTCCCCCGGTCTGGAGGCGCGCGTCTTCGTCGGCATGCGCTACTGGCGGCCCTATATCGAGGATGTGGCGCGCGAGATTGCCGGATACCGGCCCGATCACGTCGTTGTGCTGCCGCTTTATCCACAGTTCTCCTCGACCACCACCCTGTCAGGGTTTGAGGCGTTCAAAAAGGCCTATAGGGGACCGGGACAGGTCCACATGGTTTGCTGCTATGCCGGAAACGCGCATTTCATCAAGGCGCACGCCGACATGATCGCCAGCCGGATCAAGGACTTAGCCGATCCGCAAACCTATCGCCTGTTGTTTTCCGCCCACGGCCTGCCCGAAGCCATCGTCAAGCGCGGCGACCCTTACTCTGAGCAGGTCGAGGCCAGCGTCCGACGCATCATGGACAGCCTGGCCAGCGATATGGAATATACGATCTGCTACCAGAGCCGGGTCGGGCCGCTGAAATGGATCGGGCCTTCGACCGATGACACGATCCGCGAGGCCGGGCGCGATGGCAAGTCGGTGATCCTTATACCCATCGCCTTTGTCTCCGAGCATATCGAAACCCTGGTCGAGCTGGATATCGAATATGCGCATCTGGCGCGCGAGGCGGGCGTGCCGGACTATGTGCGTGTGCCGGCCCTGGGCGTCAATCCCGACTATATCAAGGCGCTCAATGACGAGGTGCTGAAGGCCATCGGGACGGAGGCGGCGGTGATCGGCGATCACGACTGCGCCGCCTGCCACAGCTTCTGCCCCAAGAGGAAACGGTGATGGACTGGTATAATCTGCTCAAAGGCCTGCATATTCTGGCGGTGATCGCCTGGATGGCGGGCATGCTCTATCTGCCGCGCCTGTTCGTCTATCATATCCAGAACAAGGAGAAGCCAGAGGTCACCAGCGTGTTCCGGGTGATGGAGCGCAAGCTGTTGCGCCTGATCATCAACCCGGCGATGATCGCGACCTGGCTTTTCGGCTTAAGCTTGTTGTGGCTCTATTTCCATCAGCACTGGGCGGGTCTGCTGAGCGCGTGGATACTGGTCAAATTGTCAGCGGTCCTGCTCCTGAGCGGCTATCACGGCTTTCTGGCCAACCGCTTCAAGAAACTGGACCGGGGCGAGGACATCGGCTCGGAAAAGTTCTGGCGCATGATCAATGAGATTCCGTTCGTGCTGGCGGCAGTGATCGTGCTGTCAGTGACGTTGAAATACGGCGCGCGGTAAAGATTTTGGGGTTTGGGGCCGGTTGGCCCCAAGCCTTCCCTGTTCTTTTCCCACACCGCCCTTTAGGGCGATGCGGGAAAAGAAAGGCAGGATGTGGGGTCAATTGACCCCACGCCCCATAAATTTATTTGACCGCAACGCCCATTCCTGTACACACATCTTGACTTGACCCGTGTGCGATCCGATCTGCACCGGGAAGTTCAAGGCCACCGCGTTCTGCGGCAGAGCCTCAGCCAAAAACCTCCCAGCCGCACGAGACCTTGTATCGGCGGCAGCCCAACTTTTTCGCGCCGGACCCGAAAGGTCGCAGCGCCACCTGACGTATGTGAGCACCATGAGCGATACCGAAAACGACACGCCCGAGCACGAGCTGCCCGATGCGGAAAACCCTGAAAACGAATTGCCCGAAAACGACTTGATCAGCGACGACGCCGAAGAGGCCGATGAGGATGAAGGCGAGGACGAAGACGAACGCCCGTTGAGCGGGCAGAAAATGTCCCTGCAATTCCTCAAGGACAAGACCCCGACCGACCTGGTCACCTTCGCCGAAGGTCTCGGCATCGAGAACGCCTCCAACCTGCGCAAGCAGGATCTTCTGTTCGCCGTGCTCAAGGCCCTGGCGGACGACGGCGTCGAAATCACCGGTTCCGGCGTGATGGAAGTCTTGCAGGACGGCTTCGGCTTCCTGCGCTCGCCCGAAGCCAATTACCTGCCCGGCCCCGACGACATCTATGTCAGCCCGCAGCAGATCCGCCGCCACGGCCTGCGCACCGGCGACACGGTTGAAGGTCTGATCCGCTCACCGCGCGAAGGCGAACGCTATTTCGCTCTGACCAAGGTGCAGACGATCAATTTCGAAGACCCGGAAACCATCCGCCACAAGGTCCATTTCGATAACCTGACGCCGCTTTATCCCGAACAGCGCCTGTGGATGGAGATCGAAGACCCGACGATCAAGGACCGTTCGGGCCGCATCATCGACATCGTCGCGCCGCTCGGCAAGGGTCAGCGCTGCCTGATCGTCGCCCCGCCGCGCGTTGGTAAGACGGTCATGCTGCAAAACATCGCCAAGTCGGTCGCCGCCAATCACCCGGACTGCTATCTGATCGTGCTGTTGATCGACGAACGCCCGGAAGAAGTGACCGATATGCAGCGCACGGTGCGCGGCGAGGTTATCTCCTCGACCTTCGACGAACCGGCTACCCGCCACGTTCAGGTCGCCGAAATGGTCATCGAAAAAGCCAAGCGCCTGGTCGAACACAAGCGCGATGTCGTGATCCTGCTTGACTCGATCACCCGCCTCGGCCGCGCCTACAACACCGTCGTGCCGTCATCGGGCAAGGTGCTGACCGGCGGCGTGGACGCCAACGCCCTGCAACGCCCCAAACGCTTCTTCGGCGCCGCGCGCAATATCGAGGAGGGCGGCTCGCTGACCATCATCGCCACCGCCCTGATCGACACCGGCTCGCGCATGGACGAAGTCATTTTCGAAGAGTTCAAGGGCACCGGCAACTCGGAAATCGTGCTGGACCGCAAGGTCGCCGACAAGCGCGTCTTCCCGGCTATGGACATTCTCAAGTCCGGCACGCGCAAAGAGGATCTGCTCACCGACAAGGTCAATCTGCAAAAGACCTATGTGCTGCGCCGCATCCTGAACCCGATGGGCGCGCAGGACGCGATCGAATTCCTGATCGACAAGCTGCGTCAGACCAAGAACAATGCCGAGTTCTTCCAATCCATGAATACGTGATAATGGCGGGGGTTCACCCGCTGTTTGACGCAAACCCTTGCCAACCCGATATGACAGGCTCATATCGGGTTGTTGCTTTATGAAACGGTTGATTCGTCAGGAGACATCATGAAGGTCACGGTCAATGTCGAGTGCTCGCCCGAAGAAGCGCGCGCCTTTCTGGGCCTGCCCGATGTCGAGCCGTTGAACGACTATATCATGCAGCAGATGAAGCAGCGTCTGGAGCAGAACATCCACTCCATGCAGCCGGAAGAGATGCTTAAGAACTGGTCGAGCCTCGGCGTCACGGCGCAGGATCAGTTCTTCAAGCTGATGCAATCGGCGGCGCAGGCCAGCCTCAACACCTTCGGCGGCAAGACCGACAAGTAGGTGTTTCACGTGAAACACACGATTTTCGCCCTGGCCAGCGCGCAGGGTCGGGCCGGGGTTTCGGTCATTCGCATATCGGGGGCGCAGGCATTTGAAGCCGCCGCGCGTCTGACCGAAAAAAAACTGAAGCCGCGTCACGCCACCTATGCGTCGCTAATCTATCAGGGTGAGCTGATTGATCAGGCGGTGGTGATCGCCTTTGCGGGTCCGCACAGTTTCACTGGTGAAGACTGCGTGGAGCTGCATGTGCATGGTTCGCGCGCCATTCTGGACCGGCTTTACGCCATTCTGGGCGAGTTGGGTCTGCGTCTGGCGCAGCCGGGCGAGTTTTCGCGCCGCGCGCTGGAGAACGGCAAGCTTGACCTGACCCAGGCCGAGGCCATCGCCGATCTGGTCGACGCCGAATCCGAGGCGCAAAGACAGCAGGCCCTGACCCAGCTCGGCGGCGGATTGCGCGCGCAGTATGAGCAATGGCGTGGCGAGCTGATGGAACTGCTGGCGCGGCTGGAAGTGTTTATCGACTTTCCTGATGAAGACCTGCCCGACGATCTGGCGGCGGCGATTCGCGTGCGGATTGACGATCTGGCGAACCGTTTGGACGCGGCCATCGCGGATTCGCAACGTGGTCGGCAGATACGTGAGGGTTATCGCATCGTCATCCTTGGCGAGCCTAATGCGGGCAAGTCGAGCCTGTTCAACGCATTGCTCAAAGCCGAAACCGCCATTGTGACGCCGATCGCTGGCACCACGCGGGATGTGATCGAAGCGCAGTTGCGCATCGGGCCATATTCTGTGCTGCTGTACGACACGGCGGGTCTGCGCGAAACATCCGAGCTGGTTGAGGCCGAGGGCATCCGCCGCGCCCGCGCCAAGGCGGATGAGGCCGATCTGCGTATCTGGGTGATCAATGCTGGCGATCCGGCCTTGCCAAACGACTGGCGTGATGGTGACCTGATGGTGTTCAACAAACTCGATGAAGCGAACGAAGACGGGCGCCGCGCCGTTGCGGGTTTGTGTGTTTCACGTGAAACATCGGTGTTCGGCGTCAGCGTCAATCTCGGTGACGGCATGGCGGAGCTGATCCATGCGATCGAAAATCGGGTCGGGGAGGCCCTGGCCAATATAACCTTCCCGGCGGCGACGCGGCAACGTCATATCGACCGCCTGAACGAGGCGCGTGATCAGTTGATCCAGGCCAGAGACGCCATGCGCATCGCGCCGGAGCTGTCCGCTGAGAATGTCCGCTCGGCCATTGCCAGCTTTGACGCCCTGTTCGGTCGCTACGACGTCGAAGGCGTGCTCGACCTGATCTTTTCCAGCTTCTGCATCGGCAAATAGACCGATTGCGATTCGACCGCTGCGGGCCGATCTGCTATAGGCGGCGGTTCAGTTTTCGTGCGAGTGGGTCATGACCGAAAAGCTATGGGATGTGATTGTGGTTGGCGGCGGCCATGCGGGCAGCGAGGCCGCGACGGCGGCGGCGCGTCTGGGCGCGCAGACCCTTTTGCTGACCCATCGCTTCGAGACCCTGGGCGAAATGTCGTGCAATCCGGCCATAGGCGGCCTCGGTAAGGGCCATCTGGTGCGCGAGATCGACGCGCTCGATGGCGTCATGGGCCGTATGGCCGATGCGGCGGGCATGCAGTTCAAGGTATTGAACGCCTCAAAAGGTCCGGCGGTGCGCGGTCCGCGCGCCCAGATCGACCGCAAACTTTACCGCGAAGCCATGCAGACCGAGCTGTCGCAGACCGAAAACCTGACGATTATTGAAGCCGCCGTCGAAGATTTGATCGTCGCGCAGGGTGTTGTCCTGGGCGCCATCGACGCGAATGGGCAAAGCTATCGCGGGCGCGCCGTTGTGCTGACGACCGGCACCTTTTTGCGCGGCGAAATCCATATCGGCGATAAGCGCATGCCCGCAGGCCGTTGGGGCGATCAGCCCGCCAATGGTTTGGGGCAGAGGCTTTACGACCTCAAGCTCGATATGGGTCGGCTGAAAACCGGCACGCCGGCGCGGCTCGATGGCCGCTCCATCCACTGGGATCGCGTCGAAAAGCAGTTGGGCGATGCGGTGATCCAGCCGTTTTCAACCCTGACGCCGTCGATTGAACGCGAGCAGATCGCCTGCGGCGTTACGGCGACCAACGAAAAGACGCATGAAATCATCGCCGCGCGGCTGGAGGAATCCGCCGTCTATGGCGGGCGTCTATCGGGGCGCGGGCCGCGCTACTGCCCGTCCATCGAGGACAAGGTGGTGCGCTTCGCCGATAAGACCTCGCACCAGATTTTTCTGGAGCCGGAAGGCTATGATGACGACACCGTCTATCCAAACGGCATTTCGACCAGTGTGGGCGAGGCGACGCAGGACGCCTTCCTGCGCACCATTGTCGGTCTGGAAGACGTGATCGTCAAACGCTACGCCTATGCGATCGAATACGATTACGTCGATCCGCGTGAACTGCATCCGACGCTTGAGCTGAAAAAATTGCCAGGCCTGTTCTTGGCGGGTCAGATCAACGGCACGACCGGCTATGAGGAGGCGGGCGCGCAAGGCTTGATGGCCGGCATCAATGCGGCGGCGCGGGCAGGGGGCTATAGCCCGACCATTTTGGGCCGCGACGAAGCCTATATCGGCGTGATGATTGACGATCTGGTCACGCGCGGCGTCACCGAACCCTATCGCATGTTCACCTCGCGGGCGGAGTTTCGCCTGTCCTTGCGCGCCGACAATGCCGATCAGCGCCTGACGGATCGCGGACTGGCGATTGGCGTGGTGGGCGCGCGTCGTAAGGCGACATGGACGCAGAAGCGCGACGCCTTGGCGGCGATGCGCGTGCGGGCGGCGGAATTGAACGCGACGCCGAAAGAGGCGCTGGCGCAGGGCATTCAGGTCAATGGCGACGGTCAGCGGCGTAATCTGATGCAATTGATGGCTTACGATACGTGCAACCGCGAGCGGCTCGAAGCGCTGTGGCCTGAAGTCGCCACATGGGATGCAGGCCTTTTCGAGCAGATCGAAATCGACGCCCTCTATGCCGGTTATATGGCGCGGCAAAAAGCCGAGATCGAAAGCTTCCGTCGCGATGAAAATCTGGCCCTGCCGGACGATCTCGACTATGCGGCGATTGGCGGCCTGTCGAACGAGGCGCGTGAGAAGCTGAGCCGTATCCGTCCGGCGACCCTGGGTCAAGCGGGACGGATTGAGGGCATTACGCAGGGCGCGCTTTCGACCCTGTTGTTCCATGTGCGCAATGCGAGCAAGCGTATCGCCTGATGAGCCACATGACGCCGGAAGAGATGGCAGCAAAGCTGGTGTTTCACGTGAAACACGACGCGATCGCCGACCTGCAAAGCTTTTATGCGATGTTGTCAAAGCAGAACGAGGTGATGAACCTTGTCGGCCCGGCCACCTTGCCGGACTACTGGTCGCGGCACGTATTGGATTCGGCGCAACTGCTCGATCATCGGCCCGATGCGCGTAAGTGGGCCGATCTGGGCGCAGGCGCAGGCTTTCCCGGCCTGGTTCTCGCAATCCTGCTCAAACATAGTGACGGGCCGGAACCCTCTGTTTATCTGGTCGAATCTCTAGCCAAGCGCTGCCGTTTCCTTCAGGAGGTCGTGATCGCGCTCGACCTGCCCGCGCAGGTGATCAATGACCGCGCCGAGAATGTCAGACTCAAGGTCGATGTCGTAACCGCGCGCGCCGTGGCGCCGATGACGAAGCTGCTGGGCTTTGCCGAAACCTTCGTCAAGGCGGGCGCTGATGCGTGGTTTTTAAAGGGGGAAAACGTGGAAAGTGAACTGGCGGAAGCTGGTAAAAACTGGCGTTTTGACGTAAGTGTTTACGAGTCCGTCAGCGATCCCCGCGGTCGCGTGATCCACGTTGAAAGGCTGCGCCGTGCCCGATAACGCTACCGAAATTCCGGCTACAATCGAACGGAAAGCCCGCGTTCTGGCGGTCGCCAACCAAAAGGGCGGCGTCGGCAAGACGACGACAGCGATCAATCTTGGCACGGCTCTGGCGGCCATCGGCAAGCGCGTGTTGCTGATCGACCTTGACCCGCAGGGCAATGCCTCGACCGGGCTTGGCGTGCCGAAATCGCAACGCGCCTCCTCGCTCTATGACGTGATCGTGGATCAAAGACCGATTGGTGATACGGCTGTTCAAACGGCGGTGCCGGGTCTGTGGCTGCTGCCGTCCGATCCCGACCTGTCGGGCGTCGAGATTGAACTGGGACAGGCCGAGCGCCGCTCCTACCGTCTGCGCGACGCGCTTGACGGTCTGGAAGCGGCCAGCACGGGCAAGAAGGACGGTTATGACTATATCCTCATCGACTGCCCGCCGTCGCTGAACCTGCTGACCGTCAACGCGATGAGCGCGGCGGACGCCGTGCTGGTGCCACTGCAATGTGAGTTTTTCGCGCTTGAAGGGCTGACGCAACTGATGCGCACGATTGACCTGGTGCGCGGTAGCCTGAACCCAAAACTGGGTCTGCAAGGCATTGTGCTGACCATGTTCGACCGTCGTAACGCCCTGTCCGGTCATGTCGAGCGCGACGTGCGTTCGCACTTTGGCGACCTTGTCTATACCACGGTCATACCGCGTAATGTGCGCGTGTCCGAGGCGCCGTCCTTCGGCAAGCCGGCGCTGATCTACGATATGAAATGTTCGGGCAGCCAGGCCTATATCAAGCTGGCGCGCGAACTGGTGGCGCGCGAGCGGGCGCGTAAGAAGGCCGAAGCGGCCTGATCCTGATCACGACCTACGGAAAAGAAATTATGTCGGAAAAACAAAGAGGTCTGGGCCGTGGCCTGTCGGCCCTGCTGGGCGATCAGGGTGTGGCGGCGGCGGTGAACGAAGCGCCGAAAGCACAAGGCGAGACGACGCGCGGGCTGGAGCAGCCCATCGAACTGCTGGTGCGCAACCCCGACCAGCCGCGCCGTCTGTTCCGCGACGAGGAGATCGAGGAACTGGCCGCGTCGATCCGCGAAAAGGGGGTCTTGCAGCCGATTCTCGTTCGCCCGGCCCCCGGTCAGGCTGGGTCTTACCAGATCATCGCCGGGGAGCGCCGCTGGCGCGCGGCGCAGAAAGCGGGCCTGCATACCGTGCCGGTCATCATCCGCGAACTGGACGATCTCGACGTGCTGGAGATCGGCATTATCGAGAATGTGCAGCGTTCCGACCTCAACGCCATCGAAGAATCGCGCGCCTATCGCGTCTTGATGGAGCGTTTCGGCCGCACCCAGGACGCTTTGGCGCAGGCGGTCGGCAAGAGCCGCAGCCATATCGCCAACGCCTTGCGCCTGCTGAACCTGCCGGAAGCGGTGCAGGACCATGTGTTGCAAGGCCGTTTGAGCGCCGGTCACGCCCGCGCTCTGATCACGGCGCACGACCCGGAAGGGCTGGCGCAGATCGTGATCGACAAGGGCCTGTCGGTGCGCCAGACCGAAGCGCTGGCGCGCGATGGCGGTAAGCTGGAGACCAAGTCGGCCAAACCGGCGGCGCGCGGCGGCGACGCCGACACCCTGTCGCTGGAGCAGGACTTGCAGGAGGCGCTCGGTCTGAAAGTGCGGCTGGACGACAAGGGCGGCAAGGGCGAACTGCGTCTTGCTTATGCGACGCTGGAACAGCTCGATGAGCTGTGTCGTAAGTTGATGAAATAATTATATATTTTCAGAGAACGGCGTCCTGCGCGCATTTGGGTGGGCGCGCCGTACAGATATGGGTGTAAATGCGCGAAAATAGCCGATTTATGGCCGCGTTTTCTCGTTTTTAAACCCTTATAATCCCGCCCGCGCCGCCCGTCCGGCGATTTGCAGATAGAGGCGCTCCGAGATCAGCGCGTCGGGCATGCCGGTCGATTTGCACAGCTTGTCGGCTTCGATCAGATCGGCGGCCAGGGCGTCGAGCGTATCGACATGCCAGGCCTGCGCCTGCCGCAACAAGTCGTTCTCATCTTTCCAGAAGACCCCGGCGGCGCGCGCGGCCTCTTTCGTTCCCATGCCTTTTTGCAGCAGCGATTTGAGCAGTTTCAGCTTGTTGTAATGCAGGCTGAGCGCGCGCATCGCGTCGGCGCCGCCTTCACCCTCGGCAAAAGCGCGGCGTAAGCCTGCCTGCGCCGGTTTCATCCGACCGCCAAAGGCGTCCTGCGCGGCCTTGAACAGCGAGGCTTCGGGCTCGACGCCGAGAAAATCGAGAAGTTCGTTTTCATTCAGCGTCTTGTGCGAACCGGGGCCGATAAACAGCACCAGCCGTTCGATCTCCTGCCGCGCTATGCCGCGTTCCTTCGGCAGGCGCTGCGCAAAGATGTCCATCGCCGCTGAGGTCAGGGCCACGCCATTGGCGCTCAGGGTCTCGCGCGCCATGCGCACCACATCGCCGGTCTCGTCTTCATAGCAGGCAATGCTGACCAGATTTTTGTCGGAATCGGCCAGACGGCGTAAGCTGGAGTCGCCGCCAAGACCGCCCGCCTCGATGACGATAAAGGCGTCGCGGTTGAACTCGCCCGCCGCATGCGCCTTCAGGGTCGCCGCGACCGCCTTGTCGAGCGTGGCCTTTTCGGAAAAGAATTTCAGCCGCACCAGCCGCCGACCGCCCATCATCGACAGGGCCTGCAATTCGCCTTCGAGCCTCGCCGGATCGGCCTCGATGTCGCTGTCGGTCAGGACCGAGACATTGAACGGGTCATTGATGTCAGCGACGATCTGTCTGGCCAGCCCCGTGGCGCGTTCGATGACCTGGCTGCGGTCCTTGCCGTAGATCAGGGCGCCGAGGACCGCTGGCGAGGGCTTGGCGAAAAAGGCGTCGATCTCGGCCCGTTTGGCGAGTTTCATGCGTAATCAGGGCGCTTTTGGCGCGTCGCCGTGGAAGTAGAGGGCGAGCGCGGTCTGAATCTTGCCGGAAATATCGGTGGCGATGCGTTTTTGCGCGTCCTGCTGCGCCACCACGCCGGTAAAGGGCGAGCGCGTGGTGTCATAGGTCACGGTATCGCTGAAATTGTCTTTATAGAGACTCTTGCCGGTCGATTTGTCGATGAGGTTGTACGACACCTGTGCGGTGATTTCGGAGCGCAGCGAGGTGTCATCGACCTGATAGCCGACGGCGAAATGCTGCTCCTTCATCGTGATCTTGAGCGTGTAGAGCTTATTGGGGCTGGCGTCGGTCTCCAGCCCGTTGCGCAAATCCTGTTCGAGGAAATAGCCGGTGCGCGTCTGCGGCGCATCGACCTCGATCGCCGCCATGCCGGAGGTGACGCCGGTTTGCGCGTACAGCGGGACAAAGCCACAGTTCGCCAGCAGGGGAAGCGCGGCCAGACAGGCGGCGAGGCCGAGAACGCGGATAGTCTGGCGCATGGCAGTCTGGCGCATTTGGCTTATCCTACGACGAAGTTGAGAATCCGGTTCGGCACGAAGACGATCTTGCGGATCGCGACGCCCTCAAGATGACGCTTAACCGCCTCGTCCGCAAGCGCGGCGTCGCGGATTTCGTCTTCTGTCGCGCCGACGCGGATCAGGAGTTCGCCGCGGCGCTTGCCATTGACCTGCACCGGCATGACATAGGCGTCGTCCTGCGCCAGGGCCGGATCGAATTGCGGCCACGGCGCTTCGGCGATCAAACCGTCCTTGCCCAGACGCGCCCAGCATTCTTCGGCCAGGTGCGGCGTCACCGGCGCGATCAGCCCGGCCAGCAGCTCCAGCGCGTCGCGACGCGCCTGCGAGCCGACGACGGACATGTCGTTGCTGCGGATGGTGGTCACCAGCTCATACAGCTTGGCGATGGCGGCGTTGAAGCGGAAGCCTTCGAAGCCCTCGGTGACCGCCTTGACCGCCTTGTGCGCGGCTTTCATCAGGTCGAGCGCGACGGCCTCATTGGCGCACGGCACCTCAACCTCAGGCAGGCTGTCGAACAGATCCCAGACGCGGTGGGTGAAGCGCCACGAGCCTTCGACGCCGGAGGTGGACCATTGCACATCGCGTTCGGGCGGCGAGTCGCTCAGGACGAAAAGGCGTGCCGAATCAACGCCATAGGCGTCGAAAATATCTTCTGGCGCGACAGTGTTCTTCTTCGACTTCGACATCTTTTCGACATCGCCGATGCTCAGGGCTTCGCCAGTGGACAGGCGTTTGGCGACGCGCTGGCCATCGACGGTTTCGACCTCGACATCGCCCGGCTCGACCCACTGGCCCTTGCCGTCCTTATAGGTCTCGTGCGTCAGCATGCCTTGCGTGAACAGGCCCGCGAACGGTTCCTTGACGTCGAGATAGCCGCAATGGTTCAGGGCGCGGGTGATGAAGCGCGCATAAAGAAGATGCAGGACCGCGTGCTCGATGCCGCCAATATACTGATCGACCGGCAGCCAGTAGTCGGCGGCCTGTTTGTTGATCGGTTCAGCGGCCTTGGGGTCGGTGAAGCGCGCGAAATACCACGAGGAATCGACGAAGGTGTCGAGCGTGTCGGTCTCGCGCCGCGCATCCTTGCCGCAATGCGGACAGGAGACGTGCTTCCAGGTCGGATGGCGCTCCAGCGGATTGCCGGGGACGTCGAAGGTCACGTCTTCGGGTAAGGTCACCGGCAACTGATCGTCGGGCACGGGGACGACGCCGCAGGTTTCGCAATGGATGACCGGGATCGGGCAGCCCCAGTAGCGCTGACGCGACACGCCCCAGTCGCGCAGGCGGAACACGGTCGCGCCTTCGCCAAGACCCATGGATTCGATGCGTTCGATGGCGGCGTCCTTGGCCGCTTCGATCTCCAGCCCGTCGAGGAAGCCGGAGCGGAAAATATGGCCGGGGCCGGTATAGGCGTCCTTGCCCACGGTAAAGCTGTCGGCGTCCGCGCCTTGCGGCAGCACGACTTCGCGCACCGGCAGGTCGTATTTGCGCGCAAAATCGAGGTCGCGCTGATCGTGGGCCGGGCAGCCGAAGATGGCGCCCGTGCCGTAATCCATCAGCACGAAATTGGCGACCCAGACGGGCAGGGTCTGACCGTCGATAAACGGATGCTTCACGCGCAGGCCGGTGTCGAAGCCCTGCTTTTCGGCGGTGTCGATATCGGCCTGCGAGACGCCGCCGCGGTTGAGACCCGCGATAAAGTCGGCCAGGGCCGGATTGTGTTCCGCCGCGGCGCGCGCCAGCGGATGGTCGGCGGCCAGGGCGATAAAGGAGGCGCCGTAAAGCGTATCGGGGCGCGTGGTGTAGACTTCGACGCCGTCCGCAAAGCCTTCGGGGGCCGCGCCATCGAACAGCCAGCGCATCTTCAGGCCGCGCGACTTGCCGATCCAGTTGGCCTGCATGGTGCGGACCTTGTCGGGCCAGCGCTCAAGCGTCGAAAGCCCTTCCAGCAGGTCGTCGGCAAAGCGCGTAATGCGCATAAACCACTGGGTCAGCTTCTTCTTTTCGACCAGGACGCCGGAGCGCCAGCCGCGTCCGTCGATCACCTGTTCATTGGCCAGAACGGTCATATCGACCGGATCCCAGTTGACCTGGGATTCGCGGCGATAGACGAGATCGTGCTTGAGAAGGTTCAGGAACCACTTCTGCTGCTGGCCATAATAGGCCGGATCGCAGGTGGCGAATTCGCGCGTCCAGTCGATCGAGAGGCCGAGCCGCTGCAATTCGCCGCGCATATTATTGATGTTGTCATAGGTCCAGCCCTTGGGGTGGATCTTGCGCTCCATCGCGGCGTTTTCCGCCGGCATGCCGAAGGCGTCCCAGCCCATCGGGTGCAGGACGTTGAAGCCACGCGCGCGTTTGAAACGGGCGACCAGATCGCCCATGGCGTAGTTGCGCACATGGCCCATATGGATGCGCCCCGACGGATAGGGGAACATCTCAAGCACATAATATTTGGGTTTTTGCGGATCAGCCTTGGTGAGGAACGTATTCGCCGCCGCCCACCGCGCCAGTTGGCGGGGTTCGGCTTCTTTCGGATTGTAGCGCGCCATTTAAGGTCAGGAGGATCCGTAAAAAAGTTGAGGTTAGGGCCTATTTCACGTCCGACAGGCGCAGTTCGCGCGCCTTGGACAGGATGGCGTTTTCCATGTCGATCTGAGTCTGCTGCGACACGTCGGCATTGGTCCACTGGCCGTTTTGCTGCACCTGCTTATAGACCGAGACGCTGAGCGCGTCGGCGCGCAGGCGCGAGTCGAGAATATAGACGGTGACCTTGAAGCGCTCATCCGGCTTTTGCGGATTGGCGTACCAGTCGGTGATGATGGTGCCGCCCCACGGATCGGCCGAGGCCAGCGGCATGAAGGAAATGGTTTCGAGCGAGGCGCGCCACAGATAGGCGTTGACGCCGATCCCGGCCTGAGCGTTCTCGTCGCTCTTTTTCGAGTGACCGCCGCCGAACAGATGCGACAGCGGAATCTTCTGATCCTGTTCCGGTTCGGTGGTGTTCGCGGATGCAGGCGCCGAAGGACCGCCGGGCTTGCCGCCCAGGCTGGCGCAGGCCGTGAAGCTCAGGCAAACGCCGAGCGCAACCGTCGCCAGGGCCGTTTTACGCATCATTGTCATCAAGGGATCGCTCCGCACATTGTCCAAACCCGCAAGGACCGTTCCGGTCCCGTCAAGGCCTTTGATTTTCCGACCCTGCCTGCAAATCCCCGGCCTGGCTCCCGGCTTCTATAGCATGGGGGTCAGGGGGTGTGACAAGAGGGCGCTCACAAGTTTGTCAACTCAGCAGCAAATCTGGGCGGATATGCGGCGAAGCGGCCCGCCATGGCGCGGAATTTGCTTCGGAAACGACATAAGCCGAGCCGCCCGTTGCGGTAAGGCGTGGCGGAATCACCACATCTGTGAGGGGAAAATTCGTAACCGGGCGATTCATCCCTATATATGTTTGACCGGAGCGGGCTTTGCCCTTAATCGCTTTTTGACGCTTGTGCATTATTGTGTGTTTAAGCGTCATGTTGCGCGTAATCGCCGTTTTGGCGGCGTTTTAGAGTTGAGACGATGAAACCTGTGATGTCCCTGTTGCTGAGCGCGACGATTCTGGCTGCGGCCGGAACGTCGGGTCATGCCCTGGCCGTCACGCCGGTGCAGAAGACGGTCCACGCCCAGCAAGGCGCGTCGCAGACCAGCTCTCTGAACCTGGCGCCCATTTCTCAGGACAGCTATATCAGCGACTCGACGACCAGCTTCAACAAGAACGGCTCCAAGTCGTATCAGTTCGACCTCAACAACAGGTGGGGCGTCAAGTTCGACGTCAACCAGCCGGAAACCAGCCCGTCGGGCCTCAACGACATCGACGCGGGCGCCTTCTATAAGCTGACCCCCTCTTTGCGCGTCGGCGGCAGCCTCGGTTTCGGCGAAAAGACCGATCCGATGAAGACCGAAGCGGCCAATGCCGCCGTGGCGCAGGACGCGCGCAAGCAGCCGCGTGTGCGTCTGGAAACCACGTTTAAGTTCTAATCCAATTTGAAAGCATCGACCGCGGCGACTCCGGCAAGGCCTGAGCCGCCTAATTGCGTGATCGTGTCGCAGGTGATCCCGCCGAGGCCATAAAGCGGCAGGCCGGTTTGCGCGGTCAGGGCCTGTACGCCTTTGAGGCCGAGCGCGGTCGCGGTTTGCGCCGACGGGCTGCGGCTGGCGAAGATCGGCGAAATGAAGGCGGCGTCGAAAATGTCTTCGTTGAGTTTTGGCAGGGTTTGGACGTCGTGGCAGGCGATGGTGAGGAGGGTGTCCGGCCTTGCGGCGCGTAAAGCGGCGGCGCGGGGAAGGCTGCGTTGCGCCAAGTGGACGCCGTCGGCTTCGACCTCGGCGGCCAGCACGTCGTCTTCGCCGATCAGGAAGGTCAGGCCGTTATCGCTGGCGATTTTGCGTAAGAGGCGCGCGCGTTGCGGGGCGTGCGGGTCGCCGAAATGGCGATAGACGACGCCGCAGCCTTGCGGCAGGTGGGCGACGATATCTTCGGGATGCGGCGTGCGCTCTGGATCGGTGAAGAAAAACAAGGGCGGCAGGGGCGACGGGTTCAAACCTGCGCGCGCCTGGGCTAAAAGGCGGGCCTTGTCGAGCAGGTAGGAATAGCGGGTCGCATATGTCATTGCCGGAAAACTCAAACGACGCCCCTCAGGCTTATCTTAGGCTGATCGCGAAGATGCACAAGGCGCTTAAAATGGCGGGGCGGGCGCCGGACGCCGCCTTTCTGACGGCGGTGTCCAAGACCCAGAGGTGGGACGCGATCGAGCCGGTGCTGCGGGCGGGACAGCGGCGGTTTGGCGAGAACCGGGTGCAGGAGGCGATGGAGCGCTGGGGGCCGGTGCGGGCGGCTTATCCCGATCTGGAGCTGCGGCTGATCGGGCCTTTGCAGAGCAATAAGGCGGCGGAGGCGGTCGGCTTTTTCGACGTGATCGAGAGCGTGGATCGCGACAAGATCGCGCGCGTTCTGGCTGACGAGATGCAGAAACAGGGGCGCGCGCCTGAGCTTTATGTGCAGGTCAATATCGGTGAGGAAGCGCAGAAGTCGGGGGTTATGCCGCGCGAGGCGGACGGGTTTTTGAAAACGGCGCGCGAGGTTTACGGGCTGAACATCGCCGGGCTGATGTGCATTCCGCCGGTTGAGGGGCCGCGCGGGCCGTATTTTGCGCTGTTGCGTAAGATCGCGGAGCGGAATGGGATCGGGCATTTGAGCATGGGGATGAGCGACGATTTCGAGACGGCGCTGGCCTTTGGATCGAATGAGATCCGGGTGGGGTCGGCGCTGTTTGGGGCGCGGGGATAGGTTTTTGACTGCGAAAAGACGCGAAATCCGCGCGAAGCGCCTTATCGTCTGTTGGTCACCTGACGTCTTTTTTTAACCACGGAAAACACGGAAAACACGGAAACGCCGCTCCGCGGCGTCAGAAGATTTATATTTCCGTGCTTGTCTCATGGTTTGTGTGTTCATTTTGGCTAGACATGAACGGTCGTGACCGGGGCAGCCACCCCAGTCACGACGGAAGGATTCGGACCGTTTCGTGTTGGGTTCCAAGAACCGTCGGAAAGTAGGGTCGTT
>NZ_JBQCGA010000032.1:0-87240 GCF_051956075.1 Asticcacaulis sp. | reverse complement strand
CTTCGGCCATCTGCACGGACAAGGAAAGGCGCAGGACTTTCCGCGCCCTCATCTCTTGTCCGTGTACGCCGCGAAAGCGGCGGTCCGTGAGGATGGCCAAAGGCCATCGTCCGTGGTTAAATCCCTTCCTTAATCTGAGCGAGCCATCTGCGTCATCTGCGGATATATCCGCCTTCCGTCAAGCGCGATCCGCGTCCTGGATGTCGATCGGACCTAGAGCGATGCGTAAAATGCGTCGATCAGGCTGACCGGGCGCGGATCGCCGAGCAGGTACGACGACTGCTTGTTCATCACATAGGCCGCCGACACCTTACGCTCCGGGTCGGCGAGGGCGCAGGAGCCGCCCCAGCCGCTGTGGCCGACGGCGCGCTCATTGCGGCCATAGATGTTCAGCCCCTTATTGCGCAAAAAGCCCGCGCCCCAGGACAGTTTGAACGGCAGCACGCGGTCCTGACCATAGACCCGCTCGCGCGTCGCCTGCGCCAGAGTCTCCGCCGAAATCAGCGACCGACCGTCCAGAACGCCGCCATTGGCGACCACGCTCATCAGACGCGCCAGACCGAGCGCCGTGGCGTGGGCGTTGGCGGACGGAATCTCCATGCGCCGCCAGTCGCCCGAACCGCGACCCGCCGGGGCCGAGCCCTTGTCGAGGAAGGCCGATTGTTTGATGCGGTCGATAACGCCAAGATCGGGCGGCGCGGTCGGCTTTTGCAGGTGGGCGATGCGCGGCGCATAGTCGTCCGGCGTGCCGATCATCACTTCGATCCCGAACGGCTCTGCGAAATCCTCGCGCAGGGCCGTCCCCAGCGAGCGCCCCTCGACGCGGCGGAACACTTCGCCGAGCAGATAGCCGCCGGTGATCGGGTGATAGCCGGAGCCGTCGCCGGGCGTCCATAAGGGCGCCTGTTCGCACAGGGCCTTCAGCGTCGCCGGTACGTCGAACCAGATCGACGGATCCTGCGGCGGATAAAAGCCGGGCAGGCCGTCCTGATGCGAGATCAGTTGCCCGAGCGTGACCTTGTCCTTGCCGTTCTGGCCGTAATCGGGCCAGTAGCGCGCCACCGGCGTTTCGTAGTCGAGCTTTCCCTGATCGACGGCGCGCGCGATCAACAGGGCCATCACCGCCTTGCCGGTCGAAAACACCGGCGTCAGGGTCGTCTCGTCAAAGGCGCGCGTCCCTTCGCGGTCGGCCTGACCGGCCCACAGATCGACCACAGTTTCGCCCGCAACCTGCGCGGTGAAGCGCGCGCCCAGCTCCTTACCCGCCGCGAAATTGGCCGCAAAGGCGTCGCGCACGGCGGCGAAGTGTGGCGGGCAGGTTCCGTGAAGTTCGGTCATGAGGGCCTCGTTAAAATTCAAAACACTCTCCTCTCCCCATGAATATGGGGAGAGGACGAGAGCCGAGCGTAAGCGAAGGCGATCGGGTGAGGGGCTGTTTGCCGGTTGCGCTCAGTCGGCTGACAGCCCCTCACCCGAGGATCGGCGGCTGCGCCTTGCTCCTCGTCCTCTCCCCAGTGTCATGGGGAGAGGGTGCTAGGCAAGGCTTTCCCGCAGCCAGGCGGCGTAATCGGCGCTGGCCCAGACCACGGGCGTCGCCAGAATTTCCGGCGTATCATAGCTGTGCCGCGCCTTCACCCGCGCTTCAAGTTCGGGCAGTTTCGCGGCCAGGGTCTTGAGGGTGAGCAGGACTTCCGACGCCTGTTCGACCGCGCCGCGCCAGCGATAGGTGGAATGGATCTTTGTCGTCTGCGCGCAGGCCGCCAGTTTCGCTTCGACCAGGGCCAGCGCGAGCGCCTGAGCCTCGTCTTCGGAGGCGCAGGCGATGGACACAGTGACGATCTCGCTCATGTCCATCGCCCTAATCTCAGCCGAGCGCCGTCATCAGCTCCGGCACGATGGTCTTGTAATCGCCGACCAGACCGTAATCGGCGACGCCGAAGATCGGCGCTTCGGGATCCTTGTTGATCGCGACGATCACCTTGGAGTCCTTCATGCCGGCCAGATGCTGGATGGCGCCGGAAATGCCGATGGCGATGTAGAGCTGCGGCGCGACCACCTTGCCGGTCTGGCCGACCTGATAGTCGTTGGGCGCATAGCCCGCATCGACCGCTGCGCGCGAGGCGCCGACCGCCGCGCCGAGCTTTTCGGCCAGCGGGTTCAGCACGGCGTCGAACTCTTCCTTCGAGCCGAGCGCGCGGCCGCCGGAGACGACCACCCTGGCCGAGCCCAGTTCCGGGCGGTCCGACACGACCTTTTCTTCGGAGATGAAGCGCGCGCCGGGGAAGGCGGCGGGAACGGCGACCGCTTCGACGCTGGCCGAACCGCCTTCGGCGGCGACCGGCGCAAAGGCCGTGGTGCGCACGGTCATCACGATCTTCGCATCCGAGGTCTGCACGGTTTCCAGCGCATTGCCCGCATAGATCGGGCGCACGAAGGTGTGGGCGTCCAACACCTCCATGACGTCGCTGAGCAGCGAGACATCGAGCAGGGCGGCGATGCGCGGCGCGGCGTTCTTGCCCGACGAGGTGGCCGGGAAGGCGATGGCCTCATAGCCGCCTGCGATCTGCGCCACGACTCCAGCGATGTCTTCGGCGATCTCGGCCTTGAGTTCGGGGCTTTCCGCAGTCAGCACCTTGCGCAGGCCCGCGACCTTCGACGCAGCGGCGGCGACAGCGGCGACGCCTTCGCCCGTGACCAGCAGGTCGATCTCGCCCGACAGTTTCTGGGCGGCGGCGATGGTTTTTAAGGTGGTGTCGCGCAGATGCGCGCCATCGTGATCGGCAATTACCAGAGCGGCCATCTTACAGCACTCCCGCAGTCTTGAGCTTGGACACCAGTTCGGCGGCGTCGGCGACCTTGATCCCTGCCGAGCGCTTCGGCGGCTCGGTCACCTTGACGACCTTGTGGCGCGGCGCGACATCGACGCCGTAATCGGCGACCGACTTCGTCTCCAGCGGCTTCTTCTTGGCCTTCATGATGTTGGGCAGCGAGGCGTAGCGCGGCTCGTTGAGGCGCAGGTCCGTGGTGATCACGCACGGCAGCTTGACGCCGAGGGTTTGCAGGCCGCCATCGACTTCGCGCGTCACCTGAGCTTCACCGTTCTCGATCACCACTTTCGACGCAAAGGTCGCCTGTGGCCAGTTCAGCAGGGTGGCCAGCATCTGGCCGGTGGCGTTGTTGTCGCCGTCGATCGCCTGCTTGCCCATGATGATCAGGTCGGGCGTTTCCGCCTCGACCACGGCCTTGAGCAGTTTGGCGACCGCCAGAGGCTCGATATCCTGATCCGACTGGATCAGGATGCCGCGGTCGGCGCCGATGGTCAGGGCGGTGATGATCGTGTCCTTGGCCTGCGCAGGCCCGATGGAGACGGCGACGATCTCGGTCGCGACGCCCTTTTCCTTCAGGCGCACGGCTTCCTCGACCGCGATTTCGTCGAACGGGTTCATCGACATCTTGACATTGGCCAGATCGACGCCCGACTGGTCCGCCTTGACGCGCACCTTGACATTATAGTCCAACACCCGCTTGACGGGCACCAGTATCTTCATGGTCCGTTACCTCTTTCATCGTCCGTCGTGCGGACGCGCCTTTTAGGTCATGGCCTAACACAAAGTTGACGTTCGCGTCAACAATATCTCATGGGGTTTAAAGCGTTTCCCCAAAAAGTGGTCCCACTTTTTGGATCAGGAAGAGCGACAAAGCAAAGACTTAAAGCGCTGATTTGATCCCATCAAATCGGCGCTTTAAGTGACGGCGACCTGCCCCTAAGTCAACCCGCAACTGCGCCCGGCGGATCAAGAATCGGCAAAAATCTTGCCCTTGCGGCCATTTCAGCGCATAAGGCGGGCGTTTTTGCGGAGCGTCCCATGAAAAGCCAGATCGGCAGGCTGAAATATGTCTTTATCGCCCTGCTGGCGATTGGCTGCGGCCTGATCTCCGGCTGGCAATATCTGTATCAGATTCCGGCCAAGAAGTGCGACGCGGCGGGCGGCTGGTTCTCCTATCGCTACCGCCAGTGCGCCCAGCCCATCGCCCTGCCGACCCTGACCGGGCGCAAGGCGGGCGAAGCGCCGGTAATCGACTATCACGACGCCAAGCCCGCCTCCTGACGGATCAGGCGCACCGGCGTCGATTTGAACGCCGGGGTCTTGCTGCGCGGATCGACTGAGGTTCCGGTCAGGGCGTTGGCTTCGGGGAAATAGGCCAGCACGGCGCCGCGCGCCAGGTCGAAGGCGCGTAAGGTGACGTCGCGCATCACGCCATGTTCGGACGCGACATGCGCGACATCGCCGTCCTGAAAGCCGCGCTCGGCCAGGTCTTCGGCGTTCATCAGCACGCTCCAGCGATCCACGCCGCCGCGATAGGCGTCCGTGCGCTCATAGATGATGGTGTTGAACTGGCCCTCCGAGCGCACCGTCGCCAGCATCAGGCTGTCCGGCAGGGACGGCAGGGGGCGCACAACGAAACGCGCCTTGCCGTCCAGTGTGTTGAAGCGCGGCGTGTGCAGCAGGCGGCCCTGAATGTGGAATTCGCGTTTGGCGACGTCGATATCGGCCAGGGCCTGCATGCCCGGCACGATCTTGGCGATCGCCTCGCGGATGGTGCGGTGCGGCTTGAAGGCCTGAAAATCGAACGGCAGGTCGGGCATGAGGCGCGAGGCCAGATCGCACAGAATATCGCTTTCGGGCCGCACGCCGCGCAGGCGCATAATGCCGCCATCGGACAGGCGCACATAGTTGAACATCGATTCCTGCGTCGTCGGCTGCCATTCCTCATCGCGCGCCGTCACCGGCAGGATCAGGCTTTCCGAGGCGTCCAGCCCATGCACATGGCCGCGATTGAGCGTCGTGGTCAGGTACAGTTTGAAGCCGATGCGGTCGAGCGCCTCAGCGGCGAAGCGGCTGTCGGGATTGGCTTCGAAAAGATTGCCGCCCATCATCAGGGCCGCGTCGATGCCGCCCTGATGCGCGGCCTGCATGCAGGCCATGGTGTCCATGCCCGGCGCGTCGGGCAGGCTGAGGCCGAAGGCTTCCTCCATGCGCGCCAACACGTCTTTCGCCAGCACCGGCTTGACGCCGATGGTGCCGATGCCCTGCACATTGGAGTGGCCGCGCAGGGGCAGAAGGCCGGCGCCGGGACGCCCGATTTGTCCGCACAACAGCGCCAGATTGGCGATATATTCGACATTGTCGGCGCCGTTGAGGTGGTGGGTGATCCCCATCCCCCACGCGATGACCGCATTGTCCGCCTCGGCATAGAGTTTGGCCACGCGGCGCAGGTCGTCGCGCGTCAGGCCGCAGCCGTTTTCGATGACCTCCCAGCCTAATCCCTCGCTGTCGGCGCGCAGGGCGTCGAAGCCGCTTGTATGCGCGGTGATGAAGGCCGCGTCCTGCGCGCCCAGCTCCAGCGCCGCCTTGATCAGCCCTTTCAGCACGAACAGGTCCGAGCCGATGCGCGGTTGCAGATAGTCCGAGGCGATCCAGTCGCCGCCCTTGAGCATCGAGGCCGGGCTTTTCGGAATGGCGAAGCGCACCAGACCCGGCTCCTTCGCCGGATTGATCATCACCACCGCGCCGCCGCGTTCGCGCACCGCCTTCAGCTTGTGAATGAAGCGCGGATGGTTGGAGGACGGATTGGCGCCGATGACCAAGACCATGTCGCAGCGGGTCAGGTCTTCGAGTTCGACCGTCGCCGTGCCGGTTCCGATGGTGGCGCCCAGACCCACCCCGGTCGCCTGATGGCAGTAATAGGAGCAGTTGTTGACATTGTTGGTCCCGAACGCCCGCGCCAGCAATTGCAGCACAAAGCCCGCCTCATTCGACGACCGGCCCGACGCATAAAAGAAGCTGCGCTGCGGTCCGGCGGCGCGGAAACGCGCGGCGGCCAGATCGAGCGCTTCGTCCCAGCCGATCGGGCGATAGCGGTCGTCGTCCTTGGCCTTGAAGACCGGCATGGCCAGACGGCCCAGATGCTCCAGCTCATGCCCGTCCAGCTCGCGCAGATCGTCAAGGCTGTGATCCAGCACTTCCGGCGGAATGCCCGGCTGGATGTCGGTCGATTGCGCCTGAATCGACTTGTTGCAGACCGAGGGAAACTCATCCAGCTCATTGGTCATGCCGCCGCGCTGACCGCCCATGCCGAGCGCGCACGCCTTGCAGGCGTTCTTGGCGGTCAGCGCCTTGGCGGTGTTCTCAAGCCCGATGCGCGTGGCGGTTTGCAGGGCGTACAGCACCTTCTTGGCGCCGCCGCCGACAATGGGTTTCGACATGAACCTATCCTGTGCGGGCGTCTTTTATCCGCCCGCCGAGCCGGGGTGTCAAACCGTTCGCTCAGGCCTTCACGCGCGCGATCAGGGCCGTGGTCGAGGGATCGTGCGGCGCGATTTCGGCGCCTTGAATATCTTTCAGCACCTTGACGCCGAGCGTCTTGCCCAGTTCCACGCCCCACTGGTCGAAGCTGTTGAGGCCCATGACCACGCCTTCAACGAAGGTCTTGTGCTCATAGAGGGCCAGCAGCGCGCCTAAGCTTTCCGGCGTCAGTTCGTCGAGCAGCACCAGCGAGGACGGCTTGTTGCCGGGGCAGACCTTTTGCGGCGCGATCTGCGCGGTCTTTTCGGCGTCGAAGCCTAAGCTCCGGCATTCGTCTTCGGAGGTCGCCAGCGACTTGCCGACCATGAAGGCCTCGCCCTGCGCGATGACGTTGGAGAGCAGTTTCTGCTGCATGTCGCGCGAGGCCTCGGCGTTCTTGGCGGCGGCGATGAATTCCAGCGGGATCACGTCCTCGGACTGGTGCAGCATCTGGAAGAAGGCGTGCTGGGCGTTGGTGCCCTCATCGCCGAACACTACCGGGCAGGTCTTCACATCGAGCAGCGCGCCGGTCGGCGAGGTGCGCTTGCCGTTCGATTCCATCTCAAGCTGTTGCAGGAAGGCGGCGAGGCGGCGCAGGCGATGCACGTAGGGGATGACGGCGCGGCTGGGGCGGTCGAGGCCGATGCGGTTGTAGAGTTGCGCCGCCGCCAGCCAGACCGGGGCGTTGCGCGACAGAGGGGCGGTCAGGAAGTGCTGATCCATCGCGCGGGCGCCGTCCAGCAGGCGCTGATAAACCTCATAGCCGAGCGCGATGATCAGCGACAGGCTGACCGCCGACCACAGCGAATAACGCCCGCCGACCCAGTCCTTGAAGCCGAAGACGCGGTCCGGCGCGATGCCATAGGCGCCGGTCTTGTCGGGCGCAGCCGAGACGGCGGCCATGTGGGCCTTGGCGCCGTCCTCGCCCAGAGCCTTGACCAGCCAGTCGCGCGCGGTGAGGAAGTTGGCCAAGGTCTCCTGCGTCGTGAAGGTCTTGGAGACGGCGATCACGAGCGTCTCCGCCGGATCAAGGCCCGCCAGCGCCAGCGCCAGTTCCGAGCCGTCGACATTGGCGACGAAGCGGATGTCGATCTGCGGCTGCAAGGGCGTCAGGCCCTGAAACACCAGACGCGGGCCAAGGTCCGAACCGCCGATGCCGATATGGACGATGGTCTTGAAGCGCTTGCCGGTGCAGCCGACGATCTCGCCGGAGCGGATGCCGCCCGCATAGTCGCGCATCGCGTCGCGCGCCGACTTGACGTCGTGGGCGATCTCGGTCCCGCGCAGACGCAGGTTTTCGGCGTCCGTGTCGCGCAGGGCGACGTGCAGCACGGCGCGGCCTTCGGAGACGTTGATGACCTGACCGGTCCACATCTTCTCGCGCGCTGCGGCGATGCCGGCGTCTTCCACGGCGGCGATGGCGGCGTCGAAACCGGCGCGTGTCCAGCTTTGTTTCGAGACATCGACATGGATGCCCGCCACGTCGAGGCTCATGCGGGCGAGGCGGTCGGGATCGGCCTTGAACTGATCGACGATCACGGCGTTGGCGTCGGCGGCGGCCTGGGCTTTGAGGGCGTCGAGGGTCATGGCAGTCTCCTGTGATCAATAGCGCGGCGCGTGATTTTGCCGAGGTTCCATGTCAAGCTTTTGGCCAGCCGTAAAGACGTTATCCGCCGCGCGCGCTGAATATTTTTGCGCGCCGCCAGAATTGGTCCGACGCCCGTTATGGCCGCGCTGAGAGCGCTCCACGGCAAGGCTTTGCGGCCCTTGAGCGTATCCTTGAGCGCGCCGATCAGGGTAAGACCAATATGGATGGGCAGGGTGATAAGCAACAGAAGCAGCGGCATGGATTTCAGGTACAGCCACAGACGGTTGCGATAGCCGTGCCACAGCGCGAAGTCCGAGCGCACGCTTGTCGAGGCCGACCCGACATGCAGAGTCCTGGCCGCCGGGACGAAGACGCAGCGCTCACCGATTAACCGAGCGCGGAAGCCAAGATCGGCGTCCTCGCAATAGCAGAAGAAGCGTTCGTCGAAACCGCCCAATTGCGCGAACAGGCTGCGGCGGATGATAAAGGCGGCGCCGCACGGGGCGAAGACCTCCGCGTCCTGCAAATCCTCCGGCGCGAGATGGCCGAGGCCTGCGCGATAGGGAAAGCCGAAAAAGGTCAGGCAATCGCCCGCCCCGTCCATCAGGCGCGGCGCATCGGCGTTCAGTTGCAGGGCGGTGAAGATGGACACGTCGGGATGGCGGCGCATGGCCGCTTGCATGGCGTCCACCCAGTCCGGCGCGACATAGGCGTCGGGATTGATGAAACCGATCCATTCGGTCGTCGCCAGAGCCGCCGCCCGGTTCATGCCCGCCGCAAAACCGAGATTGGCGCCGTGCTGCACCTGCCGCACGCGCGGGAATTGCGCCGCCAGCGCCGCCATGTCGAGATCGTCCGAGCCGTTATCGGCGTGGATGATGTCAGCGTCCTGCGCGCACAGGGCTTCGAGGCAGCGCGTGATCTGCGCGCCGGAGCGGTAGCTGAGGGTAATCAGGGTCAGGTCGCTCACGACTTAATATCCTCCCCCGCTGCGCAGGGGAGGGTGAAGATCATCAAGCCCTTTCCTTTCCCTCACGCCGCCTCCCATTCCGCCAGCACGTCCGGGTCGTGTTCCAGCGGCGCATAGCGGCGTTTCATTTCCGAAAAATCGCTATTATTTTGCGCCTGTTTCAGCGCCCAGACGGCGGCGTTACGCACAACAGGGTTTGATTCCGTTAGCTTTTCTTCAAGAACGGATTTTATGTCTATTTTTTCAGAAGCACGATAGGCGTTGCCGAGCGCATAGATGACATTGCGCACAAAGCTGTCGCGTCCGATGCGCTTGACCGGCGACTTGCTGAACAGGGCGCGGAAGGCCGCATCGTCCAGTCGCGCCAGATCGGTCAGTTGCAGCGCGTCGAAACCGTCGCGCGTTCGCAGCTTTAAATCCTGTGCTTCTTTCGCAAACTTGTTCCACGGGCAGGCGGCCAGACAGTCGTCGCAGCCATAGATGCGGTTGCCGGTGGCGCGCCGGAACGCCTGCGGCCAGGCGCCGCGATATTCGATGCTTAGATAGGACAGGCATTTGCGCGCATCTAACTGGTAGGGCGCGATAAAGGCTTCGGTCGGGCAGGCGTCGAGGCAGGCGCGGCACGAGCCGCAATGATCGCGCTCCGGCGCGTCTTCGGCCAGCACCCGGTCGAATAGGATAACGCCGAGAAACAGCCATGAGCCGAAGTCTCGCGACACCAGATTGGTGTGCTTGCCCTGCCAGCCCAGCCCCGCCAGTTGCGCCAGCGGCTTTTCCATCAGGGGCGCGGTGTCGACAAACACCTTCAGCTCGCAGCCGGTTTGCGCGACGATCGAGGTCGCCAGCGTTTTCAGCTTCTTCTTGATCAGCTCGTGATAGTCTTCGTTGCGGGCATAGCAACTGATATTGGCCAGGTCCGGCATGGCCAACTTATCGCGCGGATCGGTTTCGGGGCCGTAATTATAGCCGAGGACCAGCGCCGAACGCGCGTCCTCCCACATGTGGCGCGGATGTCTGCGCCGCGCCAGCGTCTCCTCCATCCAGTG
This sequence comes from Asticcacaulis sp., assembly GCF_051956075.1. Taxonomy (GTDB): domain Bacteria; phylum Pseudomonadota; class Alphaproteobacteria; order Caulobacterales; family Caulobacteraceae; genus Asticcacaulis. The sequence continues at coordinate 77,289 of NZ_JBQCGA010000032.1, read as the reverse complement.
CATCTGGCCATGCAGGCCCGCCGCGACGAACGCCTCCAGCCGCTCCGACGCGGCCCAGACTTCGGGCAGGGGGGCGAACCGCGCGGCGCAAAAGCCAAGCTGATGCGCCTCGGCGCGGATGCGGTCGGAAAGGCTGGCTTCGGGCGTCAAAAATCCAGCTCGGCATAGTGCCGCGACGCCGGCACGCCCGGCAGCTTGTCGGCCAGCAGCGGACGGAAGCACGGGCGCGACTTCATCACCATGTACCAGGTCTTCAGGTGCGGATAGCGCGTCCAGTTGACCTCATCGAAATAGTCGAGCACCGACAACTGCGCCGCGCAGGCGAAATCGGCGTAGGACAGACTCTGACCCGCCAGCCAGTCGCGCGTCGCCAGCAGGCTCTCGAAATAGCGCAAATGGTCTTTGAGCGCCTCGCGGCCCGCGCGCATGGCGCCGATATCGGGCGCGCCGCCGCCGATCAGCCGCTTCTCCATCTTTTCGTGCAGCAAAAGCGCGTTGACCTCATAGTCGAACTTGCGCTCGAACCAGCCGACGAGGCGACGCGCCTCGGCGCGTTCGTTGATGTCGCGCGGCCACAGGTTCGGCGTCGGCGCGACCTCTTCGAGATGTTCGAGAAGGGCGCGGTTTTCGCAGATCCTGTGATTTTGCCCCTGCGATCCGGCTTCCGGCGTTTCGGTCAGCACCGGCAGAAGGCCCGACGGGTTGAGGCGTAGAAAAGCGTCGTCCGGCTCCCAGTAACGGACCGGGTTGTCCTCGAAGCTCAGCTTCTTTTCGCCCAGAGCCAGCCGCACGAGCCGCGAATGCGGATCGAAGGCGAAATGATAAAGCTGACGCACATAGGCGCCTGGCGCAGGGGCGGCGGGGGAGGCTGACATGTTCCGCTTATGCCTTATTCGCCTCCAGGGAGTCAAAGCGCGCGTCGTCCCGTTCGCCGTCTTCCTGGTGGAAAACGCCGCCGTGCGGATCGGCCTCGCCCTTGGGGTCGGGATGGATCAGAATATCGGCGTTCGGATAGGCGGCCAGCAGACGGTTTTCGGCGGCGATGATGATGCGGTGCGCGTCCGACAGGCTCAGGCGCGGCGACAGCTCGATATGCATCTGCACCGCGATATAGGGGCCGTTGAGGCGCGTGCGCAACTGATGCACGCCGAGTATGGCCGGGTCTTCCAGCACCAGCGCCTCGATATGATCGACATCGGCCTCGCCCATCGCCTCGTCCATCAGGTGCGAGGCGGCTTCGCGCAGCACCTGCACCGCGCCCCAGACGAACCAGCCCGCCATCACAAAGCCCGCCAGCGCATCGACAACCGGAAAGCCGAGCATCGCCGCGGCCACGCCGACCAGGGCGATCAGATTGGTGACGAGGTCGGTCAGATAGTGCATGCGGTCCGCCGAAATCGCCACCGATTGCGAGGCGCGAAGGGCCATGTTCTGAAAGCTGACCAGAGCGAGGGTCAGCACGATCGACACGATCAGCACCGCGACAGCGAGGCCGGTGTTCTGCAAAGGCTCAGGATGCAGCATGTGGCGCACGCAGTCCTGCATGACCAGCGCCGCCGAGGCGAAGACCAGACCGGCCTGAAACAGGGCCGAGAAGGCTTCGGCCTTGCCGTGGCCGAACGGATGCTCCTTGTCCGGCGGCGTCTTGGCGTAGCGCACGGCGAAGAAGGTGATCAGCGAGGCGATCAGGTCGAGGCCGGAATCGGTCATCGAGGCCAGCACCGAGGACGAGCCGGACACGATCACAGTGTACAGCTTCACAATGACCAAAAGGGCCGCCACCCACACCGACAGGGTGGACGCCGTCATCACCAGGCGTTCGGGCGGCAAGTTGCGGAAATTCAGCCAATTAAGGCGCGTCTGTGGCGTCTGGGTCATGGAAATGTCTTATCATGTCGCCAAGGTGACGCAAAGCGCGCACTGGAGGCGGAACGCCTTACGGCGCCGTATTCATGTCAGGCCAAAAATCACGTCTGCAAATAGTGTTAATCAAATCTAAATGCGGCGTAGCCAGACGGACGGTTACGTGGCATGTTGGAAAATCAAGATTGATTTTTTGAGCACAGAAAGTTCGTACATCGACAGGTTAGGGACGCGTCTCATGTCACGAGTCTGGATCAGCCGCTCCGAGGCGCTCGCGCGTCTTGAGGTCAAGCCGCAAACGCTTTACGCCTATGTCAGCCGCCAGCGCATCGCCGCGCGCAGCGACCCCAATCATCCGCGCATGAGCCTTTATGCGCTCGACGACGTCGAGCGTCTGACCCGGCGCGGTCGGGGGCCGGAGGCGCGTAAGGATGCGCGCGACCTGTCGTTCACCCCCGCTTTGCCGGTCGGCGCCGCCGTGCGCGGCGAGGCGGCCATCGACACCGAAATCTCGATCACCCTGGACGGGCGGCACTATTATCGCGGCAAGGACAGTCTGAAACTGGCCGGGCGCGAGAATTTCGAGGCCGTCGCCGCCCTGTTGTGGCAAAGCTCGGTTGCGAATCCGTTCGGGCCGCTCAAGCCGCGCCCTGACGTCAATTTTCCTGGCGGGCCGCGCACCCGCGTCCTGTCCATGCTCAGCCGCCGCATGGAGGAGGACGCGCTGGCCGATGTCGATCCCAATCGCGACCTGAAGCTGGAGGCGGCCAGTCTGATCAATGAGATGGTCGATGCGGTCACCAATGGCGGCCCGCGCCTGTTCTTTCACCAGAGGCTGGCGCGCGCCTGGAAGGTCTATGATCTGGCCGATGTCGATCTGATCCGCCGGGCTCTGGTCCTGTGCGCCGATACGACGCTGGATGACGCCACCTTCGCCGCGCGCGTCGCCGCCGCCACCTTAGGGCCGCTGGCCGGGCCGGTGATGGCGGGCTTTGCGACCGTGATGGGGCCGCGTCTGGGCGGGCGCATTTCGCGCGCCGAATCCTATGTCACCCAGGTGCGCCGTCACGGCAATCCGCAGGCCCTGGCCAAGTCCTATCTCGACCGCGGGCTTGAGCTGCCGGGCTTTGAAAAACCCGTCTCCGCCTCCGAACAGGCGCGCGCCCACAACCTCATTGAGGCGGCGCCGCAAATGGGCGCCGACCTGAAAAACGTGCTCAAGGCGGGTGAAGACCTGACCGGTCAGGGCGCGGGCCTGCCGCTGGCCCTGGCCCTGATCGGCCGCCATCTCGACCTGCCGCGCGAGGCGCCGCTGACCCTCTACGGCATAGGCCGCAGCGCGGGCTGGCTGGCCCACGCCATCGAGCAGATGCAGTCCGGCTCGGCCCCGAAGGCGCGCCTGCGCTATATCGGCGATTATCCGCAGATCGAGGCGTAATCGCCGTTTGCCGCGGCGGAAAAACCCGCTTATGAGAGAAGGCTCCATCCCTGGGGTTTTCCATGCACAATCTGCTTGCGGCCTTGCTCGGCGTGATCGAGGGCCTGACCGAATTTCTGCCCGTGTCTTCGACCGCGCACCTGCTGATCTCTGAGAAACTGCTGCAATTTTCCGATCCCGGCGGCAATTTCACCGTCATGATCCAGCTCGGCGCCATTCTGGCCGTGGTGGTGCTGTATTTCCAGCGCCTGTGGAAAGCCGTCATCGACCTGCCGACCAGGCCCGAAGCGCGCCGTTTCGCGCTCAGCGTCATCGTCGCCTTCCTGCCCGCCGCGGTGATCGGGGTGATCATCCACAAGCTGATCGGCGAGATGTTTGAAAACCTGACCATCATCTGCGTCGCCCTGATTGTCGGCGGCGTCGCGCTGTGGCTGGTCGATAAATATGCGCCGAAACCCGAATATCACGACTCGATGCAGCTCAGCTTCAAGACCTCGCTGCTGATCGGCCTGTTTCAGTGTCTGGCCATGATCCCCGGCATGTCGCGCTCCGGCTCGACCCTGATCGGCGGCATGTTGAGCCGGGTCGATAAAAAGGCCGGGGCGGAGTTCTCCTTCTTCCTCGCCATCCCGACCATGCTGGGCGCCTTCACGCTCGACTTCGTCAAGAGCTATAAGTCGCTGACCCCCGATCAGTACGGCGCCATCGCCATCGGCTTTGTCGTCGCCTTTGTGGCGGCGCTTGTGGTGATCAAGCCGTTCGTCGGTTTCGTCTCAAAGCGCGGCTATGGCTTCTTCGCTCTGTGGCGAGTGGTCGTCGGCGGCGCAGGCCTGTTCCTGATCTACGGCCTGCACGCGCTCTGAAACTCAGGTCAGGGGGCGAAGGCCCGCACATGGCCATTGGCGTCGGCCGCGATCAATTCGCCATCAACCCAGATTGGCGAGGCGATGAAGGCGCCCATCGCCTTGACCTTTTCGACCGCGCCCTGAAGCTGCTGATCGGGCGCGAACAGAATCTTGGCGTCGAACTTGCCGTCGGCGCCGATCAGATGATCGGCGTCCGCCGCCCCTTCCGGGCTTTGCCAGCGCCAGACCGGCGCGCCCGTCGTCTTGTCGATGACCTCAAGCACGCCGTCCATGGTTGCGAAGGCGACATAGCGCCCGCCGATCAGGATCGGCGAGGCGTAGGTCCAGACGCCGGTCTTGACCCGATAGCGCTCGGCGCCGCTTGCCTTATCCACCGTCACGAACAGGCCGGTGTCGGAGGTGGCGAAATAGAGGCTGTCCGCATCGACCGCCGCCGTGGTCAGCACCCAGCTTCCCTTGGCGTCATAGGTCCAGCGCCGTGCGCCCGTCGCCGCGTCGAAGGCATAGAGATGCGCATCGCGCGTCCCGACATAGACCGTATCGCCGTCAAGGGTCGGCGCGGCGGGAACCCCGACCAGCACGCCGTATTGCGCATCGACGCCGCCCTTGAAGCCCCACAGCTTCGCGCCGGTCGCGGCGTTGAGCGCGATCACCTGCGTGTCCAGCGCGCCAAACACCAGCCGTCCGTCGCTCAAGGCCGGCGCATCGTGAATCGCCGCGCCTGCATCGAACGCCCACAGTTTTGCACCGTCGTCGGCGTTCAGCGCGTACATATGGCCGTCGCTGGAGCCGATATAGACCCTGCCATCCGCCACGAGTGGCGAGGACAGCCAGAAATCCCACGGATCGGGAACCGGCCCCATTTCTTTGGGCAGGCCATAGCCGCCGACCTGCGCGTAACGCGCCTCGCCGCCGGTGGCGAAGCGCCATTTCAACGCTCCGCTCTTAGCGTCGAGCGCCTGCACATAGCCATCGCGGCTCAGGACGAACAGCCGCCCGTCGGCGACGGCTGGGGTCGAGGCCAGTCCACCCTCGGCGTGGTAAAGCCATAAACGCCTGCGCGTCGCCAGATCGAAGGCGTAGAGATCGCCATTTTCCGCGGCGATATAGAGCCGTCCGTCCGCTGCGACCGGCGAGGCGCTGATCCCGGTCGGCAGGTCGATCCGCCAGACCTCATGCAGATGACGCATGGCCTCCGGCGCCGGCGCTGCATCGCTGGCGAGGCCGCTATGGCGCGCGTCCTTCATGAACATCGGCCAGTCCGCCGCATGGGCGCACCCCGTCGTAGCCGCCATAATGACGGCGCAGCCAATCAAAGACTTCAAACCTCCCCCTCGCCGCCGGACGCGGCTGTTATGGGTTGTCAGGCCGCAACCGCGAACTGACCGTTCTTGCGGAAGCGCCACAGATAGGTCGGCAGGATGGACTCCACCGCGGTGGCGGCGATGCCGAGATCGTTCAGGCCCTTGGCGCCGCTGCTCACAACATTGTCGCTCTTGAGCAGGGCGACCTGATCGCTGGTCAGGGGCGGCGCCGGAACCAGCACCGGCAGCACGCCATGCAGACCGGCCACGATGTCGCCGACCACGCCGATCAGCGACGCAAGGCCGAACGGCATGAAGATCTGCGCGCGCGGCGTCATGATTTCCTCAGCCGTGTAGCTGACAAGCTGGTTGAAGGTGAAAACTTCCGGTCCGCCCAGCTCATAGGTCTGGCCGTAACAAGCCGGATCGCCCAGGGCGCGCGCAATCGCCTGCGCCACGTCGCCGACATAGACCGGCTGGAACTTGGTCTTGCCGCCGCCGATGGCGGGCATGAAGGGCAGGCTCTTGATCTGCTGCGCCAGCGAGGTGAAGAAGCCGTCCTGCGGCCCGAAGATCAGGCTGGGGCGCACGATCACCGCGGTCGGGATCGCCTTGCGCACGGCCTGTTCGCCCAGACCCTTGCTGGCGGCGTATTTCGAAGGCGACTTCGGGTCGGCGCCGATGGCCGACATCTGTACGAAGTCCTTGATTCCCTTGGCCGCGGCCGCCTGCGCCACCGCCTCGGCGGCCTGATGCTGCAAGCCGTCAAAGGTCTGGCCGCCGCCCTGCATCAAAATGCCGACCAGATTGATGGCCGCGTCCGCGCCGTGCAGCGCCGCCTGGATGTCCTCAGGTTTACGCACATCGCAGCGCACGACCTGAATCTGCCCGACATCGCCGTTCGGCTTGAGATCATAGGCCAGGGTCGGCCTGCGCACCGCGACGCGCACGCGCCAGCCCTTTTTCGCCAGGGCCCGCACCACCTGCTTGCCGACAAAACCCGAACCGCCGAAAACCGTGACCAGTTGCACCATGCGCGACATCCTGAAATGAACACCTGCGGCGCCGGACCCTGAAAAGGCAGGCGCCGCCTTATATGGCCTCGATAAACCAAGCCTCCGGCTCAGGCAACCGGTTAGGCGGGCGCGCCCGAAACTTTTGTGAATAGCTGCACAAAAAGCCGTTGACCGCGAAAAACTTTCCCCCTATAGGTCGCCGCCTCGCCGGAGACGGCGGGGACAGACCACCTAAGAGACGTGCCCAGGTGGCGGAATTGGTAGACGCGCTGGCTTCAGGTGCCAGTGGCTTAACGGCCGTGAAGGTTCGAGTCCTTTCCTGGGCACCATCTTGGGGTTCGCGGCCATTCGCGAAAACTGAAAACCCCTTTGAAATGTGCTGGTTACTAGGCGTTGAGGTCAACTCCGTCTGCCGAAGTTCGCCCGCATTCGCCTGAGTTGGGGGATATTTGGGGGGAGGGATTTCTCGGCGGTGCGTTCCTGATTTGGGACGTTCGCAATGGCGATGACCGACATCGTTTAGGCAATGCAAAGCCGCTTGCGATGCGGATTGGGAATGGCTCAGGACGGCTTCTCCGCACGCCTTTCGCCTAGAAAAGCGCGCAGGTCGCCATCCTCGATCAGCGCGTCCATCATGTCCGACGTGACCACGCCTTGCAGCGTGTTGATCTCCCTGACGACTCCGTCGAGCCCGACAATAAAGACCTGCACCGGAGCGGCGTTATCGACGAGAACGGAACAGTCGCCATCGGGCAGCATCCTGACCACGACGCGCGCATTGCCCTTGTCGTGTTCAGGCGGGGGCTCGCCTACAACCACATATCTGGCGATGCTGGGGTCGTAATGAATGACCTCTGGAAACAGCCTTTGATAGAGCGACAGGTCGCTGGAAGCCTGCCTTCGCGATATGCCGAACTTGTCACACAGATCAGGCGCGCAGACCTCGCCGACCGTTTTTACAAGGTGCGATATCCACCTCAGCCTGCGCTTGGCGCGAAGCTCATAGACGGGCGGGCTTGTGCTTTTGCGGCGACCGGGCTGAGTCATGGTTCCAAGACTTGCTCACATTCAGGAAGCGCCGATTGTTACAGCCGGGCGCAGCAAAGGTAAGGTGAAATCTGAGCCGGGTCCGCCCCTTCAAAGCCCCTGCCTGGCGACCGCGCTTGGCTGAGGAAACAACGCCAACTGCCCGATGAGAACGCGTCCAATATTATGCGCCGAAGTCCAGCCTTATGCGTCGGCCGACAATTTGGAGCGGGTGAAGGGAATCGAACCCTCGTCGTGAGCTTGGGAAGCTCCTGCTCTACCATTGAGCTACACCCGCGTGAGGTCGCTGATGCCATAACTGGCGCGGCGGCGTCAACAGGCGCGTGTCCGTGGTGGATAAAGACGGCCAATCGGCTGGGGACGATCTGGCGGAAGCGGCGGGGCGACCTATATGGGAGTTGGGTATCCTCCCCTTATTTCCCAAATTCCCGGAGACTTTCATGTTTCGATGCGAAGCTTACGCAGCGCCGTCGGCGGATGCGCCCCTGGCGCCGTTTTCGTTCGAGCGCCGCGACCCTACGCCTGAGGACGTCCAGATCGACATTCTCTATTGCGGCGTCTGCCATTCCGACCTGCACATGGCGCGCAATGAGTGGGGCTTTTCCACCTATCCGCTGGTTCCCGGCCACGAAATCATCGGGCGCGTGGCCAAGGTCGGCTCGGCGGTGACGAAGTTCAAGGCGGGCGATCTGGTCGGGGTCGGCTGCATGGTCGATTCCTGCCGCGTGTGTTCGGCCTGCCGCGACGGCGTCGAGCAGTTCTGCGAACAGGGCATGACCCAGACCTACGCCTCGCCCGACAAGCACACCGGCGGCTTCACCTATGGCGGCTACTCCAAGGCGATCACCGTCTATGAGGGCTTTGTGCTGAAGGTGTCGGAAGCGCTCGATCCCGCCGCCGCCGCGCCGCTTTTGTGCGCCGGGATCACCACCTGGTCTCCCTTACGCCACTGGAAGGTCGGACCGGGCCAGAAGGTCGGCATTGTCGGCCTCGGCGGGCTTGGCCATATGGGGGTGAAGTTCGCAGCGGCGCTGGGCGCGCAGGTCGTATTGTTCACCACCTCGCCGTCCAAGATCGAGGACGGCAAGCGGCTGGGCGCGCATGAGGTCGTGGTGTCGAAGAACGCCGACGAAATGGCGGCGCACGCCGGATCGTTCGACTTCATCCTTGATTGCGTGTCGGCGGAACACGATCTCAACGCCTATCTGAACCTTCTGAAGCGCGACGGGACCATGTGTCTGGTCGGGGCGCCGGAAAACCCGACGCCGGTGGCTTCGTTCAGCCTGATCCTGGGGCGGCGCTCTCTGGCCGGGTCGCTGATCGGCGGCATTGCCGAGACGCAGGAGATGCTCGACTTCTGCGCCGAGCACAACATCACCTGCGATGTCGAGGTCATCGACATCAAGGACATCAATACGGCCTTCGAGCGTATGCTGAAATCCGATGTCAAATATCGCTTCAGCATTGATATGGCGTCGCTCTGAACCCGCCAAAGCTTTGACGATCAAGGCCGCCTCCTCGTGGGGCGGCCTTTTTTTGTTATGCGCAGTCCAAGGCATGGTTGTCCACATGTGTGGATCATTCAAACACTACATCTAGATAGGTGTGGACAGGTTGAAATTCCCCAACCACCATATATTGCGGTTTTTAACAATTGGTTTACCATCTGTTGACAGTCGAAGAGCGGGTTCTTCGGCATCAATCTATATCTTGTGGTTTGATCGCTTTTAAGCCGCAAGCTATGTGGGACGGGAGCGTAAAATGAGCTGGACCGACGAACGGGTGGAAACCCTGAAAAAGCTCTGGCAGGAAGGCCATTCCGCCAGCCAGATCGCCAAGACGCTGGGCGGCGTCACGCGCAACGCCGTGATCGGCAAGGTGCATCGCCTCGGCCTGTCGGGCCGCGCCGCGCCGTCGCAGCCGACCCGTCCGCTTTACAAACCCGCGCGTCCGTCGCGTCCGGTCGGCAATGCCGAGCGCGCCGTCAACGAGCGCCCGCAGGCCGCCGCGCCGCGCCGTAACGAGCCGATGGTCGCGCGCCCGGTGATCTCCACCCCGGCCACGCCCTATGTCGAGACGCCCGGCACGGCGACCGTGCTGACGCTCGGCTCCAAGATGTGTAAGTGGCCGATCGGCGATCCGATCTCTGACGAGTTCTCCTTCTGCGGCCGCGTGGCGTCGGACGGCGCGCCCTACTGCGTCGAACATGCGCGCGTCGCCTATCAGCCGTCGCAAAAGGCCAAGAAGCGCGATAACGGCGCCGATCTGTCGCGGTCGCTGCGCCGCTATCTGTAGGTTCCGGGTTTCAGGAAGTGAGACGCCCGCCGGTTTGTCCGGCGGGCGTTTGCGTTTAGGCGGCGTGCGCGGCGCAGGTTTTAGTTCAGCGTGCGCTTTGCGCCGGGGCGGTCGAGGGAGAAGGCCGGGATCGCGACCTGCAACAGGGCGCCGTCGTCGCGCGCGAAGAGATAGTGGCCGCTCATCGCGCCGGACTCGGTCGGGAGCGGGCAGCCGGAGGTGTAGGCAAAGCTTTCGCCCGGCGCCAGCACCGGGGTTTCGCCGATCACGCCGGGGCCATCGACCTTTTCGACATGGCCGTTGGCGTCGATAATGGTCCAGTGCCGCGTCTTGAGCTGTACCGTGTGCGTCCCGCGGTTTTCCATGCGGATATGATAGGCCCAGACGTGGCGACCCGCGCCGTGGCCGTGCCGGTCTGACGGGATATATTCGACCTCGACCGAAATGGCGATGGCGTGGGTAATGGTTTGATAGGGCATGGTTTAACGCTTGTTGAGTGACCAAATCTCTCTTAAATGGTCAGCCCATCCCTGCAAAGATAGTCTCATGCCGCTCGAAACCCAGCCCGCCGATCCGACCGAGAAGCCCGGCATCCTGCCAATGCAGGGGCTGAATGCGCTGATCGAGGCGGGCGCAATCACAAGCGCCTCGCCTTTCGACGCCGATCAGGTGCAGCCGGCCAGTCTGGACCTGCGCTTGGGCGCGCGCGCCTGGCGGGTGCGGGCCTCCTTCCTGCCGCGCGGGCGCACGGTCGCCGAGCGGCTCAAGGATGTCGAGATGCACGAGATCGACTTAACGCGCGGCGCGGTGTTTGAATCGGGCTGCGTCTATATCGCTGAATTGCAGGAGCGGCTCGACCTGCCCGCCGGAATTTCGGCGCGCGCCAATCCGAAGTCCTCGACCGGGCGCGTCGATGTCTTCGTGCGGCTTCTGACCGACTGCGGCGACCTGTTCGACGATGTGGTCGAGGGCTATAGCGGGCCGACCTATCTGGAGATCGCGCCGCAGACCTTCACCGTGCTGGCGCGCACCGGCACGCGGCTCAATCAGCTGCGCTTAAAGCGCGGCGCCTCGCCCAAGCTTTACACCACCGATTGCGGCGTCGATCTGACCGGCGAGCTGGTCGGGTTCCGCGCCCGCCGCCATGCGGGCATTATCGACCTCGATCACATCGCCGGGCACGATCCGCGCAAATACTGGGAGCCCTTGTGGTTCAACAGGGGCGAGTTGCTGCTCGATCCGGGCGAATTCTACATTCTGGCCTCGAAAACCAATGTCGAGATCCCGGTGCGCGAAGCCGCCGAAATGCTGCCCATCGACCCCGGCGTCGGCGAGTTCCGCGTCCACTATGCGGGCTTTTTCGATCCCGGCTTCGGCACCGAGGAGGCGCAAGGCACCGGCTCTAAAGGCGTGCTGGAGGTGCGCTGTCATGAGACGCCCTTCCTGCTGGAGGACGGCCAGACCGTCGCGCGCCTCGTCTATGAGCCGCTGACTGACAAGCCGACGCGGCTTTACGGGCAATTGGGGTCGAATTACCAGAAGCAGGGCTTGAAGCTGTCGAAGCATTTTCAGCCGTGGTAGGCTGATCAGACTAAAACCGTCGCCAGGGGGGAGCCGGTGATCGAATCTTATAAACCGCCTAAGCCGCCTTTACGCCTCAAGAGCGTTCCTCGCTACGGGCAGGTCTATTGGTGTGATTTCTCCATATCCAATATATTGCCGGAGTTCGATGACGTTCATCCGGTCATCATCATTCGATCCGGGCAGAAACTGGCGAATCCGCATCTTGTCGTACCGCTGACGAGCCGCGATCATGAGGGCGATGTTTATGCTTATCGCCTGCCTGTCAATCCGCACCCGCAGAGACCCGGCGGAGCGAGTTGGGTCGTTTGCAACCACATCTACACTGTGGCTTCGGAGCGGCTTTGGCCCTTACAAAACCGCTTTAAGAACGATGTCTTTCCACTGATTCCGGCGCCGGACATGCAGCGCGTCGCCCGCCTGGTGCGTAAGGCGTTGCACCGCCTTATAACCGACTCTCTGTACGGTGAAGGCGAGACGGGTTGAAAAAAGACGGATGGGGTGTTATAAGACTCATACGGTCCTGAGACCGCTGGACATTGTCCTTGCCCCCGAAAGGGGGCTTGTAAAAAGGCTGGCGGACGATCCGCCAGCCTTTTGCATATCCCGCATTGATCTTCCCCTTCTGATCGAACGCGATTGCGGTTGCGTGAAAACTGTGTTTCCTTCTGCGCGACCGGGGCCACTCCGGCATACCACACAACAAACGGGTTAAGAGGAAACACATTCATGGCAAACGACGCTGCGCCTGCGCCTATCGCGCTGGGCAATCCCGCCGTGGTCGGTCTGGCCGGGTTCGGCATGACGACCCTGGCGCTGCAACTGCATAATCTCGGCTATATCGGCATTGCGCCGGTCTTGTGGCTGGGCTTCATATTCGGCGGGCTGGGCCAGTTCATCGCCGGTTTCATGGAGCAGAAGACCGGCAACAATTTCGGCTTTTGCGCCTTTGTCGGCTATGGCGCCTTCTGGATCTGGCTGTGCGCCTACATTATCGGCGATTCGACCGGCATCGCCCTGTTCAAGCTGGCCGACAGCGATCTGGCCTATATTCTGGCGGGCTGGGGCCTGTTCACCTTCGGCCTGTGGATCGCCTCCTGGCATATTTCCAAGGCGATGTGGCTGACCTTCCTGACCCTGACGCTCGGCTTTGCGGGGCTGGCCCTGGTCAAGTGGGGCCATACCGAGCTGTTAAAGCCCGCCGCCTATGACCTGATCCTGTGCGCCCTGACCGCCTGGTACATGATGTTCTCGATCATCTTCAAGAGCGTGTTCGGTCGCGACGTGCTGCCGATGGGCAAGCCGATCCTGTAAAGCGATTTACGTCTTTGTTGCGGGTGGACCGGCGGGGTCATTCTTCGGAGCGGCCTCGCCGTCGCCTTTTCTGAGCGTCGCAAAGATCAGGGTCGAGACGATGGTGAAGCCGCCCAGCAGCCAGAAGGCCTTGTGCAGGCCGCCGATCATCAGGGCGCGGTTGTCGGTGTCGGCGGGCAGGAAGAACAGGGTGATCAGGCCCGCCACCGCGACGCCGAACGAAACGGACAGTTGTTGCAGGGTGCTGGCTATGGTCGAGGCCCCGCTGGTCTGTTTGCGCGGCACGTCGGCATAGGCCAGCGTGTTCATGCTGGTGAACTGGATCGAGGTGATCAGGCCGTACACCAGCGCCAGGCCGATGATCAGCCAGACCGGCGTATGCGCGCCGACAAAGCCGAACAGGGCCAGCAGCACGCCGATGATCAGCGTGTTGACGCGCAATATGGCCGCATAGCCGAAGCGGTCGAGGAGGCGGGTGATGATCAGCTTGCTGCTCATGGCGCCCAGAGCCTGCGGCATGATCAACAGACCCGACTGCACCGGCGTCATGCCGAGGCCGACCTGATAGAGCAGCGGCAGCAGAAACGGCACGCCGCCGACGCCGAGGCGGGTGATGAAGCCGCCCGACACCGAGGTGGCGAAGGTGCGGATGCGGAACAGACCCAGCAGCAGCAGCGGAAACGGCGTCTTCGCCGCATGCAGCCCATAGCCGAACAGCAATATGCCCGATATGGCCAGCAGGCCCAGCACGCCGCCGATCCCCAGACGATGTTCGCCGAACACCTCCAATACATAGGACAGAAGCGCGACGCCGGAACCGAACAGGATCAGGCCGAGAAAATCGAGCGGGCGCGGCTTCGGATCGCGGAAATTGGGCAGTTTCAGCGCCACCAGCGCCATGCCCGCCAGCCCGACCGGAATATTGACGAAGAAGATGACGCGCCAGTGCAGATAATCGACGATCAGCCCGCCCAGCAGCGGTCCCAGCATCGGCGCCACCAGCATCGGAATGGCGACGAAGCTCATGGCGCGGACCAGATCGCGGTGGTCGAAGCTGCGCACCATGATCAGCCGCCCGACCGGGACCATCATCGCCCCGCCCATGCCTTGCAGCACGCGGAAAGCCACCAGCCAGTGAATATCGGTCGCAAGCCCGCACAGGAGCGAACCGAGCGTAAAGACGCCAATGGCCGAGGCGAAGACGCGGCGCGTGCCGAACCGGTCGGCCATCCAGCCTGAAATCGGAATAAACACCGCAAGCGCCAGCGTATAGCTGGACAGCACCGCCTTCATGCTCAGGGCCGTGACGTTGAGCGCATCGGCGATCACCGGCACGCCGGTATTGAGGATGGTGGTGTCGAGCGCTTCCATGAAGAAGGCCACCGCCACCAGCCAGGGCAGCAGCGGCCGGACCGCATCGAGATCGGGAAGGACGGATTTTACAGCCAAGGGCGCACTCCGGGGGAACGTCGTCTATATGGCCCCCGCGGCGTCATCTCGCAAGTGCGAGATCAGGCTTTCAGCCCTCCGAACCGGCCATGGGCGGGGCGCCGTCAGTGATCGGCGTGAAGCCGGTCACCTCGGATTCGGCGCGCTGACGCTGTTCGTCGGTCAGTTGCGCGGCCAGATCATCGGCCTCGCGCGCCGCGACCTTGTCGCCGCTATTGCCCGCGATGCGCAGCCATTTATAGGCTTCGGACGGGTTGAGCGGCACGCCGTCGCCGCGCTCATACAGCACGCCGAGATTATACTGGCTGTCCTTGACGCCGCGTTCGGCGGCCTTGCGGAACCACATGGCGGCCAGCGAGTGATCCTGCGATCCGCCGTCGCCTTCGTAATACATGGCGCCGAGATTATACATGGCCTTGGCGATCCCGCCCTCGGCGGCGCGCTGCGTCCACAGGCGCGCCTGAGTCTTGTCGGCGGGGATCAGGCGGTCCTGGCCGTTGTACAGCAGGGACAGGCGGAACTGCGCCGGGGCGTAGCCCTGATTGGCGACCTGTTTCAGCGCGTCGACCGCACCGGGCGCGCGCGCGTCCAGCGCCTTGATGGCGATATCGTAGCGCGTCTTGAGCGCCTGCTGGTTTTGAGCATCGTCGACCGCATCGGTCACCTGCACATTGGCGGCGATCGGCTGGCCGGGCTTGGCGCCTTCCGGCGTCGAATTCTTGAAGGCCAGATAGCCGACCGCGCCCACCCCGACCAGAGCCACCGCCAAAGACGACGCCTTCATGGCGTTCATCAAGGTGGCGCCCTTGTCCGCCGCCTTGTCCTTGCCAGCCTTATCCTTAGCGGGCGTGGTCTGGCGGCGCGACACGCCCGATTTCAGGCCGCCGAGCAGATTGCCGCGTTCAGATTGTCCTTCCAGACTGGCGCGCACGGCGGCGCGCGCGGCGGCCAGAGCGTCGCGCGTGGACATCGACAGGGAAGATTCCGGTTCAGGATCGGCCACCGGTTCAGCCTCATCGAGCGGCGCCTCAAGGACGTCATAGCCCGACGCGGCCTCGGGCTGAACGCGACCGGCCCCCTGACCTGACGGCGCGGTCTTGCGCGCGGCGTCGATTTCGGCGAACGGGTCGCTGTCGTCATCCTCCAGAGAGGCGGCGGGCGCAGGCTCCAGCGCGTCCTCCAGATCCTCCGGCGCGAACGGATCGAATTCCGGCTCGGACGCAGCGCCGAAATCGCCCAGCAGTCGGCCGGTCAGGTCAAAACTGTCATCGTCTGCGGCGGCGACCGGCGGCGCGACAGGCTTCGCCGCCTGCGGAGCCGCTTCTTCCGGCGCGTGGATTTCCAGATCCGGCGCCGCGTCGAACGGGTTGGACAGACCGTCATCGTCGTCTGCCGCCTTGGCGACGTTCGCCTTCGGCGCGCGGGCGGCTTCGGACAGCAGACTTTCGGTCTGGACGCGCGCCAGCTTTTCGTCGATGCGCGCGCGGGTTTCCTCAAGCAGCTTCGCCGTGCGCTCCTCGCTCTGGCGGATGCGTTCGGCCAGATCCTCGCGCGCGTGATCGCGCTGCTGGCCGACCTGTTCGCCGACGCTGGCCAGCACTTCGGCGGTGCGGCGCTCGCTGTCGGTAAGTTTGGCGCTCAGGCGCTCGGAAATGCGCGCGATTTCGCCGCCCAGACGCTCCAGCGCCTGCGCGTGACCACTTTCGCTGCGCGCGAGGCGGGCGTCCATGCCCTCGGCCAGACGCTGCATGTCGCGGCCCAGACGATCGACGCCAGCGGTGCTCGACGCCTCGACGCCGCTCATGCGGCGGTTGAGATTGTCGGCGATGCGCAGCACATCGTGGCCCATCTTTTCGATGGCGGAGGCCGAACGCTTCTCAGCGGCGCCGATGCGCGACTCGACCGCCTGCACGGCCTGCTCCAGGGTCTGCTGACGATTTTCGTCCAGCGCCTGACGCCATTCGTTGCGCGAATCGGCCACCTGACGCGACAGGTCGTCGGCCAGGCTTTTCAGCGAACGCACAGCCTCAGGATCGGTGACGTCGCCGCGCTCTTCGGCCCGGCTCATACGGCCCTCAAGCTGCGTGAAGGCGTGCTCCAGATTGCGGATCGCGCCCGTAGTCTGGGCCTCGGCGGCCTCCAGACGCTGCGACAACTGCGCCACCACCTTGTCGATCAGGCCCTGCGCGGTGCGCTCCGGGTCGCGCATCTCCATCTGGGTCAGCCGATGCGACAGGCCCAGCATGTCTTCGCGCACGTCCTTGAGCGAATCGCGGCTGCGCGCCTCGCCTTCATAGATCTGGTTGGCCAGCTTGCCGACCGCGCCTTCGAGCGAACGCACGGTTTCGGCGACCGGCCCTTCGCGCACCTGCGCCTCAAGCTTTGCGACGCGCTCACGCTCCTCGCGCACATGGCCGGACAGGCCTTCCAGACGTTCGGCCTGAGCGTCGATCAGCCGTTCGGCCTGATCGAGACGGTCGGCGAACAGGCCGGTGTCGGCCTCGGCGCGGCTCAGACGGTCGAAAGTCGTCTGCGACTGCTCGGCCAGACGGTCTTCAAGGGTTTCGCGCGTTTCGGCGTGGGCGGCTTCGGAGCGCTCCAGACGGCCCAGCAGCGACTCGACCGCCGCTGATACGCTGCGCACCGCGCCTGCGGAGCGGCTTTCCGAGGTTTCGATACGCGAGCCCAGCGATTCCAGCGCGCGCGCCACGCGGGTCAGGTCTTCGCTGTCGCGCGCCTCGCGCGGTTGGTCCTCGAAGATTGAGCGGCGGCGCAGATCGCGCGAACTTAAAGGGCGGGCGCCGGTCGAATAGGGCGCGCGCGGACGATCGGCCCAGACGGGCGCATGCGTGGACGGGCGACGCGACACGGGCGCCTCCAGTTCGTAAGCCTCGTCTTCGTCCTCATCATAATCAATTTCAGGAACCTGACGGGCGCGCGAACGGCCCTTGCGCGCATCCTCATCGCGAATCATCGCGCCGACGTCGCGGCCTTCGAGAATCATCTGGTTGAGCCATTCGCCCAAGGTCATGCCGGAACGGCGCGCCAGATCCTTGGCGACTTCCCGCGCCTTGGCGTCGATGCCTTTAACACTCCATGGTGCGCCCGCGCTCATGCGATTCCCCTAGCAAGGTTTGGAGCGAGCCTAAACCGCATCATCTAGCGTGTAAACACTCTGTTAACCACAATATCTTGCAAGGGGTTAATCATCTGTGGAAAGATGCGCACGATGTTATTTTACGGGAAGCGGTCGCTTTTGCGGTATGCGGCGCCAAATTCCTGCGCCGGCGACTTGCGGTCCTGCGCAATCCGCGACATAGGCGAAGCATGGACCTGACCTTGACCCTTACGGTGATTCTGTTGAGTCTGTCAGCCCTGCTGACAGTTTTTTTCGGTTTTATGGGCGCGCGGCCGGTCAATCCGAACAAGGGGCCGCGCATGGTGCCGTGGCGCTTTCTGATGCTGCTGACCTTTACGGCGAGCCTGCTGCTGCTCGTGCATCTTCTGACTCTGCTGGGCCTGAAAAGCGATCCGCCAATGTCGTACTGAGCCGGTTGCCTGAGCCGGTCGCGGCGGCGTGGACAAGCCATGCCCAAATCAGTATGGATGCCCTGCGCAGCAGTTTCACGGGAATATCCGCTCCATGTCCATCCGGTTCGCGATCAATGGCTATCAGGGCCGCATGGGACAGGCCGTGGCGCGCGTGCTGGGCGAGGGCGAGCATCCGATCGTCGCGCGCTTTGAAAAGGGCGACAGCTTCGATCTGAGCGCGGTGGACGCGGTGATCGACTTCTCGACGCCGGAGGCTTCGCTGGAGCTGCTGGAGGCCTGCGCCAGCGAGGGGCTGGCGCGCCCGAAGCCGTTGGTTCACGTCATCGGCTCGACCGGCTTTACGTCGGAACAGATCGACGCCATCGCGCCCTTCGCCGATCAGGTGGTCATTGTGCGTTCCGGCAATTATTCGCTGGGCGTCAACCTGCTGGCCGGACTGGTGAAGCAGGCGGCGGCGCGGCTGAACGCGCAGGACTGGGACATCGAGATTTTCGAGGCGCATCATAGGCGCAAGGTCGATGCGCCATCCGGCACCGCCCTGATGCTGGGCGAGGCGGCGGCGCTGGGCCGCGGCGTCGAGCTGGCCGACAAGAAGGTCGCCGCGCGCGACGGCATCACCGGCGCGCGCAGGCCGGGCGATATCGGCTTTTCGGTCGTGCGCGCGGGCGGCATTGTCGGCGAACATTCGGCCATCATCGCCTCAGAGGACGAGGTCATCACCCTGTCGCATTCGGCGCGCGACCGCACCCTGTTCGCGCGCGGCGCCCTGCAGGCGGCGCTGTGGGGCGCGCGTCAGGCGCCGGGCGTTTACGACATGCAGGACGTGCTGGGCTTTTAGAGCTATTTCACCCGCGTCGCTGCGCCGGAAAACGGGCAGGCCGCGCCATGCCAGGCCGTGCAGTCGCCGCTTTCCGAGACGGTGAGGCGGTCGCCGGTCTGCAGCATATCGACCGAGCAGACCGCGCCGGTGTCCTTGCTGGTCAGGCTGACGCGCAGATGGTTGTCTGCGATCTGCTGTGACGGCGCGCCGCCCGCCAGACCCGCATCGCCGGTGCAGGCGTCTTTGGCGGTGATCAGGGTGACGCGATGGAGCGGCGAGATCCGCACCATCAGATCGCCCTCATATTTGCCGGGCCACGGATCGTAGGCGGGGGCCGGTTGCGGCGGCGCGGCGGCCTGCTGTTGCGGCGGCGGCGCAGGCTTTGAGCAGGCCGTCAGCAGCAGGCAGGCGAACAGGACGCGGCGCCTCATGCCGCATCGGCCTTGAACTGGTCGGCCAGCAGTCGCGCCTCGGCGGCGTGGCTGGAGCCTGCGCGCCAGACAACGGCGATGTCGCGGAAGGCATGATCCGAGGCCAGCGGGCGCACGCAGACCTCGCCTTCGCGCGCCAGTCCGGCCTCGACCGCCATGGCGGGCAGCAGCGAGACGCCGAGGCCCGACCCGACCATCTGCACCAATGTGTTCAGCGAGGTCGCCGCGAAGCCGCCGCCGAGAGAATCCGGGCGCGCGGCGTAGGTGGCCAGCGATTCCTGCGTCCCGCCCGGTGCCGTCCACGAACAGGCCGCCAGGGCGTGATCGCGCAGGCAATGGCCGTCCTCCAGCAGGATCATTTCCTCGTTCTTCAGCGCTTCGGGCGCGATGCTGTCCGCCTGGGCCAGCGGGTGGCCGCTCGGCGTCGCCGCCAGGATTTCGTCGCGCATGACAAAGGCGTGGTCGAGGCCGTTCAGATCCCACGGCAGGGCGATGACGGCGGCGTCGAGCGCGCCGCTGCGCAGGGCGCCGATCAGCCGCGCCGTCTGGTCTTCGCGCAGGAACAGGCGCAGATCGGGATAGGTCTGGCGCAGCCGCAGCAGCGCCCTCGGCAAGAGGAAAGGCGCGATGGTCGGAATGACGCCGAGCCGGAAGCGGCCCGACAGCGGACGGCCCGCGCCATGCGCCGCCTCAACCAGATCCTCGGCCCGCGCCAGTATCTCCTCGGCGCGCTTCAGCGTCTCCTCGCCGACCGGGGTCAGGATCACCTGCCCGCGCGAGCGATCGACCAGCCGCGCGCCCAGAATCTTCTCCAGCTCGGCAATCCCTGACGACAGGGCGGGCTGCGACACATAGGCCGCTTCCGCCGCCGCCATGAAGCTCTTATGTTCGGCGAGCAGTTTCAGATATTGCAATTGGCGCAGGGTCGGGAGCATGGCGCTTACATAAGCATGATTTATGCAAACGCCAAAAAGCAAAATTGGATTTTTGTTTCACGGCGGTGAAATCGCGCGCAAAATCATGATTTTGAACGACCCCAGCCCGGAAAGACCTGACGACCCATGCCGCTCGACGCCCTGTACGCCGCCCTGCCCGCCTATGCCCGCGATCTGACGCAGAACCTGACCGCGCTGGCCGACGATTCCAGCCTGAGCGAACAACAGAAATGGGGCGCCATGCTGGCCTGCGCCCACGCCGTCGGCGTTCCGGGCGTCATCCGCCCGCTGGAGGCGCATGTCGCCGATATCCTGACGCCTGAGGCGGTGGCGGCGGCGAAGGCGGCTTCGGCGATCATGGGACTGAACAATATCTATTACCGCTCTTTGCACCTGATGCGGAACAAGGACTATGAGACCCTGCCGTCGAAACTGCGCATGAACATTCTGCGCAATCCGGGCGTGGACAAGATCGATTTCGAGCTGTGGTGCGTGGCGGTGTCGGCGGTCAATGGCTGCGGCCTGTGCCTCGACAGCCACGAAAAGGCGCTGCGTGATCATGGCGTCGGCGCTTTGCAGGTGCAGACCGCGCTGCGCATCGCCTCGGTCGTCCACGCGATTTCGGCGGTCGTGCGCGCCGAGGCCGCGGCGGCGCTTGCATAAATTTAATTTATGAGAAAATAAAATAAAATAGATTTGCTCTATTGCGATGAATATGGTTTTTGCATTGCATCACCACCAACCCCTAAGGAGATCCCTTCATGGCCCTCATCAACACCGCCATCAAGCCGTTCAAGGCCACCGCCTACAAGCAAGGCAAGTTTGTCGATATTTCCGACGCCGACACCAAGGGCAAGTGGTCGATCTTCTTCTTCTACCCGGCCGACTTCACCTTTGTGTGCCCGACCGAGCTGGAAGACCTGGCCGGCATCTATCCTGAACTGCAGAAGCTGAACGTCGAAGTCTTCTCGGTCTCGACCGACACGCACTTCTCGCACAAGGCGTGGCACGACACCTCGCCCGCCATCGGCAAGATCGACTATTACATGGTCGGCGACCAGTCGGGCGCGCTGACCAACAATTTCGACGTCATGCGTCCGGGCGTCGGCCTGGCCGACCGCGGCACCTTCCTGGTCGATCCGGACGGCGTCATCCAGTTCATGGAAATCACCTCCGAAGGCGTCGGCCGTAACGCCACCGAACTGCTGCGCAAGGTCAAGGCCGCGCAATATGTCGCCTCGCACCCCGGCGAGGTCTGCCCGGCCAAGTGGGAAGAGGGTGAAAAGACCCTGGCCCCGTCGCTCGATCTGGTCGGGAAGATCTAAATCGAAGGCGTGGGGGAAACAGTCTTTCCCCCACGAACCCTCTTTGAAGTTGAGAAAAGCGCCCTTGGGGGCGGCCCTGCGGGCGCTTTTCACATTTTCCTTATGCAGGCTTTGCGGAGCCTGAATATGGACAATGAATCCCTTGAAAATTTAAGGAGCAAGCCATGCTCGACCAAGGCATGAAGGCGCAATTAAAGGCCTATCTGGAGAATCTGCGCGTTCCCATCGAACTGATCGCGCATGTCGATGACGGCGCCAAGTCGCGCGAGATGCTCGACCTGCTCGAAGACATCGTGGCGGCCTCGGCCAAGGTCAGTCTGAGTGTAAAAAACGGTTCGCGTGAGGCGCGTGTTCCGTCTTTCGATATCGTGCGGACCGGATCGGATGTGGCCGTGACCTTTGCGGGCCTGCCCATGGGGCATGAGTTCACCTCGCTGGTGCTGGCCCTGTTGCAGGTCGGCGGCCATCCGCCGCGCGTCGAGGCCGATGTGATCGAGCAGGTCAAATCCCTGCCGATCGACGGCGAGCTGCGCTTTGAAACCTATTTCTCGCTGTCATGCCAGAACTGCCCCGATGTGGTGCAGGCGCTGAACCTGATGAGCATCCTCAACCCGAAGATCAGACACGTCGCCATCGACGGCGCCCTGTTCCAGAAAGAGGTCGAGGATCGCAAGATCATGGCCGTGCCGACGGTGCTGCTGAACGGCGAACCGTTCGCGCAAGGGCGCATGGGGCTGGAGGAAATTCTGGCGAAGATCGACACCGGCGCGCATCAGCGCGAGGCCGAAAAGATCAACGCCAAGTCCGAATTCGACGTGCTGGTGGTCGGCGGCGGTCCGGCGGGTGCGGCGGCGGCCATCTATGCCGCGCGCAAGGGCATCCGCACCGGGGTTCTGTCCGAGCGTTTCGGCGGTCAGGTGCTGGATACGATGGATATCGAGAACTTCATCTCGGTGTCGCACACCGAAGGCCCGAAGCTGGCGACCGCGCTGGAGCAGCACGTCAAGGACTATGAGGTCGATATCATGAACCTGCAACGCGCCACGAAGCTGACCCCGGCTTCGGAGCCCGGCGGTCTGGCCGAGGTGGCGCTGGAAAACGGCGCGCGGGTGAAGGCCCGCACGGTCATCCTGGCCACCGGCGCGCGCTGGCGGCAGATGGGCGTGCCGGGCGAGGAGACCTATCGCAACAAGGGCGTCGCCTTTTGCCCGCACTGCGACGGGCCTTTGTTCAAGGGCAAGCGCGTGGCGGTGGTTGGCGGCGGCAATTCCGGCGTCGAGGCGGCCATTGATCTGGCGGGCATTGTGGCGCATGTGACGCTTTTGGAGTTCGCGCCGGAGCTGCGCGCCGACGCGGTGCTGCAACGCAAGCTCTACAGCCTCTCCAATGTCACGGTCATCACCAACGCCCAGACCACCGAGGTCACGGGCAATGGCGAGAAGGTCACCGGCCTGACCTATAAGGACCGCATCCATGACGTCACGCACGACATCGCGCTGGACGGCATTTTCGTGCAGATCGGCCTTGTTCCGAATACGGAATGGCTGAAGGGGACGCTGGCCCTGTCGAAGCACGGCGAGATCGAGGTCGATGCGCGCGGCGCAACCTCCGCCCCCGGCGTGTTCGCGGCGGGCGACTGTACGACCGTGCCCTATAAGCAGATCGTCATCGCCATGGGCGAAGGCTCCAAGGCGGCGCTGTCGGCCTTCGATCATCTGATCCGCACGCCCCTGGCCGCCGAACCGTTGGCGGCGGAGTGATCACTGCGCCGGGGCGGTCACTTCCGTCCCGGCGGCCTTCAGCCGGTCGAGCACCCCGTTGGCGCTGAGAAGCTCAGGCAGGCCGACCACGGCCAGGGTGTCTCCCGGCGTTTTGAGCGCCTCGTCAATCGCGCGCGCCATCCCGCCGACATAGTCATTGTCATAGGCCGCGCGCCAGCCGGGCAGCGCCATGTCGCAGGCCTGACCCGCCGGAGCGCGGTAGGTCGCCAGCAAAGTCGTCACATCGCCCTGCGCCCAGGCTTGCGCCGCCTGCGGTAAGGTGGCCCGATCGTAATCGGCGGCGTCGAGAAATTCGGTCAGGCAGGCCTCGTTCTGCGCCGCGTTCATCGTCAGCCACTGGTCGGTGATGAAGTTGCTGCGGGCAAAGCTGGCCTGCTTCACCGGCACGCGCGCCTGCACGGCCAGCAGGTTGACGGCATCCAGCACATCGAGATTGCGGATATGATGATCGTGGCGGAAGCGGTCATAAAAGTTCGATCCGGCGCGCACCGGCAATAGCCCTGCGTAATCGCGCATCGGCGTCACGCCTTCGCGCGCCACGGCGGCCTGGAAACGGCTGTAGGTCGCGGGCGAGACCACGTCGCGCAGGTTTTGTCCTTTCAGCACGGATTGCTCGCGCCAGCGTTTCTCCCCGGCGGAATCGCTCCATGCCTGCACGGGCAGGATCAGCGCTTTGGCGGTGCGCAGGATGCGGCGCACGCGCTGCTGATCCCAGCTTAACCCTTCCGGCGTTTCGTAGGGCGCGGCCAGAATCCACACCGTCGCCCCGCCGCGCGTCGCCTTCCACAGCGCCGGTCCCGGCTCGGAACGGACGATGACGGTGGTGATCTGCGGCTCGGCGGCGGCAGGACGATGAAAGAGGGCCGCCCCGATCAGGACGGCCATGACAAGACAGAGACGCATAGGCGCTTTTTAGCGATTTGCCGTTACGCGCGCAACTTTCTCAAGTCAGGCGGAAAGGCGGCGCTCCGCCGTGCGGCTATCGGAGTGATTGCCCTTACCTTCCTTCCAGCACCGCGCGGATCAGCGACAGTTTCGTCTCCGTTTCCATGCGCTCGGCGACCGGGTCGCTGTCGGCGACGATGCCGCCGCCCGCCGCCGCGCGGATGCGCCAGCCATCAGGGCCAGACTCGCAGGCCAGGGTGCGGATCAGCACGTTCGACTCCATCGCCCCGCCGACGTCGAGCGCGAACAGCGTACCGCAATAGGGGCCGCGCGCCGCCTCCATCTCGGCGATCACCTTCATCGCCTGCACCTTGGGTGCGCCGGAGATCGAACCGGCGGGCAGGGTCGCCAGCAGCAGGTCCGCCGCGTTCAGACCGGGGCGCAGGCGCCCGCGCACCGACGACACCAGATGATGCACATTGGGATAGCTCTCCAGCGTATTGAGCGCATCCACCCCGACGCTGCCGATCTCGGCGACGCGCGACAGGTCGTGGCGCATCAGATCGACGATCATCAGATTCTCGGCGCGGTCCTTGGCGCTGGCCATCAGGTCGGCGGCCTGAGCCGCGTCGTCTTCGGGCGTCGCGCCGCGCGGGCGCGTGCCCTTGATCGGGCGCGTCTCCATGACGCCGTCGGCGTCGAGGCGGATAAAGCGTTCCGGGCTGTTGGAGACGATGGCGCGATCCCCGAAACGCAGGTAACCGCCGAACGGCGCCGGACCGCGCGCATGTAGGGCGGCGGCCAGATCGCCGGGCGTCAGGCCGTCACGTAAGGCGCCGGTCCAGCCGCGCGCCAGATTGGCCTGAAACAGGTCGCCCGCATGTATCTGCTGCACCAGCGCGGCCACCTTGTCCTCGTGCGCGTCGTCGGGCGTTTCCGATTGCAGCGCGCCGTCGAGAAAGGCGCCCTCATGGACGGGCGCCTGCGGCGTCGCCTCATAGAGCGCGGTCAGCTTCTGCATCGCCGCCCGTGCGCGCTGCGGATCGGCGCCGCGCCCACAAATGATCAGGCTGTGCGCCTGATGGTCGAAAACCAGCGCCGCCGGATAGCGCAGCAGCAACAGGTCCGGCCAGGCCGCGCCGCCTTCGATGCGGAATGGACGGCGGCGCAAATTTTCCAGCCGCGCGCCCAACTCGAACCCCGCCAGCCCGATCACGCCGCCGGTGAAATAACCGATATCTTCGCCGGAGGCCGCGCAGGCGGCGCGCAGCAGACCGGCGATGTCAGCGTCGGCGTCATGCGTGACCGCGTCCTGCACGTCCGGCACGGCGGTCAGATAGCTGTAACGCCCGAACCGTCTGCCGTCGGACAGTAACGCGCAGGCGTGATCGTGCGTGAACCAGGCGGCGATGCGGGCGTGAAAATCGCTGGCGTCCAGCCGCGTTTGCGCCAGATGCGTTAGGGGTTCAGGCTGATCACGTAAAAAGGATAACATTCACAGCAACTTGATTCGATTGTGGCGCCTGCGCCCGCCATTATGGTGAACAGGATTTGATATTGGGCGCCGCATCTGCGGACCGGATTTCAAAGCCTATGGATGGAGGTCCATTGATCAAACTTATCAGGAGCGATTAGCGCTTCGGCAGGTCTGCCGCGTTATCGCTCCTGATTTTTATCCAACATCGTACACATCAACGGAACGGCGGCTCGTCGAAGGCGCGCAGCTTGCGCGAATGCAGCTTCGGCCCGAAACCGCGCAGGATCTTCATCGTCTCGATGCCGATGTCGATATGTTCGCGGATGGCGCGTTCATAGAAATGGTTGGCCTGTCCGGGAAGCTTCAGTTCGCCGTGCAGCGGCTTGTCCGACACGCACAGAAGCGTCCCGTAAGGCACGCGGAAGCGATAGCCCTGCGCGGCCAGGGTCGCCGACTCCATGTCGATGGCCACCGCGCGCGATTGCGAAAAGCGCAGGGCGCTCAAGGTGTAGCGCAGTTCCTAGTTGCGGTCGTCGGTGGTCACCACCGTGCCGGTGCGCAGCCGCTTTTTCAGCGCATCGCCGTCCTCGCCGGTGATGGCGACGGCGGCCTGGCTCAGGGCCTGCTGCACTTCGGCGATCGGCGGGATCGGGATTTCCGGCGGCAGCACGTCGTCCATGACATGATCGTCGCGCAGGTAAGCGTGCGCCAGCACATAGTCGCCGATGCTCTGCGACGGGCGCAAACCGCCGCAATGGCCGATCATCAGCCAGACGTGCGGGCGCATCACGGCCAGATGGTCGGTGATGTTCTTGGCGTTGGACGGGCCGACGCCGATATTGACCAGAGAAATGCCCTGACGGCCTTCGGCCAGCAGGTGATAGGACGGCATCTGATGCTTGCGCCACGGCGAATTGGCGATCAGCTCCTCCGGGTTCGGCGTATCCCTGGTGACCACGAAATTGCCGCAGCACGACAGCGCCGTGTAGGGGCTGTCGGGCCTGCGCAACTGCTCCAGCGCATAGGTGACGAACACATCGACATAGCGATGATAGTTGGTCATCAATATGTAGCTTTGCGTGTGTTCGGCGGGCGTGCCGGTATAGTGTTTGAGCCGCGCCAGCGAGAAGTCGGTGCGCAGGCCGTCGAACAGGGCCAGCGGATGATGGCCCTGCGCGTCCTTGATGTCGAGGCCGTCGGCGACCTCGTTGCCGATCAGGGCCAGTTCGGTGGCCGGGAAATGCCGCGCCAGATCGAGCGCCGAGACGCTGTTGAGATCCAGCCCCGCGCCGTCCAGCACGTAAGGATAGGGGATTTCCTGATCCGACACGCTGACCGAGACCTCGGCGCCGTAGTCGCGGATCATCAGCTCGAGCTGCTCCTCGATATGGGCGCCGAAAATGTCAGGACGGGTGATCGAGGACGAATAGGAACCGGGGCGGGAGAAGCGCGCAAAGGCGCGGTTCACCTGAGGGTGGCGGTTGTGCTGGATCAGCGCCTCGTCTTCGGCGTCGTGCTGGCCGCGCCAGATCACGGTCAGCTTGGGATAGCAATAGCGTCCGGCGGCGCGCTGCGCTTTTGACGGCAGGGCGCGGTCTTCGAGATAGGCGTGCAGATCGGCCTGCAGATGGGCGACGGCCTGATTGTAGATGTCGCGGAGATGGGCGACGGCTTGCGACGCGGAAAGCGGCGTCGCGTCCTTGGGTTTCATCGGTTTGTTCATGATCATATGTAGCACGACCGCAAACGCTTCGCCAATCGGGCGATATGTGAATTTTTATTGCGGCCTAAAGTCGAGCGTCAGGCTCCATGCTTTGATGCAGGATACGAACAATGATCAACGATTCCATCTCGACGCGGAAATAGAGGGTGTGCGAGGCGACATTGAATTTGTAATAGCCCGGCTTGACAAGGTCCGTCCTGCGCCCTTTGCGTCGTCCTTCAAGAAGGTCGTCGCAGGCCTCCCGGACGGCGGTCACATAGGCGTCAGCCTGGCTTGCCGACCAATGCTCGGCAGAATAGTCCCAGATGGCGGCCAAGTCCATCTGGGCGCGATGAGACAGGATGAGGCGTTTCAAGCCTTGCGGGCCTTAATCTTTTGCGCGAAGTCCAGATGGCGGCCCGCCAAAAAATCATCGAAGTCGAAATCGGCCGAATAGCCAGAGGCCTCGCCCTCATCGAGCGCGGCGCGCAAAGCGCTGAGTTTGGCTTCCTGGTCCTCCAGAAGCCGCAAACCCGCGCGCACAACATCGCTTTGCGTCGCGAAGCGTCCAGACCTGACCTCGCCCTCAAGGAAGGCGGCGGCCTGATCATCGAGAGTCAGGGAGACGGGTTTGGTCATGACATTGGCTCCTGCTGCGGAGTGTAGGCTGCAAATCCTTTAATCTCAAGTCATCGTCATCGGGCGCAGGCCCAGTTCGCGCATCAGGTGTGCGTCCGTGCCGCGTTCCGGGTTCGGCGTGGTCAGCAATTGGTCGCCGACGAAGATCGAGTTGGCGCCCGCCATAAAGCACAAGGCTTGCAGTTCCTCGCTCATTTCGGTGCGGCCCGCGCTCAGGCGCACCATGGATTTGGGGCAGACGATGCGCGCCACCGCGACGGTGCGCACGAATTCCAGCCCCGAAATCCCGCCTTCCTTTTGCGCGCGCTCGCCCAGCGGCGTGCCGGATACCGCGACCAGATTGTTGATCGGCAGGGAATCGGGATGGTGCGGTAAGGTGGCGAGCTGATGGAGGAAGGACACCCGGTCCTCGCGGCTTTCGCCCAGGCCCAGAATGCCGCCGCAGCAGGTCTTCATGCCCGCATCCGCCACAGCCTGCAAGGTGTCGAGCCGTTCGGCGTAGCTGCGCGTCGTGACGACGGAGTCGTAATATTCCGGCGAGGTGTCGAGATTGTGGTTGTAATAGTCAAGCCCCGCTTCTTTCAGTGCGACGGCCTGTTCGGGCCGCAACATGCCCAGCGTCATGCAGGTCTCCAGCCCCAGCGCCTTGACGCCGCTGACCATCTCGGTCAGGGCCGGAACGTCGCGGTCCTTCAGTTCGCGCCACGCCGCGCCCATGCAGAAGCGCTGCGCCCCGCCGTCCTTCGCGGCCTGCGCGGCGGCCAGCACCTCATCGACCGGCATCAGTTTGGAGGCTTTCAGACCGGTGTCGAAATGCGCCGATTGCGAGCAGTAACCGCAGTTTTCGGCGCAGCCGCCCGTCTTGACCGACAGAAGCTGCGATAGCTGCACTTCGGACGGATCGAAGCTCTGGCGATGCACGCTGGCGGCCTGATAGACCAGTTCCATGAAAGGCAGGTCGAACAGGGCGGCGATCTCGGCCTTCGTCCAGTCGTGGCGCAGGGTGACAGTATGCAGGGTGTCGGGCATGGAAGGTCTCCTTGTCCGGCTGACTTAGCGCCCCGCGATGAGGAGGTCAAACAGGATAGGTTGTGCTGCTTATTTCATATAAAGATATGTTTATGTCTTTATTGCGTAATGGGCCTTGAGCCGCTATAAGGGCGAAAATCTCATTCGTAACAGGATTCCCGCCCATGGCTGACCATATCGTCCGTGACCTTTCTCTGGCTCCGTGGGGCCGCAAGGAAATCGAGATCGCCGAAGGCGAAATGCCGGGCCTGATGGCCACGCGCGAAGAGTTCGGCAAGGACAAGCCGCTCAAGGGCGCGCGCATCGCCGGTTCGCTGCACATGACCATCCAGACGGCGGTGCTGATCGAGACGCTGCAGGCGCTGGGCGCCGAGGTGCGCTGGGCGTCGTGCAACATCTTCTCGACGCAGGACCACGCCGCCGCCGCCATCGCCGCCACCGGCACGCCGGTCTTCGCGGTCAAGGGCGAGACGCTGGAGGAATACTGGGACTATGCGCACAAGATTTTCGAATGGCATGATGGCGGCTATCCGAACCTGATCCTCGACGATGGCGGCGACGCGACTTTGCTGTGCGTGCTGGGTCCGAAGGCCGAAAAAGACCCGTCGATCCTCAACAATCCGACCAATGAGGAAGAAGAAGCGCTCTACGCCGTCATGAAGCGCTACCTGAAGGACAAGCCCGGCTTCTATTCGGCCATCGCCAAGGCGATCACCGGCGTGTCGGAAGAGACCACCACGGGCGTGCATCGCCTCTACGCCATGGCGCAGAAGGGCGAACTGCCGTTTCCGGCCATCAATGTCAACGACTCGGTGACCAAGTCGAAGTTCGACAACCTCTATGGCTGCCGCGAATCGCTGGTGGACGCCATTCGCCGCGCCACCGACGTGATGCTGGCCGGCAAGGTCGCGATCGTGCTTGGCTATGGCGATGTCGGTAAGGGTTCGGCGGCCTCGCTTCGCAATGGCGGCGCGCGCGTCATCGTCACCGAGATCGACCCGATCTGTGCGCTTCAGGCCGCGATGGAAGGCTATGAGGTGCGCACGGTCGAGGAGGTCGCGGGCCAGGGCGACATCTTCGTCACCTGCACCGGCAATAAGGACGTGCTGCGCCTTGAGCACATGCGCGAGATGAAGCACAACGCCATTGTCTGCAATATCGGGCACTTCGATTCCGAAATCCAGATCAGCGCCCTGCGCAACTACAAGTGGGACGAGATCAAGCCGCAGGTCCACCATGTCGAATTCCCGGACGGCAAGAAGATCATCGTGCTGTCCGAAGGCCGTCTAGTGAATCTCGGCAACGCGACCGGCCATCCGTCCTTCGTCATGTCGGCCTCGTTCACCAACCAGACCCTGGCTCAGATCGAGCTGTGGACGCGCGGTTCGCACTACGACAAGAAGGTCTATACGCTCCCTAAGCACCTCGACGAAAAAGTCGCCATGCTGCACCTGGAAAAGCTCGGCGCGAAACTGACCGTGCTGAACAAGGAGCAGGCTGACTATATCGGCGTCGCGGTCGAAGGCCCGTTCAAGCCGGAGCATTATCGCTACTAAGTTTTTAGCGAAGAGAGGAGTTAGGCGGCGCATTCCGGTGCGTCGCTTTTCTTTTGCTAATGAGCGCCATTCCTATAGCCGCGCTCTTTGGGAAGGGATGAGCAGCGAATGTCTTTCTCCTGCGCCCTGATGCGACCATTGCGAGCCGATATGATTAAATGGCTTTGAACCTCGCTGCCGTGATCGCCACATTCCCAAACGACAAGATTCGTTGGACTCGCGGTATTTAACAGGGCCTGCCAGGCGGGCAGCGGCATTTCCAATAGCGTGTCGGGTTTATTGACGGCATGAAAGGCATGAAGATGTGGATCCTTTGTCGAAACGCCGACGGCGGCATATTGTAGCTTGCCGCAGGGCAATGTTCCGATTTGCAGCAAAAATTCCGTGGCGTGTCCGTCCCGGTCGAAATCCGCAAAATGCATAATCGACGTCTTGGGGCGGCGTCTGATGTCAGCCGCAAGCTTCGGATCGTTCATTTCAGCACGCCCAAAATCAGCTTCCTGAACGGGATATGTCTGTAAGGCCGCCTTTCCCTTCAGATTATCTGCGTAGGGATAGTCGAAATGACCGAATAGCGGTCGCAAATCCATGCGTTCGACTTCGCGGCCATTGCGGGTTCGGACCAGCCAGAGATTGCCATATTCGCCATAGGCAAGCCCTGAACACGGACAGGTCAGGGCCATATCGACGTCTTTGGCGTCGCATACAGGCAGATGTTTGCCGATCCAGACCAGTCGCCAGGTTTCCTTGACGCCCTTGATCGTGATTGTCTGTTGCTCACGCACCGACATTGCGGACGGCTTTGCCGAGGCGCTGTTCAGCGCAACAAGGGCAAGTATCGCGCAAGTGACGCCGATAATTTTGTACATGACTCCCCCGCTTCACGATCAGCCTGACTGCTTAAGTCTAAGGCTTCAAAAAAGCCCGCCGTCGATGTTTCGGCGGCGGGCTTGATGTGATCGGCGAAGCGCCTAGTCCGCGCGCGCCAGGTTACGCAGCACGAACGGCATGACGCCGCCATTCTTGTAGTATTCCAGCTCGGTCGGCGTATCGATGCGGCAGCGCACCGGGAAGCGCGCGACCTTGCCGTCCGAGGCGCGGAACAGCTCGACGATCAGTTCGGCGCGCGGTTGCAGGTTTTCCAGACCGCGGATGGTGACGATTTCCTCGCCGGTCAGGCCCAGCTTGGACCAGCCATCGACCTTGAACTGCAAGGGCAGAACGCCCATGCCGACCAGGTTGGAGCGGTGGATGCGCTCGAACGACTCGGCGATGACCGCGCGCACGCCTTGCAGGCGCGTGCCCTTAGCCGCCCAGTCGCGCGACGAGCCGGTGCCGTATTCCTTGCCCGCGAAGATGACCAGAGAACGGCCTTCGGACTTGTAGCGCATGGCCGCGTCATAGATCGGCATGACGTCGCCCGACGGGAAGTGCTTGGTCACCCCGCCTTCGATCTCCGGCGTCATCTTGTTGCGGATGCGGATATTGGCGAAGGTGCCGCGCATCATGACTTCGTGATTGCCGCGGCGCGCGCCATAGGAGTTGAACTCCGTCACCGGCACGCCATGCTCGGACAGGTAAAGCCCGGCGGGCGAGGTCTTTTTGATATTGCCGGCGGGGCTGATGTGGTCGGTGGTGATCGAGTCGCCGAAAATGCCCAGGACGCGCGCTTCGACAATGTCGGTCACCTTGTCCGGCGTCATGGTCATGCCGTCGAAATAGGGCGGGTTGGCGACATAGGTCGAGGCCGGATCCCAGTCATAGGTCTGGCCGCCGGACACCTTGATCGCCTGCCAGTGCTCGTCGCCCTTGAAGACGTCCGAATAGCGCTTGTCGAACAGGGCATTGGAGACGAACTGGTCCTGCAATTCCTTGATCTCCGCCTTGGTGGGCCAGATGTCCTTGAGGAAGACCGGCTGGCCGTCCGAACCGATACCGAGCGGTTCTTCGCGCAGGTTCATCTTGGTCGAGCCCGCCAGCGCATAGGCGACGACCAGAGGCGGCGAAGCCAGATAGTTGGCGCGCACGTCGGGGCTGACGCGGCCTTCGAAATTGCGGTTGCCGGACAGGACCGCCGAGGCGACCAGATCATTGGCGTTGATCGCCGCCGAAATCGCGTCGGGCAGGGGGCCGGAATTGCCGATGCAGGTCGTGCAGCCATAGCCGACCAGATTGAAGCCGAGCGCGTTGAGGTGCGGGGTCAGGCCGGAATCGTTGAGATAGTCGGTGACGACCTGCGAGCCGGGCGCCAGCGAGGTCTTGACCCACGGCTTGACGCTCAGGCCCTTCTCATGCGCCTTTTTCGCCAGTAGGCCCGCCGCGATCAGCACGCTCGGATTGGAGGTGTTGGTGCAGGAGGTGATGGCGGCGATGACGACATCGCCGTGGCCGACGGTGAAGTCCGCGCCTTCGACGGCGACCTGCTTGTCTTCTTCGCCCGCCTTGCCGAACTCACCGGCCAGGGCCGAGGCGAACTCGGTCGAGACCTGCGACAGCGGCACGCGGTCCTGCGGACGCTTGGGGCCGGCCAGGGACGGCTCGACGCTCGACAGGTCCAGCTCCAGCGTGTCGGTGAAGATCGGCGTGTGCTCAGGGTCGTACCACCTGCCCTGCGCCTTGGCGTAGGCTTCGACCAGAGCGACGCGCTCAGGGGCGCGGCCCGACTTGTTGAGATAGTCGAGCGTCGCCTGCGAGACCGGGAAGATGCCGCAGGTCGCGCCATATTCCGGGGCCATATTGGCGATGGTCGCCTGATCTTCGAGCGTCATATGTTGCAGGCCGTCGCCGAAATATTCGACGAACTTGCCGACCACGCCCTTTTTGCGCAGCATCTGGGTGATGGTCAGGACGAGGTCGGTGGCGGTCACGTCGTCGGCCAGGCGGCCGGTCAGCTTGAAGCCGATCACTTCGGGGATCAGCATCGGGATCGGCTGGCCCAGCATGGCGGCCTCGGCCTCGATGCCGCCGACGCCCCAGCCCAGCACGCTCAGGCCATTGATCATGGTGGTGTGAGAATCGGTGCCGACCACGGTGTCGGGATAGGCGACTTCGCCGCCATCCGCCACATTCGTCCAAACGGTCTGGGCCAGATATTCGAGATTGACCTGGTGGCAGATGCCGGTGCCCGGCGGCACGACGCGGAAATTGTTGAAGGCGGACGAGCCCCAGCGCAGGAAGTTGTAGCGCTCGATATTGCGCTCATATTCGCGCTCGACATTCTTTTCGAAGCTGTCCTGATGGCCGAAATAATCGACCATAACCGAGTGGTCGATCACGAGGTCAACCGGGTTGAGCGGGTTGATCTTGGCCGGGTCCGCGCCCAGCTTGACCATGGCGTCGCGCATGGCGGCGAGGTCGACCACAGCCGGAACGCCGGTGAAGTCCTGCATCAGAACGCGCGCCGGGCGGAAGCTGATTTCGTGCTCGACCGCGCCCTTGTTCTTCGTCCAGGCGGCGATGGCGGCGATGTCGTCCTTCGACACCGACACCCCGTCTTCGTTGCGCAGCAGGTTTTCCAGCAGCACCTTCATCGAATAGGGCAGGTGGGAGACGCCGTCGAGGCCGTTCGCCTCGGCGGCTTTCAGGTCATAATAGGCGTAGGATTTATCGCCGACCGCGAGGGTCGATTTCGTCTTGTAGCTGTCAATAGCCGACATGGGCCATATCCTTTCACGTTCGCCCGCCCGCTGGTCACGATGACAAGCGCCAATTCGGGATCGCGCGAGAAGCCGCAGACGCACAGGGTCTTGCAGCCGCGCAAGCGACGCCCCGAAGGCGGGCGCAAACCTTCTACCCCCGCGCGGCGATTTCGTCCACGAAAAGCCCGATAAAGACGCGGTAAAAAGTGACGAGGAAGACGCTGCGCCGACGGTCTCTTTCCGGCCGCGCCCATCCGCGTTAGGATGACGGCTCCTGAAGGAGGCGTTTCATCATGGCGATCACCGGCATAGGCGGTCTGTTCTTCCGCGCGCAAAATCCAGCGGCTTTGTGCGACTGGTACAGGACGCATCTCGGCGTCGATGTCGGCGGCATATGGAGTCAGCAGGCGGGCATGAGCCTGATCGCGCCTTTCAAGGCCGACACCGACTACTTCCCCGCCGACAAGGCGTTCATGCTGAACTTCCGCGTCGATGCGCTCGACCCGTTGCTGGAATCCTTGCGCGCCTCAGGCGTGGAGGTGATCGTCAAGCCGGAATGGGACGCGCCCGAAACCGGACGCTTTGCGCGCATCCACGACCCGGAGGGCAACGCCATCGAACTGTGGCAACCGCCTGCGCACTAGGGCGGACCGCAAAGCTACGGTCGCGTAATGTCCGTCAGGGGCCTTTGCGCTTTTTTACGCGCCAAAACACCAGGCAATGACGGCTTTCTGGGCGTGGATGCGGTTTTCCGCCTCGTCCCAGATCACCGACTGCGGGCCGTCGATCACCTCGTCCGTCACCTCCTCGCCGCGGTGGGCGGGCAGGCAGTGCAGGAACAGGGCGTCGGGCTTGGCCAGCTTCATCAGTTCGCTGTTGACCTGATAGGGCTGGAAGGCCGCAAGGCGTTCGTCGTGGTCGAGATCGCCCATCGACACCCAGGTGTCGGCCAGCACGACGTCGGCGTCCCTGGCGGCGACCGCCGGATCGTTCGTCACCGTCACCTTAGCGCGCGACTCCGAGGCGAAGACCAGAGCCTGCGGGTTCGGGCGATAGGCGTCCGGGCAGGCTATGGCCAGCTCGAAGCCGAAGCGCGCGGCGGCATGGATGAAGCTGGTGCACATATTGTTGCCGTCGCTGATCCAGGCCAGCTTCTTGCCTGCAATGGTCCCGCGATGCTCCTCAATGGTCTGGATGTCGGCGAGGATCTGGCACGGGTGCGAAAAGTTGGTCAGGCCGTTGATCACCGGAACGCTCGCCGCGCGCGCCAGACGCAGCACGTCGTCGTGCTCGTTGGCGCGGATCATGATGGCGTCCACCATGCGCGACAGGACGCGCGCCGTGTCCTCGATCGTCTCGCCGCGGCCAAGCTGCATGTCCGAAGCGGTCGAGATGATGGCGTCGCCGCCCAGTTGCCGGATGGCGGCGTCGAAGGAGAAGCGCGTGCGCGTCGAGTTCTTCTGAAAGATCATGGCCAGAACGCGGTCTTCCGCCGGGGCGTCGGCGTCAACGCGGCCCTTGGGCCAGCCCTGACGCGCGGCCTTGCGGGCGTGCGCGTCATCGACAAGGACGCGCAGTTCGTCCGAGGTCAGGTCGCAGATGTCGAGAAAGTGCCGGGTCATCAGACGGCCTCCTTCAGCTTTTCGCGCGCGGCGATAAAGGTCTTTTCCAACAGGCCGATGGCTTCGCGCGCCTCGGCCTCGGTGACGTTGAGCGGCGGCAGCAGGCGGACGCAATTGTCCGAGCCGCCGGCGATCAGCAGGCCGTTGTCGCGCGCCAGCGCCATGATCTCGCGATTGTTCGGAACCAGCTTCATGCCGGTCAGAAGACCCTTGCCGCGCACCTCGACGATCATGTCGGGGAAGGCGGCTTTCAGCCCCTCCATCTGCTGGCGCAGATAGGCGGAGACGCGATTGACATTGTCGAGCAGTTCAGGCTTCGAAATCTCGCCAAACGCCGCCAGACCCACGGCCATGGCCAGCGGATTGCCGCCGAAGGTCGAACCGTGCGAGCCGACCACCATGCCCGACGCCGCATCCTCGGTCGCCAGACACGCCCCGATCGGGAAGCCGCCGCCCAGCGCCTTGGCCACGGTCATGACATCCGGGGCGATGTCGGCATATTCATAGGCCCACAGCTTGCCGGTGCGGCCCATGCCGCACTGGATCTCATCGAAGATCAGCAGCAGGCCGTACTGGTCGCACAGCTCACGCAGGCCTTTCAGGCAGACGGCGGGCAGGTCGCGCAAGCCGCCTTCGCCCTGCACCGGCTCGATGATGATGGCGGCGGCGGTCGGGCTGGCGGCGGCTTCGCGCACCGCGTCCATATCGCCGAACGGCAGGTGGATATAGCCAGGCAGGCGCGGGCCGAAGCCGTCGAGATAGGCCTCATTGCCCGCGGCGGTCACGGCGGCGTAGGAGCGGCCATGAAAGGCGCCGGAAAAGCCGATCACGTCGATGCGTTCCGGCTGGCCTTTCGAGGCATGGTATTTGCGCGTCAGCTTCAGCGCGCACTCAACCGCCTCGGTGCCGGAATTGGTGAAGAACACCTTGTCGGCGAAGGATTTTTCACACAGTTTCTCGGCCAGTTCGTCCTGACCGGGGATGCGGAAAATGTTGGAGACGTGCCACAGCTTTTCGGCCTGCGCCTTCAGGGCTTCGACCAGAACCGGCGCGGCGTGGCCTAAGCCATTGGTGGCGATGCCCTGCACGAAATCCAGATAGGCGCGGCCCGATCGGTCATACAGTCGGACGCCTTCGCCGCGTTCCACCGCGATGGGGGCGCGAGAATAGACACCGAACAGATGATCGTCAGAAGGGGCCATGGCCGTATCCTTGTCGTTGATTACAAAAAGGAAAAGGACCGCATCAGCGGATGCGGAGACAAAAAACGCCTAAGCTGTCGGGCTTAGGCGCGCCTTGTGTATAAAATCGGCCGGAAAGTCAATGAAATCCTGGACGCGTTAACGCAGGTCAGACGGCGGCGCACAGCCGCCAGATCAGCGCCGCCAGCCCGAAGGCGGCGAGCATAGCGATGGCGAGCGCGATCCGGCGCCTCTGTATTTGACGCTTTTCACGCGCGACCAGCTCCCGGCGGACGTCTTTTACCGCCATCTGGAATGGCGCAGCGCGTTGCGTCATAGCGCCAGCCTTGTCGGAAAAATTCGTATAAACCATCGGGACACCCCCTCGCTGTGGACAGATATTGCAATCCTTCCGTGCAAGGCTGGGGCCGGAAAAGGTGTGTCAGATTGAGTTTTATGGGCCTTATATTACCGTAGTTAAGCGTTTTCTTAGTGAACTTGTGTCGCTTTGACACCATCGGCCCGCAACATCGCGATCAGGCTGTCCGGCCCGATCAGATGGCCGACGCCGACCGTGACGAAGGCGGTTCCGCCGCCCTTGGTTTTCAGGTCGCGGATCAGTTGCTCGACCTGCGGCGTCCAGGCGGCGTCGCGTTCGACGATGACGCGGTGATAGAGCGACGGCTCCTCGGTCTTCATCTTGTCGACCATAAAATAGGTCAGGCGCTTTTCATCGCCCGTGGCCCAGGCGTCGAAGAGGTCGGCAATGTCTTTCGTCGCGCTGTCGGCGTCTTTGAGGGTGGCGCGCAGGGCGGCCATATCCTCGGCGGCGTTGGCGGGGGTCAGCTTCTGCATCTCCTGGTCGATGGTCTCGAAGCCATGCACCGGCTTACCCGTTGCGCGCGCCGACTGCATCAGGGTCAGATCGACGCCGGTTTTCGGATTATAACCGGCGGCGGCGATCTGCTGCACGTTGAGCACCAGGGCGACGGCCCATTTTCGGTAACCCATCAGCCGGGTTGAACTCAGGCCATAGGGCGCCAGCAGGGCGTCGAGGCTTTTGATCTCGTCCGGCGTCAGGCCTTCGGTCATGTGACCGGACGGGTCGAGCATGTATTTTTGCGCCTGCTGTTGCACGGCGGCCTGATCGTCGAGATCGGCGACCTCGAACCACGCCTGATCCGCGCTGGCGAAGCGGCGCTTCAGGTCGTCGCTGAGCCAGATCGTGTCCGGCTTCATGACGTGGATCGAGCCGAACAGATATACGTGCGCCGTTCCGTCGTCGATCTCCCACAACAAAGGATGGGCGACCGTGACGGTGGGCGCGTTTTCCGCCGCGGCGCACAGTGGCGCGAAGGCGAGCAGCAGGGCGGCGGCGAGGGCTTTGAACATGACTATTCCGGTTGAAAAATGACTTCGATGGCGAGGCTGAACAGATCGGCGATCTTGAAGGCGAGCGGCAGGGACGGGTCGTACTTGCCGGTTTCGATGGCGTTGATCGTCTGGCGCGAGACGCCCAGGCGCTCGGCCAGTTCCGCCTGCGACCAGTTGCGTTCGGCGCGCAGCACCTTGATGCGGTTCTTCATGGCCTGTTCCGCCAGGCGAGCGCGGTGACGGCGGCCACCAGCAGAACGACGCCAATGGCGAGCAGGATGTGCGACAGCATCAGATGATGAGCTGCGCCTGCATGCGAACCGGATATGATCGCGCTTGAGGAACCCGCCAGAATGGCGGCCGTCGCGCCGCCACGGCGATCATGCAGCGCGCACATCAGCGGTACTTCCACTGCGCGGCGATCTGGCCGATCAAAAGGCCGAGGACGAACGGCGCCATGCCGGCGACCTGCCCCATGATGAAGCCTTCGCGCGGGCTGCCAAGGCCCGAGAAAAAGTCGCGGAACAGGTGCGGCGCCAGCAGCGGCGCCAGATTGACGACGGCGTAAAGACCGAATCCGATCTGGAAGCCGAACTGGGTAGCCAGACGCTTTTTCGCCACGGCGAATTCGTCGCAATTGGCCTTGAGGCGGCGCAGGATGAAAACGCCCGCGATCAGGGCCAGAAACAGCGCACCTTCGATAATATAGGCGTAAGGCGGAACCGGCGGACGCGACGACCAGTAATACAGCGTGCCGCCCATCACGCCGCCCAACGCCGCCAGCGCCAGAATGCCGAGACGGTAGGCCCAGGGATTTGCGGACATGGGACTCTCCTTTATCGTAATGACAAGGATGCTTTACATGAAGAGTGCAATTTATGTCAAGCGTGCTTGTCAAAATATCGCTTTAACTTGACATGAAGCGCCCGCCGTAACCGTCTGTTAACGGCGCCTGCACACCTGATTTTCATGCTTTTATGTCATGGGAGACACGTGGCCCGGCCCTTGCAGCGCAAGGGAAAAGTGGTTTTGAGTGTGCCAGAAGGCGATTATGTTATCGTGTGACGTCGTAAAGGTGAGGGATCTGTCGCAAAGCGATGCGCAGACCTGGGACGAAATGTTGTTGGCGGAGCCTGCTTTCGCCTCGCCCCTGTTGACGCGCGACTTCGCCGCCGCCGTCGCCGCCGTGCGCGACGATGTGCGCGTCGCCGTCTTTCGCCGCAAGGGCCGCGCCGTCGGCTTTCTGTCCCATCATCGCCGCCCGCAGCGTTTCGCGCGTCCCGCCGGAGCGCCGTTCGCCGATTACAGCGCCCTGATCAGCTTCGCGGAACCGGGTTTTCGCTTTGACGACGCCCTGCGCGCGGCGGGCATTGAGCGGTTTCAGGCCATCGGACTGATCGACCCGCACGGCCTTAACCACGAAGGCGGCGGCGAGGCCGATACGGCCTATGGTCTCGACCTCGGCGATGACGCGCCCGCCATTCAGGCGCCCAAAAAGCACGTCAAGAACATCAACCGTCTGCGCCGTCGGCTTGAAGAGGCGCATGGTCCGGTCAGCATCCTCGTCGGCGACCGCGACCGGACGCGCTATCAGGCCATGCTGGCCCAGAAGCGGCGCCAGCTTCAGGACAACGGCCTGCACGATTTTCTCGGCGCGCCGTGGGCCGCGCGGTTTCTCGACCATCTGTGGGACGCGCCGCAGGATAGCGCGCACGGCGTTCTGCTGACCCTGATGGCGGGCGATACGCCGATCCTGCACCATTATGGCCTGCGTCTGGGCGCGCGCATCCATCCGTGGGTGTCGAGCTACGATCCGGCCTATGCGACCTGGTCGCCGGGCCAGATCTTCCTGCACGACGCGCCCGAAGCCCTGCGCGCGGCGGGCGTGACGCATTATGACCTCTCGACCGGTCAGGATCATTATAAAAACGCCTTTTGCAATACGCAGTTTCCCGTTC
Organism: Asticcacaulis sp.; assembly: GCF_051956075.1. Lineage (GTDB taxonomy): Bacteria > Pseudomonadota > Alphaproteobacteria > Caulobacterales > Caulobacteraceae > Asticcacaulis. Next base: position 37,211 of record NZ_JBQCGA010000032.1, on the reverse strand, counting down.
GCCATGTCCGTCTTTACGGCGCGTCCGCCGCCGCGCGGCTGCGGCGAAGCGTGGCGGAGGCGGCGCATGGCGGCGCGCGCCTGCTGGGCCAGCGCGCGGAGAGACTTTATGGACGGTTGAACCGTCGTCTTGACCAGATCGCCGCCCTTGAGCTGGATATGAAAGGCCGCATGTCGGGTCTGGCCTACGCCTTTGCAAATGCGGACCGCCGCAAGGCCAGCCTGCGAGGAGGCGCCGATGCCGGATAGCGCCCGTTTCATGAAGGTCGCCAAGGAGGACGCCGCGATGACGGCCACTATTTGCGCCATCGTTCCGACCTTCCGCCGCCCGGAGGGGCTGATGACGGCGCTGCGCTCGCTCGCACGGCAGCGCGTCGCCGGACTGAGCGTCATCGTCTGTGACAACAGCCCGGAAGCTTCGGCGCGTCAGGCGGTCGCCGGATTCGCAGCGACGGCGCCGATGCAGGTCGTCTATCTGCACGAGCCCGCAACCGGCGTCGCCAATGCGCGCAATACGGCGGTGGCGGCGTGTACGGCGGACTTTATCGCCTTTCTCGACGACGATGAGGAAGCGCCGGACGGTTGGCTGGACGGCCTGATGGCCGCGCAAAAGCAGTTCGACGCCGATGTGGTGTTCGGGCCGGTCAAGGCGCGCCTGCCGGTGCCGGACGATGCGCATGACGGCTATGTCGAGGCCTTCTTCTCGCGCTTCGGGCCGGACCAGGCGCAGCTTCTGAACAGCTATTACGGCTGCGGCAACAGCCTGATCCGCCGCGCCAGCCTGCCGAAGGACCGCGCGCCTTTCTCGGTCGCGCATAACCAGATGGGCGGCGAGGACGACCAGTTGTTCCACAGCCTGATGACGAGCGGCGCGCGCATCGCCTGGGCGGCGGACGCCTTTGTCTATGAGGACGTGCCGCCTGCGCGCGCGAAGCTGTCCTATACGCTGCTGCGCGCCTTCGCCTTCGGGCAGGGGCCGTCCTATACCGCCGCCAAGACGGGCAAGCCGTTTACGGCGGCGGCCTGGATGGCGCAGGGGCTGGCTCAATTTATCCTGTTCGGCCTGTGGGGCGGCGCTCTGGCCCTCATCCGACATCGCGGCGCGGCGCGCAGGCTCGATAAGGCGGCGCGCGGCGCCGGAAAAGTTTTGTGGTTCCCGCCGTTCAAGATCGGATTTTACGGCGCGGCCCTGCTCAAAAAGAAACCGAAAGGCCGATAAGTCATGGCTTTGCTGCATTGGACGCCCGAGCACAGGGCTGGGTTTTCGCGCGAGAACCTGTTGTTCCGCCACGACCTCGACAAGAGCGACTTGTTTACCGATGAGGCGCTGATCGCGCTGATCGACCGCTATCCGCGCGAGCGGCTGGAAGTGTTCACCATGGGCTACGACCCGGCCAATTGGGGCGAGTGGTATTTCGGCCGACGCGGCGAACTGGACGGGCGCGCCCTGCTGGAGGGCGTCAAGGCGGGGCGTCTGTGGCTGAACCTGCGCAAGGTCAACCACGCCGACGCCGCGATCGCGGCCCTGTGCGAAGCCATGTTCGCGGACATCAAGACGGAGGCCGGTGTCGCGACGCTCAAGCAGGATTTGGGCCTGTTGATCTCGTCGCCGAACGCGCATGTCTTCTATCATCTCGACATTCCGCTGGTCATGCTGTGGCAGGTGCGCGGCGTCAAGCGGCTCTACCTCTATCCGCCCAAGGATAGTTGCGTGTCCGACCGGCATCGCGAGGGCGTCGCCTTGCGCGAAAGCGACGAGCAACTGCCCTATGATCCGGCCTGTGACGCCGAGGCGCTGATCCACGATCTCAAGCCCGGTGAGATGATGACCTGGGAGCAGAACGCGCCGCACCGCATCGTCAATCACGGCATGATGAACGTCTCCCTGTCCATCGAGTTCATGACGCCCGCCGCCATCTGGAAGGCCAATGTGCTGTACGCCAACGGTCTGCTGCGACGCTGGTTCGGGCTCAATCCGTCGATGGCGCGTTCGCCGAAGTTGCTGGAGCCGTTCAAAGTCGTTTTTGCGCGGCTGGTCAAGCTGGCGGGCGGCTATCGCGGCCATAAGAGCCCGCTGCGCCCCAGCTTTTCGCTCGATCCGGCGCGTCCCGGCGTTCCGGTGTTCGATGCGGGCGTCACGCCGCCAGCGCAACCCAAGACCGCCGCTTAAAAAAAGTATTTGTTCTCTTTTTGTTCTTATGGCAAGGTGGGCGCATGTCCATCCGCCGCGATCCTTTTGCGCCCAGAACCGAAGACGACGCCCTGCCCGATGTGGCGCGCAAGGGGCGGGGTTCTGTGTCTAACAGACCCAGCCACCGCTTTGGCAATGCCGACCGTTATGAGATCGACGATGGCTGGAGCGACCATGAACGCGATGACTGGGCGAAAGCGCGGCGTAAGACGATTCTTGGCGTCGATTCGGCGCGCAGCATTATCTCGCGCAACACCTCGCCCGATATCGGTTTCGACCGCTCGATCAATCCGTACAAGGGGTGCGAGCATGGCTGCATCTATTGCTTTGCGCGTCCAACCCACGCCTATCTCGACCTGTCGCCGGGGCTGGATTTCGAGACGCGCATCTTCCGCAAGCCCGACGCGCCGGACTTGTTGCGTCGCGAACTGAGCGCGCCGGGTTACAGGCCCGGTCCGATGATGCTGGGCATCAATACCGACGCCTATCAGCCGACCGAGAAGACCGAGCTTTTGACGCGGCGGCTGCTGGAGGTGCTGTATGAGTTCCGCCATCCGGTGCATATCGTCACCAAGTCGGCCCTGATCCTGCGTGATCTCGATATATTGGCGCCGATGGCGGCGCTTGGGCTGTTTTCGGCCAGCCTGTCGGTGACGACGCTGGACCGCGATCTGGCGCGCGTTATGGAGCCGCGCGCGGCCACGCCGATGCGGCGCATCGACGCGATTCGCGGCCTCAGCGAAGCGGGGATTCCGGTTTCCGTGCTGGCCGCGCCGATGATTCCGGGCCTGACCGATCATGAGCTGGAGGCGATCCTGACCGCCGCCGCCGAGGCGGGCGCGAAACGCGCGGGCATGACGGTGATCCGCCTGCCGCATGAGATCAAGGATCTGTTCGAGCAATGGCTGCGCGAACACGCGCCGGGCAGCGCCGACAAGGTGCTGAACCGCGTCCGCCAGATGCGCGGCGGCAAGCTCTATAACGCCGCCTTTGGCGAGCGCATGAAGGGCGTGGGTCAGCACGCCGACCTGTTGCAGAGCCGGTTCAGACTGGCGGTGAAGAAGCTCGGCCTCGACAAGACGGTGCGCGGCGGGGACTATTCGCAATTTCGCGGCGGCGACCGTCAATTGAGCCTGTTCTGACAGAGCGCGCAGCCGCCGCTTTTACCTATGCGCTAACGCTTCGCTTCTTGAGCGCGGGCGGCGACCGGCAGTTGAGTCTGTTCTGACAGAGCGCGCAGCCGCCGCTTTTACCTTTGCGCTAACGCTTCGCTTCTTGAGCGCGGGCGGCGATCGTCAGTTGAGTTTGTTCTGACGGGCCGTGCAACCGCCTATCCTCGCCCTCTCCCCTCGTGAGGGGAGAAGGGAAGAAGATCAGGGCGGCGGAAGGGGAGTTTTTTGGACTTTCGCCGGGAGGGTTTTCGGCGCGGCCTGCTTTGTTTCGGTGTGATGGGCTTTGCGGACACCACCCGCCTTTGCCGGTGTGACCGGCGGCGTGACGGTCGTCTCCGGGGCCACGGCGGGCGCCGCCACGACCGTTTCGGCTGCGGTCCACCACGGGCCCAATTGTTTGCGCAGCGGGGGTTCGTGGTACAGATCCCAGGCCAGAGCGGACTTGGCCTTGAAGGCTGCGCTTTCGCGTTTGGCGCGTTCGATCTGAAGCTGGCGCGGATCGGGGGTCTGCTGCTCGGCGCGGTCGCAGCGGCTGTAGAGCCGCTCGATCACCGCCGCCACACGCACGGCGCGCTCGACGCCGGGCAGGTCTTCGGGATCGTTCATCGCCGAAATTTTCACCAGCATCCGGTCGGCGAAGGCGCGCAGCATCTCGCGCCTTTGTTCCGGCGTCAGGTGGGGCTGATCTGTGCGCGCATCCGATGACATGGGGATAGGATGCGGCAGAAATTTAGGAGGGGGATAAAATAGTCGTTTCGGGGCTGCAGAAGGCTGCTCTGTGTGTTCTCGCGCGCAAGGGGTCTTTCGCCGGTATTCAACTTTACATGAAGGGTTTGATCTGTATGGTGGACCGGTGCTCATTCTTCGGAGTGGTAATGTCTCGACAGACCCCGGCGCGCTCCTTCCTTCGGCCTCTTTACATGAAAGGGCGCTGGCTGTGCTGCATTTTGCCACCTCTGGCTTTTATCATAATCGAAGAAACGCCGGGTCTTAGCGGCCTGGATGGTATCAACGCGGCAGCTTTGATGGCGCTAAGCCCTGTCTTTTTAGGTGTGGGATTTGGCCTGACAGCCGCCATTGTTGGCCTGACACGATGGATCGCGAGCAAGATCAGATTGCGTGCGCGTACAGGTTCGGCGTTCCTGATGCTCATCATTGTCGGCATTCTAAGCCCTCTCGCATATTTGGACGGGGACTGGCTTTTATTAGGCGTGATCGAAATCGCGTCACTTCCGGCGGCTTTGCTACTGACCGTCTCGACACCCAAGTCGGACGCGAGCTAACCGGACGCTCAGGCGGCGGAGATGGTGCTGGCGATGAAGCTGCCGCCTGCGCTCAAGGAGCGTAGCGTTAGCGCGACTAAAAAACCTGCTCAAGGAGCGTAGCGTTAGCGCGACGAAAAATCCGCTCAAGGAGCGCAGCGTTAGCGCGACTTAAAAAGCGAGGCGGGCGCTCAGGCGGCGGAGATGGTGCTGGCGATAAAGCCGCCGCCGAGCACGCGGCCTTCGTCGGCGGGGTCGTAGAGCACGCAGGCCTGGCCGGGGGCGACGCCTTCTTCGGGAGCGTCGAACACGATCTGGGCGGTGTCATCGGCGAGGATAAGTCGCGCCGGGACCGGCGGGCGGGTCGAGCGCACGCGCGCCAGCACGGGCCGGTTGGCGCGCGCGGCGTCGATCAGGTCCGGCTCGTCGCCGAGCCAGTTGATTTCCTTTAAAGACAGGCCGCGCGTCAGTAACGCCTCACGTGGCCCGACCACGATTTCGCGGGCGTCCGGGTCGATGCGGGTGACGAACAGGGGCTCGCCGACCGCGACATTGAGGCCGCGTCTCTGGCCGATCGTATAGCCGGTAATGCCCTCATGGCGACCCAGCACGCGCCCGTCGATATGACGGATATCGCCGGCCTCGCGGCCCTGCGGACGCAGCTTGTCGATCAGGTTGACATACTTGCCTTCCGGCACGAAGCAGATGTCCTGCGAGTCGGGCTTGGCGGCGATCGAGAGGCCGAGCTGGCGCGCAATGTCGCGCACCTGCGGCTTTGGGATTCCGGCCAGCGGAAAGCGCAGAAAGTCGAGCTGTTCGCGCGTGGTGGCGAACAGGAAATAGCTCTGGTCGCGCGCCGTATCGGCGGCGCGGCGCAAATGGCCCTCAGCCGAGCGCTCGACATAGTGGCCGGTCGCCATGGCCTCGGCGCCGAGGTCCTTGGCCACCTGCAACAGGTCGTGGAACTTGACGCTTTGGTTGCAGCGGATGCACGGCACCGGGGTTTCGCCGCGCAGATAGGAATCGGCGAACTCCTCGATCACCTGTTCGCGGAAGCGGCTTTCGTAGTCGAGGACATAGTGCGGAATGCCGATCTTTTCGGCGGCCATGCGCGCGTCGTGAATGTCCTGACCCGCGCAGCAGGCGCCGGTCTTTTTCAGCGCCGCGCCGTGGTCGTAAAGCTGCAGGGTGACGCCGATCGTCTCATAGCCCGCCGCGTGCAGCAAGGCCGCCACGACGGTGGAATCGACCCCGCCGGACATGGCGGCGACGACGCGCGCGCCTTGGGGCAGGCCGACGCTTTTGCGCGTGGCGTCGAGGGCGGCGTCAAGATCGGCCGAGGCCATCAGGGGGACGGGACAGACTTCCATGGATTCCATAGGGTGGTGCGCGCAGCGCGGCGCTTGAGCGCATAATCATGCGCTAGATAGTCGAAACCTGAGCGGATTGCTAGGGTATCGGCTATTTCAGATAGTTGAGCAGCGAGACGGAGTTGAGATTGGACAAGACCTGCGCCGAGGCCTGCACGGCGATCTGCGCCTGTTGCAGGGCGGTGACCGCCTGCGACATGTTGGCGTCAGTGCGGTCGCCGATCAGCTTGGTCATGGAATCGGCCTGGCCCTGCAGACTGGTGGTGGTGGCGTCGACGCGGCTCTGCATCGTGCCGTTCACCGCCGTCTGGTTGGTCAGGTCGTCATAGGCGGCGGAGAATTCCTGCGATTTCTGGGTCAGGAACTGGGTTTGGGCGTCGGTCAGGGGCGAGGCGAACGGACCGGTGGCCGGATTGTCGTTATAGTCCTGAAGGTCCTTGAAGATCTGCATCATCTTCGTACCGAGATCCGAGGCCAGCATGCCGGTCTGGATGGTGGTGTTGGCGTCGATGGTTGAAGCTTTCTTGACCGAGCCGTTGGTGAAGACCGACGCGACCGTGACCGCCCCGCCGCTGAGCTGCGACATGCTCGAAATGTTGACCGGCGGGGTGTCGTCATTGCCGCCGGAGAACAGATAAGTGCCGTTATATTTATAGTTCAGGCCGTTGAGCGATTCCGAAAAGGCGCTTTGCAGACCCTGCATCAACGAGGTGGAATCGCCGCTGGCCAGGGCGGTCATGATGGTGTCCTTGGCGTCGGACGCGGCCTGCGAGGTGGTGTTGAGCGCCAGATCCTGTCCGGTCAGGCGGTCGGAGACGGTCTGGGCCACGCCGAGATAGCCATTGGTCTTGGCCAGAGAGGCCTGATAGGCGGCGATGACGGCGCTGCCGGAGCCATAGCCGGCGAGATCGGTGGCGACCTTCTGCGTCGAGACCTGCGTTCCGGCGTCGACCTGACGCTGTTCGGCGCCCATCAGGTTGTTGAGGGCGTTGCTCCAGACCTGCGAAGAGGAGATGCGCATATTCTGTCTCCTTAACCCATCATGTTGAGCAGGACGTCGTACATGTCCTTGGCCGCCTGGATCAGGCGGCTGGCGGCGCTGTAGCCCTGCTGGTAGGTGGTGAGATTGACCAGTTCCTCGTCGAGATTGACGCCTTCCTGCGCGCTGCGGCGGTTGGTGGCCTCGGTCAGAAGCGCGTCGGCGGAGTCTCTGTCGTTCTTGGACTGCGAGGCCAGGGCGCCGACCTGACCGGCGAGGTTCGTGCCGTAATTGGTCAGGGTGGAGGCGCCGCCGCCGTTCAGGCCCGCCTTGGCGAAGGTCACGACCGTGTCGCCGATGGCGGCCAGGGCCGAACCGTTGGAGCCGTCGCCCTTGGCCAGGGCCGAGCCGCTGGCCGCCGTCAGATCGACCTTGGCCAGGGCCAGTTGCGTCGGATCGTTGGCGACGGTCGTGTTGACCTGCACGCCGGAGGCGATGGTTCCCTGCACGTCGCCGAGACCGAAAAACTGGCTGAACGACGCGCCATAGCCATTGCGCGACGTCGAGTCCGAACTGACGTTCAGGCTGTTGGCCGGACTGCCGAAGCCCTTGAAGGTCAGGGCGCCGTTGGAATCGAGCGAGAAGGTGCCGTACTTGCCAAGACCGGTCGCGGTGTCGTTGAGCGCCGTCACCATATCGGCCATGGTGGCCGGGTTAGGCAGGGTGACCTTGATATTGGCCAGGGTCGAGCCAGCGTCGGACTTGAGGGTGAAGCCGATCTGGCCGCCGGCGAAGCCGGAAGCGTCCGTGGCGGTCAGGCCGGTATTGTAGCTGGTCGGCGTTTTTGACGTGATCAGATCGTTGAGGCCGAAATACTGCGAAAAGCCCTGCCCCTGCTTGGTTGCGCCGCTGCTGGACGGATCGACCACGGCCACGCCGTCATTGCCGCCGGCGCCGGAGGCGGCCAGCGACATCACGCCGTTGTTGAAGCTGAGCGTCGCGTTGCCGCCGAAGGCGCTGTTGACCTGACTGACGAAATTCGAAGCGGTGAAGCTGGTCACGGCGCCGCCGTCGAGGCTCATGGTTCCGGCGCTGAAGTCGATGGCCAGGGTGTGGGTGGCGTTGCCGCTGGAATCCAGTGTGACCAGGTTGGTCTGACCGGTAAAGCCGCTGACCGCTTCCGAAGCGCTCAGGCTGGTGTTCTTGCCGGTCAGGCTGGCGGGCGCGGGAACGGCGCTGCCCTGATTGTGGACCGCATTGAGGGTGTTGGTGAACTGGCGGACATATTCGTTGAGCTGGTCGTTGATGGCGACCGAGGTTTTGTCGCGCGTTTCCAGCAGGCCCGCGACTTCGCCGGAAGACACATAGTCGGACAGGTCGCGCGTCTCGCCGTTCACGCCGGTGACGGTGATCGGCGAGAAGGTCGTGGTCGCATCGACGCTGTTGGCGGGGGTATAGCTGAGGCTGGCCGCGGTATTGCCGGTGGCCAGGGTCAGGCCGCCGCCGGTGCGCACGGTCACGCCGCCATTGCTTTCGCGCGTCACCGAGATATCGACCAGCTTGGAGAGTTGATCGAGATACTGCAATTGCGTGGTCTGGGCGCCGGTGGCGTCGGCGCCGGTCACGGTGGCGCTGGAGATGCTGGCGTTCAGGTCGGTGATGTTCTTGAGCAGGTCGTTGATCTGGCCAACGTCCGAGCCGATCTGGCTGTCGGCGTTGGCGCGCACCTGCTGGATGTTGCTGGACAGGCCGTTGGCCGTGTTCAGGAAGCTGGTCAGGTCCGACACGACCTGCTGGCGCGCAGGCGTCGAGGAGGCGCTTTCCGCCGCCTGGCTCATATCGGACAGGGTGGAGGCGGCCTGATTGAACAGATTGCTGGTGTCGGTGATGTCGCCGAAGCGCGATTGTATCTGGTCCAGCAATTGATAGCTGGTGTCGGCCTGGCTGGCGGCGCCGGCGGCGGTGTAGGAGGCGGCCTCAAGATACTGATCGGCGGCGATGGTCGTCTTGCCGGACTGCACGCCCATGCCGACGCCCGCCACCGTCACGCTCTGCTGGGTCGCGACCTTGCGGATATAGCCGGGCGTGTTGACGTTGGAGATATTGTCCGAGGTCACGCCGAGCTGGCTCTGCGCGGTCGACAGGCCGGACAGGCCGATATTCATGATGCTGTTCAGCGACATGCAACGGCTCCGGCATCGACGCGATTAGGCAAAAGCGCCCCGGCGCCCGGCGATTTTTGCCGGGTCATCATCAGGATGGAATTTGAAAATTCGAACATTTTCATAGACTTGGGTTTGTGGCGTCGCGCAGGCGAGCAGAATTCTTAATGAGGGTTTCAAGTCGTGTGCCATCACGCAGGCAAGGAGAGGTCGGCGCCGGGCAGCGGCGTTTTTTGCCGCAACCTGTAGGCAAATTTGACCTTTGGCGGCGGGTTGCGTCACGGAAGTGAATAGAAAAATATATTAAATACAGATGTTTAAGCTGTGGCCCGGCGCTTGCAAACCCACCGACGACCGGATGCGCAAAATGCGTTGACGCCCCCGCAGACCCATTCGCCGCATCAGGCGAAGCGTCGGCTCCGTTATGTGTTTGCGCTCAGCCATGTCGCTTGACCTCGCCTCGTTGTTGCTCTCCGCCGCCTCTCCGTCAGGAGCGGGCGCAGGTCGCGACGCGTCGAAGACGGGCGGCGGGCAGATCAGTCTTGCCGCCGCATTTTCAGACTTGCTGGCGCAGCTCGGCGCGACGGCGGGGACCGGCGGCGCCGCAGACGCGCCGCTTGCCGCGAACCCGGCCGACGCTGCAACAGGCGCGCCGGTCTCGGGCGCCGCCACCCCGTCTGCCGCTGCTGTAACGCCAAAGGCCGCCGCCTCTGGCGCGACATCGCAGGGCGAGTCCGTGCTGGTTTCGGGGCTGGTTTCAGGGCCAGTTTCAGGGCCGATTTCGGGGCCGGTTTCAGGCGAGGCAAATCCTGGCGGCACAGGCCTGAACGCGGCCGCTGAAGCCGCAACCCCATCTACCGCCGCCGCCAACCCTCCCGCGGCGCTTTTGAGCGCGCTCACCGAAGAGGCGGCGCCTGAGGTGGTCTCGGCGCCCCCGCTTGAAACGCAGCAAGGCGCGTCCTCTTCGTCCACGCAACCGGGCGAAGCGCGCAATGGTCGCCGCCGCGCCGATGCGGACAAGGCTGAGAAGCCCAATAACGTAGCGACCGCCGCAAGCGCCGTGGCTCCGACGCCGGACGCCAGCCTTGCCATTTTGGCGCCGCCGCCAGTGATGGTGACTGCGCCGGTCGATGTTCAGGCGTCGCCGGGCGAAGCCGCGCCATCCGCCTCCGGCGCGCCATCGCCTCAGCCCGTCGCGCCGTCGTCGGCGCCAATTCCCAATGTTTCGGCGCCCGATCCTTCGGCGCCCGATTCTTCGGCGCCCGCCGCCTCGGCCCCAAGCGCTACGCTGCAAATCAGCGCTCAGTTCGCGTCCGGACTGACGACGCCCTCCAGGATCGGCAGCAAGGACGCCCGTTTGTCGTCGTCTGGTTCAGGATCTGGTTTGGGGTCCGCTTCGGGGTCCGTTTCTGGGTCCATTTCAGGCGCAACGCGGTCGGCCGCCGCGGTCACTCAGCGTCCCGGTCTGGCAGGCGCGCAGCCGGGGCCTGCGGGGTCCGCCTTTTCTCTGCAATCTTCAGCGGTGAGTGAGGCCGTGTCCTATGCGCCGCTCCCGGTGCGGGCGCAGCAGGACGCCGCCGCCCCGAAAAGCGATGGCCGCGCCGCCGTCGATGAAAATCCTGTCACGTCCGGCGACGCCGTCTTGAGTCCGGCTGCGCCTGCGACGCCTTTATCCTCAGCGACCGGAGCTCAGACGGCGGGCCTGACCCAGACGCCGCCGCCGCCCACGACGCCGACCTCAACGGCGCCCGCTGCGCCCGCCGCCAGCCAGATGTCGCAGGCCGCGATGCAGACCATGACCGATCTGAGCCTGCAGGTGCAGCACCGCGCCGCCGCCGGTCAGAGCCAGTTCCGCATCCAGCTCACCCCGGATTCGGTCGGCAAGGTCGATGTCGCCCTGAGCATAGGCCGCGACGGCCAGACGCGCGCGCAACTGAGTTTCGACAACCCGCAGACCGCCGCCAGCTTCGCCGGACGGCTGAACGAGCTGGGCGACCAGTTGCGGCAGGCGGGGCTGAACGTCGCGCCCGACGCCTTGAGCGTCAAGGTGATGACTGAGGCGCTAAACGTCAAAACGAACACAGTCCCGTTCGAAGTCAAGGCTGGCGACGTCGCGGCGGGTCTTGCCGTTGCGGACGATGCGACGACGCGGACGGACGCGCAAAACGCTTCGCAGGCCTCATCCCAAGGCGCGTCTCAGGCGAGCGCTCAGGCCGCCGCGCAAACCTCGGCGGGCGTCGCGCATCCGGCGACCGCCGGGTCCGGTCAGGGCGGCAATGCGAACCTGTCGCAAAACACATCGCAGAATATGGCGCAGAATATGGCGCAGAACTTTCAGCAGCCGGGCGGCCAATCCCAGTCGCAGCCGCAACCCCATCCCCAGCAGGCGGCGCGTCACTTACGCAACGCCGACCAGTTGGGCGCCATTGAGGCGGAGGGCGGACTCGACAATGGGCTCGACGCCGCCCTGTCCGCCCTGCGCAACCGCACATCGTCGTCACGCCTCGCGTTGAACCTTATCGTCTAGGAGTCCTTGATCATGGTCGCCGCCGTCACATCCTCCACCTCTCCAACCTCGTCCGCCAGCGGCACGGCCAATGACGCCGCCACGCTGACCAGCAATTACACCACGTTTCTCAACCTGCTGACCGCGCAGATCAAGAACCAGGACCCGCTGTCGCCGATGGACACGACCCAGTGGACCAATCAGCTCGTGCAGTATTCCTCGGTCGAGCAGCAGCTCAAGGCCAACCAGTATCTGGAATCGCTGGTCAATGCCGGTTCGCAGAGTTCGATGAACCAGGCGGTCGGCTATATCGGCAAGGCGGTCACCGCCAATGTCGATACGGCGACGCTGAACGGCGGGCAGGCAAGCTGGCAATACGCTCTGGGCGGAGACGCCGCAACGGCCACCCTGACCGTTAAGGACAGCAACGGCAATGTCGTCTGGTCGGGCGACGCGCCGGACAAGAGCGCCGGTATGCACAGCTTCACCTGGGATGGAACCACTTCGTCGGGCGCGGCGGCGCCGGCAGGCGATTACACCCTCAGCGTTGCGGCCAAGAATGTGGCCGGCGACGTCACCGCCGCCGTCGGCCTCAGCGGCGTCGTCTCCTCCGTTCAGAACAATTCCGGCACGGTCGAACTGATGGTCAATGGCACCGCCATTCCGTTGTCCAGCATTTCCGCCGTCGCCGCCACATCCTGATCCCCTTTATCGCCTTCTCTTTAGGAGCCACCCATGAGCATCAACAGCGCCATGCAGTCCGGCATCACCGCCCTGGCCGCCAATTCGACGGCCCTGGCGACGATTTCGAACAATATCGCCAACTCCAACACCACCGGTTACAAGCGCATCCAGACCAATTTCACCGATCTGGTCTCCGGCACCTGGACCAAGTCGTCCTTCACCTCCGGCGGCGTCGTGGCGGTCAACCGTCAGACCACGACCAATCAGGGCGAGCTGAACAACGACACATCGGGCTACAGCCTCGGCATTGACGGACAGGGTTTCTTCGTGGTCTCGGACACAGCCAACCCGGTCACCTCGTCCTCGTCGCTTCTGTTCACGCGCGATGGCTCGTTCACGCCGGACACGCAGGGCAATCTGGTCAATGCGGGCGGCTATTATCTTGAAGGCTGGCCCGCCAATAGCAGCGGGACGATCGACACCAGCGCCACCGATCAGACCAAGCTGGCGCCGATCAATGTCTCGGACCTGAGCAATAAGCCCTCGGCGACGACTGCCGTGACATTGGACGCTAATCTCAACTCGACCACGACGGTTTCGACAGCGGCGTCAACGGCCTACACGGCGGGTTCAAACGGGCCGCCCGCGACCTCGCCGTCGGGCTACTCCGCATCCGACCCGTTGACCGCCATGTCCACCTACAACGCTGCGACGGGAACGGGCACCAAGCCGGATTCGACAATTTCGGCCACCATCTCGGACTCCCTTGGTCAGGAGCATACGGTCACGATTTCGCTGCTCAAGACCGGCGCCTCGACCTGGTCTTACGAAATCTCGTCGCCTGACGTCACCAGCGGCGCCGTGACGGTCGTGCCGTCCTCGCCCGCGACGACTGTCGATCTGCATCAACTGGGCACAGGCACATTAAGCTTTGACAGCAGCGGCAATCTCAACCTGGGCGCCTCGACCGGACCCCTGGTTTCGGCCACCGGCGTCACCTTGGCCAATTCCGGCGCCACCGGCACCGCGGCGGCGCCAGCCTGGGCGGCCTCGACCGGCGCCCAGGGCGGCAGCATCAACTTCGGTTTCGGGGCGGGCGGAACCAGCGCGATCACCCAGGTCAACAGCGACTCGACCACCAAGTCGGTCAAGGCGAACGGCACGGAATTCGCGCCGCTGGCCAAGGTCAGCATCGGCAAGGATGGTCTGGTCACCGCCGTCTATAAGAATGGCGACACGCGCACCATCGCCCAGGTGGCGCTGGGGACTTTCCTCAATTCCAATGGCCTGACGCCGGTGACCGGCAACGCCTATCAGGTCTCGACCGATTCCGGCGCCTATCTGTTGAAAGTCCCCGGACAGGGCGGCGCGGGCGCCATCGACCCCGATACGCTGGAAGCTTCGACGGTCGATCTGGCGCAGGAGTTCACCGGCCTGATCACCACCCAGCGCGCCTATTCGGCGGCGTCCAAGATCGTGACGACAGCGGACCAGATGTTGCAGGAACTTCTGAGCATCAAGCAGTAATCTTTAAGTAATAATCTGGCGTCATGACTCAATAAAATGACGCCAAACTCATCGCTGGCTGGCGATGTGGATAATCACAAGGAGCGTTAATCTTGAAGTAAGCCTTCATCATATGCTGAACAAAGCCTTAACGGCGGAGTCGCAACATCGTTAGTCTTGCGTTTACTATGGCGATTAAGCGGATGTTATGACAGCTCGTGTAGGGTGGTCGGCAGGTGAATGGTAAGTCAAAGGCAAAACGCCATGCTTCAAGAGCAACGCCAAGATAACAAAGGCGAGAAATACGTGATTGGTCCTACCGGGGCAAAACTGACGCTTGCTGACCTGCCGCCCGTCGGCACCGAGCGTTGGGTCATCCGTCGCAAGGCCGAGGTCGTCGCCGCTGTGCGCGGCGGGCTTCTGACTTTCGATGAAGCGTGCGAGCGCTACAATATTACGTCCGAGGAATTCCTGAGCTGGCAGAAGGCGATCGAAAGCCACGGCATGGCGGGCCTGCGCACGACGCGGCTGCAATCTTATCGCTGATGGCGCCGACCGCCGGACAGCAGGGCTGAAATTTCAAGGCCGCGCCGGGACAACCGGGGCGGCCTTTGCCTTTACGGCGAGACGAAAGATCGCTGTTATTTGATTTAATTCATAAATCTTAACGCGCTTATTAAGACCTTATTTACGCCGCACTGGGAAATAATTGCCGGGTAATGAGGCGGCCTTGCCGTCTTGAGTGATGATGGGGCGTGCTTAGGTGGAGTCATTCTTCAACGGTCTGCAACGGTTCGGGGTCGGCCGACTGACGGCGATTCTGGGCGCGGTGGCCGGGGTGGCCGCGGTCATGGCCGCGATCATCCTGAACGTCGCCGCCCAGCCGCAGGCCCTGCTCTATTCCAATCTTGACCTGAAGGAGGCCTCGCAGATCAGCCAGACCCTCGATCAGGCGGGCATCAAATACGAGGCCAAGGGCGACGGCTCGACCATCATGGTCAATCGCGACGAGGTCGCCAAGGCGCGCATGATGCTGGCCTCAAAGGGCCTGCCGACCGCCGCCAGCGTCGGCTATGAGATTTTCGACAAGGCGCCGACTCTGGGCCAGACTGAATTCGTGCAGAATCTCGACAATCAGCGCGCGCTGGAAGGCGAGCTGGCGCGCACCATCAATACGCTCAGCGGCATTTCCTCGACGCGCGTGCATCTGGTCATGCCCAAGCGCGACCTGTTCAGCGACGAGGCGGGCCAGCCGACCGCCTCGGTGGTGGTCGGTCTGTCGGGCGGCGATCTCAGCGCAGACTCGGTGCGCGCCATCCGCAATCTGGTCGCGGGGGCCGTGCCGAACCTGAAGGCCGAGAACGTCACCCTGGTCGATGAGCGCGGTCATCTGCTGGCGGCGGGCGGCGAGGGCGACGATGCGCTGGACGCCGCCGGTCAGGCGCAGAAGACCCAGGCCGAGGACGCGCTGAAAAAGCGCATCACCGACATTGTCGAAGGCGTGGTCGGGCGCGGCGCCGCGCGCGTCATGGTCAGCGCCGACATCGACCAGTCCTCGACCACGCAGGAAAGCGTCAAATACGATCCCGACGGGCAGGTGGTGCGCTCGACCTCGACCAATTCCAACTCCGAATCGTCCTCCGATCCGAACGCGGGCGGGGCGACCACGGCCTCGGCCAATATCCCCAATACGCAGCAGGCGCCGACGATTCCGACCACTTCGGGGAATAATTCCAAACAGGATTCGGAAATCACCAATTACGAAATCTCGACCACCAAGACGACGACCGTGACCGGGCCGGGCCAGATCAAGAAGCTGTCCGTGTCGGTGGCGGTTGACGACATCGCCGTGCCGCCCAAGGACGGCAAGGGGCCGACCACCTATCAGAAGCGGTCGCCCGCCGATATTCAGAATATTCACGATCTGGTCGCCAACGCCATCGCCGCCTATCAGCAGCCCGGCGATCCCGATCCGGTCAAGGTGGTCAATATCAGCTTCAATCATGATGTCGATGACGGCGCCGGAACACTGGCGAAAAAGTCTCTGTTCGACTTCGACAAGAACGACATCATGCGCGGCGCCGAGATGCTGGTGCTGCTGGTGGTGGCGGTTCTGACCCTGTTCCTGGTCGCGCGCCCGCTGCTGAAATTCATCGGAACCCAGCCGTCCCTGATCGCTTTCGCCGGGCCGAACGGGCAGATGCAGATGGTTCCGGCTGGAGCGGGCGCTGCGGCGGGCGGCGGCGGAGCGGCGGCTGTGGCCGACGCCAGCGGCGGCTTTCCGGCGATTGCGGGCGGAGGCGGACAACTGGCGCCGGTCGGCGCCGCCGAGGAACGCATCGACATCGCCCGCATCGAGGGCCAGGTGCGCGCCTCGTCGGTGAAGAAGGTGTCGGAATTCGTCGAGCGCCACCCGGAGGAATCGGTGTCGATCCTGCGCTCCTGGCTGCATGACGGGTAAGGTGAGACATGTCGCGTAAAAATCTCATCGAAGACCCCAAGAAGCTCTCCGGCGTCGAAAAGGCGGCGGTGGTGCTGCTCGCGCTGGGCGAGGATCATGTCGCCCTGTGGCAGGCGCTCGACGAGGAGGAGATCAAGGAGATCTCGCAGGCCATGTCGAGCCTCGGCACGGTGTCGTCGCAGGCCGTCGAGGAATTGCTGATCGAATTCGTGTCGGGCATGTCGTCGTCCGGCACGATTATGGGCTCGTATGAGCAGACCCAGCGCCTTCTGACCTCTTTCCTGCCGCAGGAAAAGGTCGAGGCGTTGATGGAGGAAATCCGCGGCCCCGCCGGGCGGACCATGTGGGACAAGCTGGGCAACGTCAACGAGGCGGTGCTGGCCAACTATCTGAAGAACGAATATCCGCAGACCGTCGCCGTCGTGCTGTCCAAGATACGGCCCGATCACGCCGCGCGCGTCCTGTCGGCCCTGCCGGAGGATTTCGCGCTCGAATGCGTGCAGCGCATGTTGCGTATGGAGCCGGTGCAGCGCGAAATCCTCGACAAGATCGAGCAGACCCTGCGCGTTGAGTTCATGTCCAATCTGGCGCGCACGTCAAAGCGCGACTCGCACGAGCTGATGGCCGAGATTTTCAACAATTTCGACCGCCAGACCGAGAGCCGCTTCGTCGCCTCGCTGGAGGAGCGCAACCGCGAATCCGCCGAACGCATCCGCGCCCTGATGTTCGTCTTCGAGGATCTGGGCAAGCTCGATCCGGGCGGGGTGCAGACCCTGCTGCGCGCGGTCGAGAAGGACCAACTGGCCCTGGCGCTCAAGGGCGCATCGGACTCCTTGCGCGACATGTTCATGTCCAACATGTCCGAACGCGCCGCCAAGATCATGCGCGACGACATGGAGGCCATGGGGCCGGTGCGGCTCAAGGATGTGGACGCCGCGCAGATGACCATGGTGCAGATCGCCAAGGATCTCGCCGCCAAGGGCGAGATCATGCTGGCCGGGCAGGGAGGCGATGATGAGCTTATTTATTGATGCGTTCAGGGGCTTCGCCCCTTGGCGCCACGCAGGCTGCGCTCCCGCTTGGTCGCTAGTCGCTTCGCTCCGGGAGTTATTGTCGGTCCGTTATGTGGGAGGAGGCGCTGCATGACCGCTTCTCCGCATAAGCGTTTTGAGTTTGGCACGGTGTTTGGCGACGCCGGGCATATCGTGTCGCAGCCGAAGCGCGAGAAGAAGGCCTATACGCCGGAGGAGGTCGAGGCGATCCGCGCCGCCGCCTATGCCGAGGGCGAAGCTTCGGCGACGGCGCGGGCGCAGATGGCGCAGGCCGCCGCCGTGCAGCAGATGGCCGACGCGGCTCAGGCGGGTCTGGGCGGTCTGACCCAGGCCGTGCATGCGCACAAGGAGCAGGCGGTGCGGCTGGCCCTGGCCTGCGCGCAGAAGATCGCCGCCGAGGCGCTGGAGCAGTTTCCGCACGCGCCCTTGCAGGCCGCGCTCGACGCCCTGGCGCAGGAAATACAACCTGCGGCGCGGCTGGTGCTCAATGCGCGCAACCCGGATGAAGCGCTGAAAGCCGCCGCCGAGGACGCGGCCATGATGGCGGGTTTCGCCGGTCAGATTCAGTTTCGCGACCATCCTGCCCTGCCCAAGGGCGCCTTCGAGATCGCCTGGCCCGACGGACGGGCCGACTACAATCCAAGTCTCGTCTTCGAAGCGCTGGAACGGACCCTGTCCGAGGCGCTGGAGGCGGAAGCCTATCACGATGCGCGCGCCAAGGGCGCGGCTTAACCAAAAGGAGGTTCGGTCATGGCCGATCTCGGTCTGGAAGATTTCGACGACGCCCCGCAAACGGGCCTGACGGTTGATGACGACGGCGACAAGGCCGCCGCCGATCTGGCGCCCGTCTTCGATGTGCCGGTCAATATCTCGGCGGTGCTGGGCAAATCCTTCATGTCGGTGTCGCAACTGCTCAAGCTGGGGCAGGGCAGCGTGCTGGAGCTGGACCGCAAGGTCGGCGAGGCCATCGACATCTATGTCAACAACCGGCTGGTCGCGCGCGGCGAGGTGGTGGTCGTGGACGACCGCCTGGGCGTGACCATGACGGAAATCATCAAGAGCGAGGACGCGGGACAATGAGACTGCTGGTCGTAGGAAAACTGAGCGGGCAATTGTCGGCGGCGGTCAAGATGGCGATGGACGCCGGCGCCAAGGTCGCCCATGTCGAGACCGGCGCGCAGGCGACCGAGGCCTTGCGCAAAGGTCAGGGCGCGGACCTTCTGATGGTCGATTATGAACTCGACATCAAGGGCCTGATCGAGGCCAATGAACGCGAACATATCTTCGTCACGGTCGTGGCCTGCGGCGTCAATCCCGATCCGCGCAAGGCGGCCTTTGCGATTACCTCCGGCGCCAAGGAGTTCATTCCCCTGCCGCCCGACGCCGAGCTGATCGCGGCCGTGCTGGCGGCGGTGTCGGATGATGCGCGTCCGATCATCACCAACGACCCGGCCATGCAGGCGGTGCTGAAACTGGCCGATCAGGTGGCGGCGTCGGACGCCTCGATCCTGATCACCGGCGAAAGCGGGGTCGGCAAGGAGGTGATGGCGCGCTATCTGCACGAAAAATCGAAGCGGTCCAACAAGCCGTTCATCTCGGTCAACTGCGCCGCCATTCCCGACAACCTGCTGGAATCGGAGCTGTTCGGCCACGAAAAGGGCGCCTTCACCGGCGCCATGGCGCGGCGCATCGGCAAGTTCGAAGAGGCCGATGGCGGTACGCTGCTGCTCGACGAAATCTCGGAGATGGACGCGCGCCTTCAGGCCAAGCTGCTGCGCGCCTTGCAGGAGCGGGTGATCGACCGCGTCGGCGGCGCCAAGCCCGTGCCGGTCAATATCCGCGTGCTGGCGACCTCGAACCGCAATCTGGCCCAGGCGGTCAAGGAGGGGACGTTCCGCGAAGACCTGCTCTATCGTCTCAACGTCATCAACCTGGCTCTGCCGCCCTTGCGCGAACGTCCGGCGGACATTCTGGCCCTGTCGGATTATTTCGCCAAGAAATATTCCGAAGCCAACGGCATCGCGCTCAAACCGGTGAGTCAGGAGGCCAAGCGCCGATTGCAGGCGCATCCGTGGCCGGGCAATGTGCGCGAGCTGGAAAACGCCATGCACCGCGCCGTGCTGTTGTCGATGGGGCCGGAGATCGACGCCGACGCCATCCGCCTGCCCGACGGTGCGCCGCTCAATCCGGTGGCGCCGATCGGCATGGACTATGTCAACCGCGCGGCGCAGGCGGCGGAAAGCGCGGCGCGCACCTTTGTCGGCTCAACTGTGGCTGAGGTCGAGCAGAAGCTGATCCTCGACACCCTGGCGCACTGTCTGGGCAACCGCACCCACGCCGCCAATATTCTCGGCATCTCGATCCGCACCCTGCGCAACAAGCTGAACGAATATTCCGCCGCCGGACTCACCGTCCCGCCGCCGCAATCGGGCGCCAGCGCCGCCTGACACTTTGAAAAAGATCGGTCCTCACCGCGCCCCCCGGCGCGGATGAGGACCATTTTGACCGGGTCGGCGCCATGTGCCGGACGTCCCCCCATGAGATCGTCCGGCGGCTCGCCCGGCCTTTCCGGTGCGCTTCCGAGGCTAAGGAAGCGCGTCCGAAACATTTATCCGATCTGGCGGTGGATG
This sequence comes from Asticcacaulis sp., assembly GCF_051956075.1. Lineage (GTDB taxonomy): Bacteria > Pseudomonadota > Alphaproteobacteria > Caulobacterales > Caulobacteraceae > Asticcacaulis. Next base: position 17,237 of record NZ_JBQCGA010000032.1, on the reverse strand, counting down.
CGCTCGATCGCCTCTATGGTGCCGACGGCGCCTGTCAGCAGCCCCGTCCCCACAATCATCAGCGCCACCGCCAGCAGCACGATCACCCCCAGCCACTGTGCGGGCGGCAGGCTTTCGAGCCTTTGACGCAGGCTTCGCGATCCGCCGTATCGTCCGTCAGCCAGGCCGTCGCTGCGATCAGGGTGAAGGCCACCTTTTCCGGCGAGGTGCTGACGCTCAAGGCCCGCAGAGTCGCCAGCGTATCGTCGATCCGGTCCTGTTTGTCCGGCGCCGTCAACATGCGCCACGCCGATTCCAGATCCTGCCAGCGGATCAGAAAGTGCGGCGGCGGGCCGTTGGTCGTCGCGCCTGTCGGGGTGAAGTTCGGGGTCATGCTGCGATCCTGCCGCATCCTTCACCGACGGGTCTATCGTCCCTGACGGCCATCGTCCTTGGCGGACGAGGGGGGCGGCGCCTTCGTGGGCCATCAACAGACGCGCGGCCTCGCGGCTGGTCGTCACGCCGAGGCGTTTACGCGCGGCGTCCGTATGCGTCTTGACCGTGCGTTCGCTGATGTCGAGCGCGCGCGCGATCTCCTTGGCCTGCATATGTTGCGAGATCAGGCGCAGAATTTCCCTTTGCCGCGCGGTCAGCGCTTCGACGCCCTGCTTATCCGTCATCATGGTCCCCGGAAAGTTTGGGCTATGATAGCGATAAATCTTCACAGAAACCAAGCTTTTACAGCCTCGGCCGGCGAACAAAATTAACCTTTCATTCACCGGGCGCCGGGTAAATTTTGCCGACCAGTAGCGCGCATGTTTCGGAGTCCGTCGTGGCCAATGCTTCCGCCGTCGCCCCGGCGTTTAAAGTCTCTGAAATTCAGGGCTGGCTGAAGCGCGGCGAAGTCGTGATGGCGACTGGCGTCATCGGCATTATCGTCATCCTGATCATGCCGATGCCGAGCCTGGTGCTCGACATACTGCTGTCCTTGTCGATCACCTCGTCGATCCTGATCCTGATGACCGGTCTGTTCATCAAGAAGCCGCTGGAATTCTCATCCTTTCCGACTGTGCTGCTGGTCACCACCCTGTTCCGGCTGGCGCTCAACATCACCTCGATGCGCATCATCCTGACTCACGGTCAGGACGGCGAACACGCCGCCGGGTCGGTGATCAACGCCTTCGGCCAATTGATGACCCAGGGCAATTTCATCATCGGCGGCATTCTGTTTTCGATCCTGGTGCTGGTGAACTTCGTCGTCATCACCAAGGGTTCGGGCCGCATCGCCGAAGTGTCGGCGCGCTTTACGCTCGATTCCATGCCGGGCAAGCAGATGGCGATCGACGCCGACCTGTCGTCGGGCCTGATCGACGGCGAGGAGGCGCGGGTGCGGCGCAAAGAGGTCGAGCTGGAATCGGGCTTCTTCGGCGCCATGGACGGCGCCTCGAAATTCGTGCGCGGCGACGCGGTGGCGGGCATCGTCATCACCCTGGTCAATATTGTCGGCGGCATGCTGATCGGCATCCTGCAACACGGCATGGACCCTGCTCAGGCGGCGCACACCTATATTCTGCTGACCATAGGCGACGGTCTGGTCACCCAGATTCCGGCGCTGATCATCTCGATCGCCGCCGGTTTTCTGGTGTCGAAGGCGGGCGTGGACGGATCGGCGGACAAGGCGCTGGTCACGCAACTGGCGACCAATCCGGTGGCGCTGGGCGTGGTGTCGGCGGCGTCGGGCGTGATCGGCCTGATCCCCGGCATGCCAGTGCTGTTCTTCGGCGCCATTGCTTTGGGGACCGGGGCGCTGGCCTGGCGGTTGGGGCGCAAACCTGTGCCGCCCACGGACGCCGAGATCGCGGCTATGGCCGCCGCCAATGCGCCGCCGGAGGAGGAGCCGATCTCGACCGCCCTGGCCATTGACGATGTGAAGATCGAGCTGGGGCTGGGCCTTCTTGGCCTGATCAACGATCTGGACGGGCGCAAGCTGACCGACCAGATCAAGGCGCTGCGCCGCACCCTGGCGCAGGAATACGGCTTCGTCATGCCGTCGGTGCGCATCCTCGACAATATGCGGCTGAACAATCAGGGTTATTGCGTACGCATCAAGGAGATGGAGGCGGGCGCAGGCGAGGTGCGCATCGGCTCATTAATGGCCATGGACCCGTCGGGACGCCAGATCGAGTTGCCGGGCGAGCATACGCGCGAACCGGCCTTTGGCCTGCCCGCGACCTGGATCGACAACGCGCTGCGCGAGGAGGCGACCTTCCTCGGCTACACCATCGTCGATCCGGCGACCGTGATCACCACGCACCTGACCGAAATCCTCAAGGACAATATGGCCGACCTCTTGTCCTATGGCGAACTGACCAAGCTGCTGCGCGACCTGCCCGCCGATGAGAAAAAGCTGGCTGACGACCTGATCCCGACGACCGTATCGGTCGCGACCGTGCAGCGGGTCTTGCAGGCCCTGCTCAAGGAACGCGTGTCGATCCGCGACCTGTCGGCGATTCTGGAGGCCTTGGGCGAGGCGGCGGCGCACACCAAGTCGGTGACCCAGATGGTCGAGCATGTGCGCTCGCGGCTGGCGCGGCAACTGTGCTGGCAGAACCGGTCCGAGGACGGAACCCTGCCCATCGTCACCCTGTCGCACGATTGGGAGAATGCTTTTGCGTCATCTTTGATCGGACAGGGCGAAGACCGGCAATTGACCATGGCGCCCAGCCAGTTGCAGGAATTCATCCGCAGTGTGCGCGACACCTTCGAGCGCGTCTCGATGTCGGGCGAGGTGGCGGTGCTGCTGACCTCGCCGCTGATCCGCCCGTTCGTGCGCTCGATCGTCGAACGCTTCCGCGCCGCCACCGTGGTGATGAGCCAGAACGAAATCCACCCGAAGGTCAAGCTGAAGACGGTCGGGCAGGTTTAGCCTGGTCAGGGACGTCCGATCAGCGCGCGCGCGAATCTACGCACCTGACTGAGTTCCTCAGCCGTAGCTGCGCCGATCTTGTCGACATTGCGGGCGGTCCAGTCGAGGCTCTTGATCTGATCCGACAGCACGACGCCGTCGCGGTGCGCCGCCAGCGCGACCTCCCACGGATTGCCTTTAATTTTCGTGGTCATCGGACAGCACACCATCAGCGAGGTGCGGCTGTTGTAGGCGGCGGGGCTGAGGACGATGGCCGGGCGGCGCCCCATCTGTTCATGGCCAGCCTGCGGATCAAAATCGAGCCAGACGATGTCGCCCTGATCGGGGATGTAGGTATGCTTTGGGCTCATTCGCCCGATTCCACGCCGCGCGCCGGACCTGTGCTGACGAAATCATGCAGATTGCCGGGGGTCAGTTGCGCGATCATGGCGTTAAGATCGGCTTCGTCGTCCGCTTCGGCGGGGCGGATATGAATCACGCCGTCCACCAGTTCGACCTCGACCTTCTGGTCGATATGCAGGTTGGCGCGCCGCATGATGTCGGCGGGGATACGCACGGAGGGGCTGTTGCCCCATTTCTTCAGCGTGGTCAGCATGACGGCCTCATGTTTAAACATTGTCGATACCTTATCATGAGCGGATGTGTGTCGCAACATTGTATCGACAATCGCCGCTCTTGACATTTGGAGCGCATGGCCGTTTTAGCTTGTCATGTAGCGGGCAATTTCGCCTGTCAGGGGTTTGTTGATGAAGCGTGTGATGCGGCAGGTGTTCGGTTCGACCAGACCGAAGGACATTTGGCTGGATCTGTGGACCTTCGACCGCCTCAACGCGCAGGCGCTGGTGCATATCGTCTATTGGGCGGGTTTGAGCCTGCTGATCATCGCCGCCTTTGGCGTGGCGGGCGTGGCGGTCGGCAATGCGCTGGCCGACGGGTCTGTGTGGGGGTTTGTGCTGGCCCTGCCGATGGTGGTGATCGGCTGGCTGGGGGTGATTATCGGCATCATCCTGTGGCGCGTCTTATGCGAATTCATCCTGTCGGTCATGGGCATAGCCGAAGACCTGCGCGTGCTGCGTCAGTATCAGGAAAAGCTGGCGCCGATGGAGCCGCAGGCCCCGGCGTCGCCGCCGACATCGGTTGAGCCCTCTCTGGCTGACGCCTTTACGCCGGAGCCAGCGCCCGCCGCCGCGCCAGAGGACGGCAATATCCTTGAAGACCCGTTCTTCCGCCCGCGGTTCGAGAAGCCGGAAGCTTAAAGATTAGCCGCAAAGGCGCGCGCCAGCGGCTTGGGCCTGCCCTGCGCATCGAACAGCACCGGTTCGTCGGGCAGTTTCAGGCCCTTTTCGCGATTGATCCATGAATCGGAGTCGCGCAGCGCCCAGATGGTGACGCCGTACTGCTGTTCGGGGCGCAATTCGGCATAGGTTTTCAGCAGGGTCTCGACGAGACGTATCTGATCAAGGCGCGGTTGCGCCAGACCTTGCGCGCCCTTTTCCTGCAAGGAAATATCCAGCTCCGACACATGCAGCATCAGGCCCAGAGAGGCCAGATCGCGCAGGGCGTCGCGCAGCATGGCGGGCGGCAGATCGGCCTGAATATGCGTCTGCGTGCCGATCCCGTGCAGCGGCGCGCCGGATTTCAGCACGCGCTCAACCATCTTCAGAAACGTCCGGCGCTTGGCCGGGGTCAGTTCGAGATTGTAGTCGTTGATAAACAGTTTCGCCGCCGGATCGGCCTGATGCGCGGCGGTCAGGGCCAGGGGGATATAGTCGTCGCCCAGCACCGTGCGCCACAGGCAGGGACGTAAGGCGTGGCCGTCGTTCCACACCGGTTCGTTGACCACGTCCCAGCCAGTAATGCGGCCCTTATAACGTCCGACAACGGCCTGAATATAGTCGGCATAGGCGGCCAGAAAGGCGTCGGGCTTATCGGCCAGCTTCGCAAAACTGGGCCCGCCCTGCTGATCGTACCAGATCAGATTGTGGCCGTGCAGCGCCATGCCGTGCGCCTGCGCGAATCCGACCAGGGCGTCGGCGCGGTCAAAGCGCAAAGACCCGTCCGGCAGCAGCACATATTCCATCTTCATCTCCCATTCCGGGGTGAGGCGGGAATATTGCGCGGCGGCCAGATGGCTCCAGTCGGGCTTGTTGATTTCCGAGACGGTGGCGGCGACGCCGAGCGGATACGGCGCCAGAGATTTTAACGGCGCCAGTGCGGGCAGGCCTTCAGCTTCACAGCCGCCGACCAGGGCCAGCGCGGACAGGGCGGCGCTTGCGGCCAGCCAGTTGCGCCGCGTCAGCATGAGATGTGTTAAGCCTGACGCGCCAGACGCAGCGCGACCTCGTCCATCGCCGCGTTCTCGACCTTCTTTTCGGCGGCGATGCGGCGCAATTGGCTGAGTTCGGCGACGTGTTCGAACTTCTTGAGGTCTTCAAAGGCGTAGGACAACTGGTCGCGCACGCCTTCCTCCTCCTGAACCACCAGCTCCAGTTCGCCCTGATGGCCTTCGCGGCGGAGCTTGTGACCGGCCTTGTAGGCGGTCAGATTGTGGGCCAGCATCGGATCGTTGGCGGCGTTGACGCATTCCAGCTCGTACTGTGCGTCGAGCGTGGCGATCTTCATCTCGACATGGGTTCGGCGGGTGACGACCTCGGCCAGACGCTTTTGCAGGGTCTCCACCTCATAGGTCGAAAGGCGGATCAGCGACTTGGCCCACTTGGTCATGGCGTTTCACTCCGGAAAAACTCTTAAATTTGGCTTGTCAGGCCTTAGCCAGAATCTCCGCCAAAAGGGTAAAGGAGTCGTCAAGACTTGTGTATTCCTCCTTACCCTGACGCAGGAATTGTTCGATCTCAGGATTGATGACAATGGCGCGGTCAACGTCAGGATCGGAGCCCTGGCGATAGGCGCCGATGCGGATCAGCTCCTCCATATTGGCATAGGCCGACATGACCTTGCGCGCCTGACGCACGACCTCGCGCTCTGGCGGAGTCTGGCATTCCGGCATGGTGCGGCTGATGGATTTCAGCACGTCGATCGCTGGGAAGCGGCCGCGTTCGGCGATATTGCGGCTCATGACGATGTGGCCGTCCAGAATCCCGCGCACCGCGTCGGCGATCGGCTCATTATGATCGTCGCCATCGACCAGCACGGTGAACAGGCCGGTGATCGGGCCGCCGCGCGTGCCGTCCTCATGGATCGGACCGGGACCGGCGCGCTCCAGAAGCTTGGGCAGTTCGGCGAAGCAGGTCGGGGTATAGCCCTTGGTGGTCGGCGGCTCGCCCGTGGCCAGACCGATCTCGCGCTGCGCCATCGCAAAGCGCGTCACCGAGTCCATCAGGCACAGCACCTCCATGCCCTGATCGCGTAAATATTCCGACAGAGCCAGGGTCATATAGGCCGCCTGACGCCGCTTCAGCGCCGGTTCGTCCGAGGTCGCCACCACGACGATGGCGCGGCGCAGGCCTTCTGGCCCCAATGTTTCTTCAATAAATTCGCGCACCTCGCGCCCGCGTTCGCCGATCAGCCCGACCACGACCGCGTCGCAGGTCGCCTCGCGCGCCAGCATGGACAGAAGCACCGACTTGCCGACGCCGGAGCCTGCGAAAACGCCAAGGCGCTGGCCGCGGCAGCAGGTGGTGAACACGTCCATGGCGCGCACGCCGAGATTCAGGCGCTCGCCGACGCGCTGACGTGCATGCGCTGAAGGCGGCGCGGTCTTGAGCAGATACCCCTCCTTGCCCTGCGGCAGGGGGCCGAGACCATCAATCGGATTGCCGAAAGAATCGACGATGCGGCCCAGCCAGGCGGCGGTCGGATAGACCTTGGCGCCTTCAGAGGAGATGCGGATTTCCGCGCCGGGACTGACGCCCTCAACGGGGCCGAACGGCATCATCAAGGCGCGGTCCTCTCGGAAACCGACCACCTCGACCGGCAGCGGGTCTTCGTGACGGCGCACGATCTCGCACCGCGCCCCGACTTGCATGTGCGACAGCCCGCCGCGCGCCTCGATCAGCAGGCCGCTGACCGCCGCCACGCGCCCGAAGACGCGCAAAGAGTCTATGTTTTTTACGAGATCGACGAGGTCTTGCATCAGACGCTCAGTATTGCTGACTCGCGGTTAAGAAAGGTTAACGCTGAGGTCACAACCGCTTCTCAAACCAGTGATCGGCGTAAGGGTTATCATTATAGCGCGCGATCTCGACATAGCCGAGTTTGCGATACAGCGCCTGCGCTTCGTTCAGGGTGCGGTTGGTGTCGAGGCGCACATGGCTCAGCCCCATATTGCGCGCCTGAGTTTCCAGTGCGGTCATGAGGCGTCGGCTCAGGCCCAGACCGCGCGCGTCGGGCGCGACCCACAGGCGTTTGATTTCACCGACAGCCGGATCAAGCTTTTTCAGCCCGCCGCAACCGACCGCGTCTTCGCCGCGCCGGGCCAGCAGAAAGACGCCGTGCGGCGCGGCGAAGGCGGCGTCGTCAGCGGGCGTGGGCGCGCCCGGATCGAACCCGGCGTCAAAGCGCTGCGCCAGTTCGGCGATATAGGCGCGCGCACAGGCGCGCGCTGCGGGCGTGTCGGGCGGGGCGGGAGTGAGGGTTATGTGCATCACGCCATCATGTAAGCGCTGCGCGAACGCTTGCAATATGTACAGTCGCGGGACTCAGTCGCGGGCCCAGTCGCGTGATCGTGATGAGGTGCGGCCATCCGTCCGGTTCAGGCGCCCGCATAGCTGTGTTATGTTATCCTCCCAATTGCGCTAAGGAGGCAGCCTATGTTCTTCATGAAGAAAGAATCCGCCCAGCAGGGTCTCGACATCAATATCGGGCGGGTGCTTGAAATGTTTCAGACGGGCGTTCTCGACCCGGCGCAGACCAGCGAAGCTTTGATGAAGTTTTTCACCGGCGAGGCGCAGAAGGATCTGCCTGGACTGAACAGCGCGATCGCCGCCGCGCTGGAGGCGCTGGACAAGGGGCAGGTGACGCCCAGTCGGGCGCGCGCCGCCCTGGTTGACGCCGCCGGGGCGTCGGAACGGCATGAGGCCAATTACGCCGACATCCTGCATCAGTTGCTGGAGCCTGCGCCCGCCAAATAACGGTGCGTCTTTCAGACAATAAAAGGTCTCCACGCGATGCGGGAGGCCTTTTATTTTGTGGCTGGGCGCGCCGCGCCGCGTCCTTTGTGTGTGATTCAAATGACTCACCGCCAAAAAATGGCCGAAAAAGCGTGGGAACATTCCTGTGAATAAAGAGAATCGTTGACTCAAGGGTCTTGCCGCCGATTCGCAAATCACCTTACCCCGATAGAACAGGCATTAAGCTTAACCATCTTTAAGTAATTTCCTGTTTAGCATGAAGGTTAACGGGCGAGAGCGTGTTGCCTTCGCCGCCGTGTTACCTCAAGCCGGGAGGGGCTTATATGCGCGTACTGCTGATTGAAGACGACAGCGCGACCGCTCAAAGCATCGAACTGATGCTGAAATCGGAAGGCTTTAACGTCTATACGACCGATCTGGGCGAAGAAGGCGTCGATCTGGGCAAGATCTACGACTACGACCTGATCCTGCTGGACCTGTCCCTGCCGGATATGTCGGGCCTTGAAGTGCTGCGCCAGTTGCGCGTCGGCAAGGTCAACACCCCGGTCATGATTCTGTCGGGCACGTCGGAAATCGACACCAAGGTCAAGACGCTGGGCGGCGGCGCCGACGACTATATGACCAAGCCCTTCCACAAGGACGAGCTGATCGCGCGCATTCACGCCGTGGTCCGCCGCTCTAAGGGCCATGCGCAATCGGTGATTCGCACCGGCGACATCGTCGTCAATCTCGACGCCAAGACGGTCGAAGTCGCGGGCAACCGCGTCCACCTGACCGGCAAGGAATACGAGATGCTGGAGCTGCTGTCCCTGCGCAAGGGCACGACCCTGACCAAGGAAATGTTCCTGAACCACCTCTATGGCGGCATGGACGAGCCGGAACTGAAGATCATCGACGTCTTCATCTGCAAGCTGCGCAAGAAGCTGGCGGTGGCGGCGGGCGGCAACCACTATATCGAAACCGTTTGGGGCCGCGGCTATGTGCTGCGCGACCCGCACGATCAGGGTTCGATCGTCGCGGCGTAAGCGTCGGATCGAATTTTCCCGAAATTCAGAATAAAGCCCGTCGCCCTCCCGCGGCGGGCTTTGTCATGCGTAGGCGATGGGCGCGGCAAGCGGCGCTGATCGCGGAAATTTTATGGCGGGCGCGTGGCGCTTCGCCTTTATATTTCCATAGTTTTGCGATAACTCTCGCCTTGAATTTCAAGACTTTGCCCATCAGGATGACCGATGACCAACGATGACGCCGTGGTGAATCTGTTTGCGCTTGCCCATCCCGGTCGCCTGAACGTGTTTCGCACCATCGCCGCAGCGGGCGTCGACGGTCTGGCGGCGGGCAGGATCGCCAGAAGCGTCGGCATTCCGGCCAATACCGCCTCGACCCATCTGAGCATTCTGGCGGGCGCAGGGCTTCTGACCGCCTATCGCGACGGGCGTTCGATCATCTATCGCGCCAATTTCGATCACTATGCCGATCTGATGCGTTTCCTGCTGGTGGACTGCACCGAGGGGCATCCAGAAACCGCCGGACTGCGCGACGCCTTGCTGGCTTCGGCCTGAGCCATGAGCGGCCCCGAATCGTGAGCGACTACGTTATCTATCACAACCCGAACTGCTCGACCTCGCGCAAGGCGCTGGAGGCCCTGCGCGCGGCTGGACATGAACCGCAGGTGGTCAACTATCTGAAAACCGGCTGGACCGAAGCGCAATTGCAGACCCTGTTCGCCGCCATGGGCAAGACGCCGCGCGATCTTTTGCGGGTGCGCGGGACGCCGGCTGAGGCGCTGGGTCTGACCCAGCCGGGCGTCAGCGATGCAGCGATTTTAGAAGCGATGACGCAGCATCCGGCGCTGGTGGAGCGCCCGATCGTCGTGACGCCGAAGGGAACGATTCTGGCGCGTCCGCTGGATAATCTGAACGCTGTTATTTAGAGCGTAAGTTTAGTTTCAAGACTTATCAGTTGATGTGACGGCCATCGTCCTCACGCATTTTTTATAATCTGTGACATGGTTCCGTGGACGTGTTTATAAATCCGGCCCAATTTTGAACATCTGCGCCTTTAATGTGACAGGTCTGTCGTTTCTTCTGCTGGGACGGCTGACAACATTGAAGGGATAGATTTATGACATTCAAAGCCGCTTACAAGGTCACCGCTGTACTGGCCGCGCTTGCGACTTTTGGCGCGCTGAACGCCCAGGCGCAAACGACGCCGCAAACGACGCCGCAAACCACGGATTCAACGCCGCCCGCTACGACGGCGCAGCCTGACGCCTCCACGGGCCAGCCGGACGCCGCAGCGGCGGCGCAGACCTCGCCCGCAGCGGACGCGTCGAACCCGGCCAAGGATTTTATCCGTCAGACCTTCCTCGCCAACGAATTCGGCATCGCCGCCGCGCAGGTGGCGATCGCCAAGGCGCAGTCGCCGGAAACCAAGGCCGCCGCGCAGACCGTGCTCAATGACGGCATGAAGGTGCGTCAGGACATGATCACCGCCATTCAGGGCTCGACCTCGGATATGCATTTCGATCAGACCTGGAACGCCGACTACAAGGCCAAGCTGGCCGATCTGCAGACCGCCGCGGATGCGGATTTCGACCAGAAGTACGCCGCCATCGCCGGTCAGGTGCTGACCAGCGCCGCCTCGACGGCCAGCGCCTACGCCGCCAGCGGCGACGATGCGGCGGTCAAGACCTTTGCGACCACCGCCCAGCCGATCTTTCAATCAGATGCGGGCAAGCTGGCCGCGACCGCTTCGAGCTGATGGGCCGGAAGCGATGATATCAGGGCCCCGGCGGACGCCGGGGCCTTTTCGTTTATCGGTTGAGCATCGCCATGCCGCCTTCGGTGTAGCGCGCGCCCGCGAAGCCGGTCGCGGCGATGACGTCTTCAATGGCCGCCAGATCGGCGCTTGTCAGATCTATGTCGGCGCTGGCGATGTTTTCCTTGAGGCGATCCAGACGCCGCGTTCCTGGAATCGGGACAATCCACGGCTTTTGCGCCAGCAGCCAGGCCAGAGCCAGTTGCGCGGGCGTCACGCCCTTGGCGGCGGCCAGATCCGCCAGCGCATCGACGGCGCGGGCATTGGTTTTCGCCGCTTCGCCGACAAAGCGCGGGCTGGTGTTGCGGTAATCGGACGGATCGAGCGTGGCGTCCTTGAGCGCGCCGGTCAGGAAGCCGCGTCCCAGCGGCGAATAGGGCACGAAGCCGATGCCCAGCTCCTCCAGCGTCGGCAGGATCTGGGTTTCGGGATCGCGCGTCCATAAGGAATATTCGCTCTGCACCGCCGTCACCGGTTGCACGGCGTGGGCGCGGCGGATGGTGGCGGAAGAGGCTTCGGACAGGCCGAAATGTTTCACCTTGCCCGCCTTGATGAGGTCGGCGACAGTTCCTGCCACGTCCTCGATCGGCACATTGGGATCGACGCGGTGCTGATAAAGCAGGTCGATGACATCGACGCCGAGCCGCTTCAAGGAGGCGTCGGCGACCTCGCGGATATGTTCGGGACGGGAATTAACATTGGTCAGGCTGCCGGGCTTCTGATCCGTGACAAAGCCGAACTTGGTGGCGATGACCACCTTGTCGCGCACCGGACGCAGGGCTTCGCCGACCAGTTCCTCATTGGTGAACGGACCATAGATTTCGGCGGTGTCGAAAAAGGTGACGCCGAGATCGACCGCCTCGCGCAGCAGGTTCAGGCAGGCGTCGCGGTCGGACGGGCCATAGGCCCAGCTCATGCCCATGCAGCCAAGGCCGAGCGCCGAGACTTCGAGAGTCTGACCGAGTTTACGTGTTTTCATGGAAAAGGCTCCTCTCACCGGATCATGCCGAGATGGTGAGCCGGAGCCTTGTTGAAAAGGTATGCAAGGCGGTTTTTACCGTTGCAATCGCAACGGATCAGGCGCGTCGGATCAGGCGCGTCTGGCTGCTTTCGCCTGCGATTTCGCGGCGTCGATATGGCGGCCCATCGTCTTGACGAAGGGCAGGCGGCGCAGGAACAGCCGGAAGGCGATGGCGGCGACCACAAAGCCCGCCCAGACCTCCGGTTTGTTATATTCCGGGTGCAGGTCATAGACGAAGATCTTGAACCCGATGCTGAGCGCCAGATAGGGGATCAGTATGGCGGTCCAGCGCACGCATTCGTCGGCGAGAAAGCCGCCCGCGCCGCCGGGATGATATTTCCAGGCCGAGGCGCTCACGAGCCAGCGGATCAGCACGATCAGCGCAATAATGAGCAGGGAGGCGATGGTGGAAATGGCCACCATCGTCAGCGGATGGGCGTGTTGCCAGGCCAGCGAGGCGGCCTGTTGTTGCGCGGGAGTCATGCGAGAACCTCGTCGGTTGTTTTGACTGAATGTCCGCCGCGCGCCCGACCGGATGTGGATTTATGGCCATCGTCTCGAAGATTGACATATCCGTTCCCTTCCGCATAGCTGAGCCCATTTACCCGTTTACGAAAAGGAGGCGCGTCATGAGCGACGAGATTCAGGAAAAATTCGTCAGCATGGCCTCAGCGCATATTGATCTGGCCAATGACCACAACAAGAATACGCCGACCGATCTGGTCGCGCACGCCATCAACCATGCGGCGGCGCGTTACGCCGCTTTTTCGGTATCGCTGGCGCGCGCGGATCGCTTTGTGCTGGATCGTGAAGAGATTGTGGACAGCCTCGTCGAGCATTACCGCGAAATCCTCAACCAGCATTATGACGAGTTCGTCAGGCTTGCCGAGGCGAAAACGACGGCGCAAGACGCCTAATCCGCCGGGCAGGCGCCGTCGCCCTGCGCCTCGGTCAGGCGCACGTCTGAAATCGCGATGTCCAGCGTTCCGGCGGTGTCCAGCCGCAGGACAGTCGGGGTTTTGGATAAGTCCTGGCTCTTGAAGCAGGATAGCGGCGCGGCGATCTGCACATAGCCGGTCCCGGCGGCCTTCAGCCTGGCGGTTATCGACAGGCTCGCCGAACCGACGCCCAATGTGACGCCGGATGACGGCGCGGCATTGACGCGCAAGGTGACGGCCAGCATCATGGCGCCATTGGCTTCGCGCGCAATGTCCGAGGGTTGATCCGCGCCAATCTCCAGCCAGGCGTCCGACTTGCCGTTCCATACGGCGTGCAGCGCGCCGTCCGCCTGTGGTTCGACCATCAGGCTGGCATGGCCGTAAAGCGTGGTGCGCGTGCCGACATAGTCCATGTGCGGCGCATTGGCGTCACCGATCGACACCTTGTAACCGTTCCAGACATCTCCTTTGGTGTAATAGACATTCTTCTCGCCATACTTGGTCGTGTCCGCGACTTCGGGCAGTTGCGGCGTCTCGGCGGGTTGCGCGTAGGACAGGCCGTAACCATAGGCGAACTGCGGGTCGTAGGTCGCGTCGCCGACATTGAGCGGCGTCTGGTTCGGGCGCTTCGGCCAGGAGAAGGCGAGCCTGCCCGTGAAGTCCTTGTGGCCCAGCAGCACATCGGCCACGCCCTCGCCTTCGGAGCCGGGCAGCCAGGCGGCGACAAAGGCGTCGGCGGCGTTGATCTGCGGATTGACATAGAGGGGGCGGCCGGACAGCAGCACGGCCACCACAGGCACGCCTTCGCTTTTAAGCTTTTTCAACAGGGCCAGACTTTCGGCATTGTCGTGGTGCAGAGCGACGTCGGGCTGATCGCCCATGAATTCGGCGTAAGGGGTTTCGCCGAAAATGATGATGGCGGCGTCGGGTTTCGTGGGCGTGACGCCGTCGGGGCTGTAGAGCGCCTGACCGCCCGCCGCGTCGATCTGAGCTTTCAGGCCCTGATAGATGGAGGTCGCGCCGGGTAAGTCGGCGGCGGTATTGTCCGTGCCTTGCCAGCTTGAGGTCCAGCCGCCCGACTGCATGGCGATATTGTCGGCGCCGTCGCCTGCGATCAGGATGCGCGCCGAGGGCTTTAGCGGCAGGATGCCGTCATTCTTGAGCAGGACCAGCGATTCCGCCACGGCCTGACGCGCGATGGCGCGATGCTCCGGCGTGCCGATAGCGCCGCCCGCGCCGGGGCGGCTGGCGGGCGACGGCTCGTCGAACAGGTGGGCGCGGAACTTGACGCGTAAGACTCGGCGCACGGCGTCATCGAGGCGGCTCTGCGGGATGGTTCCGGCCTTCACCTCCTTGATCATATTGCCGTACAGCGCCTTCCAGTCCGTCGGGGCGTTGAACACGTCGAGGCCCGCATTGAACGCAATCGGGCAATCGCCATTGCTGCACCCCGGAATCTGGCCATGCGCGTTCCAGTCGCCCATAATCATGCCGTCAAAGCCCATCCGGCCCTTCAGCACGTCGGTCAGCAGCGCCTTGTTGGCGTGCATCTTGACGCCATGCCAGGAATTGTATGAGGCCATGACCGACTGCACGCCCGCGTCGATGGCGGCGGCGTAGCCCTGCGCATGCAGCCTGATCAGGTCGTCCTCGGAGGCGAGGCTGTCGCCCTGATCGCGCCCGCCGTCCGTCGAGCCGTCGCCGAGGAAATGCTTGGCGGTGGCGATGACGTGGTTCTGGTCGAGGAAGGTCGGGCCTTCGCCTTCGAGCCCCTTCACCATCGCGGCGGCGTACGCTTTGACGATCTTCGGGTCTTCGGAATAGCTTTCATAGGTGCGGCCCCAGCGGTCGTCGCGGGCGACGGCGATGGTCGGGGCGAAGGCCCAGTCGAGGCCGGTGGCGCGCACCTCTTCCGCCGTCGCGGCGCCGATCTTTTCCATCAGGGCCGGATCGTGCATGGCGCCAAGGCCGATATTGTGCGGAAACAGGGTGGCGCCAAAGACATTGTTGTCGCCATGCACCGCGTCGGTCGCCCATAGAAGCGGCACACCCTGACGGTTGCCTTTGAGCGCGGCCTGATAATAGGCGTCGGACAGCTTTACCCAGTCGGCGACCGTGGCGTGCTTGTTCTGCTGCGGCCATGAGCCGCCGCCGTTTTCAATCGTGCCGATATGGTAGTGCGCGACCTCATCCGGGGTGATGGAGCGGATTTCCGGCTGAATCACCTGACCGACCTTTTCCTCAAGGCTCATCTGTTTGAGCAGGGCGGTGATCTTCGCCTCCGTCGCCGTGTCCAGTCCGACCGGCGAATGGCTGGCGGGCCATTTTTCGGGATGGACTTGCGGCGCAGCGGCGATTGCGGGCGCGGCAAGCAGGCCGATCACGGCGGCGGACAACGCCAGGGGCGTCTTGAGAGCGCGCGTCATAACGATTTCCTCACTGTAAATTTTGTTTTGCGCATCAGGGATCATGACAGCGCTGTCGTCAAGGCCTTTTGTAATCGGTTACAAATGCCGCTTCGGGCGCTTGACTTCCGCGGGCCAAGCCGCCTAAGTCGGTCTAATAACGAGAACAACAGGTTGAGACATCTCATGCAAACCATTCGCAGCCTTGGCGAAGCCGAAGCGCGCCTCGCCATCGACGCCTGCCTCGCCGACCTGAAACGCCGCAACAAGGCCGCCACGGTCGCGGTCGCCGATTGTCACGGCGAACTGATCGCCCTGTGGCGCATGGACGGCGCCAACCTGCCCTCCATCGTCATTGCGGGCAATAAGGCCTACACCGCCGCGGGTGTGCGCGGCGATTCCGGCGATATGGGCCGCGATGTTAAATCGACGGGCGATGACGCCCATTATCACGGCGATGCGCGCTATGTCGGCTGGGACGGCGGCGCGGTCGTTATTCATAAGGGCGACGTGCTCGGCGCCGTGGCCGTCAGCGGCCTTGCCGGCGAGGAGGACATCGCTATCGCCCGCGTCGGCGTTGACGCAATCCTGCAAGCTTTAGGGTGATTGATATGGCTTTTCCTGTTCCCTACACCGCCGCGCCGACGCGCTACGACTCTATGCCCTATCGCCGTTGCGGGCGATCAGGCCTGAAATTGCCCGCTATCAGCTTAGGCCTATGGCAGAATTTCGGTGGCGAGGACGTGTTCGAGACGGGCCGCGCCATTTTGCGTCATGCGTTTGATGCGGGCGTCACCCATTTCGATCTCGCCAACAATTACGGCCCTCCCTATGGTTCCGCCGAGGAGAATTTCGGCAAGGTGATGGCGATGGATTTCCGCAGCCACCGCGACGAACTGGTGATCTCGACCAAGGCGGGCTGGGACATGTGGCCGGGACCGTATGGCGATGTCGGCGGCTCGCGCAAATATCTGATCGCCAGTTGCGATCAGAGCCTGAAGCGCATGGGCCTCGACTATGTCGACATCTTCTATTCGCACCGCGTCGATCCCGAAACGCCGCTGGAAGAGACGATGGGCGCGCTGGCGACCCTGCACCGTCAGGGCAAGGCGCTCTATGTCGGCATCTCCTCCTATTCGCCGGAATTGACGCAAAAGGCCGCCGCGATCCTCAAATCCGAAGGCGTGCCTTTGCTGATCCATCAGCCGTCCTATTCGATGCTCAACCGCTGGATCGAAGAAGGGCTGCTCGATACCTTGCAGGATCTGGGCGTCGGCTGCATCGCCTTCTCGCCGCTGGCGCAGGGGCTCCTGAGCCGCAAATATCTCAACGGCGTCCCTGACGACGCGCGCGCGGCCAAGGGTGGCTCATTCCGCACCGGCATGCTGACCGAGGACAATATCCGCCGTATCCGCGAACTCAACGCTATCGCCGAAGGGCGGGGTCAGACCCTGGCCCAGATGGCCATCGCTTGGGTGCTGCGCGATCCGCGCGTGACCTCAGCCCTGATCGGCGCGCGCACGGTGGCGCAGTTGCAGGACTCGCTGAAAAGTCTCGACAATCTCGCCTTCTCGGCGGAGGAATTGCGCCAGATCGACGCCTTCGCCACTGAGGGCGGGATCGACTTATGGAAGGTGTCCTCGACCCTATGAACCCCGTCTTCGCCCATTTGCCGACCAGCATTTTCGAGACCATGTCGCTGGCGGCGAAGGCGAACAGGGCGATCAATCTGGGCCAAGGCTTCCCGGCAACGGACGGTTTCCCGCAGGTGCGCGAAGCCGCTGCGCGAGCGCTGATGGAGCAATCCAACCAGTATGCGCCGATGCGTGGTCTGCCGGTGCTGCGTCAGGCGGTCAGCGACTTTTATGCGCGCACGCAAGGCATTGCGCTCGATCCCGATCGCGAGGTGGTCGTCACCTCCGGCGCGACCGAGGCAATCTGCGCGTCGCTTCTGGCCCTGATCACGCCGGGCGACGAGGTGGTGGTGTTCGAGCCGATGTACGACGCCTATGTGCCGCTGATCGAACGCGCGGGCGGGGTGGCGCGCATCGTGCAACTGTC
>NZ_JBQCGA010000031.1:0-56236 GCF_051956075.1 Asticcacaulis sp. | reverse complement strand
TTAAACGACTCGATCTTGCCGCTGGCCAGACGGCGCGCGCCGATAGGGTGGTGCGCCTCAAAGCCGCGAATACGGTGGAAATAGACCAGACTCAGACGCCGTCCGTCATCAAAGGTCTCAATCCGTTGCGGTCCTTTTGGGCCGGAGGGCGGATAACCGCCAATCGTGACGGCGACCGTCTGGACGTCGCCAACAACAGCGCGATCAAGCGTGACCGTCGGGCGCTGGATAAGTCCAACCGGCAGGAAAAAGGCCAGATCGCGCACATAAGGGCCGACGTGCTGACTGAGAGCAGGCGCCAGCTTGGGACCAACGCCTTTCAGGCTGCTCACGCTGGTGAAGTAGGGAAACAAAATTTCTGGCCGCATGGGGCTTATCAAGCACCAAATTTGCTTTATGAGAAGGCCCCTTGATCTTTTTGCGCAAAGGCCCAGCTATGTCGGCGAACGATCGTGAAGCCCGGTTGAAGAAGTTATCGTTCCGCGCCTGGCGTCGGGGTTTCAAAGAGGCGGATATTATCCTTGGCAATTTCGCAGACGACCGGTTGCCGATGATGAGCGACGCGCAACTCGACCTGTTTGAAGTTCTGCTCGAAGTTCCCGATCAGGATCTTTATGGCTGGATCATCGAGCGCGATCCAACGCCGATTGAATATCAATCGGAAATCATGAATGAACTCAACTACTATTACAAAACAGCTTATACGAAACTCTAGCTCATAATGTCCGCCTTTCCCGATCTGAGCCGCCAGGAGGGCGCGCTGACCCTCAGCGGTTGCCCCGAAGGCTACGACAGTCTGGTCGCCGCCGATATAGCGCGCGGGGCCGATCTCAGCCTGTTTGTCGCGCGCGATTTCAGCCGCATGAACGCCGTGCTGGAGGCGCTCAAATTCTTCGCGCCTGAACTCGAGGTTCTGACCTTCCCGGCCTGGGACTGTCTGCCCTATGACCGCATGAGCCCGACGCCGGGCGTGGTGGCGCAGCGCATGTGCGCCCTGTCGCAACTGACCGCGCGGCGGAAGGGTGATGCGCCGCTTCTGGTGGTGACGACGGCGGCGGCGGTCATGCAGCGCGTGCCGCCGCGCGCCATGATCGAAGAGGGGCGTCTGAGCCTGAAGCCGGGTCAGTCGCTCGATCCGGCCGATCTGGAAGCCTACTTCCTGCGCCACGGCTATGTGCGCGTTTCCAGCGTATCGGAGCGCGGGGAGTTCGCCGTGCGCGGTGGTCTTGTGGACGTATTTTCACCCACGCATGACGATCCGATGCGGCTGGACTTCTTCGGAGACACACTGGAGTCGATCCGCAGCTTCGACCCGGAGACGCAGCGTTCGCTCAGTCAGGTCAAGTCGCTCGACTTTACCGCCGTCTCGGAAATTCGACTCGATGAGGCCGGGATCAGTCGCTTCCGCCAGGGCTATCTCAGTCATTTCGGCGCGTCTGGTGACGATCCTATGTATGCGGCCCTGTCGTCGGGCATACGACGTCAGGGCGTCGAGCATCTACTGCCTCTGTTCTACGATCATCTCGACACCCTGTTCGACTATCTGACGCCGGAAGCCGTCATCATGCTGGACGCCCTGGCGGAAAACGCCGTGGCCGAACAGCAGGCGGCGGCGCAGGACGCCTTTGAACTGCGCCGCGACGCCGCCGAAGGCCGGTATCGCGCCCTGCCTCCAGAACAACTCTATCTCGATAATGACGATCTAACGGCTCTCCTGACGGGACGGCGCGTGCGCCGTTTCGAACCGTTCGCCCATGCAGGCGGCGTCGATCTGGGCGGGCGTCCCGGGCGCGATTTTGCTGAAGCGCGGCGTCTCGACGCGACCAATCTGTTCACCACCGTCGCCGACCATGCGCGCGCCCTGGCCAAGACCGGCAAGCGTGTCCTGTTCGCCTCGTGGACGGAAGGCTCATCTGACCGACTGGGCCAGATGCTGGCCGATCACGGTCTGGAAGGTTTGAGATTGGCGAAGGACTGGCCGGACGCGCAGAGCTTTGGCGTCGCAGGCACAAAGGTCAAACCGATCCAGCGCGCGGTGATCCCACTCGATCATGGCTTCGAGACCGAAGCGCTGGCGGTCATTTCGGAAACCGATATTTTAGGCGACAGATTAGCCCGCCCACGTAAACGACGCAGAGCGCAGAATTTTCTTGCGGAAGCTTCATCCTTATCGACCGGCGATCTGGTCGTGCATATCGAGCACGGCATCGGTCGTTATGACGGGTTGCGAACGCTCGACGTCGCGGGCGCGCCGCATGATTGTCTCGATCTGCAATACGCCAATGACGCCAAACTGTACCTGCCCGTTGAGAATATCGACCTCCTGACGCGCTATGGCGGCGACAGCGAGATGGCGCAGCTCGACCGGCTCGGCTCGGCAAGCTGGCAGGCGCGCAAGGCCAAGGCCAAGGAGCGTTTGCGCGAAATGGCTGAGGGCCTTATCCAACTCGCCGCTGCGCGCGCCACCAAGGCGGGTCCGCAGATCGACCCGCCATCCGGGCTTTACGACGAGTTCTGCGCCCAGTTCCCTTATGAGGAGACGGACGACCAGCTCGGCGCCATCGCCGACGTGCTGGAAGACCTCGGACGCGGTCATCCGAGGGATCGGCTTATTTGCGGCGATGTCGGCTTTGGCAAGACCGAGGTGGCGCTGCGCGCCGCCTTCGTCGTCGCCATGTCGGGGCAGCAGGTGGCGGTCGTCTGCCCGACGACTCTGCTGGCGCGCCAGCATTTCAAGACCTTCAGCCAGCGCTTTCAGGGTTGGCCAGTGCGGGTGCGGCAATTGTCGCGCCTGGTCGGGCGCAAGGAGGCCGATGAGACGCGCGCAGGCCTGAAGGCGGGCGAGATCGAGGTGGTGATCGGCACGCACGCCCTGCTGTCGGAGCAGATCGCCTTCAAGGATCTCGGCCTGGTCATCGTCGATGAGGAGCAGCATTTCGGCGTCAAGCATAAGGAAAAGCTGAAATCCTTCCGCGCCGATGTGCATATGCTTGCATTATCTGCAACGCCCATACCTCGGACGTTGCAAATGGCGCTATCTGGGATTCGCGATATGTCGATTATCGCCACCCCGCCGGTCGATCGTATCGCGGTGCGCACCTATGTGCTGCCCTATGATCCTGTGACCCTGCGCGAAGCCCTGCTGCGCGAGAAATATCGCGGCGGTCAGGTCTATTATGTCGTGCCGAGGATCAGCGACCTGCATGAGGTCGCCGACTTCCTGCGCGCTCAGGTTCCAGAGGTGCGGTTCGTCATCGGGCATGGTCAACTCTCGCCGACCGCGCTCGAAGACGTGATGAGCGCCTTCTATGACGGCGAATACGACGTGCTGTTGTCCACCACCATCGTCGAATCGGGTCTGGATGTGCCGTCGGCGAATACGCTGATTGTGCATCGCGCCGATATGTTCGGGCTGGCGCAGCTCTATCAGATCCGCGGACGGGTCGGGCGATCCAAGACCCGCGCCTTCGCCTACCTGACCACGCCGCAACATAAGACTTTAAGTGTTGCCTCAGAGAAACGCCTCAAGGTTCTGCAATCCCTAGATAATCTTGGGGCAGGCTTCCAACTGGCCAGCCACGATCTCGACATCCGCGGCGGCGGCAATCTGCTGGGTCACGAACAGTCGGGCCATATCCGCGAAATCGGCGTCGAACTGTATCAGCAGATGCTGGAGGACGCGGTCGCCGAGCTTCGCGAACGAAGCGATCATAGCCTAACCGACGCGCGCGCCTGGTCGCCGCAGATCAATACCGGCGCGGCCGTCATGATTCCGGAAAGCTACATTTCCGACCTCAATATTCGCCTGGCCATTTATCGCCGCGTCTCCGAAGCGGAGAAGATGGAGGACCGCGAAGCCCTGGCCTCGGAACTCATCGACCGCTTCGGTCCGATCCCGGAAGAAGCCGAGCAGTTGCTCAAGGTGGTCGGGATCAAAGGTCTGTGCCGCGAGGCCAATGTCGCCAAGCTCGACGTCGGCCCCAAGGGCGCGGTGATCAGCTTCCGCAATGACAGCTTCGCCAACCCCATGGGATTGGTGCGCTTTATTCCGACCCGACCCGACTGGAAACTGCGCCCAGATCAGAAGCTGCTGGTGCGCGGTGACTGGCCGGACGCAGCGCAGCGTCTGACGGCGGCGGAGAAAATCATGAAGGATTTGTCGCGTTTGGCTAAAGAAGCCTAAACCGCTTCCTTAGCTGTGTCGCCCGCCGCGCGCGAGGCGCGCATCAGCGCAGCGCCCGCCGCTTCGCCAGGCAGCAATTCCGCTGCGCCAATCGTGAATTCGACCACGAAGGGCGGCTTGCCCTGACCGGAATCGAAAGCGGTGCAACTGATGACGGCGGATATGCGCTCGCCGACATTACGCGCCTGCGACAGGCTGGTGGCGGGCAGGGCGATGGCGAAGACGTCGTTCGACAATCGTCCGGCGCTGTCTTCGGAACGCACCAGTCGCGAGATCATCGAACCAATTTGCGGCGCGGCGCGCTCCAGCGCGCCCTTGGCGCGGGCGCGGGCGATGTCCGGCGTATCGGCGATGCGCAGAACGCACAGACTGAGCGTGCGCTGACGCTCCCGACAGGCTTGCGATAACCGCGCCAGATGGCCAGCAAACAGGTCGCGTCCGAACAGACCGGTCGCCTTGTCCATCTCCGGGCGATGACGCATGGAATCGAGTGTTTTGCGGATCGTTGTCTGGCGACGATAGCCGCGCGCCAGACGGATCAGGCGATGGGCGATTTCCGTGACGCTGGCGCTGGGATTGGCGATGTCGTTGACGCCGCGCAGGTAGGCGTCACCAACGTCGATCTCGACCAGCCGGTTCAGGCGCAACAGGACCGGCGTATGATAAAGGCGCGTATTGCGTCGCATACCGCCCGCAATGGCCAGAGCCTCCGCCGGTTGCGCGCCGCCCCACAGTAAAACCGCATCGAAAGTGCGGTCGTGCAGATAATCGAACGCGCCATAGCTGCTCAAGGCGGCGACCACATCGACGCCTTCGGCTTTCAGGATGTGGTTGATGGCGAGAAATTCCGGGTCCGGCTGGCCGACCGACAACAGGCTGAGCGCCGGTTGCGACGCCATCTGCGCTTCCAGATCGGGCATGTCGGCGGCGAAGGTCTGACAACGCGTATCATATTCTTCTTCGCAGACGCATCCGCGCACCAGATGTTCGATACTGAGCAGGATCTGCTGCGGATGCGACTCGCGCGTAAACACCATGTCCCAGCCGATCGGCACCACATGATGGTCGTCGCGGCGCATCATGGCGACGGCGATGCGGCGCGGCGCGGCGGCGGCGCGCAGGCTGTCGACTATCGCCTCCTCGGATGGAAAGCTTGCTTCATCAACCAGAACCGCTTCAATCGGCAGATCGCCCAGCGCTATGCGCGCTGCGTCCTTGTCGGTTGCGCAAAGCGTGCGCAGCCCCAGTCGGTCCATATCGTCCGCCAGGGCGTGCGACCACAGCTCATCCTGGCTGAGAACCAAAAGACGCGCAGGAAAGGTCAGCATGAAAGCGCCTTTATGCACGGTGAAAACGGAGGAATCAGGGTCATGGCAATGTCACCTTAGATACGCCAGGTAAACAGGAGTGTAACACAAAAGCGGGCTTTAAACCCGCAGGGAGACATCGAACGCCCACCCCTTGTCAAGCGCATGGGTCGCCATGAGTCGATACTGGTTTTGATTGCAAAAATGCGGCACGTCAATCTGCGCCATCGGGTCATCGGCCAGCAACCGCACCCCGGCGACGTCCTCTTGCGCCAGCGCGCGACGCAGGCGCAGGGTCGGCACAGGGCAGCGATGGCCGCGCGCATCCAGACAAAGCCAGTTGGATGGGAGATCAGGCGGCGCTCCGGTCATGTCAGGCGAACTTATTGCGGAAACGTAAGGCGAGAAAGTCGATCAGGGTGCGCACGCGCCGCGTCGGCGCCCGTCCCGGCGGCATCAGGATATGCACAGGCGTGACGCCCCAATCGTAATTGTCCAGCACCGTATCGGCTTCGCCGGACTGAATGTAGCGCCCGACAATATAGACCGGCAGCAAGGTCAGCCCCAGGCTGGCGCGCACGCCCTCCATCAACATATAGGCGTTGTTCGAGCGCAGATGCGGGCGGATCGTGACGGCGCGCTCTTCGCCCTCGGCCTGATAGCGCCACAGATCCTGAGCGTTGACGCCGTTATAGTGCAGGATGGTCTGACCGCCCAGATGCTCAGGTTCGAGAATGGGCGGGTGCGTATCGAGATAGCCGCGGCTGGCGACGACGACACGCCGGGACTGGCAAAGCAGGCGCGACGTCATGCTGGAATCGGGCAGGGCGCCGACGCGCACCGCCAGATCATAGCCTTCGCGGATCAGATCGACCTTTTCGTCAATATAGTCGATGCACAATTCGACATTGGGGTACAGCCGGGCGAACTCGGCCAGGGCTGGCGTCAGATATTCCGATCCGAAAAACACCGGGCCGGTCAGGCGTATCTGTCCGGAAATGTCGCCGACCGAACCGGACAGGCTTTCGGCGGCGCATTCCAGTTGCGCCATCGCCGCGCGCGCTTCTTCATAATAGGTCTGGCCCGCCTCGGTCAGCAGCGCGCCGCGCGCCGAGCGTTGCAGAAGTTGCGCATTAAGCGTCTCTTCAAGCCGCGCCACACGGCGGGAAATCAATGATTTGGATGATTCCAGCCTTTGCGCCGCCTTGGCGAAACTGCCGGTTTCCGCGACCCGGAAAAAGGCGTGCAGATCGTCGAAGTCGATGCGAGCCTGTTCCATTTTGTGCAACACCATGATGCGCTTTGCGCGTCTTCCTGAAACGAAGCTAGCGGATTATATCGACGCTCACAAGCGTAATCCTGTGATTTTGAGCGGGCGTATTTTCCGCAACGGAGATGGTCGATGTTCATGAGTTCGCAGACACAGAAGCACAAGGCGCGCCGTATCGAGCGCGTGGTGCGCGGTATTCCGTCCAGTGAAAATTCCGGCGCGCGGCTGAACCGGGTGATCGGAACCGAAGCGCTCGATCAGGTTGATCCCTTCCTTTTGTTTGAAGACATGCGCTACGGCGCGGTCTTCGGCGATCTGGTCGAACATCCATGTGCCGGTTTCGAGATCATCACCTGCGTCATGCAGGGCGTGGCGTGGCACAGCACGGCGGGCAAGGGCGGCATGATCCCTGCGGGCGGCGCGCAATGGCTGACCGCTGGTCGCGGCGTCAGCCAGGGCTTGAGTCTGGGTGGCGATGAGGCTTTCGGATTCCAATTGTGGCTGAACCTGCCGGGCGAGAATAAGCGGCAACAGGCTGTGGCGCGCGACATAGCCGCTGAAGACGTGCCTGCGCTTATCGTTGGCAAGGCCGAAGCGCGCGTGCTTGCGGGACGCTTGCAAGGCCTTATGGGGCCGATCATGTCGCCGCCGACCCAACCCGTCCTGATCGATGTCACATTGGACGGTGAGGGTGACATTACCCTGCCGCTGCCCAAGGATCATCAGGGCTTTGTCTATGTCTTCAAAGGCGGCGTCGCGGTCGAACAGACCCTGATCAGCGCTGGGCAGGCGGGCCTGCTGAACGCCGATGGCGATACGCTCAACTTGGTTGCAGGTCAGGACGGCGCCCGCGCCCTGGTCGCGACCGCCTTGCCCCTGAAAGAACCGCTGGTGCGTTATGGCCCGTTCGTCATGAATGACCATGACGGGGTCAAGCAAGCCTTTACCGATTATCAGAACGGCCTCTTCTGATTTTCGGTCTGGCCGCGCCCCTCGTCATCCCCCCCAGAGCGGCGCGGCCTTTTTCTATGCTGACGCCAAAGCCTTGAGGCGCGCCGCATGCGCGCGGATCAGGGCCTGCGTGCTGGTATCTGTATTGAATACGCTGTACCAGCCCTGCGGCTCGTGCGGCGGATCGCCGACATAGGCGGTTTCGCCACGCAGCATATGATGATCGGCGTGCAGGGCGCGACCTGCGCCGCCCCAGGCCCAGAAATTCGAGCCCGCCACTGGCGTATCGGACACGATGGCGTCTTCGACCGCCTTGTAGATCAGGCTGTAGAATCTGTCCTTGAAGGTGGTCGGCGTACCGGGATCGTAGGCGATATTATCGCGCGGGAAGCCGAATTCCTCAAACACCAGCGGTTTATTGATCTGACGCGCGATGCGGATATGGGCGTCGATATAGGCCTGCACCTTGGCGGCGCCAGCGTCGAAACTGCCAGCCAGATCATCCTTATCAACCCAGCTCCAGTTTTGCGGCCAGATGTGCGCGGTCAGATAATCTATGTGTTCATGGGCTTTTATCAGAATATCTTCATGCATATTGGCGCCCATCAGCCCTTCGTGTCCCAGCGACACCAGATGGTTGGGCGCCTGCTGACGGATCAGCGCCGCCGTGTCCGCAATCCAGCCGTAATAGGCGTCCGCATTGGCCAGAACGGCGGCGTCGCTGCCGCCAGGACGCGGCTCGTTGCAGAGCTGCCAGGCCATGATGGCCGTATCGTCCTTATAGGGCTTGCCAGTGATCGAGTTGACGCGGTTGGTCAGCATGCCGACATATTGCCAATAGGCCTGTTTGGCCGCGCCGTCGGCGTAGAACTGCGCCGAAAAATCCGCAAATTCCGGCCAAGGATGCGCAGGATCGTTCATGTTGATGTAGTGGCCGCCATTGGTCCAGTACTGGTAGGTCACCATGCCGCCTGACCATTCCCAGAAGTTGGTCAGGTACAGAACCGCCTTCATGTCGCGCTTGCCCATTTCGGCCAGCAGGAAGTCCAGTCCGGTCAGCAAGTCGTCATTATATTTGCCCGGCTCATAGGAAAAGGCCGGATCAAGCGAGTTGATCAGCGGCGACAGTTCCGACGAACCGAGAACGCGCAGATTGCCGACGCCCAGCGCTTTGAGATCGTCGAGTTCCTTCACCAGACGCGTGCGGTCGCCGAAACTGGCCGCCGAACCGATATAGGCGCCATACCAGATATTGGCGCCGACATAGCGGTAGGTCTGACCGTCAAGCTTGAAATGCGCGCCGTCGCGGGAGACAAAACCTGCGCCTTGCGCATGCGCGGGGCGGCCAAGATTAAGGCCGAGCGCCAGAGCGCCTATCGCGCTGGCGCCGATGAAACCGCGCCGTGAAACGGATGACATGATACGGACTCCCTGGGGACCATTATTATGGGGCGCAGGCTAGCGAATAATCACGAATAAGCCAATTCAAAATAATTATTGCAGAGGGGACGACCAAGTATGGCTGCAAACCATATCAGGTAGCGCCGGTCTTACCACGCGATTCGCGCACGGTTCTGCACACTGCAGCGTATGCAGCTTCGTCTCGAAAGGTTGCCTGAAGGTTAACGCGGCTAGATCGACTGGACATGATCGCCGCGCGTAAAACGAACAAAGCCGTTCATGCGGCGATAGGGACGCAGACGTTCTTCCGGCGCGAACCGCATCATCAGGCGCATCAGCGGATTGACCGGTAGGTCGCGTCCCAGTCTGCGGCCTTCTTCGCCCAGATAGATCATCTCGTCGATCTGCCAGCCGCAGGCGGCGAAAAAGCGCGGCCAGTCGTCGCGCGAACTGCCAGGATCGAAGCGGAACGGCGCGTTTTCCGCCAGCCGACGCATCACCTTGCCGCGCGCCGACAAGGTGTGGAACAGTGGCGCGTAATAGTCACTGAGCCAGGCCATGATATGGGGTTGCGCGGCCAGATCATGCGCCAGACCCGCGACCTGATCGTTGCTCAAATAGGGAACCACGCCCTCGGTCAGCACAAGGATGCGCTTCGCCCGCAAAGCCGCCAGCGTTTCGCGCCGCGCCGCATCGTCGCCCAGATCGCATACAAGACGCTTAAGTCGGCATACGGGCTTCTCGTCAGCAAGCGCCTCCTCCTTGTACGCGATCATCGGCGCGAAATCGACTTCGACCCATTGCAGTTCCGGTGGCAGCTCAAGGCGATAGGGGCGGGTGTCCAGTCCGGCGCCCAGATTGAGGATCATGTCGGCGCCGTCTTTCACGGCGTCGCGGATCAGTCTGTCGATAATATGGGTGCGCAGCGCCATCGACCATGCCATGGCGCGCGGAATCCCCATATGGCTGGCGATGTTGCGTCCGCGCTCTCCGGCCAGTTTTTCCGCCAGCGGATCGTGAAACAGGGCGTCGCGCCGTTTGCCTTCCTGCGCGCGATGCCACGCGACCCAGAAGGCGGTGTCGGAAACGTGTTGAACAGGTTCGGGCATAGACGGTAACCTTGACGCGATCGGACGACACTCAGACCATATTTCCTCATAAACCGCCAGAAAGCCTTAATGACCTCAGCCCTCGACGTTCTGAAAACAGTTTACGGCTATGACGCCTTTCGCGGCCCGCAGGCGCACATCGTCGAGCATGTCATCGCCGGTCATAACGCCTTCGTGCTGATGCCGACCGGGGGCGGCAAGTCTTTGTGCTACCAGATTCCGGCCATTGTTCGTCCCGGCATGGGGCTGGTCGTGTCGCCGCTGCTGGCCCTGATGGCCGATCAGGTCGCAGCCCTGCGGCAGGCGGGCGTTCGGGCGGCGGCGCTCAATTCCGATCTGTCGGGCGAGGCGCGCCAGGCCCTGTGGCGCGACGTCGAAAATGGCGCGCTCGATCTGCTCTACGCCGCGCCCGAAACTCTGCTGCGCGACGATGTGCTGGAGCGGCTGTCGCAGGCGCAGCTCTCGCTGATCGCCATCGACGAGGCTCACTGCCTGTCACAGTGGGGGCACGATTTCCGACCGTCCTATCGCCAACTCGACGCGCTGGTTCAGCGCTTTCCCGATACGCCGCGCATGGCCCTGACCGCGACGGCGGACGCGCCAACGCGCGCGGAGATTCTGGCGCATCTCGCCATAAGACAAGACGACGCCTTCATCGCCGGTTTCGACCGGCCGAATATTTATTATGCCATTGAAGAAAAGGACAATCCGCGCGTCCAGCTCAAGTCATTTCTCAATAAGCACAACGGCGAAAGCGGCATCGTCTATTGCCTGTCAAAGCGCAAGACCGAGGAGACCGCCGCCTGGCTGCGTGATCAGGGCTATGAGGCGCTCGCCTACCACGCGGGCATGGACAAGTCGGCGCGCGAAGCGAATCAGACGCGCTTTCAGCACGGCGAGGCGGTGATCATGGTCGCCACCATCGCCTTCGGAATGGGCATCGACAAGCCGGACGTGCGCTTCGTCGTCCATCTCGACCTGCCGGGCAGCATCGAGGCCTATTATCAGGAGACGGGCCGGGCCGGACGCGACGGCCTGCCGTCTGAGGCGCTGATGCTCTACGGCTCCGAAGACATAGCCCTGCGCAGCCGCTTTATCGAGCAGTCCGACGCGCCTGACGCGCGCAAACGCATGGAGCGCCAGAAACTCGACGCCCTGCTGGGTCTGGCCGAGACAGCGGGCTGCCGCCGTCAGGCGCTGCTGGCCTATTTCGGCGACCAAAGCGCGCCGTGCGGCCATTGCGACACCTGCGCCGATCCGCCTGAACTGTTCGACGGCGCCATTGCTGCGCAAAAGGCCCTGTCCTGCATCTACCGCACCGGCGAGCGTTTCGGGCAGGCCTATATTGTCGATGTGCTGCTCGGGGCGGACAATGAGCGCATCCGAGGCTTCGGCCACGATCAGATTTCCACCTTCGGCATCGGGACCGAACACGACAGTCGCACATGGCGGGCGATTCTGCGGCAACTAATCGCCCTGCGCCTGATCGAGGTCGATCTGGCCGGTCATGGCGGCCTGTCGATCGCGCCCGCAGGCCGCGACTTTCTGCGTCAGAAACCGCCGCTGCACCTGCGCGCGCCCTCAGCCAAACGCGTCAGAACCCGCAAGGCCGCCCGCCAGCAGGCGGCTTCCGCCATCCCCGCCGCCGATCAGGCCCTGTTTGAAGCCCTGCGCAGTAAACGCGTCGAACTGGCCCGCGAACAGGGCGTCCCGCCCTATGTCATCTTCCACGATAAGACGTTGATTGAACTGGCCAGCCGCCGTCCTGCAACGCGCGAAGATATGGCGAGCGTGCCGGGCGTCGGAGAAGCGAAGCTGGAACGGTATGGAGCGGCGTTTCTGGCGGTGATTGCGGCGTCTGAACGATGAGGCGGAGGCGAGCCCTGCACAACTGGATCAAAGCGCCGTGTGCAAATCTGACTGTGGTTTGATCAGGTTGTAATGCGATTGCGTTTAAAGAAGGCGGCGTTAGCGCGCAGACTGCTTTTTACAGCGCGCTTCGCGTCCGGCTTGCAGGTGAAATCGTCGATGACGCGGTCGCGATCCGCCGCGCTTTGCAGCGGTTTGAAATAACCCTCGATCCAGCCCATGTGATAGACGATGTCACAGGTCGCGCCCAGCGGCGGCAGTTTTTGCGCCTCGCCCTGATAGTTCAGATAGACGTCGAGACTGGCCAGGTGATTTTCCGTCACGCCGATCCTCAGCCAGGTGCGCAACAAACCGGACGGCGCAGGCTTTTTGCCGTATTCGCTGATGACGACATTGTGCAGGGTCGAGGTCTTGTAGGCGTAGTCGCTGGGTCCGGCATGTGCGACGCCAGCGACCATTAAGGCGGCGGCGAGGGCGAGGCTGGTGGGGACGGCAAGCGCTTTCATGGCGTTATAGTATATCGAATGGACCCTTGACGCAAAAAGAAAAAGCCTTGCGCTCGGCAAGGCTTTTTCATCGGTTTGGTCAGGCTTGCGGCGTCTGCGCCTTGATCCAGTTTTCCAGCCAGTGAATATTGTAGTCGCCGGTCTGGATGTCCTTTTCCTGCAACAGGTCGAGGAACAAAGGGATGGTGGTGTCGATGCCGGACACGACCGTCTCCTCCAGCGAGCGCTTCAGACGCGCCAGCGCTTCGGGGCGGTCGCGGCCGTGAACGATCAGCTTGCCAATCAGCGAGTCGTAATAGGGCGGAATCGCATAGCCGTTATACATGGCCGAATCCATGCGCACGCCGAGGCCGCCGGGCGCGTGGAAGTCGGTGACCGTGCCGGGCGACGGCGTGAAGGTGCGCGCGTTTTCGGCGTTGATGCGCACCTCAATGGCGTGGCCCTTGAACTGAATATCCTTCTGCGTAAAGGACAGCGGGTGGCCTTCGGCGATGCGGATCTGTTCGCGCACCAGATCGGTTTCGGTGATGTATTCGGTCACCGGATGCTCGACCTGCAGGCGGGTGTTCATCTCGATGAAGAAGAATTCGCCGTCTTCATACAGGAACTCGATGGTGCCGACGCCGAGATAGCCGATCTTTTTGATCGCGTTGACGACAATCATGCCGATCTTGTCGCGCGCCGCGTCGTCAATGACCGGCGAAGGCGCTTCCTCCAGCACCTTCTGGTGACGGCGCTGCAAAGAGCAGTCGCGTTCGCCCAAGTGGACGACATTGCCGTGGCTGTCGGCGATGACCTGGATTTCAATGTGGCGCGGCTTCTGGAGATAACGCTCCATATAGACCGTGCCGTCGCCGAACGCGGCGGCGGCTTCGGTCTGAGCGCTCAGGAAGGCTTCGTTGAGGTCATCCCTGGTCTTGGCGACCTTCATGCCGCGTCCGCCGCCGCCCGCCGCCGCCTTGATCAGCACGGGAAAGCCGATGGTCTCCGCCGCCGCCATCGCCTCTTCCAGCGTGGCGACGCCACCGTCCGAACCCGGAACGACCGGAATGCCGGAATCCTTGGCGGCCTGCTTGGCGGTGATCTTGTCGCCCATCATGCGGATATGTTCGGGCTTAGGGCCGATAAAGCTCAGGCCGTGCGCTTCGACGATTTCGGCGAAACGCGCATTCTCCGACAGGAAGCCGTAGCCCGGATGGACCGCTTGAGCGCCGGTGATTTCGGCCGCAGCGATGATCGAGGGAATGTTGAGATAGGATTTGGACGCCGCCGCCGGTCCGATGCAGACGCTTTCGTCGGCCAGATGAACGTGCAGGGCGTTACGGTCGGCTTCGGAATGGACCGCGACCGTGGCGATGCCCATTTCCTTGGCGGCGCGGATGACGCGCAGCGCGATCTCGCCGCGGTTGGCGATCAGGATCTTGTCAAAGGACTTGGTCATGAAACCTTACTCGAACGCGATCAGGGCTTCGCCGAACTCGACCGGCTGGGCGTCGCTGACCAGAATCTGCGCCACGACGCCGTCGCGCGGCGATGGGATCGGGTTCATCGTCTTCATGGCTTCGATGATCAGCAGGGTCTGGCCTTGCTTGACCTTGTCGCCGACCTTGACGAAGGCTGGCGAGCCGGGCTGCGGCGACAGATAGCAGGTGCCGACCATGGGCGACTTGACCGCGTCCTTGGCGGCGGCGGGCGCAGGGGTCGCTGCGGCGGGCGCGTCAGCGGACGGCGCAGCGACAGGCGCGGGAGCCGCAACCGGCGCAGGCGCGGCGACGGGCGCATAGGAGACGGCGGCCGCAGCGGTCAACTGGCGCGCGACGCGAATCTTAAGATCGCCTTGCTCGACCTCGATTTCCGTAAGTTCGGTTTCTTTGAGAATATCGGCCAGCTTGCGGACCAGCTTGGGGTCGATCGGTTCGGAAGCGGCGGATTTGGGAGTCGTCATGTCTTAACCTTGAGCAACGCGGTTGAGTTCGTTAAGCCTCTGATTTTTCTCAACCTGCGGGTTTCAGCAGGGCCAGAGCGGCGCGGATGGCCAGTTCATAGCCAAAGGCGCCAAATCCCGCAATAATCCCTTTCGCCGCCAATGACACATATGAGTGATGGCGGAAGGGCTCGCGGGTCTGGGGATTGGAAAGGTGGCACTCGATGATGGGGACGCTCAAAGCCTTGAGCGCATCGAGCAAGGCCACCGAGGTGTGGCTGTAGCCGGCGGGATTGATGATCAGCGCCGCCGATTCGGTGCGCGCTTCCTGAATCCAGTCAATCAACTGGCCTTCATGATTGCTCTGGCGGAAGACGAGGCTATGTCCGGCGTCTTCCAGCAGCGCAGCGCAGCGCGATTCGATATCGGCCAGCGTGTCATAGCCATAAATTTCCGGCTCACGCACCCCAAGAAGGTTGAGGTTGGGGCCATTGAGGACATATATGGGCTTCATGAAACCTGCACGGACAGCGAAGCCGATCTTGTACCGCCTGACACCAGGCGCCACAAGCATGCAAGCGCTGTCAGTGCGTCTTTTTTGCTGAGACGGGCGCAAATATGGTGAAAATTCGCTTGAATGGCGAGGCGCGCGAGGTCGAGGCGCGCAATCTGGCGGCCCTGATTGAGGAAATCGGTCTCGATGGCCGTAAGGTGGCGGTCGAAAAGAATCTCGAAATTGCGCCGCGTTCGACCTGGCTGGGCACCGCCGTCGATGAGGGCGACCGGCTGGAAATTGTACAATTTGTGGGTGGAGGTTAAGCCCGTGGACGATCAATCGCACATTGCTCAAGACACATGGTCCGTGGCGGGCCGCACCTTCCAGTCGCGGCTGATCGTCGGCACCGGCAAATACAAGGATTACGCCCAGAACGCCGCCGCCGCCGAGGCTTCGGGCGCTGAGATTGTCACCGTAGCCGTGCGCCGCGTCAACATCTCCGACCCCAGCCAGCCGATGCTGATGGACTTCGTCAAACCGGACCGCTTCGCCTACCTGCCCAATACGGCGGGCTGTTTCACCGGCGAGGACGCGGTGCGCACCTTGCGGCTGGCGCGCGAGGCGGGCGGCTGGAACCTCGTCAAGCTGGAGGTTTTGTCCGATCCCAAGACCCTCTATCCCGACATGGAGGAGACGCTGCGGGCGTTGAAGCTGCTGGTCAGCGACGGATTCGACGTCATGGTCTATTGCTCCGACGATCCGGTCTATGCGCGCAAGCTGGAGGAGGCGGGCGCGGCGGCGATCATGCCGCTGGCGGCGCCGATCGGGTCGGGGCTGGGGATTCAGAACCCCGTCACCCTGCGCATCATTATCGAAAACGCCAAGGTGCCGGTTCTGGTCGATGCGGGCGTCGGCACGGCTTCGGAAGCCGCCGAGGCGATGGAGCTGGGCTGCGACGCAGTGCTGATGAACACCGCCATCGCCGAGGCCAAAGACCCGATCCGTATGGCCCGCGCCATGAAGCACGCCGTCATCGCCGGACGTGAAGCCTATCTGGCCGGACGGATGCAACGCAAACTCTACGCCGATCCGTCTTCACCGCTGGCGGGGTTGATTTAAGAGGTTTGAACCACGGAAAACGCGGAAAGCACGGACGAAAAGCCTGTCGTCCTGTTGTGGATGACATCCCGAAAATGACGCGCTTCGCGCATCCTTTCTTGTCCGTGCTTTCCGTGGTTTCCGTAGTTCAATAATAATCGGATCGCGCGGTTCCCTTTCGTGGCCATAAAAAAAGCCCGCTCTGACAAACCAGAGCGGGCTTTGCTTTTGGATCGAAACGATCTTAGCCGCGTTGCGACAGCGGCACAAATTCGCGCTGCGCTGCGCCGGTGTAGAGCTGGCGCGGGCGACCGATCTTCTGCGAAGGATCCTCGATCATTTCCTTCCACTGGGCGATCCAGCCGACCGTGCGCGCCAGAGCGAACAGCACGGTGAACATGGTGGTCGGGAAGCCCATGGCCGACAGGGTGATGCCGGAATAGAAATCGACATTCGGGAACAGCTTGCGCTCGATGAAGTACTCATCGTTCAGCGCGATCTTTTCCAGTTCCTTGGCCACCTGGAACAGGGGATCGTTCGGATCGCCGACGGCGGCCAGAACCTCGTCCGCCGACTGCTTCATGACGGTCGCGCGCGGATCGTAATTCTTATACACGCGGTGGCCGAAGCCCATCAGCTTGTACTTGCGCGCCTTCACGCCTTCGATGAATTCCGGAATGCGCTCCGGTGTGCCGATTTCCTTCAGCATATTGAGCGCTTCTTCATTGGCGCCGCCGTGCGACGGACCCCACAGGCAGGCGATGCCCGCGGCGATACAGGCGAACGGGTTGGCGCCCGACGAACCTGCCAGGCGGACGGTCGAGGTCGAGGCGTTCTGTTCGTGATCGGCGTGCAGGATGAAGATTCGGTCCATGGCGCGGGCCAGCACAGGGTTGACTTCATACTCCTCAGCCGGAACCGCGAAGCACATGCGCAGGAAGTTTTCCGAATAGGACAACTTGTTCAGCGGATGCACGAAGGGCTGACCCAGATTGTACTTGAAGGCGCGCGCGGCGATGGTCGGCATCTTGGCGATCAGGCGGTGCGCCGAGATTTCGCGCTGCTTCAGATCGTGGATGTCGAGGCTGTCGTGATAGAAGGCCGACAGGGCGCCGACCGCGCCGGTCATGACGGCCATCGGGTGAGCGTCGCGACGGAAGCCGGAGAAGAATTTGTCAAACTGCTCGTGCAGCATGGTGTGGCGCGTGATCGTGCCCTCAAATTCTTCGTATTCCGCCGCCTTGGGCAGTTCGCCGTGCAGCAGCAGGTAGCAGACTTCGAGGAAGTTCGACTTGGCGGCCAGTTCGCCGATCGGGTAGCCGCGGTGCAAAAGCACGCCGGCGTCGCCGTCGATATAGGTGATCTTGCTCTCGCACGAGGCGGTCGAGGTGAAGCCCGGATCGTAGGTGAAGGCGTCGGTGGCGCCATAAAGCTTGCGGATATCGACGACGTCGGGACCGAGCGTCCCCTTCAGAACGGGCAGGTCAACCGCCTTGTCGCCCAATGTCAAATTCGCAGTAGTCTGGGTCATTACGCGTGCCTCAAAAAATTATAGTGAAACCCCAACCGGGGTTTTTGCGGCGCAACTTAAATCAGCGTCGCGCCTCTATATAAAGCTGCGGCCTAATTGAAAAGGCCCTGTTGCAGGCGCGTCAGGCTTTCTTCGCGCCCGAGGCTGGCCAAAACACTGGAAATGTCTGGCGCCGGATGACCTGCGGACAGCAGGCCACGCAGCACGGGACCGATCTTTCCAAAGCCAATGCCTTCATTTTCAACAAAGTTTTTCAAATCTGCGTCTATGGTCCCGGCGCTCCAGTCTTTCCACGTCAACACATTTTCGTGAAGTCGGCGCAGGCGCGCTACGGTTTCATCGGTCAGCAGATTTTTTGTTTTGTCGTCGAGTGCGAACGGTCCTTTCGCCAATGCGAACTGCACCAGATCACCAAGCTGCGCCAGTGTCTGGGCGCGTTCGCGCACCAAGGGCAGGGCGCGAGCCAAGGTTTCAAGCTGCACCGCATCCGTGATCTGTAGCCGCTGCGCGACGAGGCGGGTCAGGCGTTCCGGTTCGCAGACGCGAATCCAGTGGGCGTTGACGCTGCCCAGTTTGGCGAAGTCGAGGCGGGCGGGGGCCTTGTTGATGTCCGCAACGTCGAACCAGCTTATCGCCTGGGTGTCGTCGAAAATCTCGTCGTCGCCGTGCGACCAGCCGAGGCGGGCCAGATAGTTGCGCATGGCTTCGGGCAGGTAGCCAAGATCTTCGTAATCGCCGACCGCCTGCGCGCCGTGGCGCTTGCTGAGCTTGGCGCCATCGGGGCCGTGGATCAATGGGATATGCGCGAAGGTCGGCGTGCGCCAGTCCAGCGCCTGATAGATCAGGGTCTGGCGCGCGGCGTTGTTGAGGTGGTCGTCGCCGCGAATGACGTGCGTGACGCCCATATCGTGATCGTCCACGACCACGGCCAGATTGTAGGTTGGCGCGCCGTCAGACCGCAGCAGAATCAGATCGTCCATGTCTTTCGTATTGAAAGCGACCTCGCCTTGCACCGCGTCACGAATGATCAGCGGCTCATTCAGTGGGCCTTTAAAGCGGATGACGTGCGGTTTCTGCATCTCCTCAGCGGATGGCGTCCGGTCGCGCCACGGCGAACGCAGAGCGTGGCCATCGGCGCGCGCCTGTTCACGCGCGGCCTCAGTTTCCTCCGGCGTCATGAAGCAGGCGTAGGCGCAGCCCTTGGCCAGAAGTTCCGCCACGACGTCCTTATGGTGTTGCTCACGCGTATGCTGGAACACGACTTCGCCATCGCCGTGCAGGCCCAGCCAGTCGAGACCCTGAAAAATGGCGTCCACGGCCTCTTTCGTCGAACGCGCGCGATCGGTGTCCTCAATGCGGATCAGAAATTTGCCGCCGGTGTGGCGGGCATAGAGCCAGTTGAACAGGGCGGTGCGCGCGCCGCCGATGTGCAGGAAGCCGGTGGGCGAGGGCGCGAAACGGGTGACGACTTGCGAAGGCGTATCGGACATGGTCATGTAGCTCAGATTACGGTTTGGTCTGCGTCATATAGCGCCGGGGGCGCGCAACCAAGTCCTAAACATGGGCGGGGGGATGAAATCAGCGATATGGCGGGCCGTTCAATCGGCGTGGGCGCAACAGAGCGGACGCCTGTTCCTGTGGGGGCCGGTGGCGTTTGGGGCGGGCGCGGCTTTGTACTTCGCCCTGCCGAACGAACCGGTCTGGTGGTTATGCGCGGCGTCGTGCGGTGTATTGCTGCTGATGGTGGGGGCGCGCCAGCGTTGGCTGGCGCCGGGCTGGCTAAGCGCGGTGCTGACGCTCTTGTTGCTGTGCGCTCTGGGGCTGATGGTCGCCAAGCTGCGCGCCGACCATGTGGCGGCGCCGGTTCTGAACCCGGACCGCACGACATACCGGCTGACCGCCTTCGTCGTCGATAATATTTCGCCGTCGCGTGAGGCGCCGCGTTTGTTGCTGGCGCCGATTCGGATGGACGGCGTGGCGGCGGAGCGCACGCCGCTTCGGCTGCGGGTGTCCCTGAGGACCGGCGCGATCGAGGCGGCGCAGGTCCGACCGGGCGACGCCATTTCCGTTTTCGCTATTCTGAACCCGCCGCCGTCGCCGTCCCTGCCAGGCGGTTATGATTTTGCACAGGCGGCTTGGTTCCAGGGTATCGGCGGGGCGGGCTTTGCGCCGAGGGCTGTGTCGAAAACCGCTGCGCCCGGAGTGAGTTTCAAGCTCACTTGTATTTTAAAACTCAATCGGCTGCGCTGGTGGATTACACAAAAACTGGTCGCCGATATTCGCGACGTCTGGCGCGATGACGGCGAACTGGGCGGTTTTGCGGCGGCTCTGGTGACAGGGCAGCAAGCCTTTGTGCCGCAGACTCTGATCAATGATATGCGCGCATCGGGGCTGGCGCATATCCTGTCGATCTCCGGCGTGCATATGGCGGTGGTCGGCGGCTTTGTCTTTTTCGGTCTGCGCTGGCTGATGGCGTCAATTCCGCCGCTGGCGCTGCGTTTTCCGATCAAGAAGATCGCGGCGGCGTTGGGCGTCGTGTTCGTACTTGTATATCTGGCGATTTCCGGCGCGCCCGCGCCCGCGGTGCGTTCAGCGGTCGTCGCCTGCGTTGCGTTCGGCGCCATTCTTGTGGATCGTAGAGCCTTGTCGTTGCGCGCGCTAGCCATGGCGGCGTTTGTGGTCATCGCCCTGACGCCGGAGGCGGTGATCCAGCCCGGCTTTCTGATGTCGTTCAGCGCCACGGCGGCTTTGCTGGCGCTGGCTGAAGGCTGGCGCGCGCCCATTCGCGAGATCAGCGTCCCGGCCTGGGTGCGGGCCGTTCAGTCAGCGATGCAGGCCGTCTGGCTGTCCATTCTGGCGTCTCTGGTCGCCACCACCGCCACGACACCCTTCGCTATCGCCTATTTCAACCGCTTTTCCGTTTACGGTCTGGCGTCCAATCTGTTCGAGTCCCCGGTCACGGCCTTTATCGTCATGCCGTTTCTGGCGCTGGGGACCGCCTTGTCGGCGACGCCGCTCGGGCAGCCGCTGCTGAACGTCGCCGCTGGCGGATTATCGCTGTTACGCCAGATCGCCGCCATCACCGCCGGATGGCCGCATGCCGTCATTGGCTGGCCATCCGCGCCGGAGATCGTTCTGCCGCTGGCGACCCTGGGCGTCTTTTGGGTGTGTTTAATCAAGGGAAGGCTGCGTTGGCTGGGTCTGGTTCTGGCCAGCGCGATCCTGTGGTGGCCGCGCGCGCCGGTCAGCGATATCTGGATCGACCCGGCGGGCGGCAATGCGGCGGTGCGGATTGGCGGCCAGGCTTTCGTGCTGCGTCCGAAGGTGCGGCAATATGGTTTTCAGCTTTGGACACAGCGCTATAATCTGAACGTGAACGCCGACCTGCGCGATCGCTATTTTTCTTGCAAAGGCTATGCTTGCCTTCCGAAAGCGACCTCGCCCTATCGCGTCGGATTCTGGTTTTCCAACAAGCCGCCAAAGCCAGCCGTGTTCGAGGCCTTGTGTCAGGCCAGCGATCTGGTGGTGCTGCGCAATCCGATGGCGGACTGGCCCGCCGCATGCGCCAGCGTCAACCGCATCAGCGCCGGAGATTTCCGGCGTCTCGGCGCTATGGAACTGACGCGACAGCCAAAAGGCTGGGCGATCAGGGCCGCCCAGCCTTTGCGAGGTCATCGTTACTGGTCCATCAGATCGGACGCGGACGCCGATCAGTGATAGCGGCGCATCAGGCCGACGAGACGGCCCTGAATCTTCACCTGACCGTCGTTGTAAATCTGCGTCTTATAGGCCGGATTGGCGGCTTCGAGCGCAATCGACGCGCCCTTGCGGCGCAGGCGTTTCAGCGTCGCGGTCGCATCATCGACGAGGGCGACGACAATCTCGCCGGACTGCGCCGTGTCGGTCTTGCGGATCACCACATAGTCACCGTTCAAAATCCCGGCGTTGATCATTGAATCGCCTTCGATTTCAAGCAGATAATGCTCGCCAGCGCCAAGCATAGCCTCCGGGACCGACAGGCGGTCGCGTTCCTGACCCATGGCTTCGATCGGCACGCCCGCCGCGATCTTGCCCAGCAGCGGCAGTTCGCGCGCATCGTCATTGACCGCGCGCGGCGCCTCGGCGGGTTTGACGCCTTCAACCACCTGTGGCACAAAGGCCTGACGCCCGCGCGGCGGGGCTGAGGCGGTCGCCTGATCTGGCAGCTTGATGACTTCAAG
The DNA here is from genome assembly GCF_051956075.1 of Asticcacaulis sp. Lineage (GTDB taxonomy): Bacteria > Pseudomonadota > Alphaproteobacteria > Caulobacterales > Caulobacteraceae > Asticcacaulis. The sequence goes on along the minus strand of NZ_JBQCGA010000031.1, from coordinate 34,371 downwards.
GGCGCGGGCGCGGTGGGCGAGGCGGCGGATAAAGCCGCGCTCCTCCAACGCCGTGATCAGGCGGTGAATGCCCGACTTGGAGGCCAGATCCAGCGCCTCCTTCATTTCATCGAACGAGGGCGATACGCCCGTCTCCTTGATGCGTTCGTGAATGAACATCAGGAGTTCGCGTTGTTTGGTCGTCAGCATCAGGACATCCTTCGCATCGCCCGGCCACCCCACAGGTTGCGCGGAACAAGTCATGAACCTACGAATGATGTTCTATATGTGTTCTTGTTAATGTCAAGCTAACGACAAAAGTTTTTTCGTCGCCTGCGTCACATCGGCTTGCCGCATCAGGCTTTCGCCGACCAGCATGGCGGTTGCGCCGGTTTTGGCGCACCGTGCGACGTCGTCCGGTGTGAAAATGCCGCTTTCGGCGACCAGAACATGCTCACTACCCACCCTACCGGACAGGTCTTCGGTCGTGGCGAGGTTGACCTCGAAAGTTCTGAGGTTTCTGTTGTTTATACCGATGAGCGGAGATTTCAGGCGCAGGGCGCGGTCCATCTCATTGCGATCGTGGACCTCAACAAGCGCATCCATGCCAAGATCATGCGCGGCGTCGATCAGGTCGGCGGCCAGGGCATCGTCGATCATCGCCATGATGACCAGAATTGCATCGGCGCCCAGGGCGCGCGATTCGGCGACCTGCCAGACATCGACCAGAAATTCCTTGCGGATACAGGGTAGATCGACAGCGGCTCTGGCCGATTCGAAAAACGATTCATGGCCCATAAAGCTCGGCGCGTCGGTCAGGATGGACAGGCAGCTTGCGCCGCCCGCAGCGTAGGCGCGGGCCAGGCTTGGCGGGTCAAAGTCTTCGCGAATCAAGCCCTTGGACGGAGAGGCCTTCTTGATTTCGGCGATCAGAGACAGGTTGCCGGGTTTTTGGTCGCGCTTTAGCGCGCGCATGAAGCCGCGCGGCGCTGAGGCGGTTTTGAGGCGCGCGTCGAGATCGGCGTCGGACGCTTTGCGAGCGGCGACCTCTTCACGCCTATAAATCGCGATTTTTTCCAGAATATCGCTCATTTTTGGCTCTCAATGGGCGCGGTTGTCCGAATTAGGGTGTCCAGAGCCACCCGCGCCGCCCCTGAGTCAATCACATGAGCGGCGAGGTCGATGCCGTCGCGTAGGGTCTCGACCTTGTCGCCGACCAGAAAGGCGGCGGCGGCGTTCAGCAGCACGATGTCGCGATAGGGGCCGGTCTTACCGTCGAGCAGGGCCGCCAGTTCGGCGGCGTTATGCTCCGGCGCGCCGCCGATGATGTCGGCCAGCGCCGCGCGCGGCAGGCCGACGGCTTCCGGCGTGATTCTGAACAGGCGAACAAAGCCGTCGCGCCATTCGGCGACCTCGGTTTCGCCGGTCGTGGTCAGTTCGTCGAGACCGGAACCATGCACGACCCAGGCTTTTTGCGCGCCGAGCTGGCCCAGCGCCTGCGCGATCGGCTCGACGAAACGGATCGAGGGCACGCCGACCACCTGACGCTGCGCGCCCGCCGGATTGCTCAAAGGACCGAGCAGGTTGAAAATGGTGCGAAAGCCGAGTTGCTGGCGGATCGGCGAGACGTGGCGCATGGCGCCGTGATGCGCCTGCGCGAACATAAAGCAGATGCCCGCTGTCTTCAGCGCCTCAAGCTGCTGCGCCTGCGTCGGCTCCAGATTGACGCCGAGCGCCGCCAGCACGTCCGCCGTGCCGGATTTGGAGGTGATGGCGCGGTTGCCGTGCTTGGCGACCTTGAGGCCGCCGCCCGCCGCCACGAAACCGACGGCGGTGGAGATGTTCAGCGTATGCAGGCCGTCGCCGCCGGTGCCGCACACGTCGATGACCTGAAACGGATGATCGAGATGGATGGCGGCCTTGCGCATGGCGCGCGCGCAGGCGGCCAGTTCGCCGACCGTTTCGCCACGCAGGCGGATGGCAGTGACGGCGGCGGCGACCTGCGCCGGGGTCGGTTCGCCGCGCAGGCAGGCGGCGAAAAAGGCTTCGGCGTCGGCTTCGTTCAGCGTCGCGCCCTCGGCCAGCTTGGCCAGCAAAGGTTTGAAAGCGTCAGACATAGAGGTTTTGCGATTTCACGCCCGCCAGTTCGAGGAAGTTGGCCAGCAATTGATGCCCGCCTTCGGTGGCGATGGATTCGGGATGGAACTGCACGCCGTGGATCGGGCGCGTGCGGTGTTGCAGGCCCATGATCTCGCCGTCCTCGGTCCAGGCGGTGACCTCCAGCTCGGCGGGCAGGGTTTCGCGCTTGACGGCCAGAGAGTGATAGCGCGTGGCGGTGAACGGATTGGGCATGTCCCTGAACAGGCCCTTGTCGCTGTGATGGATCGGCGAGGTCTTGCCGTGCATCAGGGTCTTGGCGCGGATCACGTCGCCGCCATAGGCCTGACCGATGGACTGATGACCGAGGCAGACGCCGAGGATCGGCATGTCTTCGGGCGCGGCGCGTAAGAGCGGCAGGCAGATGCCCGCCTGATCGGGCGCGCACGGTCCGGGCGACAGCAGGATGGCTTTCGGCGCCAGGGCCAGCGCGTCCTGCACGCTGAGCGCATCGTTGCGATAAACCTTCGTTTCGGCGCCCAGCTCGGCCAGATAATGGACGAGGTTGTAGGTAAAGCTGTCGTAATTGTCGATGACCAGGATCATGTCGGCCTCCCGTTACGCCCTCATTACGGACATATGTCCGATTTTCCAAGCGGCAAGATGGCGCGCGCGGCAATTAGGCGGGAAGCGCGGCGCAGACTGTAAATTTTCATTAACCATACCAGCCTACCGTCTGGCGGATATTAAAGCCAACCGTCGCCAAGAACGCTTATGGACGCCTCCCAACCACATCAGCCTGATCAACGCCTGCTGGCCGCGCAGACTCTGTTGCAGGGCGAAAAAGCCTTACCGTCCGGGCTGGGTCTGCTGATGGCGGCAGGGGCCTTGCTGGTCAGCGTGGTTTTAATGGCGTCTGTCGTGTCGGCGGGGCCTAAGGCGGTCGCGGCGTCGGTTCAGGCGGCGCCGCAGGCCGATTTCCAGCTATCCGGCAGCGCCTTTCCCGACGCGCAATCCGCGCCAGCCCTGCCGTCGGGCAGCGAGCCGACGCGGTAAAGACCGCGCTTTAATTGCTCTGATAGCTGTAGCGCCAGGCGTCCTGCGCCGCGCGGATCAGGGCGCCCGCCTTGTGGCAGGTTTCCTCATATTCCTTTTGCGGCACGCTGTCGGCGACGACGCCCGCGCCCGCCTGCACATACATCATCCGGTCCTTGAACAGGGCGGTGCGCAGCACGATGCAGATATCGACCGAGCCGCCGGATGAGATGTAACCGACGCCGCCGCCATAGACGACGCCGCGTTTGACCGTCTCCAGTTCGTCGATGATCTCCATCGCCCGCACCTTGGGCGCGCCGGACAGGGTGCCGGCGGGCAGGGCGGCCAGCAGGGCGTCCACGGCGTCGAGCGTCTCGGGCGCGTCGCCTTCGACATTCGAGACGATGTGCATGACGTGCGAATAGCGCTCGATGATGAACTTTTCCGTCACGCGCACGCTGGCGGGCTTGGCGACGCGGCCGACATCGTTGCGACCCAGATCGAGCAGCATCAGATGTTCAGACAATTCCTTGGGATCGGCCAGCAGTTCGTCTTCGAGCGCCTTGTCTTCGGCGGGCGTCTTGCCGCGCGGGCGCGTCCCGGCGATCGGGCGAATGGTCAGCTTACCGTCGCGCACGCGGACCAGAATTTCCGGCGACGAACCGGCGAGCTGGAAGTCGCCGAAATTGAGATAATAGAGATAGGGCGACGGGTTATGGCGGCGTAAGGACCGGTAAAAGGCGAACGGATCGAGCGGATAGGGCGCCTCGAAACGGTGGCTGGGGACAACCTGAAAAATGTCGCCCGCCGCGATATAGTCCTTCGCGCGTTCGACCATGGCGCCGTACTGGCCCGCCGTGGTCGGCGACGACAGAGGCTCCTGATGATGGTCCTGCGGGGCCGGTTGCGCGTTGAGCGGGGCGCGCAGGTCGGCTTCGACCGCGTCGAGACGCGCATGGGCGTCATTATAGGCGTCCTGCGCCGGGCGCGCATCGGGCCAGACCGCGCTGGCCAGCAGGATTTCGTGCGCGACATTGTCGAACACGCAGACGACTGTGGGGCGCACCAGCACCGCGTCGGGCAAGCTGAGCGGATCGGGATTGCCCGCGCCAAGAGGCTCCATCAGCCGGATCATGTCGTAGCCGAACACGCCGAACAGGCCGGACGCCATCGGCGGCAGACCTTCGGGAATCTCCATGCGATTGGCGGAGACGAGGGCGCGCAGACTGGTCAGGGTCGTTTCGGACTCCGGCGTGTACCGCCCTGCGGCGATGGCGTCGCCGCGGGCGATCTCTGCGCGCTCTCCAAAGCAGCGCCAGACCAGATCGGGCGACAGGGTCAGGATCGAATAACGCCCCGACAGGGCGCCGCCTTCGACCGACTCAAACAGGAAGCTGAACGGGCGCGTACGCCCCAGTTTCAGATAGGCGGACACCGGCGTTTCGAGGTCGTCGATCAGCTTGCGGCAGACCAGGCTGGGCTGGCCCGCCTCATAGGCCTTGCGGAAGGCGCTTTCGGAGGCGCCGCCCGCCTGTTCGCTAAGGCTGAGAGTCATCGCGATCACGACTTCGCTTTCTTGTCCGTCTTGTCCGCCTTGGCGGTGGGCGGCGTGACGCCCAAGGCCTGAGCGGCGGTGGCCGGATAGGTGCGGGTCTTGACCAGATCGCGCGCCGCCGTTTCGGTGACGCTGGCGACATCGCGGCTGATCAACTGGCCCATTTGCAGGCGCGCATTGGCGGCCATGGTGTTGGCGGCGCCGACGTCGGCCTGATGGATGGCGTCGATGCGACCGAGGGCGTACACGAGGCCGCTTTTGTCGGCGACAGTCTGGAACAGGTCGCCCGCCTGACCGGCGAAGATGCGGCTGGCGAGGCCGTCGGGGATGTTCGACTGGCGCGCCTTGGCGCGGTCGAGGCTGTTCAGCGTCTGCACCGGGGCGTTATAGCTGGCGGCCACCTTGGCGAAGTCCTCGCCCTTGTCGAGACGCGCCTTGGCCTCCTCGGCCTTCTTCTGCACGGCCTCGGACATCTTCTCCATCATGTAATACTGCGTCAGTTCAGGCTTGATTTCAGCCAGAGGCGGCGGACCTGCGGGTTTGATGGCGTCGAGCTTCAGCGCGAAATATTCGCCATCGGCGAGGCGGGTGACGTCCGATGCGGCGCCGACCGCGCCAAGATCGAAGATCGCCTTCACAACGTCGGGATATTGCGAATAATCGACCTGCGGATTGCCGGTCTTGCCCTGCGCGGACATCGGCGGCAGTTGCGCGACCTTGAGGTTCAGCTTGGCGGCGGTGGCGGTGAAATCATCGCCTGCGTCGCGCGCGTCCTGGAACTTGTGGACCAGGTCGTTGACCATGTCGGCGGCCTTGTTCTGGCGGTATTCGTCGGCCAGCTTGGCGCGCACGCTGTCGAAGCTGGGCGTCCCGCCGCCCTTGACGTCGTCCATGCGGATCACGGCGTAGCCGAGGTCGCCCTGCACGGCGCCGGACACCTGGCCCTTGGGCAGGGCGAAGGCGGCGGCGGCGATCTTGGCGTCGGGAATGTCGGACTGGGCCTTGTCGGTGAACGGAATGACATTGCCCTTATGCGCCTTGGCGGCGTCGGCGGGCGACTTGCCCGCCTTGAGGTCGGCGGCGATGGCGTTGGCCGAGGCGGCGTCGGGCGCGCTGATCTCGGTGAAGGAGCGCGTCTCCGGCGTCTTAAGCGTCGGCAATTCCTTGTCGTACAGCGCCTTCAGGTCGGCGTCGGCGACCGTCACCGACTTGGCGTAATCGCTGGCCGAGAAGCGGACGATCGAGGCGGTGCGCAGTTCGGGCAGGGAAAGCTGTTCCTTGCGGGATGTGTAGTAGTCCTGAAGCTCTTTGTCGCTCGGCGGGGCCGGATGGGCGACATTGTTCGGCGACAGGGTGAAGACGCGGGCGTCGCGCGATTGCAGCTCATAGGCCGCTTCCAGCGCCGCCAGAATGCGCGGAGCGCGCACGCCGCTGAGCGCAGCCTGGCTATATTGCTGCACGGCCAATTGATCGGCGGTGTCTTTTTCAAACTGCGCCTGATTCATCTGACGCATGGCCAGGGCCTGATGATAGGTGTCCTTGTCGAAGCGCCCGGTCACCGGATTGAAAAACGCCGAGATCTGCGCGATCTGCTGCACCACCATCTTTGGCGTCGCCTTGACGCCCAGCTTGTCGAGCCAGGCCGAGAAGGCCGTCTGGTTGGCGACGGCCTCGAGCATCTGCAGATAGAGGCCGGACTTGACGAAGTCGTCATTGCTGATCGACTGGCCGTTATTCTGCTGCGCCTGCTGGGTTTTATAATTGTCGAACTGCGTCTTGAACTCTTCCGCCGAGACCTTGCGGTCGCCTGCGACCACGACATTATTGACGCCCGCCGAGCCGAACACGTCGCGCAGGCCGAACACGGCGAAGGAGGCGATCAGCAGCGCCATCAGGGCGGTGAAGATCCAGGATTTGGTGAAGTCTCTGAGGAGGCTGATCATGTAGTTTGCGTCAAATCCCTGCAAATCGGTCGCGGTCGCAAGTCCGCCTGATGGCGGACGGGGCCGTGTCTTACGGCGCTCCGTGTCTTACTGCGCTCATGCGGCAGTTACAAAGAGATTTTGTCGCTTTCAAGCTTTTCTTGGCTTTTTCCGCTTGGCCGCGCTTGGGGCGGCGGGCTATGCTTGCGCACGAAGACGGAGAAGACTTCGCTTCGTGAATAAGAAGCCGCAAACACCGGAAATAAATGCCACAAACTCACCTGATTGCGGGCAACTGGAAGATGAACGGACTGAAATCCGCGCTTCCGGTCGCCCAGGCCATCGCCGCGCGCAGCCGCAACCACCCCAATGCCCGCGTCGCCCTGTTTCCGCCCGCCACGCTCCTGCCTCTGATGGCTGAAGCTTTGGCGGGCAGCGCTATCATCCTCGGCGGGCAGGACTGCCATCACGCCGATTCTGGCGCCTATACCGGCGATGTGTCCGCCGCCATGCTGAAGGATGCGGGCGCGCAGATGGTCATTCTCGGCCACTCGGAGCGTCGTCACGGTCATCTGGAGCCGTGCGCTCTGGTGGCGCGCAAGGCGCAGGCCGCGCTGCGCGCCGGGCTGGAGCCGATCATCTGCATCGGCGAAACGCTCGATCAGCGCCAGAGCGGACTGACGCGGCAGGTGTTGGAGCGGCAACTCACCGACAGCCTGCCGGACGAACTGGGCAGGGCGGCGTTTCATGTCTCCTATGAGCCGGTCTGGGCCATCGGCACGGGGCTGGCGGCGACGGACGCGCAGATCGAGGAAGCGTTCGCCCTGATACGCGCGCATCTGCATCGGCGTTTCGGGCCGGATTTTGTCGGGCATCTTTTGTACGGCGGCTCCGTCAAGCCGCACAATGCGCGCCAGATCCTGGCCCTGCCGGGAATCAGCGGCGCCCTGGTCGGCGGCGCCTCGCTGACGGCGGAGGACTTCATGCCCATCGTGGCGGGCGCCGATTAGGAAGCTCTTGTCAGCCTGCCCTTATATTTAGCTTGCCACTATAATTTAGCTTGCCCTTGTATTCGCGGGCGGCGGGCATAAATGTGTCATGCGTTCCGATAAGCCTATGGCCAAGCGCTGTCGGGGATGCTAAGGGCGTGCAACTTTTCAAGGCCACAGAAGACGAAGATATGCTTTTTGGTATCCTGCTCACCGTCCAGATCATTATATGTCTCGCCATGGGCGGGCTGATTCTCATCCAGCAGTCCGAGGGCGGCGCCCTTGGCATGGGCGGCGGGCCGTCGGGCTTCATGTCGGCGCGCGGCGCCGGTAATCTGCTGACGCGCATGACCGGTATTCTGGCCTTCTTGTTCTTCGCCAACTGCATCGCCCTGACGGCGGTCGGCAATATGCAGAACCGCGTCAAGTCGGCGGTCGATCAGGTGGATACGTCCGGCCTGACCCTGCCGGTCAGCGGCGCTGCGACCTCTACTGCCGCCGCGTCGTCGAGCGCCTCATCCGCCGGTCCGTCGCTGAGCGATCTGCCGCTGGGCGCCCCGCCGCCCGCCGCGACTCAGGCGCCGCTTGCCGCTGCGCCCGCCGGCAAGATCGCTGGTCCGACGCCGCAACTGTCGGCCCCGGTGGTCCTGCCCAAGACGAACGCCGCGTCGGGCGCGTCGCAAAAGCAGGTCGAGGCCGCCAAGAACGCCATCTGGGACACCTCATCGTCCAGCAAGGCGGCCAGCGGCAGCAAGACGCCCGCAGCGACAAAGCCCGCGGCGTCCGCAACATCCTCCGCCGCGCAATAGGCGCGACTGACAATTCTAAACCTTTTCAACCCATGAGGTTCGCGCCTCATGGGTTAGTTATGATATTAAGCGACTGATTCCGGGATTAGGTTCGATATGGCGCGTTTTGTCTTCATCACTGGCGGGGTGGTGTCCTCGCTCGGCAAGGGTCTGGCCTCGGCGGCCCTGGGGGCGCTGTTGCAGGCGCGCGGCTTCAAGGTCCGCCTGCGCAAGCTCGATCCCTATCTGAACGTCGATCCCGGCACCATGTCGCCGTACCAGCACGGCGAGGTCTTCGTCACCGACGACGGCGCCGAAACCGATCTCGACCTCGGCCATTATGAGCGCTTCACCGGCGTCAATGCGCGCAAGTCGGACAACATCACCACTGGCCGCATCTATTCCAACATCATCGAGAAGGAACGCCGCGGCGATTATCTCGGCGCAACCGTGCAGGTCGTTCCCCACGTCACCGATCAGATCAAGCAGTTCGTCGTCTCCGATCAGGGCGACGCCGATTTCATCCTGGTCGAGATCGGCGGCACGGTCGGCGATATTGAAGGGCTGCCCTTCTTTGAGGCCATCCGCCAGCTGGGGCAGGAATTGCCGCGCCGCCAGTGCTGCTTTATCCACCTGACCCTTTTGCCCTTCGTCAAGACGGCGGGCGAGATGAAGACCAAGCCGACGCAGCACTCGGTCAAGGAGCTGCGCTCGATCGGCATCCAGCCCGATATTCTGCTCTGCCGCTGCGAGCAGGAGATTCCGCCGGAGGAACGCCGCAAGATCGGCCTGTTCTGCAATGTGCGCGAAACCGCCGTCATTCAGGCGATGGATTCGGAAAACATCTACGCCGTGCCGATCGACTATCACAAGCAGGGGCTGGATGTTGAGGTGCTCAATGTCTTCGGCATTGAAGACGCGCCTGCGCCGGAACTGTCCATGTGGAAGGACATCACCCAGCGCTATTCCTATCCCGACGGCGAGGTCTCCATCGCAGTGGTCGGCAAATATACGGTGCTGAAAGACGCCTATAAGTCGCTGATCGAAGCCCTTTATCACGGCGGCATGGCCAATAATGTCCGGGTCAATATCGACTGGGTCGAGTCGGAGACCTTTGAAGGCGATCCAGATCTGGTGCGGCAGCGGCTGGAAAACGTCCACGCCATTCTGGTGCCGGGCGGGTTCGGCGAACGCGGCGCGCAAGGCAAGATCGACGCAGCGCGATTCGCGCGCGAGAACGAAATTCCCTATTTCGGCATCTGTTTCGGCATGCAGATGGCGGTGCTGGAAAGCGCGCGCCATCTGGCCGGGATCAAGGACGCCTCATCGACCGAGTTCGGCCACACCGCCGAACCCGTGGTCGGCCTGATGACCGAATGGCTAAGCGGCAATGAGCTAACCCAGCGCGCGGCGGGCGGAAATCTGGGCGGCACCATGCGGCTGGGCGCGTTCGACGCAAGCTTGCGCGAAGGCTCAAAAGTCGCGGACATCTATGGCGCGACAGGGATTTCCGAGCGCCACCGTCACCGCTACGAAGTCAATCGCGACTATATCGAGCGTCTTGAGGCCGTCGGGCTGAAATTCACCGGCATGTCGCCGGACGGGCTGTTGCCGGAAATCGTCGAACGCGACGATCATCCGTGGTTCGTCGGCGTGCAGTATCACCCCGAACTCAAGAGCCGCCCGTTCGCGCCGCACCCCCTGTTCTCCAGCTTCATCGCCGCCGCCAAGGTCAAGAGCCGCCTGTTCTGACGAACACGCAAAATCATTGATACCGCTCACATTTTCGGCGGCGCGCCGCTTCAGGTCGCGCCGCCGGTCACGTTTTGACAACAATGATAAAAACGATGTGATTGCAGCGCTCGAAAATACCGGCTCTGCGATAAATTCTTTCGCAATGCCGGACACGTTCCGTAACACTCCGTTAACTGCGTCCTTGTCAAATAAGCGCCTGTGTCGAGTTCCGGTCCAAAAGGGGCGATAAGTCGTGTTTTTCAGATTAAGGCCATATCTGCCAACAGCTCTGATTACCCTTGTCCTGACCTATGTATGCGTTCAGTATCTGACAGGCGACAAAGGTTTTTTCTCTCAGGAACTGCGCGATAAACAGCTCGTTCTTAAAGAGCAGCAATTGGCGCAACTCAAAACAGAGCGCGAAGATTTGGAAGCGCGCGCCAAATACCTGCGTACGGATCATCTTTCCAAAGATTTACTTCAGGAGCGCGCCCGCATGTTGCTGGGGCTTTCCGAGCCCGGCGCCTATGTGATCCGCGATCCTTCGCCGCAAAGCGGCAATTCCTGACCCTTTTTAAGCCCTTTACGCGAAGGCGGTCCTCTCCTAAAGGAAACCTGCCTTCGCTGGCGCGTGCGCAAACGCCGCCGCGATTCCCGAAGTCATAAGATGAGGACCGCCCGTTCAGGGCTGCCGCAATATTCACTGTAGGAGGTGTCCATGGCGCGTGCCGCCGCTACCGAGACCAGCAAGAAGGGCGGCGATACCAGCCGTCGCAACGTCTCCAAAGACGAACTTCTGAAATATTACCGCGAAATGGTGCTGATCCGCCGCTTTGAGGAGCGCGCGGGCCAGCTTTACGGCATGGGCCTGATCGGCGGCTTCTGCCATCTCTATATCGGTCAGGAAGCGGTCGCCGTCGGCATGTACGCCGCCTCCGAAAAGGGCGACCAGGTCATCACCGGCTATCGCGACCATGGCCACATGCTGGCCGCCGGCATGGACCCCAAGGCCGTCATGGCCGAGCTGACCGGCCGTTCGGGCGGCTCGTCCAAGGGCAAGGGCGGCTCGATGCACATGTTCGACATCGAGGCCGGCTTCTTCGGCGGTCACGGTATTGTCGGCGCACAGGTCTCGCTGGGCACGGGCCTCGGTTTCGCCGACTGGTACCGCAATAACGGCAATGTCTCCTACACCTATTTCGGCGACGGCGCGGCCAATCAGGGCCAGGTCTATGAAAGCTTCAACATGGCTCAGCTCTGGAAGCTGCCGGTCGTGTATGTGATCGAGAACAACGAATACGCCATGGGCACGGCCCTGGCCCGCGCCTCGGCGACGACCGAGCTTTATCAGCGCGGCCTCAGCTTCGGCATTCCGGGCGAGCAGGTGGACGGCATGGACGTGTTCGCCGTCAAGGCCGCCGCCGAAAAGGCCTCCGAACATGCGCGCTCCGGCAAGGGGCCGTACATCCTCGAAATGAAGACCTACCGCTATCGCGGCCACTCCATGTCCGACCCGGCCAAGTACCGTTCGAAAGAAGAGGTCGATGAGGTCAAGACGAAGCGCGATCCGATCGAGCATATCAAGACCATGCTGCAACAGGCGGGCGTCGCCGAGGACGAGATCAAGGCCCTCGACACCGAGGTCAAGGCGATTGTGATGGAAGCGGTCAGCTTCGCGCAGGAAAGCCCGGAGCCCGATCCGTCCGAACTCTACACCGAAGTCTATCTTGAGGCGTAATCTTCCATGACCGATATTCTTATGCCCGCGCTTTCCCCGACCATGGAGGAAGGCACCCTTAGCAAGTGGCTGATCAAGGAAGGCGACGAGGTTTCCGCCGGCCAGGTGATCGCCGAGATCGAAACCGACAAGGCGACGATGGAAGTCGAAGCCGTCGATGAAGGCAAGGTCGAGGCCATTCTCGTCCCCGCCGGAACCGAAAACGTCAAGGTCAATACGCCGATCGCGCGTCTGGAAGGCGGGGCGGCAAGCGCCGCCGGGCAAACCGCGCCCGCGCCCGCTGCGGCGGCTGCGCCCGAAACCAAAACAGAAGAAGCGCCTGCGCCCGCCGCCGCGCCGGTCTCCCAACCGAAGGCCGACCCGGAGTTTCCGGAAGGTACGCCGATGGTCAAGATAACGGTGCGCGACGCGCTGCGCGACGCGATGGCCGAGGAAATGCGCAAGGACGACAAGGTCTTCCTGATGGGCGAGGAAGTCGCTCAGTATCAGGGCGCCTATAAGGTGTCGCGCGACCTGTTGCAGGAGTTCGGCGACCGCCGCGTCATCGACACCCCGATCACCGAAATGGGCTTCGCCGGCATCGGCGCGGGCGCCGCCATGGCGGGCCTGAAACCCATTGTCGAGTTCATGACCTTCAATTTCGCTATGCAAGCGATCGACCAGATCATCAACTCGTCGGCCAAGACGCTCTATATGTCGGGCGGCCAGATCAAGTCGTCCATCGTCTATCGCGGCCCGAACGGCGCCGCCGCCCGCGTCGCGGCGCAGCACAGTCAGGATTATTCGTCATGGTACGCGCATGTGCCGGGCCTCAAGGTGATCGCGCCCTATGACGCGGCTGACGCCAAGGGCCTGCTGAAAGCCGCCATCCGCGATCCGAACCCGATCGTCTTCCTCGAGCACGAGCTGATGTACGGCATCGAGTTCGAGATTCCCGACGTGGAAGACTTCGTGCTGCCGATCGGCAAGGCCAAGATCCAGCGTCCCGGCAAGGATGTGACCATCACCGCCCATTCGCGCATGGTCGGCTTTGCTCTGGAAGCGGCGGAAAAGCTGGCCGCCGAGGGCATCGACGCCGAGGTCATCAACCTGCGCACCCTGCGTCCGCTCGACACCGACACGATTGTCGAATCGGTGCGTAAGACCAACCGTCTGGTGACGGTGGAAGAGGGCTGGGGCCCGTGCGGCATCGGCGCCGAAATCGCCGCCAAGGTGACCGAGCTGGCCTTTGACGACCTCGATGCGCCGCCTGCGCGCGTGCATCAGGAAGACGTGCCCATGCCCTACGCCGCCAATCTCGAAGCCCTCGCGGTTCCGAGCGTCGATAAGATCGTCAAGGCCGTCAAGGCCGTGACCTACAAGTAAAGAGGCAAGCCCATGACAGATATTCTGATGCCGGCCCTCTCGCCGACCATGGAAGAGGGCACGCTGGCCAAGTGGCACGTCAAGGTCGGGGACGAAGTCTCCGCCGGTCAGGTGATCGCCGAGATCGAGACCGACAAGGCCACCATGGAGGTCGAGGCCGTCGATGAAGGCGTGGTCGAGGAGATCCTCGTTCCCGCCGGGACCGAGAACGTCAAGGTCAACGCGCCCATCGCCCGTCTGAAGGGCGAGGGCGGGGCCGCGCCCGCGCCTGCGCCTGCGCCCAAGGCGGCGGAAGCCCCTAAGGCGGAAGCGCCGAAAGAGGCGCCCAAGCCCGCCGCCGCTCCGGCGCCTGTGCCCGTCGCCGCGTCTGCGCCTTCCGGCGCGCGCATCGCCGCGTCGCCGCTGGCGCGCCGTCTGGCCGGGATGCACAATCTCGACCTCAAGGCCATTACCGGTTCCGGTCCGCGCGGGCGTATCATCAAGCGCGACGTGGACGCCGCTTTAGCGGGCGGTGGGGCCAAGGCCGCGCCTGCCGCTGGCGCTGGCGCAGAGCCGCGCAAGGTGCAATCGCTGGAGCAGATGGGCATTCCCGCCGGTTCCTACGACCTCGTGCCGCTGGACGGCATGCGTAAGGTCATTGCGCGCCGCATGACCGAATCGTTCCGCGACATTCCGCACTTCCCGCTCACCGTCGATATCGAACTCGACAACCTGCTGGCGGCGCGCGCCAAGATCAACACCGCGCTGGAATCGCGCGGCGTCAAGGTGTCGGTCAATGACATGATCATCAAGGCGGTGGCGCTTGCGCTCAAGGCCGTGCCGGAGGCCAACGCCTCCTATACACCCGAAGGCATCGCCCTGCACCATCACGCCGATGTCGCTGTGGCCGTGGCCATTGACGGCGGCCTGATCACCCCGATCGTGCGCAAGGCCGAGACCAAGTCGCTGGCCGAAATCTCGTCGGAGATGAAGGATCTGGCCCAGCGCGCGCGCGACCGCAAGCTGAAGCCGGAGGAATTCCAGGGCGGCACGTTCAGCGTGTCCAACCTTGGCATGTTCGGCATCAAGACCTTCACTTCGATCCTGAACGAGCCGCAGGGCTGCATCATGTCGGTCGGCGCAGGCGAACAGCGTCCGGTCGTCAAGAACGGTCAACTGGCCGTCGCGACCGTCATGTCGGTGACCCTGACCTGCGACCACCGTGTCGTGGACGGTTCGATCGGCGCAAAATTCATCAGCGCGTTCAAGCCGCTGATCGAAGACCCGATTAAAATGTTGGCCTAAGGAGCAGACACATGACCTATGATCTCGTTGTGATCGGCTCCGGTCCCGGCGGCTATGAAGGCGCGATCCGCGCCAGCCAGAACGGACTGAAAGTCGCCATTGTCGAGCGTGAGCTTCTGGGCGGCATCTGCCTGAACTGGGGCTGTATCCCGACCAAGGCGCTGCTCAAGTCGGCGGAAGTGTTCGACAAGATCAACCATCTTGGCGATTACGGCCTGACCGGCGAAAAGCCCGGCTTTGACTTCGACAAGGTGGTGGCGCGGTCGCGCGCCGTCGCCAAGCAGTTGAACGGCGGCGTCGGCTATCTGATGAAGAAGAACAAGATCGACGTGATCGAGGGCTTCGCGACCCTGTCGCCCGGTAAAGACGCGCCGAAGGTCACCGTCAAGCTCAATAAGGGCGGCGAACAGGTGGTCGAGGCGAAGAACGTCATGCTGGCGGTCGGGGCGCGGGCGCGCGAAATCCCGGCCATCGGCGCGGTGGCGGACGGCGAAGCGATCTGGACCTATCGTAACGCTTTGACGCCGAAGAAGATTCCCAAGTCGCTGGTCGTTATCGGTTCGGGCGCCATCGGCATCGAGTTTGCCTCCTTCTACCGCTCGCTCGGCGCGGACGTGACGGTGATCGAGGCGCTGGACCGCATCCTGCCGGTCGAGGACAAGGAAGTCTCCGCCGAAGCGCACAAGGCGTTCGAAAAGCGCGGCATCAAGTTCCGCGTCGGCGCGAAAGTCACCAAGGTCGAGAAGGCCGGGGCGGGCGTCAAAGTGTCGGTCGAGGCGGGCGGCAAATCTGAGGTGCTGGAGGCCGAGGGCTGCATCGTGGCGGTTGGTATCGTCGCCAATACGGACGGCATCGGGCTCGACAAGCTTGGCGTCGAAATGGATCGCGGCCACGTCAAGAACGACGCGCACGGCAAGACCAATGTGAAGGGCCTCTACGCCATCGGCGATTGCGCCGGACCGCCGTGGCTGGCGCACAAGGCGTCGCACGAGGCCGTCCACGCCGCCGACTATATGGCGGGCAAGAAGGGCTCGAACCTCAATCCGCCGATTCCGGGCTGCACCTATGCGACGCCCGAAGTCGCCAGCGTCGGCATTACCGAGCAGGGCGCGAAGGAAAAGGGCATCGACGTCAAGATCGGCCGCTTCCCGTTCAAGGCCAATGGCAAGGCCATTGCGGCGGGCGAGCCGGGCGGCTTCGTGAAGGTGATCTTCGACAAGACAACCGGCGCGCTGATCGGCGCGCACATGATCGGCGCCAATGTCACCGAAATGATCCAGGGCTTCTGCCTGGCCATGACGATGGAGGCGACCGAAGAAGACCTGCAAGGCACGATCTTCCCGCACCCGACCATGTCAGAAGCCATTCTCGAAGCGTCGCTGGACGCGGACGGGAAGATGATCAACCTGTAAGAGGGTCGGTTTGAACATTCAGGCCGCGCTGTTTTGCGACAGCGCGGCCTTTTTGTATGGCGAATTTATGGGCGACAGGCGTTTAATATCTGCCGGGGGCTTCAAGAGCAGGAGCCAATCATGCCCAAACAATCCGAAGGTCAGCGCGATACGATGGCGCGCGTCATGCATGAATATAAGCATGGCGAGCTGGAAACCTCGACCGGCAAAAAGGTCAAAAGCCGCAAGCAGGCGGTCGCTATCGGCATGCATGAATCCGGGTCGAGTAGCACGGAAAGCAAGTCCGAGAACAAGCGTAACTACGCTCACACCAAATCCAAGGAACGGCGTGGCGAGACCGCGCAGCAGGAGAAGGAAGGGCATATGCATCACAGCCGCTAGGCGGGCGTGTAGTCCCTTTTCACCGTCTCGACCTGCCGCGACCAGAGCGCCTCCTGCTGGCCGAGCCAGGTCTTGAGGTCGGCCATCGGTTGCGGGCGCAGCGCATAGACGCGCACGCGCGCATCGCGGCTGAGCGGCGCCTCAATGATCATGCCGAGTTGACGCAGGATGCGTAAGTGACGGCTCAGGGCGGCGGCGGACAGGCCGGTTTCGCGCGCCAGTTCGCCCGCCGACAGGGGTTGTTGACACAGGCGCTCGATCACCGTGCGGCGCGCCGGATCGGCGAGGGCGGCGAGAATCTGATCGAGCGCAGGCGTCATCGGCGTTTTATTCCAGAAAGATAGAAATTATAACATTCAGAAATATCACGAAAAATTCTCATAAATTCCTAATTTTGTGAATAATTTCCATCAACATTAATAGTTAACATTATAATTAACTATTTGATCCAAGTCAAACCTTACGCCGCGCGCGCGTCCAGTTCCGCCATTTTTTGCAAGGTGACATAATCGGTCTTGCCGGAACCGAGAACCGGCACGGCGTCGATCTTGAGCAGGCGCTTTGGCAGGGCCAGGGCGGGCGTGCCGTGCGCCTTGGCCCAGCGCGCGATCTCGGTCAGATCAGCGTCGTCGCGGTCGGTGATCAGCACCAGACGCTCGCCCTTCCTGCCGTCGGAAATGGCGACGACGGCGTGGCGGCTGTCGGGCCAGATCTCCTCGGCGATGCGCTCAACGGCGGTCAGCGAGATCATCTCGCCCGCGATCTTGGCGAAGCGTTTGGCGCGGCCCAGAATGCGGATGAAGCCCTCTTCGTCGATATGCACGATGTCGCCGGTGTCGTGCCAGCCGTCGCTCGGTTTTTCCAGCACATAGGGGCTGTCGATATTGATATAGCCCGCCATGACGTTCGGCCCCTTGACCCAGAGGCGACCGCCGACGGGGATGCCTTCGACCGGCTCAAGACGCGCCTCAATGCCCGGCAGCAGCGCGCCGACCGTGCCGAAATGGTTGTCGTCGGGATAGTTGACCGCGATCACCGGCGAACATTCGGTGACGCCATAGCCTTCGAGAATGGGGATGCCGCCGAACTCCCTGGCGAAGAGGTTGTGCGTCTCGTCCCGCACCTTTTCGGCGCCGCAGACGATGAATTCCAGCGATTTGAAATCCTCCGGCGCGCCGGCGCGCGCATACTGATTGAGGAAGGTGTCGGTTGAGAACAATAGCGACGATTGCGTCTCGCGCAGCAGGTCGGGGATCTGTTTGACGTGCAGGGGCGACGGATACTGGAAGCTGCGCAGACCCGCCAGCAGGGGCAGGACGATGCCGCCGGTCAGGCCCAGCGAATGGAAGATGGGCAGCGGGTTGAAGATGCGCCATTCCGGCTTGAGCGCGATATGGGCCTCGATCTGGCGCGTATTGGCGACCAGATTGGCTTGAGTCAGCACCACGCCGCGCGGGCTGCCGAAACTGCCGGAGGTGAACAGGATGACGCCCGCGTCTTCGGGGCGCGCCTTATGCGCGAACAGGGCTGGCGCCTTGGCGGCGGCGAGGCCGTAAAGCTTGTCGGCCAGGCCGACCTCCTTGCGGACCTCATCGAGATAGATGATGCGCACATAGTGCGACATGGCCTCGGCGAGGTCTTCGAGCTTGGCCTGTTCGATGAAGCGGCGCGCGGTGATCACGGTCTTGACCTGCGCGGTCTGGATCGCGGCGCGGATATTGGCCTGACCGGCGGTGAAGTTGATCATCACCGGCGTCTTGCCGAGCGCGTGCAGGCCATAAAAGCTGACCGCGCCGCCTACCGAGGTCGGCAGCATCAGGCCGATGCGCGGCTCGTCCTTCAGATAGCGCTTGAACAGGCGCGACAGGGCGAAAACGCCTGTCAGGAACAACCCGTAGGACAGGGGCTTGCGGTCCTGATCCTCGATAATGATCTTGTTGGCGCCGAAACGCTTTTGCGCTTCGGCAAGGGCCTGAAACAGCGATGTGTTATAGTCGTCAGGCCGCAGTTCGCGCTTGCTGCGCTGGCTCATGGTCTTCGTCGCTCCCCGGCGGACCGGGCCGGGGGCCATCGCCGCCGATCCGCGCATCGCGCCATATGTTCGCCGCCGTCATCCTCGGACCGGTCGGCCATAGGGCGGCGATCATAGACGAACTGCCCCTTACGTCAAAGGACAAGATCGACGCCGATTAGCGCTCAGCGAGGATGACGATGCGGTCTTCGCTGGCGCTCGGCGCGGGCAGGGCGCTGGCCTTGGCGGCGGGAAGGGCGCGGGCGGCGGGGCTGGCCGGAGGCGCAGGCGGCGCTGGCGCAGCGACCTTCGGGGCGGCAGGCGCGGGCGGGATGGCGGGAACCGTCAAGGCAATATCGGGGGGCGAGGCCGGACGGGCAGGCTGCGGAGCAGGCGGCATTGGCGGCGTTGGCGGCGCGACCTCGGCCAGCGGGGCGGGCGTTTCCGGCGCCGAGGGGGGAACATCATACTGGATCACCCACCTATAGGTCTTGACCTTGGCGGCTTCAGCCTTGGCGCGGCGGATTTCGACCTGGCTCTTTTTCATCTCGACGCGCACCTGGGCGGCGATCTTGTCGGCGTCGATGCTGGCGACGGCGGTTTTCGCGGCTTCGATCTGCGCCTTGACGGCCTCGCTGCGGGCTTGCTGCGCGATGGCGTCCGGGTCAATATCAATATCTATATGTCCGGCGGCGATCTGTTGATCACGCTCGGACTGCGCCGCGCGACGCGCTTCGGCCGCGATTTTATCGGCGTCGATCTGGATTTTGAAACTGGCCTTGGCGGCGAGGACAGCCTGACGCGCCTGCTCTGCGACCGCATCCGCGTCGATCACGTCCTTCGCGTCGATCTCAACGTCTTTCACAGCGGTTGGCGGGCAGTCTTTGGAGTCCCTGGTGGCGTCTTTGATCTTCTCCTTAGGCTGGGACTCCTTAGGCTGGGGCGCCAGATTTTCCGCCGTGCGGGCGACGGTCTGCGCCACCGGCGGGGCGAAGGCGGCCAGCAAAGCGACGGCCAGCGGCAGGGCCAGCACGGCCCCGGCGGCGCGCAACAGGCGCGAGGAGGACGGATGCTCGCCCGTCTCTTCATCGAGCATGCGGGCGATGCGCCAGAACAGATTGCGGCGGTGGCCGTTGAGCGCCATCGCCAGACTCGGGGCCAGCCGCGGCGCCGCAGGGGCGGCCTGACGGCGGCCTTCCTCCAGTTGCAGCAGGGCGGTGGCGTACACCAGCGGGTCGCGGCAGGCCAGAAGCGCCGCGTCGTCGCAGATCAGCTCGCGCTGTTCGCGCAGGCGACCGCCCAGCCACCAGACGGCGGGATGGAAGAAGAACAGGATTTCGACGAGGCTCTGCGCCAGATTCCACGCATAGTCGCGGCGCAGCACGTGCTCAAGCTCATGCGACAGCACGGCGTCAAGCTGGGCGGGCGTCAGCATGGTCACCGCCGACAAGGGCAGATAGACGACCGAGCGCAGCACGCCGGTGACGAACGGGCCGTCGATGCGCGGATGCAGGCGCAAAGCGACCTTTCCCGTAAGACCGAGCGTGGCGGCCATCGCCTCGAAGCGTCGGGTCAGGGCCGGATCGGCGGGCAGGGCGGCGCGCGGCAGGCGGGCGATGAACCACAGGCCGCCAATCAGGCGCAAGGACAGGACGACGACGCCCAGGGCCCAGGCCAGGTCGAGCCAGGGCGTCAGTTGCGTGAGGATTTGCGGCGCCATAACGGGCGTTGCGAGGGCGGCGGATGTCGGCATTGGCGTGTTCGCCAGACGGACCTCTTCATAGACAAAGGTGGCGAGCGCCAGAGCCAGAACCGTCATCATGGCGGCGAGGCCGAGGCGGTAGCGCGCGCGGTCGCTGAGCCGCGTCAGGCAAAGCTCACACAGACGGTAAAGGGCGGCGACAAGCAGGGCCTGCCAGCCGACATGCAGCAGGGTCAGTCCCAAGGCGGTCAGATGCGTGTTCATGATGTGCCTCGCTTGCGCTCGATCAGCGCCTTGATGCGTTCGAGATCGTCGTCGCTGGCCGAATCGAGCGACAGGGCGTGCATGGCCAGCATGGCGGTGGAGCCGGAGAACAATTTGTCGCTGAGGTCGCGCAGCAACTGGCCCTGCATGTCGCTTTCGCGCATGGCGGCCTGATAGAGATGCGCCTTACCCGCCTCGCGCCGCGTGACCAGACCCTTTTCGGTCATGATCTGCATCAGTTTCAGCACAGTCGTATAGCCGGTCTGGCGCGTTGCGTTCAGCGCATCATGCACGTCGCGGACGCTGGCCTCGCCCTGCGCCCACAGGACGCGCAGGATGTCGAGTTCGGCTTCGGTCGGTTTACGGGCGGGGTTGATCTGGGTCATGGCGGAAATCTACGAACGATTTCGTAATGAGTCAACGAAGAATTTCGTAGATGGCGATCAGCCCTTGAAAGCGCCGAGCCATTCCGCGCCGAATGCCGCTTCGCCCTGACTGGCGCGCATCTGGCAATTGGCGACATGCGCGCACAGGGATTTGGCGGCGCGCATCTGTGCTGCGTCGGCCGTCTGAGGCTCAAAAAGCCAGACCGGCGCGTCCTTGCCTGACAGGCTGAGGCGAGGCGCGTTAAGCGCCGCGAACGCCTTGCCCATCTCCTTGCGCCAGCGTTCGCTTTTCATGCGCAAGCGAAGATCGGGATTCTGCATCTGCCAGCCCTGCGCTATGCCGCCCCAATAGCCGGGCAGGGCGTCCTCGCGATGCCAGAGGCCGCCGGGCGCGATGGCGCCGCCCAGATAGGGATTGAAGGCCGCGAAACCCGCATAGGCCGGGCCTTTCAGGTCTTTGGCGAGGGTCAGGGCTTCGATGGCGCTATAGCCGCTGCCGATCACGTAGAGCGGTCTTTGCGGCGTCGGGTGGATCACGTCGCGGATCAGGCCTGTCGCGGCTTTTTCGGCGTCGTGACGATCGGGCGTGTGGATGGTGTTGCCTTGCAGCAGATAGCGACCGGCGCCGCCTTGCCCCGGCGGCTCGAACAGCCAGACGCCATAGCCTGCGGCCAGAAGCTGGCGCGTCAGCTCGAAATAGGTTTCCGCCGGATAGTCGGCGTCGGCCAGGATCAGCACTTCGGCGTGGGGATTGAGCGGCGGCGAGGCGACGCCGTAGCGCGCTTCGGGCAGATCGCCCGCGCGATAGCCCGCCCAGACAAAGCCATCCGGCGGGTAGTATTGCGGCGCAAGGCCGGACGGTATCTGGCTGTCGAGAAAGGCCTGCCCCGGCTGGCGCTCGCGCTGGCCATGCGAACAGCCCCCCAGACTTAGGGCGGCGAGAACCAGTGCGGAAATGACAGCGCAGCGCATGACGGGAACTTACGGCAGATTCCATCACAAGCCTACGCCCAACTGGCGTAAAAGGTTGCCGATTGTGACTTGATCTTGACGGGCAAAAAGACCAATTAGGCCAAGGGCGATCTGCGCCCGTCATCAAAGCGTCATCATGGTTACTGTCATCAATCGCATCGGCGGCGACTCCGCCGGACAGCGCGAACTGCGTCACCCTGAAAAGCAGAAGCGTCCCGATTCGCCGATCCTGAAAAAGCCGGACTGGCTGCGCGTCAAGGCGCCGGGCTCGGCGGGTTATAACGAGACGCGCGGCATTGTGCGCGACGCCAAGCTGGTGACGGTGTGCGAAGAGGCGGCCTGTCCGAACATCGGCGAATGCTGGTCGAAGAACCACGCCACCATCATGATCATGGGCGACACCTGCACGCGCGCCTGCGCCTTTTGCAACGTCAAGACCGGTCTGCCCGACGCATTGGACGCCGACGAACCGCGCCGCGTCGGCGAGACGGTGGCGCTAATGAAGCTGTCGCACGTCGTCATCACCTCGGTGGACCGCGACGATCTTCAGGACGGCGGCGCGCACCATTTTGCCGAGGTGGTGCGTCAGATTCGCGCGCAATCGCCCAAGACCACTATTGAAATCCTGACGCCGGACTTTTTGCGCAAAGACGGCGCGGCGGAGATCGTCATCGACGCCAAACCCGACGTGTTCAACCACAATCTGGAGACCGTGCCGCGCAACTATCTGAAAATCCGCCCCGGCGCACGTTATTACCATTCGCTTCGCCTGCTGGAGCGCGTCAAGGAGCGCGATCCGCAGCAGTTCACCAAGTCGGGCATCATGGTCGGCCTTGGCGAATCGCGCGAGGAGGTCATGCAGGTCATGGACGACATGCGCTCGGCGGGCGTCGATTTCATCACCATCGGCCAGTATCTGCAACCGACACGCAAGCACGCCGCTATCGACCGCTTCGTCACGCCGGACGAGTTCAAGGCCTATGAATCCATCGCGCGCGCCAAGGGCTTTCTGATGGTGTCGTCCTCGCCGCTGACGCGCTCATCGCACCATGCGGGCGAGGATTTCGAGCGCCTGCGCACGGCCAGAAATGCCCTCAGAGCCGCCAAAGGCTGACACTTGACGACGTTTCGCCTGGAGCGCCATCTGCCTTACGACGCCGATCAGTTGTTCGAGCTGGTCGGCGATGTCGAGCGCTATCCGGAATTTATCCCGTGGATCACGCGGTTGCGCGCCTACAATCGTGACGCGGGGGCGTCGGGCGAAAGCCGTTTCGACGCCGATGTCGGCGTGGGCTTTCGCATGTTGTCGGAGACGTTTTCGACGCGCATTGTGCGCGACCCGGTTCAGCGCACCGTCGATATCGCCCTGATCAAGGGGCCGTTTCGCAAGCTGAAAGGCCACTGGCGGTTCACGCCGGACGAGAATGGCACGCAGATTGGCTTCGATATGGAACTGGATATCCGCAACCCGATCCTCAACGCCCTGTTCAAGGCCAATTTCAATCTGGCGGTGTCGAAGCTGATGAAATGCTTTGAGGATCGCGCAGCCTTGAAGCTCAAGCCGGTGCAAACCTGATGGCGAGCAGGTCGAGGACGCCTTTCAGCGCGTGTTCGACGCTTTTTTCGCGGATCTTGTCGCGGCTAAGTTCGCCGAAATCCATGCGCTGCGCCACGGTGACGATCTCGTCCTCCGGGTCGCGATAGGACAGGCCGAAACAGACCGTGCCGACGGGTTTCTCCGTCGTGCCGCCGCCGGGACCGGCGACGCCGGTGATGCTGACGCAGATATGGGCGCCTGACGTCTTGAGGCCGCCCTCGGCCATGCTGGCCGCGACCTCGATGCTGACGGCGCCGCGGCTTTGCAGCAGATATTCCGGCACGCCGACCAGATCGGTCTTGGCGGCGTTGGCGTAGGTGACGAAGCCATAGCCGAACACGTCCGACGATCCCGCAATACTGGTGATGGCGCCGGACAACAGGCCGCCGGTGCAGCTTTCAACCGTGGCGATGGTTTTTCCATGCGCGCGTAGCTCATCCACCACCTGCTTCGCTAACCTGTTGATCGCCAAATTCGCCCCTCCGGCAGGACACAAAAAAGGCGCGGATCGAAATCCGCGCCTCGATTTTTTTACTTCGTGCCTTCAAACAACGGCGCGTCGAGGCGCTCATTGGCGAAGTCCCAGTTGACCAGCTTGTCGAGGAAGGTCTCGATGAATTTCGGGCGCAGGTTCTGGTAGTCGAGATAGTAGGCGTGCTCCCAGACGTCGATGGTCAGCAGCGGCTTGTCGCCCTTGGTGAACGGGTTTTCGCCGTTCGGCGTCTTGACGACTTTCAGCTTGCCGTCTTCGCCAAGCACGAGCCAAGCCCAGCCCGAACCGAACTGGGTGGCGCCCGCCGTCTTGAACTGCTCGACAAAGGCGTCGAAGGAGCCGAAATCGGCGTTGATCTTGTCGGCGATCTTGCCGGTGGCCGCGCCGCCGCCGTTCGGCTTCATCGAATGCCAGAAGAAGGTGTGGTTCCACACCTGGGCGGCGTTGTTGAACACGCCGGGATTCTTGCCTTCCGACGCCTTGACGATCTCGACCAGCGACTTGCCTTCGAACTCGCTGCCCGGCAGCGCCTTGTTCAGATTATCGACATAGGCCTTGTGGTGCTTGGCGTGGTGGAAGCTGAAGGTGTTGGCCGACATATAGGGCTCAAGCGCATCGGCGGCATAGGGAAGGGGGGGCAGTTCGAATGTCATGACAGACCTCTCAGCAGCGGATTGAAAAAATTACGGGAACCTTGCTGATATATGGGGCTGCCCCAGGCAATGCAAGGCGGAAACTTGCGTTTTTATGGCGCCCGATTACCATAAAAATTCAATGGGTTTTACGCTTCAAAGTTCAATTGCACACACAGCCGACGCGGCCAGACCTTCGCCGCGACCGGCAAAGCCCATGCCTTCGGTCGTGGTCGCCTTGACAGAGACGCGGTCAAGATCGAGCGTCAGGATTTCGGCGACGCGGCGGCGCATCGCCTCGCGATGGGGTTTGATCTTGGGCCGCTCGCAGATCAGGGTGACATCGACATTGAGGATGCGCCCGCCGCGCTGAGCGATCAGCTCCGCGGCGTGACGCAGGAAGCGGTCGGACGACACGCCCCTCCATTGCGGGTCGCTGGGTGGGAAATGGTCGCCGATATCGCCGAGCGCCGCCGCGCCGAGCAGGGCGTCGGTCAGGGCGTGCAGGCCCGCATCGGCGTCGGAATGGCCGATCAGGGTCTGATCGTGCGGAATTTCGACGCCGCACAGCCAGACGCTGTCGCCATCGCCCCAGCGATGCGCGTCGAAACCCTGGCCGGTGCGGATGTCTTTCACGTCGATCTCCTTGAGAATCAGGGCTTCGAGCAGGGCGAAGTCTTCGGGATAGGTCAGTTTGTGCAGGCGCATATCGCCGGGAACGAGCGCGACCGCGATTCCGGCCTCGCCCGCCACCATCGCCTCGTCCGTGGCGGCGCGGTCTGCGGGCCAGGCGGCGTAAGCGGCCTGGATATCGCCATAGCGGAAGGCCTGCGGGGTCTGGGCGCGCCACAGATTGTCGCGTGACGGGGTGTCGGTGATGACGGCGT
Organism: Asticcacaulis sp.; assembly: GCF_051956075.1. Taxonomy (GTDB): domain Bacteria; phylum Pseudomonadota; class Alphaproteobacteria; order Caulobacterales; family Caulobacteraceae; genus Asticcacaulis. The sequence continues at coordinate 9,148 of NZ_JBQCGA010000031.1, read as the reverse complement.
CCGCGCCGAATTTCAGCGTATCGGTGACGGGCAGGGCGAGGATGGCGGCGCGGTGCTGCGTAAGGCTTTGCAAGAGGTTGCGGATATGGCTTGTCGTCAGCAAGGGACGTGCGGCGTCGTGGATCATGACGATCTCGTCGGCTTCCGCCGTCAGGGCGGTCAGGCCATTGACGACCGACGCCGCGCGGTCGGCGCCGCCCGCGACGATCTGCGCGCGATCGCCATAGGCGTCCTCGGCGCGCGCGATGTCGTCAGCCGGAACAACGACGACGATCTGCGTTGCGCCCGCCGCCGCGAAGGCTTCGACAGACCAGTCCAGCACGGCGCGACCGCCCAGAGGCGCCCACTGTTTCCTGCCGCCGGAGCGGCTGCCGGACCCGCCGGCGACGATAAGGGCGTGAAAGATCATGGACGCTGTTTAGCGCGAAACCGGGACGCTGCAATGCCGAAATCTTCGCCGTTCTTGTTGTGAGCTTTTTTGACCACGAAAGACACGAAAACGATGCGCGAAGCGCATCAACACGAAAATGAAACTCAATGAAGCCGTCACTAATGAGCCATCGCCTTTTCGTGGCGCTGGCCTTTGGCCAGCGTTTCGTGTGTTTCGTGGTCAACCTACCTCGTCGGACTCGCCTGTCTCATTCCCGTTAGCCATCCGCCTGCAAATCCTGTATGAGCGCGGCGATGAGCGCAAAAACCTTGCAGATTGGAGACGTGATCCTTCCGGGACGGGTGCTGATCGCGCCGATGACCGGCGTGTCGGACCTGCCGTTCCGGCGCATGGCGCACAAGCTGGGGGCGCCCTATGCGGCGACCGAGATGGTGGCCTGCGCCGAGATGCAGACCGGCCGCGCCGATGTGGCGCGCAAGGCGCAGTTGGGCGATCATGATGGGCTGAAGATCATCCAGCTTGTCGGACGCGACCCGCAGCACATTGCGCGCGGCGCGCGGCTGGCCGAGGAGATGGGCGCGGATCTTGTCGATCTCAACTTCGGCTGTCCGGCCAAGGAGGTCACCGGTGTGCTGTGCGGCTCGGCCCTGATGCGCGATCTCGATCAGGCCGAACGGATTATCACGGCGGCGCTGACCGCCACATCGCGACCGGTGACGGTCAAGATGCGGCTGGGCTGGGATGACCACAATCGTAACTGCGCCGAGCTGGCGCAGCGGGCGGAAAGCCTCGGCGTCAAGGCGATCACCGTGCATGGCCGCACCCGTCAGCAATTCTATAAGGGCGAGGCCGACTGGCGCGCCGTGGCGCAGGTTAAGCAGGCCGTCGCCATTCCGGTCATCGTCAATGGCGATATTGTCGATCTGGACAGCGCCAGGGACGCGCTGACGCAATCCGGGGCGGACGGCGTGATGATCGGACGCGGAATCTATGGCCGCCCGTGGTTCGCGGACGCGCTGAATACGGCGCTTAATGACAATGCGCCCTTATGCGAACCGGAGGCGGCGGACCGCGCTGATCTGCTGGTCGAACATATGCAGGCCAGTCTGGACTTTTACGGCGCGCCGCTGGGACTGCGCATGTTCAAGAAGCATCTGGGCAGCTATATCGAAGCCTCGCCGCATCACCCCGACCCGCTAGTCCGCCGTCAGGACAAGGGGCGGCTGTGTCGTCTCGACGATCCGGCGCAGATCGAAACCGAGGTGCGCGCCTTGATGCGGTAAAATTGCCGCTTATGCGCAACATTGCTGTTGATTTTCGGACACAGTAGTGCGCAAATGCCACGCACTTTAACGGTCTTCAAGGGCGCAAGTGAAGGAAACCACGGCAAAACGGCGCTGGCGCCTGTGGCTCTCACGCAATCTCCGCAGCATTCGGGCGGCGGGGCTGCAAAAGCTGCTGCTCGGCGCGGGCTATGGCGCCGCCATCCTGACCACCGCCTTCGTCATGTGGCTGATCGTCGCCGCGCCGGGAACCGGACCGATCAGTCAGGTCGGCGACTATCTGCTCATCCTGATCTGCCTGAATCTTGTTCTGCTGCTGAGCCTTCTGTCGGTCGTGGTCATGCGCGTGGTGCGCATCGCCAGGGCGCGCGGCGCCGACGCCGGAGCACGGCTCCACCTGCGCTTCGTCTTCTTGTTTTCGATCGCGGCGGTGGCGCCGGCCATTATCGTGGCCCTGTCCTTCGGTCTGCTGAATCGCGGCATCGACACCTGGTTCTCCGACCGGGTGAAGACGACGGTGGAGAACGGCGCCGTTATCGCCCAGACCTATCTCGACGCCCAGCACGACACCTCGTCCAAGGCGCTGACCCATCTGCAACAGCTTGTCGAAAGCCCGGATGCGCGCAAGCTGTTTCCCGACCGGCTGGCCTTTTCCATCGCTCTGAAAAACGCCTTTATCGAACGCGGCGACCTCGACGCGGTCTATATCGTCGATTCATCGGGTCAGGTGCTGGCCCGCGCCGAAGGCGAGAATGCGCCGCCCTATATGGCGCCGCCCGCCGAGGCCATAGCCGACGCCAGGGCCAAGGGCGCGGTCGGCTTCACCGCGCCCGACGCCGAGCGCATTCTGGCGCCGCTGCAAAATTATAATGGCGCCATCCTCTATGGCCTGAAGACCTGGCCGCCAGGCATTCTGGAAAAGCTGAAATCCTCCAGCCAGGCCGTTACCGACTACAAGGGCACGATCAAGAGCAAGGGCCGCGCCCAGACCATCTTTTCGCTGGCCTATGTCGAGGCGGTGCTGCTGGTGCTGATCGGCGCCATCTGGGGCGGGGCGTCGGCGGCGGAGAGCATCGCGGTGCCGGTCGCGCGCCTCGTGCAGGCGGCGGGCAAGGTCGCGACGGGCGATCTCAATGCGCGCGTTTCGACCGCGCATCAGTCTGAAGACATCGCGGTGCTGTCACGCGCTTTCAACCACATGACCTCCGACCTGCAAAGCCAGCAGGCGGCGCTGAAATCGGCGGGCGAGGAGGCCGAGAGCCGCCGCCGCTTCATCGAAACCGTCTTGTCGGAAATCAGCGCGGGCATTGTCGGGCTCGACGTGCTGGAGCATGTCTCGGCCATCAACCGCCACGCCGCCAACTTCCTCAATGTCAGCGCCGAAGACGCGCTGGGGCGCAAGATACGCGACATCGCGCCGGAAATCGCCGAACTGCTCGACAAGGTCAGCATGCACCGCGTCGAGGAGCAGGAGGTCGATCTGGTCCGGCAGGGTGAGACGCGGCGCGTGCGCGTGCGCGCCTCGGCGCTGGAGACCGGCGGCGCCGTGCTGACCTTTGACGACATCACCCGTCTGATCGCCGCCCAGCGCAACGCCGCCTGGAAAGACGTGGCGCGGCGCATCGCGCATGAGATCAAGAACCCGCTGACGCCCATCCAGTTGTCCGCCGAGCGTCTGCGCCGCAAATATCGCGGTCAGATCGAGACCGACGGCGACACCTTCGACCGGCTGACCGACACGATTGTGCGTCAGGTCGGCGATATTGGCCGCATGGTCGATGAATTTTCCTCGTTCGCGCGCATGCCGGCGCCGAATTTCGCCGAGGAAGAGGCAGCCGAACTGGTGCGCGCCTGCGTGTTTTCGCAGCGCGTGGCGCGACCCGATATTGCGATAGCGATCATCGAGCCCCTGCCGGAAGTGCGCGTGGTCTGCGATGGCCGCATGTTGTCGCAGGCGCTGGGCAATGTGCTGAAAAACGGCGGTGAGGCGATTTCGTCGCGACTGTTGCGCGACGGCGCGGCGGAGACCGGCGGCGATCAGGTGGTCGGCCATCTACGCGTCGAGATGCGGTTGGATGGCGGCGAACTGGTGATCGAGGTCGAGGACGACGGGGTGGGCCTGCCGGAAAAGGACCGCGACCGGCTGACCGAGCCCTATGTGACGACGCGGGAAAAAGGCACGGGCCTGGGTCTGGCGATTGTAAAGCGTATTTTAGAGGATCACGGCGGCGAGTTCTATCTCACCGACGCGGTTGTTTTAAGCGGCGCGCGGGCTGTCCTGCGTCTGCCGCGCCAGCAGCAGGCCGGACACGCGCCGTCGGCTGCGCAAGGCTCCGACAGTGGGCCGCCTAAAATGATGAGGGTCTGATGAAAGTATCGTCTGGCGTTGATATTCTGGTCGTGGACGACGAGGCCGATATTCGCGAACTGATCGCGGGCATCCTTGAGGACGAAGGCTATGCGGTGCGCACGGCCGCCGACTCCAATGCGGCCCTGCGCGCGATCAAGGCGCGCAAGCCGTCCTTATGCGTGCTCGACATCTGGATGCAGGGCGGCGGGCTGGACGGGCTGGAGCTGCTCAGCGTGATCCACGAGCTTGATCCCGATATTCCGGCGATCATGATCTCCGGTCACGGCACGATCGAAACGGCGGTTAGCGCAATCAAGAAGGGCGCGTTCGATTTTATCGAAAAGCCATTCAAGACCGAGCGGCTGATCATGGTGGTGCAGCGCGCGCTCGAAATCACCAATCTGCGTCGTGAAAACCGCCGTCTGCGTTCTCAGGCGGTCGTGCCGGACGGTCTGGTCGGCAATTCGGCGGCGGCGCAGTTGCTGCGCTCGACCATCGCCAAGGTGGCGCCCGCCAATTCGCGCATCATGATCTCTGGTCCCGCCGGTTCCGGCAAGGAACTGGTCGCGCGCATGATCCATGAGGCCAGCCCGCGCGCCAAGTGTGAGTTCGTGCCGATCTCGGCGGCGGGCATGACGCCTGAGCGGCTCGACATCGAACTGTTCGGTGAGGAAGGCGAGGGCGGACGTCCGCGCAAGATCGGCGTGTTCGAGCGCGCGCATGGCGGCACCCTGTTTCTCGACGAGGTGGCCGACATGCCGCCGGAAAGCCAGAGCCGCATCCTGCGCGTGCTGGTCGAGCAGCGCTTTACCCGCGTTGGCGGCGCGCAGGACGTGCAGGTCGATGTGCGGGTGATCTCCTCGACCTCCAAAGACCTGCCCGCTGAAATCTCCGCCGGACGGTTCCGCGAAGACCTGTTCCATCGCCTGAACGTGGTGCCGGTGCGCGTGCCGGGCCTGTCGGAGCGGCGCGGCGACATCGCCGAACTGGTCACCTATTTCATTGAGCGCATCAGCGCGGCGCAGGGCCTGCCCAAACGCACCCTGTCCGAGGATGCCATGGCGACGCTTCAGGTGCATGAATGGCCGGGCAATGTCCGCCAGTTGCGCAACAATATCGAGCGCCTGCTGATCCTCGCCTCCGGCAATCCTTCCGACCCGATCACCGCCGAAATGCTGCCGTCCGAGGTGGTGGAATCGGCTGTCGCGGGCGCAATTCGGCCTGAGCGCATCATCGCCCTGCCGCTGCGCGACGCGCGCGAAGTGTTCGAACGTGAATATCTGTCGTCGCAGATCGTGCGCTTCGGCGGCAATATTTCGCGCACCGCCAACTTCATCGGCATGGAGCGCTCGGCCCTGCACCGCAAGCTGAAATCTCTGGGTCTGGCGCATATCCGCGGCGATGAGGACGAGCTATAAGATGTCGCGCATCGCCTATGTGAACGGCGCCTATGTGCGCAGCGACGAGGCCGGGGTATCGATCAATGATCGCGGCTATCTGTTCGCCGACGCGGTCTATGAGGTCTGGTCGGTGTTCGACGGACGGCTGGCGGACGCAGAGGGCCATCTCAACCGGTTGGACAGAAGCCTCAAAGAGTTGCAGATTATGCAACCCATGACGCGTGCGGCCTTGCTGAACGTGCTGAACGAGGTCATACGCCGCAATCGCATCAACGAAGGCATGGTCTATTTGCAGATCAGCCGGGGCGTGGCGCCGCGCGATCACGTCTTTCCGTCGCACACGCCGCCCAGTCTGGTGATCACGGCGCGTCCGGTGGACCGCGACGCGGCGGCGCGCAAGGCCGAGGCGGGTATTCGCGCCATCAGCGCGCCGGACATCCGCTGGGGGCGCTGCGATATCAAGACGGTGGGCCTGTTGCCGAACGTGCTGGCCAAGCAGGCGGCGCGCGAACGCGGCGCGGGCGAGGTGATCTTCGTCGATCAGGACGGCTATGTCACCGAAGGCGGCTCAACCAATGTCTATATGGTCACGCGCGACGGCGTGGTCAAAACCCGCCCGCTCAACGCCAATATCCTGCCCGGCGTGACACGGCTCAACCTGCTGCCCATCATCCACAACAGCGACCTCTCCTTACGCGAAGAAGCCTTTACGCTGGACGAGGCCAAGGCCGCCGCCGAGGTGTTCGTAACCGCCGCAACCAGCCTTGTGCTGCCGGTCGTCGCCATTGATGACCACAGGATCGGAACCGGCGCGCCGGGGCCGGTGGCGCTGAGTTTACGGGAAGCCTATATCGATCAGGCGCGTCGGACGGCGGGTTCGTAAAATAATTTTACCGCCATGAGGTTGAAAAAGGGCTGAGTCATGCCCTAATGTCGCTATGTGTGTGGAGAATATCCTGTTCTCCAATGTCAACGAGAAGGGCCTGACAATGTCCCACGAAAAGAAACAAAACCTGCAAGACACCTTTCTGAACAGTGTCCGCAAAACCAAAACACCCCTGACCATCTTCCTGATCAATGGCGTCAAGCTGCAGGGCATTGTGAGTTGGTTCGACAATTTCTGCGTGCTGCTGCGCCGCGATGGCCAGTCGCAACTGGTCTATAAGCACGCGATCTCGACCATCATGCCCGCCGCGCCGGTGCAACTGTACGAACAAGAAGACGACAGTGAGGACTGACCTTCGTTTAGAAGGGCCTTCTTTTGAAGGGATTCCGAATTGAGTGACCGTTTTCACGACCACGCGCCCGAAATCGTGCGCGCGGTCGTTGTCGATCCCGATATCGACCTGCGTTCCCGCGACGCGGACGCGCCCGCCGCGCGTCTGCATGAGGAGTCGCGTCTGGAAGAAGCGACGGGTCTGGCCCTGGCGCTCGATCTCGACGTGGTCGGCGGCGTAACGCTGCGCGTGCGCAAGATCCATCCCGCCACCCTGTTCGGTCAGGGCAAGGTCGAGGAGATTCGCGCCCTGTGCCAATCGCATGAGGCGTCGCTGTGCGTCGTCAACGGCGCGCTGACGCCGGTGCAGCAGCGCAATCTGGAAAAGGCGCTGGAGATCAAGGTCATCGACCGCACCGGCCTGATCCTGGAAATCTTCGGGCGGCGCGCGCGCACCCGCGAGGGCAAGCTTCAGGTCGAACTTGCGCGGCTCGATTACGAGCGCTCGCGCCTCGTGCGCACCTGGACCCACCTGGAGCGGCAGCGCGCCAGCGGCACGACCGGCGGTCCCGGCGAAACCCAGATCGAACTCGACCGCCGCATGATCGCCGACAAGATCAAGCAGTTGAAGACCGAACTGGACGAGGTGCGCCGCACGCGCGCCCTGCACCGCTCGGCGCGCAAAAAGGTTCCGTACCCGATCGTCGCTTTGGTCGGCTACACCAATGCCGGCAAATCGACCCTGTTCAACCGGCTGACGCGCGCCGAGGTGCTGGCCAAGGATCTGTTGTTCGCCACGCTGGACACCACCTTGCGCAGCCTCAAACTGCCGAACGGGCGCTCGGCCATTCTGTCCGATACGGTCGGCTTCATCTCCGACCTGCCGCACGAACTGGTCGCGGCCTTCCGCGCCACGCTGGAGGAGGTCGAAGAAGCCGATCTGATCCTGCACGTCCGCGACGTCTCCAACCCGGAAACCGAAGCGCAGAAACAGGACGTCGAACAAGTCTTGGGCCAGATCCTGCCCGATCTCGACCGCTCACGCCTCATCGAGGTGTGGAACAAGATCGACCTGCTGAGTGAAGACGACCGTGAGACCCTCTATGCGCGGGCGGCGACGACGCGCGGCGATAACCGCCCCATCGCCGTCTCCGCCGTCTCCGGGGAAGGCCTGCCGCGCCTGCTGGAGACCATCGCCACCCTGGTCGATGCGCAGGGCGAGGAGATTGACCTCGTGCTGGAGCCGCATCAGGGCGACCGGCTGGCCTTTTTGTATCAGCACGGCCGCGTCACCGGACGCCATGACGACGAACAGGGCCGCATCCACCTGCGCGTCCGCCTCAGCGACCAGGCCTACGGACGGTTTGAGCGGTTGAACGCTTAAGCTCTTGACGAGTCGCGCGACAAGGCGCATAGCGTTGCACAGATAGTTAGACGCCTAATCATTAGTCGCTTTACGATGTCGCCGGAAGAACGCTTTTCACATGCCCTGCACAACACCGCCCGTCTTTGGCGCGCGGCGCTGGATCGACGCATGAAAGATCTGGGCATTTCGCAATCGGGCTGGCTGGCCGTCGCCTATATCGCCAAGGCGGAAGCGCCTCTGTCGCAAAGCGAACTGGCCGCCCTATTGTCGGTCGAGGCCGCCACCGTGGTGTCGACCGTCGATAAGCTGGAGAAGGCGGGCCTTGTGTCGCGCGTGGTCTGCGAAAGCGATCGGCGCGTCAAGCATCTCGAACTGACCGAGGCCGGGCAGGGCGTTTATCGCAAGGTGCGCGGCAAGGCCGATGAGATGCGCAGCCAGCTCCTCAGCGGCATAGCGCCGGACAAATTGGCTATGACGACCGATATACTCGAAAAATTACAGTTGCTTATAGAGAATTCCTGATGAGCGGCGCTTCCGCACCCACCGATAACGCCCATCGCGCCGATATCAACCGCCCCATGATCACCATCGCGATCATGCTGGCGACCCTGATCGTGTCGATCGACGGCACCATCGCCAATGTCGCCCTGCCGCACATGCAGGGTTCGCTGAATGCGTCGCAGGACCAGATCACCTGGGTGCTGACCTCATTCATCGTCGCCACCGCCATCGCCACGCCGGTGACTGGCTGGCTGTCCGACCGTTTCGGCTCCAAACAGGTGTTTCTGGCTTCTGTACTGGGCTTCACCGTCGCCTCCATGTTGTGCGGCGTCGCAGGTTCGCTGATGGAGATCGTCGGGGCGCGCCTGTTGCAGGGCCTGTTCGGGGCCGCCCTGGTGCCGTTATCGCAATCGACCCTGCTCGACATCAATCCGCGCGAAAAGCACGGCTCGGCGATGGCGGTCTGGGGTATGGGCGTCATGGTCGGCCCCATTGTCGGACCGACTCTTGGCGGCTGGCTGACCGACGCCTATGACTGGCGCTGGTGCTTCTTCATCAATGTGCCGATCGGCGCGGCGGCCTTTCTTGGCGTGCTGAAATTCATCCCGCATCAGGTCGCCAGGCGTTCGATCCGGTTTGAC
>NZ_JBQCGA010000030.1:0-69346 GCF_051956075.1 Asticcacaulis sp. | reverse complement strand
CGTACCAGTCGGCATCGCCGCCTTTCACTTGTCCCTCACCCGCCCCTTGCCCTTGCAGGCGTTGAAGCAGAACTGCGCCCGCCTGATCGCGGATAGCCTCCCAATCGTGGTGCGGTAGCGGTTCACGGTGATCGTTCTCGCTGCGCTGGTCACCGAGCAGAATCAGGTTCAGCAAACTGTCGATATTTGCGTCAGACGCCGAGGCGATCATGGACTGGGCGGCTTCAAATTCGCGCGTGGCATAGCCGGGCGTTACATCGGGGGTTCTCGTCTGTGGGCGATCATCAGCGGACATGGCGCGACACTCCCGTCTTGCGGACCAGTGAAGTGATGGGGTCGGTGAGGAAGCCCATACGCACCTTCAGAGCGATGCGCATCGCCACCAGCATGTCCGCGCCGAAAGGGATTAGGCCCTTCTCGTAACGGCGGATCTCGCCCTTGCTCATGGCGAGCTGATCGGCCAACCCCTGACGCGACAGACCTATCTGCCTGCGGCGCTCGCGCATGATCTCGCCAAGGCGCTCATTGACGATATTGGAATTGTGAATACCTGTATCAGCGCCTGTTGGCCGACGCACCGCTCTAAGCTTACGCATGTCTAACCCCTTTCCAATCGAAGAGGCCAAGCGGGTGCATACCGCCTGGTCGACTTCTGAGCTTTGGTGATCGGGGAGTTAGTAAACCGGAGTTACTCGGTCCCTATGGCCTTTAGCCGGGGCCTATTGCATACGCCATAGGCTCCCCGACCAGAACAGAGGTCAAAGGATAGTGCGCTGGAAATGGCCAGCGTCAAACCAGTAACTCCGAAGCTTACTACGGCCCCACAACCGCATGTGGCGGCTGCACTGTCAATGTGACATAGACGCGAGTGGAAAGCAAACGGGACGGTGGTATTATTCGGGGGAACATGTCGACGGGAGGAGGTTCAAACTCGTCACATATATTTTCAGTCTCGCGCTCCAAAGCGTTCATCTGCTGAACTAATGGCCATAGTGCCGTAAGCGTCATAATGGTCCGTTATTCTCTGACTAAACGGATCAAACGTCGGGGCAACGTCGCCGGCGACCGCCACTCGGCCGGTCTGATTGTCCTTGCTGGGGCCAGGCGTTCCCCTCCGCCTCGCGAAGGCGCGTCCGCGCCGGCATGAACTCCGGTTGAAGATTAGCAATGCGTTATACCGTTTCAGTGCGGTCCTGAACTGCGGGTATTCCCGCGACGATATAAATGTTGACGCCCCCTTCTTGGGCCACTCGATTCATCCAGTCGTGTGCGGTTGACGGCAATGAGCCGTCTTCCGTAACTGGCATACATGTTAGTTGGATCAGTTCATATCGGTCGCTGTGCCACCTTGTTTTTCCGTCAGCTTCCTCGACCGGCGCGACATAATATTTTATCCCGTAGACAAGCGCGGTTTGGTCCAACGGAATGGTCGAAAAGTGGATCACATCCATTGGTTCGCCGGAGGTGAACTGTTCAATGCCAGCCACGGAGAAGCTGAGCGTCGATTTAGCGTCAATACCTTCCAACATCTCATGCAAAGATGCGATTGATTGCCAGTGATCCATGGCAGTATCAATCCGGAATGTGGTGTTTGGGAAACCCGCGACGTTCAAAACTTTTTTTAAGCCTCGCATAATGGCGACGACCCCAGACCATCCATGGGATGGGCCTGACGCCTGAAATCCAACTGAGCCCCTTATTGGCTGACTTGCTTCCCTGCGTATTTCGAGGCGAAGTTCCCCGGTCGATGCGCTATCTAATAATGAATATAATTTCGCCCATTCGTCCGCTGTGTGATGAATTTCGTGAACACGGTCGTTCTTCATCGAGAAATTGATCGAGACAATCGGGCTTCCATCGTTCGAAATCACCATGGCTAAAGTCATCTGAAATAATTCAGCGTCGATGATTATTTCTCGGACGCCTGGATTCAGTGACTCCGGCAACGCGATAAAAACCGCCGGGAAGAGAAAAGCCTCCGACAATGGTCCCCTTGAAAAAACCACCTGGCATTTACTATCGTCGCCCGGCATAAATCGCGCCTTCCCAGGTCCCAGCAACCCCGGGGCTGACGCGGCAATGCCAAATCGAAGATCGAGAGCTTCCTTTATTTCAAAGGAAAAATCGGAATTTCCAATAAAGCAGTCGATAATCTGGTCTTTTCCGGTGAAATGGGCGGTGCCCTTTATTGTAAGGCGTTCCGCCGAATATCCTAAATTATCAAGCTGTCTGCGCTTTTGCTCAATATATTCAGCCATACCTTTGGCCACGACGGTTTCAACAAAATCGCCAAATGCTTCTCGTGCGAGAGACAGATTGGTTGCCCACTTCTTCAAGGAAAAGCTGAAAGTTTTTTCGCTCGGATCGACGCCCTCCACATGAGCTTGGCGAAGTGCTTTCAATATGCGTTCAAGAAACTGACCCGCGATGTGTATGACGTAGGCCGCGACCAACTGCCCGTCGTCGGCCATCTGCATTACATAGAAGAATGACGGCTTCGGCTCCTTTGCCAGTCGCTCGACTGAACTCAGCGGTGCCGTAACGATATGGGTCGAAGTCCAAATCGTTTTCACCTGGACCGCGCAGGAAATTGGAACGGGCCGTGTATCGATGATGGAAGTATCAGGCGAAGGGTTTGGCCATTCGACGTAATAGTCCCAACCAGTTCTGTCTTCCTCTGCCTTATTACAGTGAAAGGAAGGGTGGCATTGCAGCGCGAACTGGCGCTCACCCAGGCGGCCTAGCCGCTCACTATTCAGGACACGTGTGCGCGGCATCGGCAGCCCGAAATTTAAGAGGATAACTTGACGAGGCCGGCGTAGTGTTTCGGCGCCAGGGCGGCGATCATCTCCAGAAGGTATGTTGTGTTTTTCTGGGTCTCGGCCACCAGTGCAGGGTCAAACCCTTTGCCGGTCATGTGGGAGAGATCGTTGGCAAACTTGTAAATTGCGGTTTTTTTCAAAGGATCAAAGTCAACTTCGTCAAGCTTTTCGTAGAGACCAGCGGCAGAGGGCTCGTAATATTCAAGAAAGGTCTCTAGCACTTTTCGCGCAACATTTGGAATATGGTAGGCACTTTCGATCGTTCCGTCCGACTTGTACGTATAGAGTTTCTTGAAAAGATACTGGTATTCGGACGCGTGTTCATGAAGTAATTGATCGAGCTTGCACAGATGTGCATTGCGCCCATTCTCGTCTTCTGTGCAGGCGATCATAAAATATGACTTCAAACCTGCCCTTTTTGGGATGCCGTGGAACCAGTTCAGCACCAGTTTCAGGAAATCAAAGTTATGGGTGAGCACGACAATTTGTTTGGCATCCTTCACCGCATTCTTGAGGTAAGAGAAGGCTTGGTAAATTGCTGAGGAGTCCAAACTTGAGATCGGGTCGTCGATTACCACGACGCCCTCGGCAATATTGAATGTCTGATCGCTAAGTTGAACAAGGAAATAGATGAAGGCAATTGCTGTCTTCTCCCCTTCGCTCAAACGCTTTGCCGGCTTACCTCTTCGATGAATCAAATATCCCTCGTCGGTAGACACGAAGGTAAGCTCCGCGCGCCCTAGGAAATTTTTAAGCCGTTTAGTAAGGTCTGCGCCGGCCGTATGAGCGTTTGCGACCTTGGCACGCTTCTCAACGATGGAATTTTGTAAATCGTCCAGACTGCGCCCCGCAAATGGGGCCGACGCGCCCGCCTTTAGATCGTCGATCAACTTCCTAGCCTTGGCGATTTCGTCGTCATAGGCTGTGACTTGGCCGGAAATCGAAGACAGATAGCTAGTTTCCATGGCGTCGCGGGCCGTCGCCTTTTCCTGATCAAACGCTGACGTTTTGCGATTGTGGCGTTCGCAAAGAGCCTTCGCGCTGGCGACGGCCGCCGACAATCCGCTGAAGTCGGACGGCAAGTTCACCGCGTACGATACGGTTCGCTCGGTTAGCTTTTGCGCGAGTAATGCGTAGGCCTCGTCGACAAATTTCAGCGCATAGGATTTTGCCGATTCGAGCGCGGCCGCGAGAGCATCGGCTTCGTCGCGTAATTCAGAATAAAATTGTCCCTTGGCAGGTACAACCATCTCACGGATGTAGTGTCGCACGACATCAAGATGCTTCTGCTCTGCCTCAATATCAAATTTCAGGTTCTGATCTTCATCGCTGAAATGACCAGCCAGCAGCACCAGACGCGCGGCTGGAAGTTGTTGATCGCAGAACTCACATCGTTCAGACTTATGATTGCGGTGTATGAGAATGCCGCGTTCAACCCAATCGTAGATATCAGGGTTCTCTTGAAGGTGAGCAATCACCGCAGACTGAGCGGTACGCGCCGTCAAAATGTTTACATCATCACGAATTGATTCGAGAATTTCGAGAAGATTTCGACCTGTTCCGTCGGCCTGAGGTTGAATTGGGAAGGATACGCTGTTGACGCTATCCAACTGTTCTTGGTGCACGGTCGCCCGGTGAACCGCCAATTCTTCGTCAGACAATTCTGAGAATATTTTTATTTTGGAATAGGCTGCCTCAGCGTCAGGCTTTCGATAGCTTCGTACCGTGGTGCCGCTAATCGCCTCCCCAATCGTTTTGGCGATGGCGGAGAATAGCTTGCCTCGATCGCTCTCAAGCTTCGTGATATTGCTTGTCGCAGCTTCGATCCCGCTAATTCGGCCGGTGCAGGCGGCCTGTTCATCGGCGACCTCCTGGGCAAGCGCCTTGTTATCTTCCCCGATGATTAGAATGTGCGGAATAGGTCCTTCGCACTGGCCGACATTCGCCTCGACATAATCGGCATTGAAGACACGGACTTTTCTCGGATAATTCTGCCCGTGCGTGAATGCACCCGACTGGGTCGTAACGGAATATTTCAGGTCAGCATATGCGGCATGGCCGCCAGCCGGGAGCGATGCAAGCAAGCGCGATAGCGTCGTTTTACCGGAGCCATTGTCGCCGTAAATGACGTTATAGCGCTGAAACTCCGGGAGATCATTCGCGGCAACGTACTTAGAAAATACTCCTAGATTCTCAATCTTTTTCAGCGATGTAAGCACGGCTAGTCTCTGATATTGTCCCCTTTCGGCACACCATAAACCTGTGCGTGCAAAATAGAAAGTCCGTCCGGCGAACGAGTGGGCACTGGCCAACCCGCTCATGGAGCCGGCAATTATTCAACAATCGATTGTGTCATGCCGCTATTGCAAGTAACTTCCTTGACCGGAGGACACCCCATGGCGCTGGACCAGCTACAAGACCTTGTAAAAACTAAGGTAACGAACCTGCGCCCGAAACTGCTTGACCTGAGCCGACGCAATCCTTTGCTGGCCACCAGCTTCAGTACAAAGACGAGTTCGCTCGTCCGTGTCGTCGACGAATTGCCGGACGTGCTGTTCTATAAATTGAACAACGGCCAAAAAATGCGAATCGTGCCGCTGCCGGAAATTGATGACGATCCGAAGGACGAAGAAACGCAGGCGTTTCGCACCGCACTTAGCTGCGCCCGCATTACAGACGACACCTATTCGACCGATCTCGAAAGCGCAGATGCTGACGCGGACGATTACCCAGATCAATTGCGGAAAATTGAACGCGCGCTGAAAGACCGCGTTCGAGAAAGCCTCGGGATGCCGGTTCGCCCCAACAAGGCCCAGGTCAACCTGATTCAACACGCCCGCAATAACGGCATTACGCCTTCGTACGACTTACCGCTGCCGTCCGAACGCCACGAAGACGGGCGCCATACAGATAACGATATCCAGACTCTTTTGTTGCCGAAGGATTTGGAGCGAAAACTCGACTCGATAAATTCAAAGTGCCGCACTTGGCTGCAAGAGACCGGCATCAACGTGCTTCACACGGCCTACGGCTTTTTGGAATGGTCTGAGCCGGATCAACCGAAAACCGCATTTGCGCCGCTGCTGCTTGCCGGGATTGAGGTTGAGAAGGTCAGAAGCAAGAACGGCAGTGAATTCCGGATAAACAGCCTCGGCGACGAGCCGGAGGCAAACGCCGTCTTGCACGAGAAACTGAAGCTGGAATTCGGCATTCAGATGCCGGCCTGGGACGGGGCGTCGGTTGAGCAGTATTTCGCCGATATCGCAGCACTTGCACCGAAGGGGCTGACCTGGAAGGTGCGTCGGCAGGTAGTGATCGGTGTTTTCCCATCGGCAAAGATGGCGATGTATCACGACCTCGACCCGGCACATCCGGCGATTTCAAAAAGCGCGCTCGTCAGCGATCTCCTCGGCGGTGTTAATAGCGATGCTGCACTGCCCTTCGCCGAAGAGTACAATGTCGATGAACCTGACATCGAGAAGCATGTCCCCCTGCTGGTCAGGGAAGCCGACTCCTCACAGTTCAGTACGCTTGTTGACATCGGACGCGGCGCAAATGTGGCGGTCGAAGGACCGCCGGGAACTGGCAAATCCCAGACGATTGTCAATGCCATCGCCGTTGCCCTTGCCAATAATAAGAAGGTCTTATTTGTTGCTGAAAAGCTGGCAGCGCTCAACGTCGTCAAGTCGCGGCTAGAGGCCTGTGGCCTCGGCGAGTTTCTGCTGCCCCTCCAGGCCGACCGCTCCACCCGCGAACAGGTAATTTCTTCGATCCGCGACCGGATGGAAATGGATCTTCCGTACCCAAACCGAGATTTCAGCGCCCGTATTGCCGAATATCGGAAGGTCCGATCCGATCTAGCCGCCTATATCGATGTTCTCACTTCGACGGAACCCGGCACCGATATGACGGTGCACGAGATTCTCGGTAAGGGCATTGCGACCTCTCCGGCCCTGGAAGGCATACCAATCGCGGTGCTGTCGGCCTGTTCTGTTTCGCCGGAATTCTTAAGCCGGCTTGGCTTTGGCCGCCTACGTGCCATCGCCCAAACCGTTGAAGATGCACACAACGAGCGCCTTGGCGCGTCCGCCGCTTGGCGAGACACGACGCTAACCGACCCCGATAAATTCACTGTGGAAGAGGCCTGCGAACAGGCAAGGCAAGCGTCGGTGGCGTTTCGCGCCCTTGCGGACGCCAGATCGAGGTTGCCCGACTTTGGGCTTGAGCAGGCAACGAAGGTCGCCGAACTCACAAGCCTAGCAAAAGTGCTCCGTGATTTCTTTGAGTTATCAGGACAGAGCCGAACTGCGGCGCTTGCGCTGCTGGACGCCACCACGTCCCAGCAAGTGGCGGATTTCATCGACGCGTGCGCTGCGTACGCCAAGGAATGCGAAGAACTGGGCGCGATATTGACGCGCCCGGCAGCGGTGGATGTCGCCGAAATCGTCGACCGCATTTCTTTGATATGCGCAGACGCACAAATCGACACGATTGACACGGACAAACTTGCGGCCGATTTGCAATATGCGCGTGACGCGCTGGTGTCGGCGCGTGAAAGCTATGAACTCGTCCAACCGCTTGTCAAGCACGTCCCTGACGCGGGGAAATGGCGCTTCAAAGATATTGTTGCGGCCCATCACATGGTCCGTTCAGCGGGCCAACTTCCACTTTCTTTGCGCACAGCTCAAATGGCTGAGCCTGCCGCGCTGTCCATTTTGGCGGAACTCTGCACCGCCGGGCGGGCACTGCAAAACCGCAAGGCGGCGCTGAGTACCAAAGCATCGCTGCCATCAGACGCGACGGCGGATAGTTTAGCGGCAGACGCCGCAACCATTCGTTCGTCAGGGCTATTCAGCTTTTTGTCTTCCAATTACCGCAATGCGATCCGTCGCGCCCACGCGCTCTCGCTTTCGGGAAAGCCTGATAAGGCAAGCTCGGCAGCGTTACTCGAAGAGGTTGCTTCGTACCGGCGAGAGGAACAGGTATTTTTGTCGAGCCCGCAAACTGCGGCTGTATTCGGTTTGCATTTCCGGGGCGTCGATACCGACTTCGCGCCGTTTGAAGCGATGGCGGCATTTTTCAACTCGGTCAATGACGCGTTTGGGACGCCTGACCGACGCTCGTTGCGCAACTTCCTGCGTTCGGCCGATTTGGATGAACTTGAGCTATTGACCGACATTCCTACGCTGCCGCCGGTCGAAGTTTTTGAAGAACTGCAAAATGACATCGCCGAGGCGGACGCTGAAATAGCGGCATTGGGCAACGCGCTCGAACAGCTTACGCCGTTGGTCGGCCTATTTAAGTCGCCTTCGGACGTGACCGTGAAGTCGCTTCCCAATCTGGCCATTCGCATCCGTGACCTGCTGGCACAACACGGGTCGCTTGCCACCTTTGAAACCGTCAAATCAATATGCGGCGACCGGTTTGACGGGGCGCATACCCAGACCGAGTTTCTGCAATGGTCGCTGGCATGGGCAAAGGAGGCGTCCCCGCTTGCTGTCCAGATCATCGCCATACATAACACTGGTCGTATCGATGACGCCGTTGGCCATTTTGCATCTGTCGTTGATGCGACTGAACGCAGTCGAGCGTTGCTGAATAAGACGTGCGAGATTTCGAAAACGCCGGCTGAAGCCTTTACCAGGGCGGGCGATGCACAAGCGATTGCCGAAGCCTTGAGTATGGCGGCGGATGACAATAACGGTCTGTTTAAGCACGCGAGTTTTGCCACCGCGCTCGCCGCCGTCACGGGTACCGGTCTGAACGACGTGGTTTCGCACGTGGTTCGAGATGGCGAATCTTTATCCGGGTTTGCAAACATCGTCGAAGCCCTCGGCGCGCGATATCTGGGCCGCCGGATTTACGCCATCCATGGCTCCGTGTTGGCAAAATATCCTGGCCGAACGTTGAATGAATTGCGCGCCTCGCTTGCGAAAAAAGATCGCCAGCTCATCGACTTGTCTCGCGAACAGCTTCGCCATCAATTGTACCGCAATAGCCATCCGCCGAGAGGTAATGGCGTGGGTAAACGCTCCACCTGGACGCAGATGGCATTGATCGAGAATGAGGTTGCCAAGCAGCAGCGATTTGTACCTGTGCGCGATCTTACCGACCGGGCCGGCGCGGCATTGCTGGAATTGAAACCGTGTTGGATGATGTCGCCGTTGGCAGTGGCGCAATATGTCAAGAAGGGAGCAGTGCATTTCGACCTCTGCCTCATTGACGAAGCCTCGCAGATGCCGCCGGAAGCAGCGATTGGCGCCTTGCTTCGTTCGAAGCAAATCGTGGTCGTGGGCGACACCAATCAGCTACCGCCGAGCAACTTTTTCAAGAAAACCTTTGAAGACACGGAGGTGGAAGAAGACGATACGGTCATCGACGAATCCATTCTTGAAATGGCAAAGGGTACGTATCGGCCCTCCCGTCGCCTGCGTTGGCATTACCGCTCGCGCCATTCGGGTCTCATCCAATTTTCAAACCGGATGGTTTATCAAGATAACCTCGTCGTTTTCCCCTCGGCCACGGAAAGCCTCACCAGAATGGGCGTGGAGTTTCGTGCGACCAAGGGACTGTACAAGTCGGGCACGAATCCGAAGGAAGCGCGCGCCGTCGTAGAAGCGGCGTTGGACTTTATGCGTCATGATAGTGGCCGGTCATTGGGCATCGTCACGCTAAACCAGGCGCAACAAGCCTTGATCCGGGAGGAGTTTGAGTACGCCCTCAGTAACGACAATCATGCCGCCTCTTATGTCGAGAAGTGGCAGATCGAGCGGGATGGGCTGGAGTACTTTTTCATCAAAAACCTTGAAAACGTCCAGGGCGACGAACGCGATGTGATTTTCATCAGCACGGTCTACGGCCCTGAAACCGAGGGCGGGAAAGTGATGCAACGGTTCGGGCCGATTAATGGCCTTGCCGGTAAGCGCCGTCTGAACGTCCTGTTTTCGCGTGCCAAGGAAAAGATCATTACCTTTTCGTCTATGGACGCGAGCGACGTGGTCGCGGAAGAAAGCGGCAACCCAGGCGCATACATGCTCAAACGCTGGCTCGAATATTCAGCGACCGGCGTGCTGGAAGCTGGCGTGTTCACCAACCGTGAGGCTGACTCCGAGTTTGAAATTTTCGTCATGGACCAGATTAGGGCGATGGGTTGTGAGCCTGTGCCGCAGGTCGGCGTGGCCGGCTATTTCATCGATATTGGCGTGCGCCATCCCCACTGGCCCCACGGTTTCATCCTCGGTGTTGAATGCGATGGTGCAAGCTATCATTCCGCGAAATCGGCGCGTGATCGCGATAGGCTACGGCAAGAAGTCCTTGAAGGACTGGGATGGCGGCTGCACCGGATATGGTCGACCGACTGGTTTAACAACTCCCGCGACGAAGCGGAACGGCTGCGATCTGTCATATCCGAGCGTATGGCGGAATTGAAAAAGAAAGAGGCCGATTACGTTCAAAAGCCTTCGACGCCAAAGGCTAACGCCGCCCCGAAATCGGATATCGTCCTTGAGCGTCCTACAATTGTCGCTCCTCCGAAGCCAGGCGCCGCACCAAAGGCCGCCAATGGGGTCAATGTCGGCGACACGGTGCGTATTCGCTATTTGCTGGATGATCAAAAGGTCATTCAGGTCACGGTTTCCAAAGGCGCGAGCAACACTGCTGACGGTGTGGTGAACCATGAGGCACCCATCGCTCAAGCCCTGCTTGGAGCCGAGGAAGGCGAAGAGGTTGAAATCCTTGTCGGTAGCTACGTGAAGCCAGCGGTGGTCGAGAAGATCATTAAGGCGAATGCCTGAGCGTAGTCGACAACCCGGCTTGCGCTCTGAAATTTAGGAATTAGCACCCACGGGAAAGCAGACGATATCCGATGATCGGTAACGCAAAATGAGTACGAATTTCTCCGCGCTCTCAAGCGCCGATTTCGAAGACCTCGGCCGGGATCTGATTGGAAAGCTGCTCTCGATCCGTTTCGAAGCCTTTGGCCCAGGGCCGGACGGCGGCATTGATGGGCACCACTCAGCTGGTGGCCATACGACGATCCTGCAAGCAAAGCATTATGAGCTCTCCTCATTTGCCGGATTGGCAGGCGTCATGCGCCGCTCCCGCAAGACCATCGATAAGCTGAGCCCAACGCGTTACATTCTAGTGACCTCTCGCCATCTCACGCCCAGGAATAAGGCCTCGCTCGCGAAAATCATCGGACCCAGCCTGCGTTCTGAAGACGACGTTGCCCCCAGCTTTTATCCGCGTTTGAGTTCGCTCTGGCGGTTGCGGTCGGTCGGCTTTCTCTCGCGTTGGAGATCTTGATGGATTCTGCAGAAACTGATATTCGCTCACGAAGTGGCGTCTTTTTTCATGACGAAACGGCCCGCACGCTCCCCGAGATCTGCTCTTGGCATAGAACTGCTAGACTGTATGATGCGTGGAAGTAAGAACTGAATATCACCGTGGATTTAGCCGCGCGTGTTGGTTTTGCTTTCTGTTTATGGGGGCTGATCTTGACGACGTCATTTCAAACTAATCCTGTTTCATTGAAAGATCTCATGCGCGAGTGCCATGACGGGAAGTTGCAACTCCCCGATTTTCAACGCGGATGGGTTTGGGATCAAAATCGGATCATTGATCTCCTTGCGTCAATCTC
This sequence comes from Asticcacaulis sp., assembly GCF_051956075.1. Taxonomy (GTDB): domain Bacteria; phylum Pseudomonadota; class Alphaproteobacteria; order Caulobacterales; family Caulobacteraceae; genus Asticcacaulis. The sequence continues at coordinate 57,886 of NZ_JBQCGA010000030.1, read as the reverse complement.
CGAGGGTTTTCCTGTTGGCGCCTTAATGACTTTAGATGCGTCAGGTGAAGTGTCTTTTGCGGTGCGGCCCGTAGAAGGCGCTCCCACACCAATTAAGCCCCTTGAAGCGTACCTGCTCGATGGCCAGCAGCGAATGACCTCGTTGTATCAATCGACATTTTCACAAGTCCCAGTTGCCACGCAGACAGCAAAAAAGCGGCCGATCAAGGTGCATTTCTATTTCGATATCCGCGCTGCTCTGGATCCAAATGTGGCGCGTTCTGATGCCGTGATTGCCGCGCCGGAGGACCGAATCATCCGGCAAAATTTCGGCCGGGACGTAAAGCTCGACCTGTCATGCGAAGAGCACGAATTTGAGGCGCTTTATTTTCCCATCGATCGGATTTTCGATGAAAACCGGTGGCAGATTTCAGCAGCACAATGGATGGCGAAGGATCCCATGGCTCGGCAGGAGAAATGGGAACTTATCAATCGCTTCGCCCAGGAGGTCGTGAATAACTTCACGTCCTACCACGTACCTGTCATCAAGCTTGGCAAGGATACGTCGCGTGCCGCCGTGTGCCTAGTGTTCGAGAAGGTCAACACGGGTGGCAAGCCCCTTGATGCCTTCGAACTGGTTACGGCAATGTATGCTTCGGAAAAGTTCCATCTCCGCGACGACTGGAAGGCCCGCCGCGAGCGCTTGATTAACCAGAAGGTGCTAGCGAAGATTGAGCCAGTTGAGTTTTTGCAGGCCGTCTCCCTCCTCTATACCAAGGAGAGTCGCGACGATGCGATTTCCGCAGGATTAGAGCCGCCTGCGATCAGCGCCACTCGCAACAGCTTGCTACAAGTGCCACTGGCTGCCTACCGCAAATGGGCGGATAAAGTTGAGGCCGGATATGTGTCCGCGGCAAAGTTCCTTCATTCACTGAAGATCTTCAATTCGCGCGATCTGCCATACCAGACGCAATTGGTGCCGTTGGCCGCGATCTTTGCTGAGCTTAATTCGGCTTGGGAAAACGACGCCGTGCGACAGAAGCTGGCCAAATGGTACTGGTGCGGTGTTTTCGGAGAACTCTACGGTTCAGCGGTTGAAAGCCGCTTTGCGCTCGACATCCGCGACTTCTCGCCTTGGATCAACGGCGGTGCCGAGCCGCAGACGGTGCAGCGCTCAAGTTTCGAGGAAAAGCGTCTTCGCACTCTACGTTCGCGCTTGTCTGCTGCGTACAAGGGCGTTCACGCCCTACTGATGAAGTCCGGGGCCGAGGATTTCAAATCAGGTCAGTCCTATGACCAGACCGTGTTCTTTGATGAGAACGTGGACATCCACCATATCTTCCCGGAAGCTTGGTGCAAAAACCAGAAGATCGAGCCCGCGATCTACAACAGCATCGTGAACAAGACTCCGCTGACGTCCGCCACTAACCGCATGCTGGGCGGCGTCGCTCCGTCGGCGTATATTGGCCGATTGACGAAGGGGAACGACAACAACCCGCCCATTGCGGCAGATCGCCTGTCTGCCATTCTGAAAAGCCACGAGATCGAGGAAGCACTGCTGGCTGCAGACGATTTCGACGGTTTCATGGATATGCGTCGTTCCAGACTGTTGTCATTGATCGAAACTGCGATGGGCAAGGAGGCCGTTCGCGAAAGTATTCTGCCCGCGGACGAAGAAGACGAGTACTACGGCGAGGAGGAGATGGAAGAAGCCGCGTGAGGCCCAAACCAGACCGTTCTTCCCTACGTCGATCACCAAGGCATTGCGTGACGCCGCAAGAATTTCTCAACAAATGGCGCAACATCGAGCTCAAGGAGCGTTCAGCGTCGCAAAGCCATTTCAATGATCTATGCGCATTACTGGGAGTTCTCGATCCCATTTCCGCCGATCCCAAGGGGGGAAATGGTTCGTATTCTAGACAGGTGCTGCTAAGACCACTGGCGGCGATGTCTGGCCGATGTCTGCCCCCCCGACCTGGTGGTTCGCGAACCGGAAGTGGTGCCCGGCTATCCCGACCGCATCCTGCCCAAGGACGACGTGGCGGTGAAGGAACTGGCGAAACGCACCCTCACCAACCTCTACAACGCCCGCCCCGCTTAGCTCGACCATGCCCACCGCGCGCTTGATGAAGCGGTGGCCGATGCATACGGCTGGGGCAATGATTTCCGTAACGGCCCGCTAACCGACAACGAAGTGCTCGCCCGCCTTTTTCGACTCAATCAGGAAAAGGCGAACGCCTGAATAAAATGATTGCGTCAGATTTTCCATGAAATTCGATTTCACTTCCGTTTTATTAATGCGTGGATTGGCCATATTTCCGGTAAGGACCAAATCCGGCAGGTCGCCTTCGCGCCCCAAAGGAGACATCCTCGTTGCACCGAACTTTCGTGCCCAAAAGCGGACGGTACAATGGTCGGCAGTTGCAGACCTAAAACTTTGACCTAAAGATTGGCCGGCTTCAAAAATTGCCTCAATTAAAGTGAGGATCGCCCTCGAACCTAGGGCTCACCGCGCAGTGAGGCTTGATAGCCGGCAGCAAGCGTCTCCAAGGGAATGCATTTCTGCGCACGGACGAAGGACGTTTCCATTGCCTCGGCTGGCAACATGTACAGAACGTCCAACGGAAGGGTTTCGCCCGCGAGCCGTATCTCCTTCTGAAGCCGACTTAAGGCGGGACCATCCGTTCCAATGATCAGGATATCTATGTCGCTTCCGGTACCAGTGACCCATGATCCGAACATATAAGCCTCGAACCCGTATAGCGCCGCACAAGACCTTAGCAAGTGATCGGCCACCCTACATGCCGTTAGCGGCGCGCCTTCATTAGCGCTTTTAAGTCTTCCCATTTCACCACTTCGCATCCCAGATTGTCTGCTGCTTCTATCGCCCTGGTGGTCGGCCCTCCATTTGGATTTATGCACCAGATCACATCGACGCGGCCGAACCGATCCCAAAGGCTGCGAACACCCGCTGCCGTAGGTTCGTATTCCATGAGCATCCCGATCCTCAGTACCTTGCCCGTCTTGAGTGTCACCCGGTAAATCCGGTCGAATTCACGTTCGATGCTTTTAATCAGACCGAATTGACGCAGAAGTCTATCGGCGAAGCGAAAGGTCTTATGGCCAACAGAATTGGCATCTCCCTTTATTGCCGCGGACGCGAGGGTGCCAATATTTCCCCATCCTATGCCAGCGTCTTCCAGGTACTCGATTGTAGCCCCCTCCCAGACACATTCCGCACGATACCCGCAGAGGAAATCAAGACCGGGTACACTGTCCACGTACGACTTCGCTAATCCTATATCTACAGTATATTCAGCCGAAATCGCTGCGACGACATTGGGCTGTTTCGGCGCCTCGATCTTGATGACATCGCCATCGACGTGGACCGCGCTTAGATTTCCAACATCGTTAAGGTAATCAAGTGCGTATTTGACCTGCCAGTTCACGAGAAGATACCTGCCATTTCTTTAGGAAAGCGAATTGCATTGCCGGCGACACCACAGACATGCCGCTCCACAAGCCCACGCACATGCTCCCGGTATTCCGCGAATATTGCACGTTCGCCGGGGTTAGCATGATGCAGGTTGGCCGCGATGATTGCTTGAATTTGATAGTGGTTGGGCAGAATGACACTCCTCATTCGGGCAGTCCAAAGGCGCGCACTTTCTGATTCAGGATCGTATTCGAAATCGCTCCCCTCACTCGGAGCAAACCTCTTCCAGATCGCTCCATTCTCTTCCATCCGTGCCTGAACCGCGGCCCTTGCCTCGTGACGCTCGGCATAGGCCTTGATCCCCTGATGAAGGGCCAGATGTGCCAAATGATTTTGTTTCCAGTCCAGAAGCAATGCCCGAGGGAAAGCATCCGGATCTTTGTCAATTTTGGTATGGCAGGTCGGACAGAGGAGCAGCAAATTCTCGCTGGAATCGACATCAAAATTCTCTGCAGGCCTGTCGGCGTGACGTGGGCCTTTTTCCCCATGTGGGATGACATGCGCCATTTCAGCAATATGCTTGTCTCCCCCCATCTCGACCGGAAAAAGCAGGGCCAGGCATTCCGGTCGCTGGCAGTGCCCCGCCGCGTCCGAGAAAAGTCGAAGCTTTGTTGCCGCTGGAATTGCGTTGCGGTCAGCCATTATTGACAAGCCTAAGCCCTGTGGATCGACCCCCTGTCAATCCATTGATATTCACAAGACGTCTAAACGACCGTCACGCTAACATCAAGCTACGGTTGTCTTTTCAAAACCTTATCCCATGGCCATATCACGCCGGTCTGATAGCAAGAGTCTTGGTGTGATAGACATGGCACTAATGAGCATCATCAGATGCGCGTCCTCAGCCCAGCGAAAGCACCGATCAGAAAAAGCGGGTATCATTCAACAGCGAATTAGCTTAGAATCCCTGAGGGGAGTGCACTTCCAAATTGTCGTGCGTTAATAGTTTATATTGTCGGTCAACTCATCAACACTTCCAGCCATTTCGCGTTTATTTTCGTCAACTGTTTTTCGGGAACTCGCGTCAAAAGGCAAATCAGCGCTCTTCACCAGATTGGTGAAAGAGTCGCTGCTGCTTGAACGACACTCATCGTCCGATTGTGTCGCCGATCTATTCGAGACGGCCTTCAGTTTACTTCGGTTCGGTGAGCGCCGCGACGAATATGTCTACAAAGCCGCCCTTACCCATAAAATATTGCTGGGAAAGCATTCGCTTAAAACCGCGTCGATGTTGAATGAATTCAGGGTAGGCCCATGCAAGGCAGATCTCGCGATTCTCAACGGCACCGCTACGGTTTACGAGATTAAATCCGAACGGGACTCCCTTTCTCGCTTGGAGCGCCAAATCCTCGCTTATGAAAAAGTGTTTCCCAGCGTCATCGTCATCGCTGGCGAAAACCACATTGATTCCGTGCTCGCCTCGACGCCAAACGAAATTGGCGTGCTCCAGCTCTCGAAGCGTCATCAGATCAGCGAGGTCAGAAAAGCCGTCGACAGACCAGACCGCGTTTGCCCCACCACGATTTTTGAATCTGTCCGTACAAATGAGGCAAAGGCGATCCTGACTTACCTCAATATAGAAGTGCCGAGAGTTCCCAACACCGTCATGCACGCCGAACTAAGGAAACGCTTTGAAGGCCTGCCTGCGCGAGACGTACACGTGGCTATGGTCAAAATCCTCAAGTGCACGCGAAACCTGGCTCCCCTCTCCGAACTGGTGGAGAACCTGCCACTATCCCTGCAGCCAGCCGCGCTCTCAACGACAATCCGCCGTTCCGATCATCATCGTTTAGTCTCGTCGCTGACCACCAATCTTCAAGAAGCTATGGCTTGGGCATAGGATCAATATGTATCACCCCTACTTCCGCGGTAAGCAGAACGAACTGATAACAATACGAGAAAATGCCTCGATCCTAGCCAAGGCCAAGTTCATACCTATTATTGAGCCGGTCAAGGAATCATTGGGGGGCCTGACGAAAGCCTTGAAAGCCGTTTGCCAAGCGAACGGCCAAGCCGTCGTTTTGATCAATCCGCACCACGGCGATCATTCAAGTGACGGCGCCGAAATCTCTTCGATGTTAAAAGACGAATATGTCGGCAAAGCCGGTATCGAAGCAGGCATTCTTTTAAAAAAGAGCATGACGACCGCCGACGTCATGACATTTTTCAATGGGCACAAAGACCATCCCTGCACCTTGGTCCACGCTGGGTTTATCGATGGGAAAGGCCTCGCTGAAGCATTGGGCGCTGAACTGCCCAAAATACGACACGTCTTTACCGAAGAAAACAAACTGTACCAACGCCACTTCAAGAACGCGACCCGCGTTCTGATCCGGGATGGCTTCAAAAAACAGCGCAACCGCGACTACGAGCCGGTAGAGTTCTTCTCTAACCTGCACATCACCTATGCCGACGAGGGCATGAATGGCTTCGGCGATTTCCTGACCGTCGGCGATGAGTTTCTTGAGGGCGGTGGTCCGGCCTACGCCATTGCCATACACCTGACATTCATCGATCCTGATCAAGACGACGCCATGTACGTCTATCATTTCGTTTCTGACCGGGTTGATACCCCCACGGACCCGGCGGGTAAGTTTGCGGAAGCCTTAGCCAAGTTGGTCGCACAACTGGATGCGCCAAATTCGAAGATACTAAAAACGAACGCCGCTCTAGAGTTTAAAGAAATCTTCGAGAACCAGCATTTCCCTGGGCTGGGATATGTAAAAAAGCTCTCCATGCAGCATCATATCGAGACGCTTGCCGACTATTTCAAATGATAACCACCGTTTTCAAATGTTGCGGCGAGTGTTTTAACGATCGCCAGTTGAAAAAGAACACCATTCCCGCCTTGAGCAAGGAAAGCGGGAAGTGTCACTTTTGCCAAACGGAAAATACGGCGCTTATTCGTCCCAACGAATTGGAAGATCTGTTTGCACCGTTGATATCCATCTATGTCGAAGACGAGGCCGGTGCATCTCTGGTTCAGTGGCTCCGCGACGACTGGGGCATTTTCACACATCCAAATATCGATGATGCTCGGGCGATACATCTGCTGGCAGAAGTGCTCGCCAATTATGACATCACCAAAAAGAATTTTAGCCCCTCGCCGAGGTACCTCGGTGACGGTTTACAGCAATGGGAAGAGCTTCGAAATGAGCTCATGTATACGAACCGCTTCTTTCCAGACAAGAAGATCGATACAGACCGAATGACATCCCTTCTTCCCGGATTAGTTGCCGAAGACCTGCCGGACCAATGGTATCGCGCACGCCTACACCAGGGCGGTGCCGGATATACGATTGAACAGATGGGCCCGCCCCCTAAGCGCATTGCATCTCATGGAAGGGCAAACCCACCAGGTATTCCATATCTATATCTCGGCTCTACCGAAGAAACCTCAATTTCGGAGGTCCGCCCCCATACTGGGGAGATTGCCTCAATTGCAGACTTCACCCTTGGTGAAGGTCTAAAAATGGTCGACCTGAGAGATCCACGATCGCTCTTGTCGCCTTTCATGTATGGCGACGAGGATCAGATTGGCGCTCTGCGAACCGATCTGCCCTTCCTTCACCGCCTCGGCGAAGAACTGACGCGACCTGTATTACCCCAAGGTGCAGCCATCGATTATGTGCCCAGTCAGTATCTGTGTGAGCTTATAAAAAAAGCAGGATATGACGGCGTCATATACCGAAGTTCAGTGAGTGATGGCATGAATCTCGCTCTATTCAACCCCAACCGCGCCGCGCCAGGCGCGGTTAACGTCAGGACCGTGGCCAAGGTTCAGGTCACTTTGGCACCCGTCTAAACCTAAAACGCAAGGTCCGCCATGACCGTAGGAACCATTTATCATTATCCGCCTGAGCTCTTCTCCCTTCTGATCGACGCAATCCCCTTACTTGCGCGTTCGAAAAAAGATGTACTCGCATTTTTTCGTGGCGCCGGCATGAAGCCGTCACAGATGATTGACGTGGAGGAGGCGTTTACGAACGATCGCAAGTCCATCAACAAATACGAAATGGCGCGCCGCCTTTTAACGATTTTGAATGAAGACGGGGATGACAGCCTAACCGTACGCCGGCAGCTTTTGCGGCGGGTCGTCGAGTTTGAAGACTTCACGCGTTGTTGGGAAAGCGACGTGCTTCCGGCGAAAGGTCTCGTCGCCGAAATCCAGCGCGTAATAAATGTCAAAGATAGCTTCACACGCATGGCGCAGGCGAAGGAGCAGGCGACACAGGCCCGCCAAAACCAGCGTGAGAATGAGCTTTCGTCCGCCGCCAAGCTTGCACGAGAAACGCGCGACAAGATCGCCACCGCCAAGGAACGGCTATTTGCCCTTTTCGCCGATCCAGATGCCCATAAGCGTGGAAAGAGCCTGGAAGGGGCGCTAAACGCACTGTTCGCCGCCTACAACATTCTCGTCGCAGAGGATTTTAGACGTATCGGTGCCAATGCGGAAGGCGTTCTTGAACAAATTGATGGAGTTATAGAAATTTCCAATGAGCTCTTTCTAGTCGAGATGAAATGGTGGGCGGAAAAGCTTGGTCCCGGTGAAATAAGTCAGCACGTGAACAGATTGATGATGCGCGCCGGTGTGAGCGGTCTGTTCATTTCGAACTCGGGATACACGCCTGCCGCTTTGGAACTGGCGAATGATGTTTTGAACCATCGGCTGCTGGTACTTTGCACGCTGGAAGAGGTCGTCCTGCTCCTTGAGCGTGAAGGCGACTTGCTGGATTTTATTGCAACAAAGGTTCGCTCAGCTAAACTGAACCGCCTGGCGTTCCGGGAAATCCGAAAATGATCAGGAACGGCACCGATGTCGGCCATAGATATGATGTCGAATGTCTCCTCTTCGGCAAAAGTGGCACGATACGAAGGTCCGGTATGGGCCAACTCCAGCCAACTCCCAGCCAGAAGCATCACCTCAGTTTCGCTCGTTCGAGCTTGATTAGTTATCGCCGTTCGGCTCCTTCAAGTCCGCCCGTGTCCACGGGCCTTAATCCCATTCGGCGTTCTGCTGGCCTCCGGTTCCGTCGTGCTTGCCAGCCTCACCGTGGAAAACCTTTTCAATGATTTCGTTCTGCGCGTGGCGGGCGCGACGCACATTGATGGCGGAAGCGTCCAGGGTGTTCTTGATATGAGCGGCGTAGAATCGCTCGATCATTTCAACGGAGGTGCGACAGTTCTTGGCGATCTGATAAATGTCGGCCCCTTCCATGAGGCGCATGCAGATATAGGTGTGCCGTAAGGAATAGGCGGTCCGCGCCTGACCGTCGCGGTCATATCTGAGCTTGTAGGCGTCAAGGACGCGATTGAACATCTTGACCTGATCACCAGGGAAGAGCGGATCCTGCGGCTCGGGATAGGCTTCAACAATGGGATCGACCGTCTCCCCTCTCCGCTCTTTACGTAAGCGCTCAACCTGCCGCCCGGTGACGACGGGCTTGGGCCGGGAGAGCAGACGCTTGTACGGGAAGACCGCCCCCGGCATGGATTTGCAGTAACCGACGCCGCGCTTGCCACGCACCTCGATCTCTAAAATCTCCTCGCCGGTGGCGGCATCGCGCACAATGGTGACGTCGCGATGCTGGAGGTTCTTGGCCTCGTCCGGACGAAGCCCCGTATTGCCCATGAACAAAACGAAGTCATGCAACTGCTCGGCGCTCCAGCGATGGCGAGGACCAGCGCCTTGCGCATGCTCGCGCGTCGCCTGATAGAGGGCCTTATATTCCGCCGGTGAGAACCACGGACGATGCACGACCTTGCCCTGGGTGCGATAGGGCGCCGACAGGTCCGGCAACGCGGTCAGCCAGCCATGGCGCAGCGCGGTCTTCAGCACCTGGCGCAGGGTGACGATTTCATCATGGAGGGTGGAGCGAGAGGGGGGACGGATCGGCTTCTGCGCCTCCCCGTCCTTCGCCCTTGCGGGTTTCCTTCCGCTTTGACCGGCGCGATGCACGCGATAATCCTGCACCTTGCCCGCCGTCACCTCGGAGATGCCGAGATTGCCGAAGAAAGGCCGCAGGTGCAGCCGTAACCGCATGCGATGACCTTCCACCCACCGCTCGCTGCGCTGCCCCTCGGTGATCGCAACATATTCGCGCTCGAACTGATCGGCGACCTTATCGAAGCTGATCTCCTTCTTTTGGATCAGTCCCGCGCGCGCCATGCCGCGCAGGTTCAGATACCAGTCCTCCGCCGCCACCTTGGCCAGAGCCAGATCGTCTTCCTTAGTCGAGGCGCGGTGCTGCACGCCGTTGATGGAGGCCGAACAGTGCCAGACCCGCGTCGTGCGCCGATAGAGCTGGACCTTGCCGCTTAAAATCTCGTGCCGTGTCATCGCAAATCCCTAGCTTTTGCGTGTGCAAAGCCATCATGCGACTCCTGCGAGAGATTGTCAAATCGGTGTGCTAGACCGGTGCTAGGCCTAAAATGCAGAAAGCCTCCCAAGGGAGGCTTAGAACGTGTTGATTTCGTTGAATGTTTGGTTGCGGGGGCCAGATTTGAACTGACGACCTTCAGGTTATGAGCCGGTCGATGGCGGGTTGCGGCTCGGTGAACCAGGTCGCGCCGTTGTCGGTGACGTACATATGGTCTTCGAGCCGCACGCCGAAGGCGTCGGGCATGACGATCATCGGCTCGTTCGAGAAACACATGCCGGGGGCCAGCGGGGTTCGGTCGCCGCGCACCAGATAGGCCGGTTCATGGATGCTGAGGCCGATGCCGTGGCCGGTGCGGTGCGGCGTGCCGGGCAGGTTGTAATCCGGGCCAAGACCGTGCTTTTCCAACACGGCGCGCGCCGCATAGTCGACGTCTTCACACGGCTTTCCGACTTCGACGGCGGCGAAGGCGGCGGCCTGCGCCTCTTTTTCAATATCCCAGATGCGGCGCTGCTCCGGCGTCGGCTCGCCGAAACTGTAGGTGCGTGTGATGTCGGAGGTGTAGCCTTGCACATAGCAGCCGGTGTCGACCAGAATGAGTTCGTTCTCGCGCAGGGTCTGTACGCCGGGCAGGCCGTGCGGATAGGCGGTGGCGCGCCCGAACTGCACGATGACGAAGCTGTTGCCCGCGGCGCCCAGCTTGCGATGCGCCGCTTCGATGAAGTTGATCACCTCGGTCGTGGTGATCCCCTCGCGGACAATGCGCGCCGTCGCCTGATGGACCTGAAGCGTCATCGACTTGGCCTGCTGCATCAGGGCGATTTCGGCAGGCGACTTGTACATGCGGCAGCCATGGATCACGGGTGACGCTTCCCTAATCTCAAGCCCCGTTTCGCGACCGAGGCGATGAACCATCTCAAAGCTCATGGCCGGGTCGACGGCGATTTTCGATAGCCCCCGGTCCGCCATCGCCTGCTTGATCAGGGCGTACGGGCTTTCATCTTCCTGCCACAGCCGCAAATCGCCGGTGATGTTCAGGTCGGCCTCTAAAGAGCCGCGCTCGAAGAAGGGACAGATGAAGATCGGCTCGCCCGTCACCGGCAGCAGCATGGCGACCAGACGCTCCGACGCGCCCCAGGGCACGCCCGCGAAATAGTTGAGGCTGGCGCCCGCCCCGACCAGCAAGGCGTCCGCGCCCAGATCGCGCGTCAGGCGGCGGGCCTTGTCCAGCCGCGCCAGCCGTTCGGCCAGGCCGATCATCGGCACCGGGTTGGATGGCGGCGTCAGCTTCGCCAGTTCCGCCTCTATGCTTGATCCGCCTATGCTCATCTCTGTTACCTGAACCGTTCTGCATCTCGACGCCGAGCACGACCTCGTCCAGTCGATCAAGCTGGCCGAACAGATTATGGGCCGCGGCTCGGAGCGGGTGCGCATGCCGCGTATGCCGCTGACCGGCGCGCGACGCGCGGAAGTCACCGCCCTGGTCGAAACGGCCGCCGCCACGCGCCCCAGCCTGAAGATCACTCAGGCGGCGTAATATGCGTCACACCTTCTTCTGCATCGACGGCCACACCGCCGGCAACCCCGTCCGCCTCGTCGCGGGCGGGGCGCCCTTGCTGGCGGGCGGGACGATGTCCGAACGGCGGCAGGACTTTTTGAACCGTTTCGACTGGATCCGCACCGGCCTGTGCTTTGAGCCGCGCGGTCATGACATGATGTCGGGAGGGTTTCTCTATCCGCCGACGCGAGACGATACGGATGCGGGGATCCTGTTCATCGAAACCTCCGGCTGCCTGCCCATGTGCGGCCACGGCACGATCGGCATGGTGACCTTCGCGCTGGAGAACGGTCTGATCACGCCGCGCGCGCCCGGAAAATTGAAGCTGGAAGTCCCGGCGGGCGTGATCGACATCGCCTATCAGAGCGAAGGCGCGCGCGTGACCTCGGTGAAGATCGTCAATGTCCCCGCCTATCTGGCCAGACGCGGCCTCATGATTGACGTCCCGGAATTCGGCCCGCTGACGCTCGATGTCGCCTATGGCGGCAATTATTACGCCATAATCGAGCCGCAAGGCGCCTATACCGGCCTCGACGATCTGGGCGCGGCGCGCCTCATCGACTTGTCGCGCACGGTCCGCAAGCTTGTCCAGGCGGTCTACGAGCCTGTCCATCCACTGGATTCCACCATTCGGGGCGTGTCGCATGTCCTGTGGGCCGACAGGCCGAAACACGACGGCGCGGATGGCCGCAACGCCGTCTTCTACGGCGAGCGCGCCATCGATCGCTCGCCCTGCGGCACAGGCACTTCGGCGCGGATGGCGCATCTGCATGCGCTGGGACGGCTGAAAAAGGGCGACCGCTTCGTGCATGAAAGCTATATCACCAGCCGTTTCACCGGTCGGATCGAGGACGAGGTGGACGTGGACGGGCAACCGGGCATCATCCCCTCCATCGAAGGCTCGGCGATCGCGACCGGCTTCAACACCCTCTGGATCGACCGCGAGGATCAGTTCTGGCAGGGTTTCCAGGTTTTGTAAGGGGAAGATGGCGGGCGTTCGCAAACTGGTGATCATAGGGGGCGGCGCAGCCGGATGGATGTGCGCCGCCGCTTTCGCGCGCGCCCTCGGCGGCCCTGCCCTCTCCGTTACGCTCATCGAATCCGAGGAGATCGGCACGGTCGGCGTCGGCGAAGCGACGATCCCAACCTTGCTGGATTTCAACGCCTTTCTCGGCGTCGACGAAAACGCCTTCATGCGCGAGACGGCGGCGACCTACAAGCTCGGCATCGAATTCGTGAACTGGAGCAGACCGAACAGCCGCTATTTCCATCCGTTCGGCGATTACGGCGTCGAGATGAACGGCGTCGCCTTCACCCACTACTGGCTGCGTTACCTGCGCTGCGGCGGCGCGTCCGATTTCGGCCTGTTCAACGCCCAGACCCTCTCTGCGCGGCAAGGCCGGTTTGGCCGGTTGCAAGAGATCAATCCGAACATTCCGCCGGTCAATTACGCCTTTCATTTCGACGCCGGGCTTTATGGCCGCTTTCTGCGCAAGCTCGCCGAAGGTATGGGGGTGACCCGCATCGAGGGCCGTATCGAACGGGCTGAACAGGACGCGCAAACGGGCGATGTGACCGCCGTCGCCCTCACCGACGGACGGCGCGTCGAGGGCGATCTTTTTATCGACTGCTCCGGGTTTCGCGGCCTGCTGATTTCAGAGACGCTCAAGGTCGATTTTGTCGACTGGAGCCATTGGCTGCCGTGCAACCGCGCCGCCGCCGTAGCGTGCGACAAGACCGGTCCCGCCCTGCCCTTTACGCGCTCCACCGCTCAGGAGGCGGGCTGGCAATGGCGCATTCCGTTGCAGCACCGCACCGGCAATGGCTATGTCTTCTGCGACGCCTATCTGTCCGAGGACGAGGCCTGCGCGAAGCTGTTGTCGCGTCTGGACGGGCCATCCCGCAGCGACCCGCGCGTCCTTAAATTCACCACCGGCCACCGCAAGCGTATGTGGGTGAACAATGTCGTCGCCATCGGCCTGTCGTCCGGCTTTCTGGAGCCGCTGGAATCGACCGCCATCCATCTGGCGCAGACGGCGATCTTTCGCCTGCTCAAATATTTCCCGAATGGTCCGATCGTCCCTGCCCTGCGCGACGGCTTCAACACCGAGATTCTGGCCGAGTACGATAACGTCAAGGATTTCCTGATCGCGCACTACAAGATCACCCGCCGCGACGATACGCCGTTCTGGCGCGCCTGCCGCGACATGGCTGTTCCTGACAGCCTGAAAAACCGGCTCGACGTCTTCGCCGCGCGCAACATCACTCAGGTCAAGGCTGAGGAGTTGTTCAAGGAAGCGAGCTGGTTTGCGGTGCTAGCGGGCCAGGGACTTATCCCCGCCAGCTATCACCCCGCCGCCGACCGGATGCCTTCAGACGAATTTCGCTGGCGCATGGACCGCATAAGGGAAGGCACGCAGGGCCGCGCCGCCGCCATGCCGCCGCACGAGGCCTGGATCGCCGCGCATTGCGCAATGACGCAGCAAAGGTCTGCGTAATTCTGGTGCATACGCACAATTGCGCTTGCAAGTGCATGCGCCAGCGGATTACATCAGGTATACTTTATATAAATAGCGATGTTTTATTGTGAGCCATCGTGATTCGGAGCCGCGCCATGAGTCTGGTGGTTCAGACCCTCTCAGAACAGATTTTCAGCCTGATCCGCGAACGGATCATTTCCGGTAAAATTCCCGCCGATGTGGCGATCCGTCAGGATGCTCTGGCCGCCGAGTTCGGCGTCAGCAAAATTCCCTTGCGCGAGGCGCTGGCGCGTCTGGAGCAGGACGGCCTTCTGGTGTCGCAGGCCAATCGCGGCTTCTTCGTGCGCCCCTTGAGCGCCGACGAGGCCGAGGAGGTCTATGCGCTGCGGCTGAAGCTGGAGCCGGAGGCGGTCGGCATGGCCTCGAAGGTCGCCACGGACGCCGATCGCAAGACGGCGCGCGACGCGCTGGCGGCGCTGGATGCGGCGTCCGTGCATGACAAGGCCGAGGTCGGCAAGCTGAACCGCGCCTTTCACATGTCGCTGATCCGCCCGATCAAGCGCCCGGTCACGCTCCAGATCATCGAGCGCCTGCACATCATCTGCGAGCGCTATGTCGGCAAGCATTTAGAGCCCGCCGGTCGCGACGACCGCGCCCATCATGAGCATCTGGCCATGCTGAATCTGTGGTCCGAGGGCAAGGACAAGGAGGCCGCCGCCATGATGCACGACCATATCTCCTCCACCCTCGCCGATCTGCGCCGCCAGTTCGAGGCCGAAAAAGCGGCATGAGCGATTTCGCCCTCCATGCGTAAAAAAGACCGGAGGCAGTCCCTCCGGTCTTTTTTGTTATTCCCCGGCGCGCTTGCGAATCCGGCTGTTCCAGTAGCCGTAGCTGAAATACAGCGTCAGTCCGATCATCATCCAGATCAGGGTGAAGACCTGGCTCTGCACCGGCAGGCTTGAGAAGATGAAACCGCAGCCGCCAATGGCCACAAGACCTGTCAGCCAGTATACCGGCGTCTTGAACGGGCGCGGCAGGTCCGGGCGTTTATGGCGCAGCACGATCATCGACACGCTCACCGCAACGAAGGCGATCAGCGTGCCGGCGTTGGACAGTTCGGCGATCTTCTTCAGCGGCACGAAACCGGCGAACACCGCAACGAAAATGCCGGTCAGCAGGGTGATCAGGGCCGGCGAGCCCTTGGCGTTGACCTTGGCGACGATGGACGGCAAAAGCCCGTCGCGCGCCATGACGAAAAAGATGCGGCTCTGACCGTACATCATGACGAGGATGACCGACGGCAGGGCAACAATGGCCGCCCCGCCGACCAGAGCGGCCATCAGCGGATGGTTCAGGCTGCGCAGCACATGCGGCAGAGGCTCGCCGCTATTGGCGATCTCCTGAAACGGCGCGGCGCCGACTGCGACAGCCGCCACCAGCATGTAGATGAGGGTCGAAACCAGCATCGAGCCAATAATGCCGATGCTGAGGTCGCGGCTGGGATTCTTCGCCTCCTCCGCCGAGGTCGAAACCGCGTCGAAGCCGAAGAAGGCGAAGAAGACCACGGCGGTCGCGGCCATGACGCCGTATTTTTCGCCGACGACCTCGTGGGCCAGGAAGCCGAACGGCAGGAAGGGATCGTAATGCCCGGCCCTGATGGCGGGCAGCCCCATGACAATGAAGGCGCCCAGGGCGATGATCTTGATGAAGACGAGGATGATGTTGAGCGTGGCGCTTTCGCGCGCGCCGATCAGCAGCAGTCCCATCACGGCCAGCGACACCAGAACGGCGGGCAGGTTCATAATCCCGCCCGCATAGGGGCCATTGAGCAGGGCTGCGGGCAGATGCAGACCTATGCCGTCCTCCAGCCAGCCGACGAGGTGCGCCGACCAGCCGACAGCCACGGTCGAACAGGCCAGGCTGTATTCGAGGATCAAAGCCCAGCCGACGATCCAGGCCGGTAGCTCGCCCAGGGCCGAATAGGTATAGGTGTAGGCCGAACCCGCCTGAGGGATCATGGTCGACATTTCGGTATAGGCTAGGGCCGCGCAGGCGCAGACGACGCCGCAGAGCGCGAAGGCCAGGATGACGCCCGGCCCGGCCAGCCCCGCCCCTACGCCGGTCAGCGTATAGATGCCAGTGCCGATAATACCGCCGATGCCGAGCGCCATCAGATGCGGCCAGCTCAATGTCTTGGCCAGAGTCTTGTATTCGTGCGGGGCCTGCCCCAGCGGTTTGAGACGAAAGAGCGCCATGTGGTGTCCTTTGAAACGTGTTTTGCCATGTGAAACATGAAAAAGGCCGCGCCGGAAGTCCGGGCGGCCTGATTTTAGCGTTTGGGAACGCGCTGGATCTGGGTTGGACCGGCGTCGAGCGGCAGGTCTACGCCCTTTCCGTCACCGGCCAGTGCGGAAATCGCAGGATCGTAGGCAAGCAGGACGACAGGGAACTCTGAGAGTGTTAAAAAATATCATATAGTATATATTATATGTTTGGCGTCTTATATACGCAGACAATTATGGGGCCAAATCTGCGCACACGCCTCGTCGGTCGCCGTAATAAAGGACGCGGCTGGCGGCTGTGGCCGGGACGCGCCTCAAGCCGCTTGTGCGGCATTTCGACTGTAAGGCGCCGTTACAAGGCATCTCTCCTGGCAGCATACCGCCCACACCCCATCGAACCTGATCGCTTAGGCGCCGCCAACATGCTTGATACATGCACACCACATGCCATGTACATGTCATGTCAGGTGCAGGGCGTCGTTTGGCTTTCATTCGCGAAAGCGGTCGTCGCCTCGGCCCGACGCGGACGCGATTGCAGCGGATGTCGAACGACATTGAAGCCCCCATTGGATTATTATATTACAATAAAAGAAACTTCGGGAGCGAAGGCATAATGACAAGCCGCAACACATGGAGCCTTACAGCGGCGAGAAGGAAGCCACGGTCCGGGCGAGCTGGCCGTGGAGCGGACATTACGAGGTGAATCCCAAGCTCTGGGCGTATGCGCACTATGGTCAGTTCAGCGCGATCGGCTGGACCTATTTGAACTATGCCAGCGGCGAATTGAGCCAGGGCGGCAGCTATGTCACCTTGGTGTCTCCGCAGAACGACTATAGTGTCATTATCGAGACGAAGAACGCTTCAGCGCCGCAAACCATCCGCCTCAGGGTCAGCGGCGGCCTGTCCACGGCGCCGTTGAGCGTGTGGCGAAGCACCGCGACGGAACAATTTGTCCGTCAGGCCGATCTGGTCGCCAAGGATGGCGTCACCTCCGTGACACTCGAACCGCATGCGGTTTACACCTTGTCGACGACGCGCCGGCAGCAAAAGGGCGGATTTGCCGACCCGCCTCAACGCACAGCCTTTCCCCTTCCCTTATCGCGACAGCTTCGATGAATATGAGCAACCTGAAAAGTGGGGTTATCTGCCCCGCTATTTCGCAGATATATCCGGCGCCTTTGAGCTGAGCGCATGCCCCCGCCGTTCAGGCCTTTGCCTGCGGCAGTCGGCGCCGGAACCTGGGGCGATTACACCGTCAGCAGCGACGTGTTTCTGGATAAGACTGAAACCGCCGCGCTGCTCGGCCGGATCAACAATGTCGGTTACGGCTATGGCATTATTCCGAAAGGCTACATCCTTCGACTGACGGGCGACGGCAAGCTCGTTCTGTCCGTCATCCGGGGCAAACTCGATAAGAAAGCGCTGGTCGGAGACGCTGAACAGCAGGCCATGATCCGCGCCGGGGTCGACAGCGGCGAAGGTGGGGAGAAGTTGCTGGGAACGGCCAAGGTGTCCCACGCCTCAGGCAAATGGCATACGGTTAAACTGCGTTTTAAAGGCGACCAGATCACAGCCATTATTGACGGCAGAGCTGCGATTACCGCAACGGACGGCGCCTATGCGACCGGCATGGCGGGGTTGCTCGCGGGGCGCGCCGGCGCACACGAAAGCCGTCCGTATTTCGATAATTTTTCCGTCGCGCCCGACCCGTATAGATCGCCTCTGCGCCAACCCCCTCTCATAGCGAAGCCGATGTACCCGTAAGGAGACAGGGCGCTCAGATGAACTCAAGGGTTAAGGCAATGCCTCGCCCTCCATCTTCGCGGAGCGCCCTAACTTGCCTTGCGCTGAACGCTGCGCCGGACGGTTATGAGGTCCGCTCATAGCCCAGCAGCATGTCCATAGCGTGCTGCATGGACCCGGCGGCCGTCACGGCGCCGCCCCCGACGAAGAAGATTTCGTCGGCGTTCTGAATGGTGTTCAGCCGGTGGGCGATGATGACCCTTGTGGTGGCGGCGGGCAGCCGCGTCAGCACCTCCTCCAGCATCTGCTCGGTGACGGTGTCGATATTGGCCGTCGCCTCGTCCAGAATCAGAATCTCCGGTTCGCGCATCACGGCCCGCAGGAAGGCGACCAGTTGCTTCTGCCCCAGGGACAGCCCCTCGCCCGCCGACCTGACCGGTGTTTCAAGGCCGCTCTCGCCAAACCGCGCCAGAAAGCCCGCCAGGCCCATGGCCTTCATCCGCTCGATCAGCGCCTCGCCATCAAGATCGCCGAGGCTGGGGTGGCCATAGACGATATTGTCGCGCACCGTTCCGGCCAGAAGGAAGGGGTCCTGCAGGATATAACCGATCTTCGCCGCGCGCTCGGCGGCGGTGAAGGTGCGGATATCGCGCCCTTCAAGATAGACGGCGCCCGCGGTCGGATCGTAAAGCCGCGCCATCAGCATGGCGGTCGTCGTCTTGCCGCCGCCGGTCGGCCCGACCAGCGCATAGGTGCGCCCGCGCTCCAGCGTCAGATTGACCTTGTCCAGCACGGGCTTGCCGCCGGCATAGGCGAAGCCGACCTCTTCAAAGGCCAGCAACGCCTCCGGGCTGCGCGCGGGCTTTCCGGCCTGCGGCAGCTCCACGAGGTTGGTCTCAAGCCGTAAAACCTCCGAGACCCGCTCCATGGCCGCCATCATGGTCTGCAGGCTGGACCACACCGTCGCCAGTTGCCGCAGCGGATCGTAAAAGGCCGACACATACAAAAGATAGCCAACCAGCAGCCCGACGCTGAGCTGGGCGTGCACAATCAGCCAGACGCCCAGACCGAGGACCAGGATCGAGCCTGCGCTGCCGGCCAGGGTGTAAAGCGGCGCGAAAAGGCCCGACGCCACATCGGACTTTACCGAGGCGCGGTAATTGCGCTGATTGGCCGCCTCGAAGGTTTCGCGGAAATAATCGACGC
Organism: Asticcacaulis sp.; assembly: GCF_051956075.1. GTDB lineage: Bacteria > Pseudomonadota > Alphaproteobacteria > Caulobacterales > Caulobacteraceae > Asticcacaulis. The sequence goes on along the minus strand of NZ_JBQCGA010000030.1, from coordinate 38,759 downwards.
GGTTAAAGGCCACAATCACCTGAAAATTGCTCAGACTTTCGGAGACATCGCCGGACAGGGCGCCCAGGCTTTCCAGGCTTTTGCGATTGGCGGCCTTGACCCAGGGCGACAGGATGAGGGTGATGATCAGCATGACCAGCGCCGGCGTCAGGGCGATCAGACCCAGTTCCCAGTTCAGCGCCAGAAGGAAGACGCCCGCGCCGATGACGCGGAACAGGCTGTCGAACATCTGCATCAGCGCCTGAGAAAAGAACTGGTTGATCTTGTCGGTGTCGCTGTTGACGCGTGAGATCAGATCGCCCGCGCGGTTCTGCGCGAAAAACGCGACCGGCAGGCCCGAGAGCTGCTCGAACAGGCGGGCGCGCAGCTTGAACAGAAGATTGCGCCCGACCGTGCCCATGCGCAGGGTCTGTGCGTACTGGGCCGCCAGCCCGACCAGATAGACAAGCGCCAGCCCGCCTGCGTAACGCAGCAGAAGTCCGTAATCGCTATGCTTTATCGCCGTGTCGATGATGCGCGCGGTGATGACCGGCCCCAGCAGGCTGGCGGCCGTGCTGACGATCACGCAGGCCACGGCGGCGATGATATGGCTGCGCTCATCGCCCAGCAGGGGCTTGAGCGCGCGCCAGGCCGGAGCCAGACTCTGGCGCTTGTCACCGGCCTCGGCGGGTTTGAGAGCGTAGTCCATCAGGCGATCTCATAGGCTTCGGTTGAGCGTTGCGAACGCAGGATCTGGCCGTATTCGGGGCTGGTGCGCGCCAGGTCTTCGTGCGTGCCGACCGCCAGAACCTCGCCCTCCATCAGGAGGATGATCTGATCGAAATCCTTTATCGGATCTATCTTCTGGGTGATCGAAATCAGGGTCAGGTCAGGATAGTTCCGTCGGACATTGGCCAGGATGCGGGTTTCGGTCTGCAGGTCGACCCGTGCGGTAAAATCGTCGAGAAACAGGATTTTAGGGTCCGTCGCCAGCGCGCGCGTCAGCATCAGTCTCTGCTTCTGCCCGCCCGACAGGGACAGGCCGCGCTCGGCGGCGACCGTGTCCAGCCCTTGCGGCAGACCGGCGATAAAGGCGCTCAGTTCCGCCGTCTCGATCGCCTTGTTGAGCTGCGCCTCATCGACCTTCGCATTGAAGGCTATGTTTTCGCGCAAAGTCAGGTTGAACAGATTGGAATCCTGAAACACGAAGGCGATCTGCGCATAAAGGCTGTCACGCGTATAGTCGTCGATGGCGTGTCCGTCATAAAACACCTGACCTGAGGTCGGCGCCAGAAGCCCCGTCATCGCATAGAGCAGTTGCGACTTGCCCGCCGCCGTGGGCCCCAGAATCGCCGTGCGCGTGCGCGGCGCGATCTCGAACGACACGCCTTTCAGCACCTTGCGCTCGCCGTGGCTGAGGACAAGATCCTGCACCCTGATCGCGCCGGTCAGGGCCTGCTGGGTTGTCCCGCGCGCAGGCGGCGGCGGGGCGTTCAGCACCGCGCTGATGCGCTGATAGGAGGCCTGCGCCTGACTGATCGACATCGAGGTGAAGCCGATAATGATGATCGGAAAGACCAGTATGGTCAGATAGGCCAGAAAGGCCGACAACTGACCGATGCTCATCGTACCTCTGATGACGAAATGCCCGCCGAGGCTCAGAATGATCAGCACGGCCACATTGGTCAGAAAGGTAATCATCGGGATCATGGCGGCGAACTGGCGCAAGATTTTCAACCCGATCGCACGCGACGCCTGCGCGGCCTCGGTAAAGCGGGCCGTCTCGCGCGCCTCGGTATGGACAAGACGGATCAGCGGCGCGCCGACTATGGATTCGCTCAGCACGCGGTTCATCGTATCGAGGACGCCCTGAATCTGGCCAAACAGCTTGCGCACCCGGCTCATGACCACGAAAAAGCTCAGGGCGATCAGCGGTAGGGTCGCCAGCACCGGCAGGGCCAGCCGCCAGTTCAGCCATATCAGCAGGCTGCTGGCCGCGATGATCACGAAGACGGACGAGATCAGGGTCGGCGCCCCCTGGGCGACAAAGGTCTTGATCGCATCGACGTCGGAGGTGAAATTGGTCAGAAGCTTCGATGGCGTCATCGCTTCGATGGCCGCATAGGTCTGCTGCGAGACGACGCCGGCCAGACGTGTGCGCAGATCGCGCGCGACCCGCTCGGAGGCGACGGTCTGCGCAATGTTCTGCAGATTGCCGAACACAAACGTGCCCACCGCCAGCGCCGCCAGCGCGATCAGCGAGCCCGTGAGATCAAGATGACCTGAGGTGAAGGCGTCGATCGCGTCGGCGACCACTTTCGGCATGATCAGGTTCAGCGCATTGCCGGCCACGGTCAGGACGACAAGCAGGATCATCTGTCCCTTATAGGGCCTGAGCAGCGGCAACAGACTGGGCATGCGCGGCCGCTGGGGCTTTGGCGGTGTAGTTGCTTTGTCAGCCAAGTTCCGTCCCCCGTCTTTCGTCAGCGCCTGGATGCGCGCCCGTGAGCAGATGATACGGAAGCTAGTTCAAGCCGCTCCTGGAGACCAGTCATGAAAAATAATTTGACGCTGTCTATGGCGGCGCATCGTCCTTTTCCAATTTGACAGGATGTTGGTGGCGGCATTGCATCAGGATGATGATCAACCTCCAACCTTTGCGCGGTAGTCCACATGTGTCGTTGAACTTAGCGCATTATCCGCACGGGTCCGAACACCGCCGATCCGTTTCTAACGGCGGCAGCGCCCGGCGTTCCCATTGGCGCCTGGGAGAAAATGCCGAGCTGGGCGCCGACCCATTCGCCGGGCTGGCTGACGAAGCCTTCGCCCAGGGGCGCGTAGGTCACGCCGTCGCGGCTATAGCTGAAACTGACCTGCGCGTCGGTCAGGCGTTCCATGGCGGGCCATTGCGGGCTGTACTGCGAAGGGCCGGTCGGATGTATATAGGGCGCAAGCGTCATCTTAAGCCACACCGGTCCGGTGACGGGCGCGTCCGCCACAACCTGCGTCTCAGGATCGCCGTTTTTGGCGCTGTCGCGCACGACTTGCTCGATGCGCACGCCGTTCCTTGTGCTGACAACCCCGATAAAACCATAGGCGCGTCCCATCAGAACAAGCCCTGCGCGCTCGCCGACATTGCGCGGCTCCAGCATCACCTTCGTCGTCACGCTGAACGTCATACCCGGCAGTTTCTGCGTCAGCACATTGCCCGCCTCCCACAGATTGGCGGAGGAAGGAACGGCTTTCAGACGCAACTCCCCCGGCGTGGACGCATCGGCCCAGTCCTTGCCCGGATTGGAATTCCACTGCCAGCCGAGGTTCAGACCGTGCGCGAAATCATCGCCCGCGACCGGGACCATTTCGGGCTGGCCCTGTATCGGCTTCTCACCGCCCGCCACAGGGCGGCCAATGCCGTTGACGCCTTCGCGTCCGATGACCGGCCAGCCGTCCTTCCACGTCACCGGCTCCAGCCAGACGCGGCGTCCATAGCTGTCCGTATCCTGAAAATGCAGGAACCAGCTTTTCCCATCCGGCGTATCGACCAGAGCGCCCTGATGCGGCCCGTTGGCGGGGCCCAGATCGTCCAGCGGCCCCTGATCCATCACATCGCGCGCCTCATAAGGCCCTTCGATACGGCGCGAACGAAACACCGCCTGCCAGCCATTCTTGACGCCATCGGCGGGCGCGAAAATATAGTACCAGCCGTCGCGCTTATAGAGTTTCGGCCCCTCGATCACCGACCAGTCGGCCATGCCGAGCGAGGTCGCAACCTGCGGCAGCGCCGCGCCGTCGATCACGACGCGGCCTTCTCCCAGCGTATGCGTCCCGTCTGCGCTCATGGGCTTTAAGATCAGCATATTGTTCTTCCCCGCCCGCGATTTGGCGAAGGCGTGGATAAGATAAGCCTTGCCGTCCTCGTCCCAGAACGGACACGGGTCGATCGCCCCTTTCGCGTCATCGACCAGAACCGGCTTGCTCCACGGCCCGGCGGGATTTCGGGCGCTGACCATATAGATGCCGAAGTCGGGATCTGGGTAATAGATGTAGAAACGCCCGGCGTGATAGCGGATGGCGGGCGCCCAGACGCCCCCGCCCCGCCGTGGCGTGCGGTAGTGACCGACGGGCGAGAGGCGCGGCAGGGCGTGGCCGATAATCTTCCAGTTGACCAGATCCTTTGAATGCAGCACCGGCAGGCCGGGAATATTGGCGAAGGAGGACGAGGTCAGATAAAAATCCTTCCCGACCCGGATTGCGTCCGGATCGGAATAATCGCCCTGCAGAACTGGATTGAGATAGCTTCCATTCCCCTGATCGGGCGTCCAGACGCCCGGCGGCGGCGCGGCGGCGGCCGTAAGCGCGCCCAAAGCCAGAAATAGGCTGCTGGCCATCATAACAGCCATGCGCCTTGCGCTTGTCCGCTCGTGCATATGTTCATCCTTTCGTTCGTCAGTTGCCCGGCAACTGGCTGTCCTGATCGCTTTGCGGGTCGGCTGTACTCATGGCGTCATTGGCGTCCTGCGCGTCAGCGGCGGCCTTGACGGCGGCGACAATATCGCCGCTGGCCAGTGTCCATTGCGTCTGGGAGGCGTCGGGCGCCTGCGTCCCCATTGCGGCGACCAAGGCGGCCTTGTCCACGCCTGCGCCCAGACGATCAATCCAGACCTGCGCCGCCGCCGCCAGCGCCGGGTCACGCGGATTATCCGCGACGGTGCGCAGCGCGTCCATCGCCTCGTCCTTGCGTCCAAGCCAGGCAAGCGCCAGACCAGCGTGCAGCGCATATAGATCGACATCCGGCGCGGCTTTCCACGCCGTCAGGATCGCCGCCGCGCCGTCATCGCTCATCTGGCCGCTCAAGGCGGCGGCGCGGTAGAACCACCAGCCGGTTTCGGACGAGCCTGGATCAAGCACCGAAGCGCGGCCAAGCGCCAGCATGGCCTGCTCAAGCTGGTTCTTGCGCGCCGGGCCGTCCAGCGCCATCGCCAGCGCCAGATGGGCGCGCCCCAGAAGGGTGAAGGCCTCGGCGTCGCTGGAGGCGCCCGCCGTGGCCTTGGTCAGATATGGCAGGGCGGCGTTCGGATCGCCCCATTCGATTTCGGCGCGGGCAAGGCTGAGTTGCGCCAGATCGCTGTCGGGGAATTTGGGCGCCTCGGCGCGCAGCCGCGTCAGCAGAACGCGGCCATAGGCGGCGGACGGGCAGGTGCGCAACGCCGTGCGCCACAGTTCGACCGACTGGGCGGAGGCGGGCAGCGATTGAAAGCTGATATCGGCATCGGGCAGCGCCTTGAAGACCAGTTTAAGGGCCTTAAGATCATTCAGGCGATAACGCCAGAGCGTATTGTCAAGCTGGCCCGGCGTCATAACGAAGGCGGCCTTCCACGCCGCAACAGGCGACTGCCCGGCGGCGGTTTCGGACAGATAGGCCTCGAACCTGCGCCGATTGTCCGGCGACGACAGGATATAATGGGTCAAAAGCCAGGCGCGCGCCTGATATTCGTTGCGCACCCCCGAAGGTCCGGCGGCGTTGTGGCCGTTATCCTCCTTCTGTTGCAGTATGTCGCTATAATCGAGGCTGTAGGTGGTCACATTGCCGATCAGGTTGAGATAGCGCGCAAACGCCGTCGGCGCCATGCCGACAATGGCTTCATTGCCGTCAAAGCGCGCGGTCGAAAAATAATGCGCAAAGCCGTCGATGAACCAGGTCGGCTGGCGCATAGCGCTGTGTTGATAGCTGTAATGGCGCGCATAGGCTTCGAGCATATAGCCAAGCCCCTCATTGTCCGGCTGTTTCTCCAGCGGCAGGCTTCTGGACTGGTCGGCGTACATGTAAACGCCAACCCCGATATCGGCATCCGCGCACGCCGAATAAAGACCGATCGCATAGTCAGGTCCATCTGGCCGGATCAGCGCCAGATCCTGCTCATGCGCCAGATAGGTGATCTCGGTCTTCGGCTCGGCGTCGTCATGGGTCGTGTCCTCGCGCAGATAGCTGCGCAGCACGTAGCGAAACTTTTCCAGCGCATTCAAAAGCGTTGTCACGTCCTCGCGGCGCGTATCGCTATAGACGACGAAATGCTGGCTTTCGGCCCGAAACCAGACCGCCGGACGGCGAGCCCCCTTCTGCCCCTGCACCACCACAGTGGTCGGTGTCGCATCAATCTGGGCGTGGTCCTGGGCTTGGTTCTGGGCCTGCCCCGCGCCGGGGGCGAGCAGCGCTGTCATCAAGGCGGCGCAAGCGAGCAAAGGTTTCATGTCGTCAGCCAGTTCAGAGCGTTGATCAGGAAGCGGCTTTGCAGCGGGGCGACCATATCCGGCATCCGGTGGAACAGGAGCCTTGCCTTGTCCTTACGTACGGTGAAGCAGGACGCGCCCATGAAGCGGTCGTGGTCGCGCGAATAGGCGGCGATGATGTCGGCCCCCGCGCCCGTCACTTTCAGCCCGTTGGAGGCGTGACCATCGACCTGATGCCACAGGCCCGCGCAACAATCGGCGGGAACGCCGTCGAACACCGGATGGGCGCGCAAGACGTTCCAGTTGCCCATCCACGGCGCGCGCAGGTCGCCGACCTGACCGTCATAGCCGAACAGGCCAAGCTTCGCTAACTGCGTCGCCATGCCGTCGGCCAGACCGTCTTCCGGGGCCATGACGAACAGGGGCAGGCCATTTTGCACGGCGTCCAGCACCTCGTCCGGCAGTTCGCCCAGCACCAGTTTCGGCGCCTCGCCCTTTTTCGGCGCCGCTTCATTGCCGGTCTGGTCGCCGATCTGGCGGCGTTCGATCTCGTCCGCCTTGAGGCCGGAGGCGATGACAGCGTCATAATGTCCTCCCGCGGCAAAGTCCTCAAAGGTCACACCGGGCAGGATCGTCAGTTGCTCGCGGAAGGATTTGGCGACACCCGACAGCGCCACGCGCAAGGATCGCTTGGGCTTGATGTCCGTCCTGACCACCCAGAGCTGGCGGCGGAAGGTCGCGTCGGGATAACCGTCCAGTTCAAACTGCACCGTGTGCGCGCCCTCGCCGGTCATAGGCGGCGTCATGACCTTTTCGGCCACGAGATAGCTGAAGACATCCGGCGTCTGCGCCGGAATGTCATAACGGCCCACCGGCGTCTCCTTGCCCGATGGATCGATCAGCTTAAGCGTCAGCTTGCCCGTCACCGGCTGGCCGGTGTCATTCAGCAGCCACAGATCCAGTTCCGCCGCCTCGCCCTCGGCATAGGTCATATGTCTTTGCTTGGCGACCGGTCGCACCGGCTTCAGACTGACCGAGATACGCTCCGGCTCGGAATGGAAATAGCGCAGATTATCGACAATGCCGGAATGGTTCTCGATGGCGGTCGATTCCCAGCCGCTGATCGCCGCCATATCGACCGAGTTGCAGATGCGGATGTTTTCCAGATAGTTCTGCCAGGAATCGTATTGCTTCTGCCCGACAGCGAGGAAATAGCTTTCGGTCGTCGGGAAGGCCGTGCGAAAACCCCACTGGTCGAGGAAGGCCCCGGCCCCCTTGATGATCGCCTTGTGGTCCTCAAGATCGTAGGACTGGCCGCCATGTTGCAGAATGTCGGCCACCATCTTCACATGGTCGTCGCAGACCGCGCAGCCCTCCATCTCGCCGAATTCGACAATGGCTTCGGACATGACCTGACGATGCACGAAGTCATCCTTGTCGACATAGAATTTGTCGTACCACTGATCGCCCGCGCCTTGGTGATTGACCCACCAGCCGCCCGCCGGCTCGACATCGGACCGGTAGAGATGATCGTTATAGGGTAAGAACATGGCCTGGGCTGCGCCGCGTCCGACAAAGCCGTCATTGAGGATGATGGTGCGGCTGGGGTCGAGATCGCGCATGGCGCGCAACACCGCCTCGACATCGGGGTTGGCCAGATTGGCCGAGACTTCATTCTGCAAGGTGTAATGCACGAGGCTGGGGTGCGAACGGAAGGCGCGCACCATCGCCCGGCACTTGGCCAGCATAAAGTCGCGGCTGAAGCGGTCGGCGGGCGACAGGCTTTCGCCTGGCTTTAAGTCGCGGCCAATGGCCTGACGGCCCGCGCCCGGCTCCATGCTGCGCAACAGACCCATCTCATCCTGCCGGTTCAGCACTTCGCGCTTGCCGACATTGCGGTGAAAGCTCAGGGAATTGAGGCCCAACGTCCTGGCCGCTTTCACCTCGCGCACAGCCAGTTCCGGGGTCGGCCACAGCCCGTTATAGCCCCAATAGCCCCAGGAGATCGCCGAATAGGCCTTGATGCGCCGCCCGTTGAGCCGCAGCATGGCGTTCTTGCCTATGCCTTCGGGGCTGTACCAGCGAAAACCGAAACGCGCCTCGGCGCTGTCCGACGCCGCGCCGTCGCGCCAGCTTAAGCGCACGCGATAGAGATGGGGCGCGTCGAGATCCCACAGCTTCGCCGACGGCGCCGACACCGCAAACCTCGCCGTGGCGACCGCGCCGTCCAGCGCCACATCTTCTAACACCACGTCAGCGGCGACCGGCTGGCCCTCATCGTCGAGCAGCGCGGCGCTCAGTTGCGTTTTCAGCGCCGCGACAGAGGCCGGTTTCGCCAGTTCCAGTTCGAGATGCGCGGTCACGGCGCGCGGCTGCGGCGTATTCAGCACCCAGGCGTCGCGGATGCGGCCCGACTTCGGATGCAGGCTGAGCATAAGCCCGCGATCCAGCCCGCCGAAGCCATGCGACTCATAGAGCTTCACATGCCCCCAGTTCAGAGTGTTGGAATCCTTCCAGTCATAGCGCCCGCCCGGATTGGTGATGCGGATGGCCAGACGGTTGGCGCCGCCCGGTCGCATCGCACCCGTCAGGTCGCAGGCGATCGGCAACTCCGACATGATCGAATAGCCGACCAGCTTTTCATTGAGAAAGACCTCGGCCCGCATGCGTGCGCCGCGGATATGCAGCCAGACCTGTTTATCCTTCGCCTCGGCGGGAATGGCGATATCGCGGCACCACCACGACACACCGACATAGGCGCCGTTCTGCGGCACGGGATCGTCGGCGGCGTAGCGGTATTCGTCCGGCGTATAGGGGCGCTCGCCGAACTTGCCCCAATCGAACTGCTCGACCGTGGCGGGCAGGGTCACCTCGCGCGAGGCCGCCTTCGTCAACGCTCCCCAGCCGCCGCTGGGCGGATGCAGCGGCAGTTGCGCCATCGGCGGCACATCGTCGGGCAGGTAGATGACATCGTCCCGCCACGTCGCCCTGGGGTCCAGCCATAGCCGCCAGCCTTCGTCGGGAATGATAACGGGCTGGCCGAGATGGCCGGAGACAAGCGTATCGGACACGGGCGTCTGCGCCAGCCCCTTAGCGGCGGACAGGGCGACGGGCGCTGCGGCGGCAAGGCCGAGCAGGCGGCGGCGGTCGAGCGTCATCCTCAATACCCCGCCGGCATGTCGTAAGGGGTTGGATAGAGCTTGTCGACCAGTTCATGGCGCAGGTCCGGCACGGCCTTGGCCAGTTGCACCGTCACCATATGGGCGAAATACTCCGCCCCCTTGGGGCCGAGATGGGTGTAGTCGAACACGACCGTCGGATGGCCCTGCGGCGTGTCCAGCGTTTCATTGGCCATTTCCGGCGCGGGCTTGCCATTCTTCGGCGCGCCGACCGTCGTGCCGGTTTTGGCCGCGTCGATCACAAACTGCGGCGGCGGGGTTTCGGACAGAGAGATCGCCGCCACCGGGCCCATGGCCTGTACGGCGTCAGTCGAAACCTTGTTGAGATCGACCAAGGGGACGTTCATGTCGGCGGCCACCTTGCGCACGGCCTCGGCCCAGGCGTTCAGATCGGCCTGCAAGGAGTCGTCCTTGAACGAGCGCCGCGTCAACGGCGTCACCAGCACCGGAACGGCGCCTGCGGCGCGCGCCTCGGTCACATAGCGCGCCAGATTGGCCGGATATTCGCTGTAAAGATCGGTCGTGCGGCCCGGCTTCCCCGGCTGGTCATTATGGCCGAACTGGATCAGCACATAGACGTGGCGGTAGCCTGGAACCTTCATTTCGCCGAGCGCGATGTCCCACGAGCCCTCTGCGCGGTAATCGAAGGTGCCGCGACCGCCGCGAGCCAGATTGACGCAGGATAGGAACGAGGTGACGTGGTTGTCGCAAAAGGCGCCCCCCCAGCCGCTGCCGACCTGGGTGGTGGAATCCCCGACCAGAATGATCTTATCCGGTTCGATATGCTTTGTGGCCGCGCGTTTGGCGGCGTCCACGACGGCGGGCAACTGATCGGGCGCCAGACGAGGCGGCGCAGGAATATAGGTCGGCTGGATCTGCGCCAGCGCCGGGGCCGCCATCAGGGCGGCGGCGCATAAGGTCGTCAAAAAAAGCGTTTTCATGTGGCGTTTCCTTTTTTGTTATGAGGGGCTTAGCGGGCGTCTTGCGGCAGCCAGCCCGTATCGCCCTTGAAGAAGGCGGCAAGCTTCCATTGCGCGGCCTGGGCGTCGGTGAGCTGATGGCTGTACGGTTCGCGGCCCGTCGGATCGGCGCCAACGCCGGTCGATTTATATTCGGCGTAATAGGCGGTCTTCAGCGTCTCGGTCTGCCCCGGATGCCATTCGCGCCAGCCGCCCTTGATGAGCGGCGTCTCGATCTTCGCGTTCAGCAACACGACCGTGGCATAGGCGCGCCAGGCGCGGCCGAGACTGACGCCCTGCGCGCCCGGCTCCGCCGTAAAGGCGCAATCATCGAAGACAAAGCCGCTGTCCTCGTCCGGCGCGTTCTTGCTTTGCGCCGTGTACATGACCTCGGAATGCGGGATGCCGTGGATTTCGCAGCCCTGAAAATAGGCCTTGGCGTTGCCGAAGATGAAATCGACATGGCCTTCGATATAGCAGTCGGAAAAATAGTCGCGGCTCATGCGGCCCTGCGGCCCCTTATTGACGTAAAGCGTATCCTGCGCGCCCAGAAGGCGCACATGGGTCAAGACGTCCTTGTCCCCGGTCAATGAGAGGGCCACGGCCTGCGAGCCGACATCGCTATGTTTGGCATAGTCGTTCTGGATGGTGAGATTGTCGGCGTGAAAGCCGTCGCCGGTGACCAGCACGGTCTGCGACTTGAAGGTCGAGCCGGTATTGGCGGCGCTGTCGCCCCAGACGATGACGACATCGTCAGGCCTGACGCCTAGCCCTCTCAGATGCACGTCATTGCCGGTAATGTTGACCTTCTCGCGATAGACGCCCGGTTGCAGGTCGATCTCGCCACCGGTGTCATGCAAAGCGTCAATCGCGGCCTGCAAGGTGGGATAGACCCCCTTCCCGTCCGCTGAGATCGTAACGGTTTGCGCTTGGGCGAAGCCAGGCAGGATAAGGGCCGCCGCGGCCAGATAAAGGGCTTTCATGGGTTCCTCCTTATGCGCTGAACCGGATCGTCTTCCCAGCGGTCAGGTTCAGCGGCGTTATCTTGTTAGCATAACGGATGCGCACGGTTTGATCCGTCGCGCTGATCAGGCTTAAAGTGTCCAGCCGTCCATTCTTCCACGTCAGGTCCGCGCCGATGGCTCCGGGCAGACGCATGCCTGAGAACGCGCCGGACGGCCAGGCGGATGGCAGGGCGGGCAGGACGATGATCTGGTCGTCCCACGCCTGGATCAGCATTTCCATAATGGCGTTGGCGCCGCCGAAATTACCGTCGATCTGGAACGGCGGATGGGCGTCAAACATATTGGGATAGGTGCGCTCAGGCCCCAGCAGGAATTTCAGGATCGAGAAGGCGTGGTCGCCCTGCGCCAGCCTGGCCCAAAGATTGATGCGCCACGCCGTGCCCCAGCCCGTCGCCTCATCGCCCCTGATTTCAAGAGAGCGCCGCGCCGCCTTCGCCAGTTCCGGCGTGTCGTAGATATTGATCTGGTGGCTGGGGAACAGACCGTAGAGATGCGAGACGTGGCGATGATGCAGGTCGGGCGCCTGCATGTCCCAGTCTTCGAGCCATTCCTGCAACTGACCGGCCTTGCCGATCTGCATCGGCGGCATCTTCGCCTTGGTCGCCCGCACTTGGGCGATGAAATCGGCGTCGGTGTTCAGGAGGGCGGCGGATTTAACCGTGACGTCGAACAGGTCGTTGAGGATCTGCACGTCCATGGTCGGCCCGGCGCAGATCATCGTACCAAAGGGGTGGGTATGCTCCGGCGACATGGATGGACAGGTGACCAGCCAGCCGTGGGTGGGTTCCGGGGTGAGAAAATCGAGATAAAACTGCGAAGCGCCCTTAAAAATCGGGTATATTTCGGCTAAAAACGCTCTATCCCGCGAAAATTCGTAATGCGCCCACAGATGCTGGCACAACCACGCGCCGCCCATCGGCCATGTGCCGTATTTGGCCGCATCAATCGGAGCGGTGGCGCGCCAGATGTCGGTATTGTGGTGGCAGACCCAGCCGCGCGCCCCGTAATGCTCTCGCGCCGTCTCCTCGCCGCGCCGGGCGATATCGCGCACCAGATCGACCAGCGGCCCGACGCATTCGGGCAAGGCGCCGCGCTCGGCGGGCCAGTAGTTCATCTCGGTATTGATATTAATCGTGTATTTGCCGCCCCAAGGCGCGTTCAGCTTGTCGTTCCAAAGCCCTTGCAGGCCCGCCGCCTGCGTTCCGGGCCGCGAGCAGGCGATCATCAGATAACGCCCGAACTGGTAATAGAGCGCGGCCAGCCCCGGATCGGCGGCCAGATCGGCGCGGCTGATGCGCTGATCGGTCGGCAGGGACGCTGCGTCGCCTTGCCCGAGATCAAGCGAAACGCGACGGAACAGGCGCTGGTGGGCGGCGACATGCGCGGCCAGCATGTCGTCGAACGTCTTACCTTCGGCATTGGCCAGCACGGCCTTGTTGAGCGCGCCCGGATCGCCTGAGACGTCGCTCCACGACTTGAAGCTGGTCGCGGCGGCGATCAGGATCAGCGCCTCATCGGCGCCCGCAAGGATCAGCCCGTCTTCGTCCGGCGCGATCTGCCCGCCCTTGACGCGCACGCGGGCGCGCGCCTCGAAGCTCAGGGCGGCGTGCACGCCCTGCTGGCTGGTGTTGACGCCCGACAGAATCAGATCGGCGCCGTCAATGCGAACTTGCGCCGTCTGCGGTGTGCCGTAATCGAGGCGCAGGCGCACCCTGCCCGGTTGATCCGAGCGGATACGCATGACGATGAGCTGATCGACCGGCGAGACGAAGGTCTCACGGATATAGCGCGTCCCATCCTGAACGAAGCTGACCCGGCTCAGCGCACGGTCAAGGTCCAGTTCGCGCCGGTAATCAGACGCCATGGAGGATGGTCCCGATGTCAGGAACAGGCTGCCGATCGTCTGGTAGGACATCTGCTTTTCCGGCTGGGCCATCATGCCCTGCTCGATCAGCGCCTCGGCGTCCTTAAACTTGCCGGCGAAGATCAGGCGGCGCACCTCGGCGAGGTTCTTGACCGCGCCCTTATGCACGGGATCGTAAGGGCCGCCCGCCCAGAGCGTATCCTCATTGAGCTGCATTTCCTCGCGCCCGACCCCGCCATAGACCATGGCGCCCAGCCGCCCGTTGCCGATCGGCAGGGCCTCGGTCCAGACGCTGGCGGGCTGTTTGTACCATAGGCTCAAAGAGCCTGATGCGTCATCCTGAGCCCGGGCGACAGGAACCAGCGCCGCGCCCATACCTGCGGTTGCGAGTTGCAAGGCGTAACGGCGGGTCAAGATCATGAAGCGGCTCTGGCGTGTAACGATAAGAATAAAAAGGGCGCCGATTTTTTGCAAACCGGCGCCAGGAGGCCAGCTGTCGTGCGCTGATACTCAGCGCAAAACGGGGAGCTGGATCTTGTCCACCGACGGGGAAGAAAACGTCGGCGGAACAACCTAATACTTGAACCGAACGCCCAGTGTGATTTGGCGCCCGGTCGAAGCATACTGGGTCACAACCGGGTTCGCCGTATAGGCGTACCGATTTGTGGTTTGGTTGGTCAGATTAAGGCCCTCCAGACGCAGGCTGAGGTGACTGTTGAAATTCCAATCGGCGACCGCGTCGACATTGGTGGTGCCCTTGGAGCCTGCGAAATCATTGATCAGCGGCGAATCACAGGCGCCAGGCGCGCAGGCGCCAGCCGCGATCGGGTAGTTGGTGTAATAGCCGTCGCGCTTGGCGACCGAGACACGAACGCTGAACTGCGGAACCTCATAATAGACGGTCAGGTTTTGCGCGTTTGGAGAGGCCCCAAGCCAAGGGCCGGACCCGTAGGTCGGCGCCACCGTCTTGCTACCCGGATCGAGTATGTAGGTCAGTTTGGAGATAATGTGCGTGGCGTTGAACTGCACACCAAGATTCTTCAGCGCGCCAGGCAGGAAGTCCAGATCCTCCTGATAGTTGAACTCCCAACCCGAAAGCGAGCCCCCCGGCGCGTCGCGATATTGGCGCGCGTCAAAGGTGTAGTCGTTGTCGATATAGGCTAACTGGTTGGCGTTGGTGAATTGCTGGCGCAGGGCGGCGATATTGTCGGCGCTCAGGAAGGTCGAAAGCGGCGCGGAGTAGATCACCGTTTGCGGGTAAGAATTGATCTTCTTTGTGAAGACTGCAAACGACAGGAGTGCGTTCTTCTTAAAGTACCACTCCACGTCGGCGTCGAAATTATCGGCGCGGAAGGGGCTGAGCTTGGGATTGCCGATTGTCAACGTGCCGCCGGTCGTGTCCCCGGTGCTCGGAACTCCGATCGAGGTGACCGCCGGCGACAGATTGCCAAGCAGTGGACGCGCCATAACCTTGGCGGCCGCGAAACGGAAGTAGAGTTGCTCGGTCAGCTTGTAGTTCAGGTTCAAAGAGGGCAAAGCGTCGGTATAATGGTTCGTGCCGATCAGCGGACGCCCCTTATTGTCGCGACCGGTCGAAAGAACATCCGTCACGACCTGACGCATGCCTAGATTGCCGGTCAGGTCGCCCACTGGCATCCCATAGTCGAAGTCCCATTGAACATAGGCTGCACGGTCTTCTTCCTGTACGGAAAACTGCGCTGTGTTATTTCTTTTGTCCGAGATGGTGAAGTCGCCATACTTATTGACGCAGTTGCAATCATAGCCGAACACCTTGGAAAACGCATTCAGGTCCGGCGCAAAGAAGCTCGTCGGCATGCCGGAGGGTACGTTCAGGCCCTGCCCCCACTGATGCACCGAGCCGAGCGACGCAACCGACACGCCCGCCTCTTTTTCTGTTGGATTAAGCGTATCGATCGGTCGCTGCCACTGATGGCTCGAGAAGTCATACTTGCGCCCCGTCATGCCAAACTTCAGAGTGTCGTGATCGGTGAAGTCCCAGGCCAGATCGAACTTCGCGCCATAATATTTGTTCTCGATCAAGGTGCGATAGTGGCGCATCGCCGAGAAGCCCTTGACGATGCCCCAGTTGGTTGGGTCGGATACGTTGAAACCCGGGTCGAGCATGGGCATGGACCCGCCATTGCGCGTGTCATAGGTCATGGTCTCCGGCCGATCCATGCTGTTGAACTCGACCAGTAGCCCCTCCTGGTCGTTCAGGGATCGCGATGCGCCCACATCGGCTGTCAGATGTAGACGATCTGTCAGGGTTTGATCCAGATGGGTGGAAAGCTGATCGAAATAGGTGGTGTAGAAGGCCGCGTCGGCGCCAGAGCGCCAGTCGACGTTCGACAATTGAAGGTAGTCGGCGACGCCATTGGTGACATGCGCCTCAAGAACCTTGGTCGCAGGACGACCGATCAGAGACGGTAGAAAGCCGATGCCGTCCGCGCTTGGCGTGTAACCCACCGAATTTGGATTGTTGTAGTAATCATAGGTGTCCAAATTGTAGGGATTGACAGAAAAGATGTTAGCGCCCAGCACCGCCGCCTTGCCATCTGAGCCAGTCGCGAAGGCTGGCGTTGTTCCGTAGAGCTGCGCGCCGCAATCAAGCCCGTAGGTAATATCCGTCTCAGCTTGCGGCGTGCAAAGGCTGGGATACATTTTGCGCTTGTTCGCGGTCGACGTTTTCGCATTGGCCGTATAATAGGCGGCGTTGGTGTTGTTACGGTTCAGGCCCACGCTCTGGATCTGATAGTTGACGCTCTCATTACGAAAACGCGAGTGCAGATAGTCGACCGTGACACGGGTCTTATCGCTGACCTGCCACTGCAGGGACGAAGTTATGCCAAGTCGCTCTGAGTGCAATTCTTGTTGATTGATGGTCGCCAGGGCCGGTATCCGGACCAGTGACGAGCTGCCGAGACCATCTGGATAGAGCGCCGCATAGGCGGTGGGATCTGAGCCCGTCAGCATCGCGATCGCCGTTGGATTGGTGATCCCGTAAGCAGCCAGATTTGTTCCGGTCGGCAAGGCGAAGCCCTGAACTTTCGGGGCGCCCTTTGTCGGGAAGGTCGCCCAGGTCGAGCCGCGATACGTGTAATCGAACGACCCCGGTTGGCGCCCATAGGAACTGACCGATGTGTCACGTTGCTGGTAGGCGCCGGAGACCAAAAAGCCAAGCTTACCTCCGAACCAGCGGTTCGAATAAAGACCCGCGAGACGCGGATTTTGGTGCTTGCCGTTCTCATAATAGGCGTCTTCCGCCGACAGGACGAATTTCTGACCCTTGTAGTCAAAAGGATGCCCGGTGGTCAGGTCAACCGTTGCGCCCAGCGAGCCTTCATCGGTTTCTGCGGAGGCGCTCTTGCGCACGGTGACGCGGCTGAACAGCTCCGAGGCGAAGGTATTGAAATCAAAGGCGCGCGAGGAGTTGGGGCTTGAGCCTGAATCGTTGGCGCCGGCCGTCGACAAGGCCTCCATGTCGTTAATGCGGACGCGCGTAAAATCGCCGCCCAGGCCGCGAACGCTGATCTGACGGCCTTCGCCGTTATCGCGGTCGATCGAGATGCCCGGTATGCGCTGCAGAGATTCCGCCAGGTTTGCTTCTGGGAATGAGGCGATATCGTCCGCCGTGATCGCGTCCAGCATAACGTCAGCATGCTTTTTTGCATTCAACGAAGACTGAAGCGAGGCTCTATATCCCGTCACGACCACCACGGTCGAATCGGTTTTGCTACCGGTGTCATTTTGCGGTGCGCTAGGGCCGTTCGATTGCGCCAGCGCCACACAAGGTGAGGCGACGCCCAAGGCCAAAGCTAATGCAGAGGCATAAAAATGAAGAGAGCTTGCCTGTGATGAGGTTCTACGCACGATTAATTTCCTTCCTGTAACGCCGCGCCTTCCGTTGTTCTGTGAGGCGCAGTCCTGGTCCCGTGGGTCACACCCAGCCATCTCCCCGGCCCGATGGAAACCGGTGTCATTAATGCGTGGCTCGTTTTCTTAGTCAACAACAATTATTTATGTCAGCGCTGTCAACCACGGCTTCATTTTAGAGCCACCTTAAAGCGTGTTTGAGAAGACACAGTTTAGGTGACGCGCCCACTATTTCTCTGATCTATGCCGTGCGCCCTTGTAAAGCCGGCGCGGTTCACCATCGCTGAGAAGAAGCTGTGTGCGCATCTGTCATAGCGGGTATGGATGCGTCGCCAGTCTTTCAGCTTTCCGAACATATTTTCGATCCTGAGCCGACACCTGTAGGGATTTTGTCGTAGGGATCATCACCTTGCGATTGGCCTTGTGCGGTCTCTAGGGCTTGATGCCGCGCTGTTGGAGCGCCTCTCGAAACCAGTCCGCGTCGTATCCCTTGTCGGCCAACAGTTCTGAAACGGGCGGGAAGCTGTCGAGCATGAAGGCTGCGCACATATAATCTCTCATCTGACCTTCGGACAGCAGCATGACAACGGGCCGCGATCAGATCGGCGGGCGTCACCTTCGCCACCCCTGCCCGCCCTGAAATAGAGCATGTGCACGCAGTTCTCGTGACGCGGAAGGAACAGCTCGCGAACCTCCTCAATGGTTATGATTCGTTCTCCTGCCCGACCATGTTGGCGCAGGCTCTTCATCAAGGTGGTCTTGCCCGAACCGGTATCGCCGACAATGGCGATATTGCGCCTTGCGCACGACCTCTTAGGCGTCAAGAGACAGAATCCCACTTGATGGCGGGCGGGTCGACAGGCTGACGGTCTCGGCCGAAACGGCGCGGGCTCCTGGCCCCATGAACGTGAGTCGGATTGTGATTTTGTAGCGCCCTCCCCTGCCCCGTCAGTGCGCTTCGGAGCCCCCGGTGCTGGATGATGTAAAGCGCCGAAGTCGCAGATCTTGATGTCTGCGCTCTGGCGCGGCGTGCGCGTGGACTTCGCAGGAGCTTGATGTTGGCCGCAAATGCGTCACGCTGCGGTTACGGCATGTGTCTGATTCGCCGACCCGCTGCGAATGCGGCGTCATCCTGGCTGCATCTGCGTGGCTGCCATTGACTACTACGTTGTATCTGTTGAGGTTTTTATGCACGCCAATGACATGCTATATACATGTGCATGGCATGTCACTGGCAATCTCGTGCGCCTGACTTGCGCCAGCCGCGCGCACGCCTTCCGCCCGCGCAAGGCTTTTACATGCTATGCGCCTGCACATGCTTTGGGCAAGCATAAGGCAGGGCAAGCGCCCGCCCTATTTATAGCCAGCATAAGGCATGACACGCCTTCGCCCTGCTCTTGGCGTTTGCACCGCCAGCCACTGTCTAGCGGACGCTCTTTGCCCGACATGTCCACGACAGCCACCATCTATGGAACCGCCAGCCGCATGCCCGGTCAACGCCATGTTAACGACCTGTTAAGGTTAAGCGCTTATCAACCATTTGGCATACGCGTGGCGCTTTCGGGGCATTAACAAGCCAAGCGCTCGCCCCGCGCCGGACCCTGCTAAACGTCTAAGGAGATTCCGAATGTCGACTGTCATCTGTATGGCGTCCAGCAAGGGCGGGCCGGGCAAGAGCACGCTCACGGTCGTTCTGGCCGGCGTTTACGCCGCCTCCAACTATTCGGTCCTGATCATCGACGCCGACGCGCAGCAGCGTCTGGCCTCGGAATGGTACGATCCATCCAGGGCGCCCGACACCATTTCCGTGACGACCGCCACCCATTCGACGATCGCAGAAAAGATTGCGCGCGGTCGTGAAGCCTACGATGTCGTCATCGTGGACGTCGAAGGCTCCGCCAGCTTGACGCTCGCCAACGGCGTCTACAATTCCGACTGCATCCTCATACCCGCCAACAAGTCGACCATGGATTTGAAAGACGCCATGGCGACCGCCGCGCTAGTTCAGCAATATAACGCCAATTCGGCTACGCAGCGCGCCTATGGCATCGTGTGGAACCGCGTGCCCCCGGCGCTGAAAAGCCGGGAAATGGACAACACGGCGCGGACAGCGATCGACGCCGGCATCCCCATCGTTTTCGAAGTCTGCGAACGCGATGCGTATCGCTCGATCTTCAGCTTCAGCACCACGCTCAACCGCCTTGACAAAAAGGAAGTTCCTGGCATCGCCAAGGCGCTCGAAGAAGGCTTCCGTTTCGCCGAAGCCGTCGCTGAAATCATTGTTCAGACCCAGCAGAAGGAAGTCGCCTAATGGAAGAGGTTATCTCCGCCCGCAAAACGCTCTTGCCGCCAGTTTCAAAAGCGCCTCAACCGGCCCCGGCGGTCGCGGACGTGCAGTCCATCGCCCGCAACGCCGGTTTCGATAAGAGCGGTCTGTCCTCGCAATTCAAGGACGCTGGCCGTATCGTGCGCCGTCGGGTCCCGCGCGACGCCCAGCTGACGATCAAGATCACGACCGAAACGGCGCGCTGGATGCGCGAACACGCCAATGAAACAGGCCTGAGCCTGCCCGACATCATCGAAGAGGCTATGTCGCATTACCGCCAGCTGAAAGGCTGAGCAGGGGAGGGGAGAGCGTTTCAACTTTTCCGGAATTCCCGCATCCGTGTTAGTTTTGCTTCATTAATGTGAGTCGCCACCGGATCTATTGGACGGCGCTTCCGCACATCGAAAGTCAGCTTCCAATGGTCAAGCGCATCGATCCGCATCCTGTCCGCGATTTGTTCATCCGGGACATTATCGACTACAGCCCCAAGGACGAGCGCACCTTGATGGAGCGCCCGTTCTTCTCCATTTCCAAGAAGAAGCGCAATAAGCCCATCGAATATGAAAGCGACGACGGCGAGATCGTCGTCAAGGTGCGCGCCAACCCTGAATTCGGCATGGCGACCATCTGGGATTGCGACATCCTGATCTGGCTTATCTCCCGCGTCGTTCATGAACGCGATCGCGGCAACAATATGGAGTCCGCAACCGTGCACACCACCCCGCACGAGTTGCTGAAGGGCATCGCCCGTGACACCGGCGGTCGCGAATACCGCCTGTTGTTCGACGCCCTGAACCGCCTGCACCACACGTCCATCCAGACCAATATCCGGGCCAGAAAAGGTCATTTCGCCACCTTCAACTGGCTGGCGGAATTCGAAGGGGAGGGGCGTATTGAAACCCCCGACCAGATGGAGAAGGTGACCAGTCTGTCCCTGACCCTGCCGCCATGGATTTTCCGCGCCATCACCAAGAACGAAAACGTCCTGACCCTGGATCGCGAATATTTTCTCCTGACCGGCGGCCTTGATCGCGCCCTTTACCGGATTGCGCGCAAACACGCAGGCTCGCAGGCCAATGGCTGGAGCTGCGGCTTCGCCTCCCTGCAGAAGAAAAGCGGTAGTGAGAGCTCGTCCAAGAAATTCGCGGAAATGCTCCGCAATTCGGTGAAAAGGAACGAATTGCCCCGCTACAGCATGACCCTGACCAACCTGGCGAACGGCGAACCCGCCGTCTTCTTCGTTGACCGCGCCTTCGTAAAAGCGGCTGAAGACGAGGCGCGTCTCGCTGAGGATCTGGAGCGACTCGCCCGACTGGGGCGCGAAGACGCCCGTCGCGGCCTCATCGATAGCGGCAAGAACCCGCGCCTGGCTGACGCCAGCTAATTGCAGGCACGGGATATTAGGGGCGTTTCGACGCCTGCCTTTGTCCGTCAGGGTCTCAGCCCCTTTTGTACGCCCCCCTGTCGGGATATTAGGGGCGCAGATACCGACTCCTTGATTTTCAAGCCATTTTTCTACACCCTCCTCGGGATATTAGGGGCCGATGGCGCTGTCTTCGCGACTTTGTGCGCCTCCATATCGGGATATTAGGGACTCGTTAACCTTTCGATTCTCTCTCTTTGTCGTTAAGTCGCTGATTTTCCGGCTGCGAGTCGGGATTTTAGGGGCGCAGATGGCCATCTGAAGGGCGTAGAGGCGGCATATTCGGCGAAAATCGTGGTGGACTTGACTCATTTGCGACTCAGACGCCTCTCGGGATATTAGGGGCGGGGAGCTGTTTTCCCGGCCTGTGGACAAATTTGCCGTAAGCCTCGGGATTTTAAGGGCTTTTTCTATCGGGACTACGGGGGCGCATGCGTCGGGACATCAAGGGCGATCCATCGGGATTTCAAGGACTTCCGCATTCCACAACTATCTGATTTCTAAATAGAAATTGGCCCTGATTTTAACCTTAACCTTCTAACTTATATTTCTAACAAGAGTCCTTTTAACGTGAGGCGTTTGGGGAAAGGTCTAGGAAAAGACAGCGTTTGCGCGACCTATGAAGGTCGCCCAACGCTGTCCCACAGGTCGGGGGGTAATCCTTCGCCCCTAATGTCCCGACTCGGTCCGAACCCCCTGCGCGCGATTTTTACAGAGTCACGCCCCTGATATCCCGACCCCACCGCGCCACGACCGCCAATGTCCAGGCCCTGATGTAATAGGTCCGTCACCCGTATTCAAAGACCTGATTGAGCCGGCAGCTATGTCAATGAGAACGATCCGATGCAGAGATGTTAAGCTCAACGTCGCATGTTCGCCAGGACCACACGCGCGTTTAACCGCTTCAGGGGCTTTTGGAGCCTGCTCCAGGGGCATTGCGACCCATGCGGTCGGATGAGACGCCAAGGCCGTCCTGCGGCTCTCTAAGGCGGTTTTACGACCCATAGGCCCTGCAGAAGGTCGCTATCCGACGCAAAGCTCCATCCCGCCCAGCTTGCTTATTGCGCCGCCCGCGTCCAGCGACCGTCCGTCAGTCAGCGATTTGGAAGATGGAAGGCCTGTTATCGGATGCCCAACGGGAACCTGCGATCCATGCGAGTCAGGTCCGTGGCGCACAGATGACGCCCACGACATCGTCTCACCCGCAGAGGTCCGTGAGGAGGGCGCCTGTTGGGAGGAGGGCCTAGCCCCGAGTCAGATCCCGGACTTGCTCATAAGGTCGAGATGGGCCGTCCACACGCTCCATCTCCGCTCTGGTCAGGCCGCATCCAGTTCGCCGACGAGGCCGTCCAACTGGTCGAACTGTTCTTCAAAGCCGCATGTGGCGCCCGAAGCGATGGTTTCGTCGAGCGCCTCTTTTGAGGGATAGAGGTCGCGCAGCACGACCTTGGTCATACCGCCGACCTCCTCAAAGGTGACCGTGGTGACGGCGCCGTCTCCGCCGCCTTCTTCGTTGGTCCAGACAATGCGCGCATTGGGGATCACCTCCAGGTACCGGCCGAAAAACGCCATCGGCTGCTCGGCGGCGGGGTGGCTGAACACGAGGCGATAGGCGCCGCCGGTGCGCACGTCCATCTCACAGGCGACGAAGGCGATGTCGTGCGATTTAGGCGTCCACCAGCGCTGGAACAGCGCAGGCTCGCTCCAGGCCCGGAAAACGATGCGCGCCGGGCCGTTAAACATGCGCGTCACGACCAACTCGCGGTCGGACGCCCGGTCCACCTCCGTGCGGATGTCGGCTTTGTCAGTCATGGGAAGTCTCCTTTGATATCAAGTCTTCTACAATCTGATCCAGGGCGCTGAAGCGCGCCTCCCAGAGCTGGCGATAGCGTTCGATCCATGCCGCCTCCTCATCGAGCGCGCGCCGCCCCAGACGGCAGGTCCGCACCCGCCCGACCTTCTCGGTGGCGACGAGACCGGCCTGCTCCAGTACGCCGACGTGCTTTTTCATGCCGGTCAGGCTCATGTGGAAGCGGTCGGCAAGATCCGTGATCGAAGCGTCAGACCGGCCAAGCTGCTCCAGAACCCCGCGACGGGTGGGGTCGGACAGGGCGGAGAAGGCGGCGTCAAGGCGGGTTATATACTGAACCATTTGGTTCAGTATATAACCTCAAGCTGTCACCCGCGCAAGCGGGAAACGCCGCCTTCAAGGCAAGGCCCTAAACAATCAAATTTTATTCGCTTTACGAGGCCTCAAGCAGCGACAGCGCCTCAATCGCCATCATGCGCTCCTCATTGGCGGGCAGGACGAACACGGCCTTCGGCGGACTGAAGTTCAGCCTTTGCAGGATCGCGTCGCGCACGGGACCGGCGTGTTCGCCTATGCCGCCGGTGAAGACCAGGGCGTCGAGGCCGCCAAGCGAAACGCTGAGCATGGCGATATATTGCGCGACCTTCAGCGCGAAATAGTCGAGCGCAAACCGAGCCTTGGGATCATCGCTGGCCAGCAGCTCGGCCACGTCGTTGCTGAGGCCGGACAGGCCCTTCAAACCCGATTGTTCGTAAAGCCTCCGCTCCAGCGCCTCTACCGACAGACCCAGATCGCGCAGCATATAGATCACCGCCCCCGGATCGAGCGCGCCGCAGCGCGTCCCCATGGGAAGGCCGTCAAGCGCGGTCATACCCATGGTGGTGTCAAGGCTGCGCCCGCCCAGCATGGCGCACAGACTGGCGCCATTGCCCAGATGCGCGGCGATGACGCGGCCCTTGTAAAGCTCCGGGTGGTCGCGGCGCAGAACCTCGGCGATCCAGGCATAGGACAGGCCGTGAAAGCCGTAGCGCCTGACGCCCTGCTGCGTCAGCGCCTCGTCGAGCGCGAAGCGCGTGAACAACGGATCGCGCCCAGCGTGGAAGGCGGTGTCGAAACAACCGATCTGCGGGCATTCGCCCAGCAGTGACGCAACGATCTTCACGGCGGCCAGATTGTGCGGCTGGTGCAGGGGCGCCAGAGGACAGAGCCGCTCCAGCGCGTCAAGCGTCTGCGCGGTCAGGCGCGCCGGTCCGGTGAACGCGACGCCGCCATGCACAATGCGATGCGCGACGGCGGCGACTTTCCAGTTCTGCTCATGATCATGAATATAGGCGATGATCGCGGTCAGGGCGGCCTCGGCGGTCGCGTCCTCTGCGAGGGCGGGCGGGCGGTCTTCGCCATCGATGACGAAGCGCGCCTTTGCGCCGAGGCCGCTGACCTGACCGGAGGCGAGAAGATCAAGGTCCGGCAGGCGGAACAAACGGAATTTGACGCTGGATGAACCGGCATTGAGCGCCAGAAGGGTCTGGATCACAGGATCTGCCCCTTGTGACGCGCCTCGACCAGCAAAACCGCGAGCGCGCAGGACAACATGCGGGTGCGTAAGGAATCGGCGCGGCTGGTCAGCATGATCGGCGCGCGCGCGCCCAGCACGATTCCGGCGGCGTCGGCGTGGCCCAGAAAGGTCAGTTGCTTGGCCAGCATGTTGCCGGCCTCGATGTCGGGAACGAGCAGGATGTCGGCCTGTCCGGCGACCTCGGACACGATGCCCTTCTCGCGCGCGGCCTCCGCGTCGATGGCGTTGTCCAGAGCCAAAGGCCCATCGACTACGGCGCCGGTGATCTGGCGGCGGTCAGCCATCTTGCACAGGGCGGCGGCGTCGAGCGTCGCGATCATTTTCGGATTGACCGTCTCAACGGCCGCCAGGATCGCCGCCTTGGGAAGCGAAGGGCCGAACAGGACATGCCACAGGTCGATGGCGTTTTGCAGGATGTCGGCCTTGGCGGCGAGGTCCGGGGCGATATTGATCGCCGCATCGGTAATGATGAACGGCTTGGGATAGCTGGCTATGTCCATCAGGTAGGCGTGCGAGATGCGCCGCTCCGTGCGCAGCCCGGAGTCCGGATGCACGATCGCGCCCAGCAATTCGTCCGAATGCAGCGCGCCCTTCATAATGGCGTCCACGCGCCCCGCGCGCGCAAGCTCCGCCGCCCTGGCCGCCGCGGCGTGGCTGTGTTCGACGTCGATCAGCGGCCAGACGGATATGTCGACATCGCACATTTTCGCAGCGTCGAGAATGCGCGCCTTCGGTCCGACAAGCGTCGGCGCGATCAGACCGGCCTCGACCGCGTCGCGCGCCGCTTCGAGGACATTGGCCTGCACCGGATGGACGATGGCGGTACGAACCGGGGCAAGCCCCTGACAGCGGGCCAGGAGGGCGTCGCAATGGGCGTGCGCGCCGGTTGCGGTGGGCGGCGGCGTAACGGCGTCCATGACGGGCTCCTTGATGATGACCGCGCGGCGGTCTGAGGATGCGCGATGATAGGCGATACGGGGCCTTGGCGCGAATGCTGATTGCGCGGAGGAGGGGAAATGCGTCAGCGTGTCGCGCCTTCACGCGCGTTTGGCGATGCAAAATGCCGCTCGAACCAGTCGGCGGCCAGGGTGGCGACCTGTTGCAGCGCCCCCGGCTCCTCAAACAGATGGGTCGCGCCCCGCACAATGCGCAGTTGCGACGCGGCGTTGAGCTGTTGCAGGGCCTGACGGTTCCAGGCCAGCACCAGCGTGTCCTTCTCTCCGACGATCAGGAGGCTCGGCGCCTTGACCTTTGGCAAGAATGCGCTGGCGAGGTCGGGCCGCCCGCCGCGCGATACGACAGCGGCGATGCGGTCCGGCTGGGCGGCGGCGGCGATCAAAGCCGCCGCGCCGCCGGTGCTGGCGCCGAAATAGCCGAGATTTAAATCGCCATAGCTGCGCGCCACCCAGTCGCGGATCGCCGTCAGGCGCCGGGCCAGTTGGGGGATATCGAAGCGATAGCGCCCGGTTTCGCGGTCGCTGGCTTCCTCGGCGAGGGTCAGTAGGTCCATCAAAAGCGTGCCGACGCCCTGGTCGTGCAGGATGTCGGCGACGACACGGTTGCGCGGGCTGTATCGGCTCGACCCACTGCCATGGGCGAAGATGACGACGCCCTTGGCCTGACCGGGAAGATAAAAATCGCCCTCCAGCTCGACGCCATCGACCGGAATAAACACCGGGAAAATGACCGGTCGGACAGAGCTGGAGCGCGGCGCCGGAGTGGACATGGCTCATATCCCCGACGGATAGGCGTCCATGAGATCACGGACAGGGGCGCGGCGACGCGGCTCCAGCGGCGCCAGGGCGCTGGTTTCGTCGATATGCGCGATGGCGTCGAACTGGCGCGGCAGTCGCGACAGGACATAGTGGCTGGTGCGTTCGGACTCCGGCAGGTAGACGACGCCGACCGCGCGTTGCAGGCGCGGAATGCCGAGCGCATGTTGCAGCGGACCGTCGCCGCGAAGCGGCAGGAAGAAGTCCGGCTGGCCCAGCAGATGAAACAGGTGTTCGTAACTGCCGGGCAGGGCCGGACGCAACCGCTTGCGTTCGGCCTCGCCGTCCCAGGCCGAGGCGGCGGTGACCTCGCCGGCATAGGTCGACATGCCGAGCAGGAAGGCGTCGTCGCCGCGCGCCTCGCGGACGAGTTGGCCGAGATTCCATTCGCCGAGCTGGCTCATCTCGGTGGCGCGCGCATCGCCGATGTGCGAATTGTGCGCCCAGACGACGATCTTCGCCTTCTCCCTGCGCCAGCCGCCGAGATAATCGCTGAGCGCGAACAGGGTGTCCGCCATGTGCTTGTCGCGCAGGTTCCAGGAGATCGCGCGGCTCTGAAACATGGCGCGATAATACTGTTCGGCGCGGAGCGCCACCTCGGCGTTGCGGTCGGCGCAGAAATAGGCTTCGCCTGCGGCGAAACCGTCGCGGCGCATATAAAGCGCCGCATTGCGCCGCAAGGCGGCAAGCTGCTCGATCGCCTGGCGTTCACAGTCGGGACTTACGCCCGACAGAACGCGCTGACCATAGGCCTGCGGCGTCTGGGCCAGTCTGTGACCGTGATCGAAGCAGGCATAGTAGCGTCGGGCGCGCGCCGCGTTCGCAGGGTCGACGGCGTCGAGATAGGCGATCACGCCCTCAATCGAGGCGTAGAGGCTGTAGAGGTCCAGTCCATAAAAGCCGGCCTTGTCTTGCGGCGCGGCTATGGCGGCGTTATGCGCGCGTAGCCAGTCGATGAAGTCGGCGACGATCGGATTGCGCCACATCCAGGCCGGAAAGCGCTGGAAGTCCGACAGGGCGCCCAGGGCCCGGCTGATATCGGCTGCGCCGCGCACATAGCGGTTGACGCGATAACAGTCCGGCCAGTCGCCTTCGACAGTAACGGCGGCGAAGCCATGATCGCGGATCAGGCATTTGGTGATCTCGGCGCGCAGCCGGTAAAACTCGTCCGTGCCATGCGTCGCTTCGCCGATCATCACGATGTGGGATTTAGCCATGCGCTGCGCGATCTGCGCGGCGCCGCCAGGGTCCAGAGGCTGGATCGCCTGACGCAGATCGCGCAGCAGGCGGGATTCGGCTGTCTCAGTCATGATGTTGCTCCTTACGCGCCTCGATCATCAGGTCGAGCACCTCCTGGTCGCTGCATTGATGGAAATCGCCGTAATACTGGCCGACGCTGTAAAAGGGGGACGGCGCAGCGAGGCTGACCACCTCATAGGCGGCGAACGGCGCCGACTGGACCAGCAGGTTGTGCGCCGGACCGGAGACGACGGGGACGGCGACCACCAATCGTTTGGGTTTGTGCGCCGCCGCCGCCAGCACCGCCGCACGCATATCGGCGCCGGTGGCGCAGCCATCATCGACCAGGATGACCGTCCTGCCGGTCAGGGACGGCCTCGGCGCGCCCTGCCGATAAAGCTGAACGCGCCGCGCAATTTCGGTGGTTTCCGCAGCTACGATCTGGCGTAGGGCCGCTTCCGTCACGCCAAGGCTTTTAATGACGTCCTGATTGAGAATACTTTGCCCGCCTTCGCCGATAGCGCCGATGGCCAGTTCGGCGTGGCCCGGCGCGCCCAGCTTGCGCACGATCATCAGGTCCATCGGCAGACGAAGGGCGCGCGCGACCTCATAGGCGACCAGAGCGCCGCCGCGCGGCAGACCCAGGACGAGGCCGTCGGGCTGGTCGCGATACCGCGTCAGGGCTTTGGCCAATTGTCGGCCCGCATCGTGTCGGTCATGAAAATACATGCCGTCATTATGCGGGGTCAGCGGAGCGGGGCGTTGATTGCCGTCAAAAGGCGGATCAGGCCTTGCGCGCCGCGTCCTGCGGCGCCACAAGCCGCTGCATCGTGCGGCGGACTGCGCAGTCCTCAGACACCGTGCAGGCGTCGCAGGCATAGGCCTGGGCCGCCTCCAGATCGGTGAAGACGGCTTTGCGGCCTTCGATCCTTACGCCGTGGTCACGCAGGCGCGGAAAAATGCGCGACAGGCTCTCCTGCTCCATGCCGAGCCGCGAGGCGATCAACTGCTTGGAATAGGGCAGGGGGAATCCCGCCGGATCGAGACGGTGCGAGACGCAGAGCTGTTGCAGAAAACAGGCGGCGATCTGGGTGGCGTTGAAGCTTGCCTGGTGCTCGACCTCGATGCGGGCGTCCTGAACGCGGCGGGTGAGCAGCTCCAGCACCTTGTTCGACAAATGATCCCACTGGCTGAAGCGCTGTTCGATCCAGGCGGCGGGCACAGCCAGCAGCGTGGTGGCGCCGACCGCTCTGGCGTTCAGGGTGCGCACGCGGGGCGTTCGCGACGCGTCATGCTCCAGCAGAATATCGCCGGCGATGCGGATGGCGGCTGTGAATTCGCGCCCTTCCGGCGTCAGTCGCGACTTCTGCACCGCCCCGACGCAGACCCAGAAATAATGAGTCATGACATCGCCTGCGCGATAAATGGCGTCGCCGGAGCGGTAATGACGCAGTTGCGCGACCCTGGACAGCTCGTCGCGCTCCTCATCCGTCAGCTCGGCGAAAAACGGCAGATCCTTCAACAGACGCAACGACAAAGGATTGGGCGAGGCGGCGGCGGGCGCTGAAACCGGATCGCGCGCGCGCATCAATTCAAGCACATGCGCCGCCTGAGCGGCGTAGAGGTCGAGCATATGAAGGTGCTGTTCATCGGGCAGGCGCGGCAGGCGGAAATGCGTTGACAGCATGCCGAGCAACTGGCCGTTCCGGCTGAGCAGAGGCGTGGATTGAAAGGCGCGAATGGATGCGTCGCGCGCGATCTTACGATGCGGCGCAAACCTCTCGTCCGCTTCGACGTCAACCACCTTCAGCCGTTGATGGCTCTGCGCGGCGCGCCCGCAGACGGATGAGGCGTCATTCAAGGGAACAACAGCGAAATGCTCGACGAACGCCTGGGCAAAGCCGCGCTGCGCCGCCAGAAGCAGCGCATCGCCGCTCGCATTGACGATCTGGATATTGCCAAAATCCGCCTGGGTGATCTCGATGCTGGCGTCGAGAATTTCGTAAAGACTGTCGTCCAGTTCGGGCAGCCCGGGCGCAAGACGCGCCGCGTTACGGTCGGTGGGATAGTTTGTCATACGCCCTCCCAAATACGGGGAGGCGTCGCCGCAGGCGTCACACCAGGCGCAGCATATACTCAACAGTCCCCATTTCATGATTAATCGAAATGACGAGGCTGTCAATATTCGCCAAGGGGCAAAGATTGATGAAAATCGGCTACCGGTCCGTCGGCAGGGCGACCATATGACGCTGGACGGCGCCGGATGCGTCGCGCGAACGGCAACCGGTCGGGATGAAGCCCGCATTCAGCAGCATGGCTTCCGCCGCCTCGTCGTGTTCGCGGAATGCCGCCAGCAAGGGGCGGTGAAAGCCGTAGCTTTGCAGCAGGCCGATGAACAGGTTGAGGCTGGCGGCGCCGAGACCGAAGCCGCGATGCTGGGGCGCGATGCACACGCGCACGGCGGGACAGCGGCGGGACAGCTCCTGATCGAACTCCGGCGGCAGAAAATCGAGGCGGATCAGCCCTATTTTGTCTTCGCGTAAAAAAATGTCCCAGTCCAGTTTGCCGCTGGCGCAGTCAACGACCGGGCGCGGGTCGGAAAGATGACGCGGCGCAAGGCGCAGATCGCCGGCATCGGGTTTGTCGCATGGCGCGCCGTCACAGGCGGTCAGGGCGGGGCGTTCGAAAGGGGAAAGCGACGGGGCGGGGATGATCTCGTAAGCTTGCATAGGTGTGGCGTCCTGTTCTGGGAAGGGTTCTGGCCGTTCTGGCGGCGTTTTATATTTTCGGGAGCGGATGCCGGGCGAATTCGCCTGACGCGTTAACCAATGCCGCAAGCAGACCCTGTCAGGAATCCGGTTCTATCCTAGGGATATTTACTTAGAGCGCTTTCCCAAAAAGTGGTTCCATTTTTTGGATAGGAAAGAGCGACAAAATAAAGGCTTAGGGCCCGTTCCGGCGGCAAAAGGCCGTCCCGGTCAGGGACGGCCACGGGCAGGCTATTGAGAACGGCGCGGGCGGCTTAAGCGACTTCTCGGATGTCGAGCCTGCGCTCATTGGCCGCGGCGCCGACGCGGCGCTTGACGCTGATGCTGAGGACGCCGTTGCGCATCTGCGCGCTGGCGCTGTCGAGATCGGCGTCGGCGGGCAGACCGACGACGCGCTGGAAGCTGCCATAGCTGCGTTCCTGGCAGACATAGTCCGCGCGTTCGGTGGTTTTCTCCTCGCTTTTTTCGCCAGCGAGCACCAGATAGCCGTCGGCGACCGTCACCTTGACGTCCTTGGCGTTGAGACCGGGAATCTCGGCGTTGATCGTATAGGCCTTATCGTTCTGTACGATGTCGATGGCCGGTTCTGCGACGTTGAACGCATCGGTGCGTCCCCAAAGGGCGGGCATGCTGACATCGCCGAAGAAATCCTCGAAGACGCGGTTGACCCCGCTTTGCAAGTTGCGCAGCGGATTCCAGCCGCGCAGGACCGGAACATTGGCGTTTGAAGCTGAGCTAATGGAATTGGGCATGACTGTCTCCTGAAAAAAGCGGCGCAAAACCGCGCGCGGCGCTATTCTATCGCGCGTCCTTCATGCGCTCTTGATGTGGGTCAAGCGCACGGAAAGCCCAAAAAGAAAAAGCCGGGCCCGAGGACCCGGCAGTTTATGGGAAGGTGAAAACGCTGACGGCTGACCCTAAGGCCGTTGTCGCCGACCCGCATTGATCTGGATCAGAAATGGGATCCAGATCAGAAATGGCGCTTCAGGCGTGGCTTTCGCTTTGGCGCCGCGAGATGCTCCACACCGATAGCGCGATGACGGCAAGGCCGCATAGGGCGGCGTTCCACGCCATGATCGCCTGGTCGCCGAACCCCAGCACCCACGGCGAAGCCAGCAGCCAGACGCCCGCCAGCATTTCAACCCATTCCTCCCAGACCGCCCTGCCGATCAGAGCCAGGACGCCCAGAAGGGCGACCACGACGCCGGACGCCAACATGTTCCACAGAACCGCGCCGACAGGAAAAATATCGGCGCGCGCAATGGCGAGCGCCCATGGCGACAGGAACAGCCATATCCCGATCGCCGTCATCGTCCAGTCCTGCCAAAGTTGCTTTTTCATAACGATATCCAATCCTGAAGCCGTCAATGGGCGGCGTGCGCGGGGAAGCGCGTCTTGGCCAGTTCGCGCAGGATTTTGGGGCTGCGTTCGCTATCGGCGACCGCGCGCAGGATTTCAGCCATGGTGACGATGCCGACGACCTTCTTGCGGCTGGTGACGATAAGCCGTCCGACGCCGTGCGCCTGCATCTGCGAAGCGGCGTCGTCGAGGTCGTCATTCTCGTCTATGGTGTAAAGCCCCTTGCTCATCACCTCCGAGACCTTGGTTCTTGCCGGATCGCGGCCTTCGGCGACGACGCGCAGCGTGATGTCGCGATCGGTGATCATGCCGATGGCCTCGCCCTCGTTACCAACGGGCAGGCAGCCGCACTCGACCGACTGCATCTTGCCCGCAGCGTCCGCCACCAAAGCGTCCGGCGCGATCAGAGTCGGGTGCGCGGTCATGATCTCTTTGATTTTGACAGGTTTCATGACTGTCTCCTTTCCTGGTTCAGGCGACGACCAGACGGTCGTTCACCGTGGTTACCCCTTGCGCGGACCACGCGGCCTGTTCGGCGGCGTAGCGCTCGCTCCAGGCGTGGACGCGCCCTTCCAGCGACACCTGACCACCGGTGACCTGGACCCGGATGTTCTCGGCCTCAAGCGCGGCGTTGCGTTTCAGCGCGTCTTCGATGCGGGTCTTGATGTCCGCGGCGCTGACGCTGGGACGGACCGTAATCTGGTTGGTGAGGCCGGCGACGCCGGACAGTTTGCGCACGGCGTTCTCGGCGTTGACACGCTGGAACTGCCAGTTGACCTGGCCGCTCAGCGTGACCCAGCCGTCCTGCACCTTGACCTTGATCGTGTCCGGCACGGTGGCGTCCCAGTCAATGATCTGGATGGCGCGGCGGGCCAGATCGTCGTCGCCGGTCTTCTTGTCGCTGGGAAAGACGACGTGAATTTCCTGAGCCACGCCGCGTACGCCCTTGATGCGCAACGTCGCCTGTTCCGCAGCGATCTTTTCGGCGTAGGACGCCACGCGACCGCTCAAGGTCGCGACGCCGTCCTTCACGCTGACGCCGATGGCGGCGGCGTCCAGACGGGGATCGAACTCAAGTTCGTCCAGAATTTTCTGGCGCAGATCGATATCGTTCATCATCTTATCCTCCTTGTTCAGTCCGCCATGGCGCGGAGAAGACGTTGCGGCGACTCCGCCGACCGCGTCAGCATGGGTTGCACGGCGCTGACATAGGCGGAGAACAGGTCGCCATAAAACCGGAAGGACGCCTCAACGAAGGTCTTGAACGGATCGAAGCCCTTTTTTTGCAGGGCGATCAGTTCCTCCGGCGTCTTACAGGCCGCGCCCTCGCGCGCCAGCTCGTTCCACGAGTTCATCACGCCGTTAAACGAGTCGAGATAGGATTTGCTGATTTCGCTGACCGAGCGCGACGCCTGATTGGCCGATTCCATCGCGGCGTTCAGATTGTCCGACAGGCAGCTCATCGCCTCGCCGGTAATGTGGTTGACGCTTTCATTGGCGCCGCTCAACAGGTGCGTTGTGTCGCTGAGCGCATCCTGAAGCTTCGCCTTGTTCTCAGCGATAAGCGCGGCGCCTGCGCGGGCCGCCTTGGGGGTGTCGGTATCCATCGTATGAACTCCTTGGCCGATTGACGATGTGGGGCATGCAAAGAGTCTAAGCGTCCGTCCGGCCTCCGGCATTGACGCAACGCAAAAATCAGCGCTGGAGAACGTAGCGGCCCGGCGCGTCGTCCAGCGGCGGGAAGGCGGCGTTACCTGCGCGGGCCGGGGCGGCGACCATTTCCTTGCCGCCGACGCGGCGCAGCCACAGACCCCAGGCCCGCCACCACGAGCCGTCGTGCAGGCTCGCCTGAGCCTGCCAGTCGCGCGCGTTCAGATACGGCGCGCCGGAGCGTCGGCTGTCGAGCCCGTAGTGACGGTTGGGGTGACCCGGCTCGCTGACAATACCGGCATTATGGCCGCCATTGGTCAGGACGAAGGTGACATTGCCCGACACCATCAGGTGAATCTTGTACACCGAGGTCCACGGCGCGACGTGGTCGCTTTCCGTGCCGACGGCGAAGACAGGCTGGCGTATCGTCTCGGCGGCCACGGGCGTGCCCAGCACGCGGTAATGACCGTTGGCGAACTGGTTTTCGAGAATGAGCTTTTCGAGATACTCGCTGTGCATCCTGTAGGGCAGACGCGTGGTGTCGGCGTTCCAGGCCAGGAGGTCGAAAATCTCGGCGCGCTCGCCCTCCCAGTAGTCGCGCACCAGATGCGACCAGATGCTGTCGTTGGAGCGCAGCATCTGAAAGGCGCCGGACATCTGGCGGGTGTCGAGATAGCCCTGAGCGCGCATCATATTCTTCAGATAGGCGACCTCGCTGTCGGTGACGAAGACCATGATCTCGCCCGCCTCGGTGAAATCGCCCTGCGCCGCGAACAGGGACAGGCTGCGCAGGCGCTCGTCGCCATGTTGGGCCAGCCAGGCCGCCGTGACCAGGGCCAGCGTGCCGCCAAGGCAGTAGCCGACCAGATGGATGTTCGCCTTGGGCCGGATGGCGCTCACGGCGTTGAGCGCGGCCAGGGCGCCTTCACGCACATAGTCGTCCATGCCCTTGTCGCGGTCGGCGCTGTCAGGATTCTTCCATGAGGCCATGAACACGGTATGCCCCTGTCGCACCAGCCAGGCGACCAGCGAATTATCGGGCGATAAATCGAGAATATAATATTTCATGATCCAGGCGGGCAGGATCAGGATTGGCTCCTTATGAACCTGCGGCGTCTGCGGATCGTACTGAATCAGTTCGATCAGATCATTGCGCAGCACCACCTTGCCCGGCGTCAGGGCGACGCGCTCGCCCGGTTTAAAGGCGTCCAGTCCGGCGCGCGGCTCGCCGTTCATCTGGCTTCGCCAGTCTTCATAGGCGTGCTGGGCGCCCTGAATCAGCGAACGCCCGCACGAGCGCAAGGCGGCGGCCTGGATTTCGGGATTGCTGACAAAGAAATTCGCTGGCGAGATGGCGTTGAGAATCTGATGAGCCGTGAAGTTGATCCCGCGCTCATGGGTCGGCGTCAGGCCGGGAATATCGAGCGTCGCCCTGTCCCAGAACGCCTCCGCCATGCGGAAGGCGTGGACATAATATCCCCACGGCGCGCCGCGCCACAGCGGTGATCGAAATCGCGAGTCGCGGGCGTGCTCGCGCGCGCTGAAATCGTCATGCCCGTGCAGCCAGCCAAAAGCGGCCAGTTCGGCGAGACGTCCGGGGCACAGGGCCAGATGGGCCAGCCAGGCGATATAGGTTTCGG
The DNA here is from genome assembly GCF_051956075.1 of Asticcacaulis sp. GTDB lineage: Bacteria > Pseudomonadota > Alphaproteobacteria > Caulobacterales > Caulobacteraceae > Asticcacaulis. The sequence continues at coordinate 4,068 of NZ_JBQCGA010000030.1, read as the reverse complement.
TCAGGCCCGCCGGGGTCAGCCCGAGGGTCAGGCGCGACAACCCTCCCTGAAACATCTGATCGGCCTGTTCGCCCAGAGCGCGTATGGCGTCGGCGCGCCCCTGACGCGGCGATCTCGGAAAGAGCGGCGGCGCATTCATGATGCGGGCAGCCAGACGCGCGCGCGACGCGCAAACAACGCCTTGCCCGCCGCCAACGCTTTTTTCGTCTGCTTCTTAACGAACCGTCTGGCTAAGGAGGCGACCCGCGCCGCCGCGCCGACGCCGGGTTCAGCGCGCAGATGCCTGGCTAAACGCGACAGATCGTGTATGCGCCCCAGACGATGTCCCAACGCCGCCAGGTCCGCTGCAAAAGTCTTCGCCGCCGTCTCGTCCCGCGTCGCGGCGAGCTGATAGATGAGCGCCTTGCAGGTCTTGCGCCAGGCGTGCAGATTGCGACCGGAGGGCTGGGCGAGCGCCGTGCGATAGGCGCGCCGACTGCGGCGATAGGCGCGGCGCAGGCCCTTGATGACCTCATTCCGGTTCAGACTCAGGTTCCGCAACGGCATGTGGGCGCGCTGCGCGTTGAGATCGTTGCGCAGCCGCGCCAACCGCTGCTGACGCCCTTCGTCGCCGTCCTGAGCCGCTGCTGCGAGCAGACTGCGGCGCGTTTCGGCCACATCGTCCGGCGACAGACCCGTCCCCTTGCGCTGCGCCAGATCGTCAAGCGTCTCTAGCCGCACATCCGCCTCGCGATCGTTGCGCAACCGGCCCGCCAGATCCCTGAAGACGCGATCGGCGTTGCGATAGTCCCGCCGCGTCAGTTTCGGCCTCGCCAACCGTAACAGGGCGCGGATCGTTTTGATGGCGACGCGAAGCTGGTGGACGGTCTCGCCCGACGCGCCCTGCGTCGTGAACATGGCGTCGATTTCATGCCCGATCATGTCGCCGACGGCTAAATCGCGGGACAAGGCGACGGCGGGTGAGCGGCGCGCATCCTTACGATGGGGCGCTGCATCCGCAGCCGGGTCAGGAAGCGAAGCATCAGGAGATGAATGAGCGCGATCAGGCATGGCGGCAGCATGACGGATCGTCGTCCGCGCGTCCTTGACCGGCGTCAAAACCTGTAAGGAAACACGGTATTACGCCGGGATTGACGCTTATCAAACCGCCCGCGGCCCCTGTGACTAGAGTGAGGCGAAGGCGCCGGTTTTGGTCCGGCGCAGGGTCACAGGGGATTTTATCATGTCGTACGCCGCACCCGTCACGCTCGTCGCCGCAAATGACGCAGATGCGTCGCACAGTCAGGCGCATGGCCGACTGGACATCGGATCGGAGAGCCGATCGGGGATTTGGCAGCGAAGACTATGGGTCGTCAGCGTCACCGCCTTTGAAGCGGCGGTTTTCTCGCAGAGCCTGTCCATCGCCGCCAACGGTGCGGCGAATGATAGCTCTCTGTGGCGTCTCGATCCGGAGGCGGGCATGCGGCTGAACGTCGAGCCGGGCGCTCAGCTTTCTGCGCAGATCATCGAACAGCATCTGGCGCGGCTGATCGCAAGCATGTTAACCGCGGCGCGCGCTGGCGGCCGTTTCGACCATCGGGTGGTGCTGGCCAATCCGCCCGCCCGCGCCATCCTTCGTCGGCATCTCAATGCGACGACGCGCGCCAGCATCCTGTGCGAGCTAGCGGCGCCGACAGGCTCCGGCGTGACGGATATTGTCGCCAGTCTGCGCCGCGCCTGCCCTGAGATATTTAGCTGAATCAAAAGGGCGCGCCCGGTCCGTCCAGATCGGGCAGAAGCGCCTGCAGTTTACGCGTCAGCTCCGGCAGGTCGAGACCGGCGTAGTCGCGCCCTATCTCCAGCCGGACCAGCCCGCGGGCCGGGTCGCTCAGACCGGCGCGCAGATCGCCAAGCCAGGCGGGCGGCGCGACCACGATCAGGTCGTCAAACCGGTCCTTCAGACAGGCTTCGTTCAGCCGTTCCGCGACCGCGCGCGCCAGATCGGCCTTGAGGCGGCGACGCAGGTTGGGGCGCGGCTCCGTGGCATGACGCGCGCGCCCCTTCGCGCCAAAGGTCATGGCGGTGGCCGCGCCCATCTCATACGCCTCAATCGTCTCAGGCGTCAGGTTCAGGTCCGGCAGCGGCTCCAGCCGCCATTCCGCTTCGGCCTCAGGCCGGTTCGCCGAGCCGCGCACGGCGAGGCCCGTTGTGAGACGATAGATCTGAGCGCTGGCGGCGTCGGCGACCAGAACCCAGCGACGACGACGCTCATGTGGCAAGGGGAGGTGAGACGGCGCTTCGGACGGCATGGCAGGCTCCTAAAGGTAAAGCTCAGAACGCCGATCCGATCCCATCGGATCGGACAAGGCGCTAGCGCGCGGTGTAGCCGCCGTCGACGACCAGTTCGGCGCCGGTCATAAAGCGGCTTTCGTCGGAGGCCAGATAGACGACCGCCCAGGCGATGTCGTCGGGCTCGCCGATATGGCCGAGCGGATGCAGGTGCGCCAGTTCGGCGCGAAACGCCTCATCGCTCTGGCCGCTGTCGTGCGCGACCGCCTGCACCATCGGCGTCCAGATATAGCCCGGATGGATTGAATTCACCCGGATTCTGTCGCGCGCATACAGCATGGCGTCGGTCTTGCTCATCAGCCGCACTGCGCCCTTGGAGGCGTGATAGGGCGGATTGTCCGCCGCCCCGACCAGGCCGTAGATCGACGACAGGTTGATGATCGAGCCCCCGCCGGCGCGCTTCATATGTGCGATGACGTGCTTGGTGCAAAAGAAGACGCCGCGGACATTGACGTTCATCACCTCGTCCCATTCGGCGGCGCTGATCTGGTCGGTCGGCTTGTTGACCCCGGCTATGCCGGCATTGTTGACCAGCACGTCGATATGGCCGAAGGCGGCGGCTATGGCGTCGATCGTGTCGCGCACCTCGTCCTCGTTCGTCGTGTCCATATGCCACAGATGACAGCGACCGCCCGCCTTGCGAATGGCCTCGGCGACCTGCTCCTCGTCGCGGCTGATGTCGGTGATCGCCACGCTGGCGCCTTCTGCGGCCAGTCTTGATGCGGCGGCGGCGCCAATTCCCTTAGCGCCGCCCGTGACGATGGCCACCTTGCCCTTGACGCGATCCATAATGGCCTCCGCTTCTGCTATGTTGAGCCTAGCGCCTTGGACCAGCGCGCGCCTTGACCGCCGTCAACCGTCGCGCCTTGATGTGACCCTGTCGCCGGATTTCAGCGCGTCGCCGGGATAGAGCACGACTTCATCGCCCTGTGTGAGGCCGGAAATCACCCGGCGATAGGCGTCGCCAGCCTCCTCGACGCGCACCGGCGTCAGCAGGGCCTTGCCCTGCATGACTCGGAACACGGCCCAGCCGGCGCCGTCGCGCACCAGCGCGTCCACGGGCGCGCGCGTCACATCCGTCTGGCGCGACACGATGACGCGCAGATTGACGCGAAAGCCGTCGCCGAACACGGGCGCCGACGCCGGATCTTGGAGCCGCGCGATCACATTGACCCTTTGCTCCTCGACGCCGAGCGCGGAAATCTTGGTATGGGCGGACGGTTCGATGCGCGTCACCGTGGCGGGGATCGGCGCCGAGCCGCCCCAATCCTCGATAAAGGCCGGATCGCCCGGCTTCATCAGCATCGCGTCCTGCGACAGGAACTCGGCGACAATTTCCATATCGGTCGGATCGCCGACATCCAGCACCGGCGCGCCCGCCAGCAGGACGGCTTCGCTTTTCTGATGCAGTTGCAGCACGCGGCCCGCCACCGGACTGCGCAGGACGATGGCCGCCTGCGCCGAGCTAAGACCTCCGCCCGCTGCGGCTTGCGCCTGCCGCAGTTCGGCGCGCCGCGCCTGCAAGGCGGCGCTGGCCGAGGCCAAACGCATATTGGCGGCGTCGAGCGCGGCGGGACTGACATAGCCTTTGTCATAAAGGGTCTGGGCGCGCGCCTGATCGCGGCGCGCCATGTCGTCATCCGCAGCGGCGGCGCTGACGGCGGCCTCTGCGGCCAGTACGCCAGCGCGCGTTTCGGCCAGGGTGCGCGCATCGAGCGGCAGGGGCGACGCGGGCAAGAT
>NZ_JBQCGA010000029.1:0-44004 GCF_051956075.1 Asticcacaulis sp. | reverse complement strand
ATCATTGCGCCCACGTTCGTGTTTACCGATCCGTTCAGCATCGGGTGTCCTTTCCATTCTGGTCGGGGAGATTGTCGCGGCTTTTGCCGCTCAGCCATTTTAGCCAGACCCGTCGCAGCAAGCCGAATGCCACGATGCGGCGGTGCGAAAAACAATTTATACAGTTGAATTATATAGATAAAAACATATTGCACATGGATCGAATCGGAGTCCTTGACGCTACGGCGGCAAATCCTGCCCGAGGCGCGCGCCTTACCGGCAATTTTAACCGGGCATTAGGGATGATTTCGGCCTCGCGCCCCTCGCCTTCCTGTGCGACTCCGTTATATAGCCAGCCGATGACCGCAACGCCCAAAGTTCAGCTCTACACAGACGGCGCCTGCAAGGGCAATCCCGGACCCGGCGGCTGGGGCTGCATCCTCGTCGCCGCTCCGCATGAAAAGGAGCTTTACGGTTACGATCCGGAAACGACCAATAACCGCATGGAATTGATGGCCGCCATTCAGGGGCTGGAAGCCTTGAAAAGGCCGTGCGACGTCGATCTCTATATCGACAGCCAGTATGTCATGAAGGGCATGCAGGAATGGATTCGCGGCTGGAAGGCGCGCGGCTGGAAGACAGCCGATAAGAAGCCGGTGAAAAACGACGATCTGTGGAAACGCCTCGACGCGGCTACTCAGCGGCACAAAATCCGCTGGCATTGGGTCAAGGGCCATGCCGGACACGAGATGAACGAACGCGCCGACGGTCTGGCCAACAAGGCGATCCGCGAGGCGCGCGCGACCGGCTGAGACGCCGCCGGTTAGATGGCCGTTAATCCGGCGCGGAAGCGCTTGCCGTTCCAGACATAGTGCTCCGCCGACAGCCGCAGGCCCGCAATCTGTTCGGGCGTCAACTCCCTCGCCACGCGCGCGGGCTGGCCGATCAAGAGCACGCCGACGGGAAATGTCTTGCCTTCAGGGACCAGCGCCCCGGCGCCGACGATGGTGTTTTTGCCGATGACCGCCCGGTTCAGCACGATGGCGCCGATGCCGATCAGGCTGTTGTCGCCGACCGTGCAGCCGTGCAGCATCGCCTTGTGGCCGATGGTGACGCCCTCGCCAATGGTGAGCGGGCTGCCCGGATCGGAATGCAGCACCGCGCCGTCCTGCACATTGCTGCGCGCGCCGATGGTCATAGGCTCATTATCGGCGCGCAAAACCGCGCCGAACCAGATGCTGACATCCTCGCCCAGCCGCACCTTGCCGCAGACATCGGCGCTCGGCGCGATCCAGCAGCGCTCAACATCCGCCATCTCAGGCGCGTCGTCGTCCAGTCGATAGGTTGTCATGACCTCACCCTTTCGTGAACCTTATATGAAATCGCACATGCAGCATTTTTTATTAAGACCCCGCTAACCATACTGAACGAATCTGTTAGCGTGGCAAGCGGGGGAATCATCTCCTCCTCGGTCCTCCGCTTCAAGGCTTTAGCTTTCGAGGTTTCAGTGGCAAGACGGGTTGTTTTTTCTCCCTTTGTCTCTCCCCCGCCCCTTCCGGGCGACGGCGCTGAACCTCTTGCGTCACGCCCCGGCGGTCCCACCTCCTCACATCGCGTATCCGTATCCGAAGGCGAGCCTCTGTGGCCTCGCCTTTTTCATTGGCTTTAAGGAGCATCCCATGACCAAGCGATCCGTCAAACGCTTCATGCGCGAAGGCACGCTCGATCTCGACCAGTATCAGCCCGATACCAAGGTCCGCCGCCTCAACGTCCATAGCGGCGGCGCGGCGTGGTCGCCTGTTGGGAATCATGAAGAACGCGATCAGAGCTATATGAAGACCATAAAACCGAAATCGGAGGGCCAGGCGGCCCTGCTTTCGGCTATCGACGAAAAGAACCTGATCCTGGCGCTTGGCCCTGCAGGCACCGGCAAGACCTATCTGGCCATCGCCAAGGCGGTCGAGGCGCTGGAGGCGGGCAAGGTCGGTCGCATCGTGCTGTCGCGTCCCGCGGTCGAGGCGGGCGAGTCCATCGGCTTCCTGCCCGGCGACATGGAGGACAAGCTGGCGCCTTACCTGCGCCCCCTTTACGACGCCCTGACCGACCGCCTGTCGATGAAGCGCGTCAAGGCGCTGATGCAGGAGGGGCTGATCGAGATCGCGCCGGTCGGCTATATGCGCGGGCGCACGCTCAACAACGCCTTCGTGGTCATCGACGAGGCGCAGAACTGTACTTACACGCAGCTCAAAATGCTGCTGACGCGCCTCGGCTGGAATTCGACCATGATCGTCACCGGCGATCCAAACCAATCCGACCTGCTGCCTGGCCTGTCCGGTCTGGGCGACGTCGCCGACAAGTTCGAAGCCGTGGATACCATCGCCGTCGTGCGTCTGATGGATAAGGACATCGTCCGCCATCCGCTCGTCGCGCAGATGCTGGGCGTTTTGTAACGCGCACAGGGCCGGTGCGGAGGACGCGTCGGCCCTGCCTACATTGTGTCTTCAAACGCGGTCAGGATCGGACACGGCCCGCAACTGTGTTCACAGGCGTCCGCCAGTCGCTCCAGCGCCGAGCGCGCCGTCTTCATCTCCTTGATTTTCGCATCGAGCGCTGCGATGCGCGAGCGGGCCAGAGCGCGCGCCGCGTCCCGATCCTCGGACGCATTGAGCTGCAGGAGTTCGGCGATTTCCTCCAGCGTAAAGCCTGCCCCCTGCGCCTGCCGGATGAAGCGCAAACGGCGTACATCGCCATCATCATACCGTCGCCCGCCCGCCATGCGTGGCAGCGTCGGCAACAGGCCGCGCCTCTGATAATATCGCACTGTCTCAACACCTACGCCGCCCTTATCGGCCAGCCGTGCAATCGTCATCGACATGCCGCTTGACTCCGTACCATGGTACGGAAAGTAAGCTTCCGGCCTTGAAATGCAAGTAGGCGCAGATAATGACCGAACCCAAAACCGCCGTCCTCTATCGCATGGTGATGCCGACCCACACCTGTCCTTATGGACTGAAATCTCTGCATTTGCTGAAAAGCAAAGGTTATAGCGTCGAAGATCACTGGCTGAAGACGCGCGAGGAAACCGACGCCTTCAAGGCGCAGCATGAGGTGAAAACCACGCCGCAGACCTTCATCGGCGACGAGCGCATCGGCGGCTATGACGATCTGCGCCGCCATTTCGGTCAGCGCGTCTCCGACCCGAAAGCCAAGTCCTATACGCCTGTACTCGTCGTTTTCGCTGTTACGGCGCTGCTGTCGCTCGTCATAGGCTGGCTGACCGGCCAACTGCTGAGCTGGCGCACGCCGCAAGGGTTCATCGGTCTGAGCATGGTCGTTCTGGCCATGCTGAAATTACAGAACCTGGAAAAATTCTCGACCATGTTTCTGAATTACGACCTGCTGGCCAGACGCTGGGTTCCGTATAGCTACATCTATCCGTTCGCCGAACTTGGCGCAGGCCTGCTGATGACCGCCGACGCACTGAATATCGTCTCCATCCCGGTCGCCCTGTTCATCGGCATTATCGGCGCGGTCTCAGTGTTCAAAGCCGTCTATATCGACAAACGCGAATTGAAATGCGCCTGCGTCGGCGGCGAGTCCAATGTGCCGCTCGGCTTTCTGTCGCTGACCGAAAACCTGATGATGATCCTGATGGCGGTCTGGATGCTGATTATGCCCTTTTAAGCTTCCCGTCATGTGCGCGCGGCGGCAGGATGAGCAGAATGCGCGGCGCTTCGGGATTATGCGCCAGCGGAGAGCCGCTTTCGGCATAGAGCCAATCGCCCACAGCATAGATGGCTGGTCGCAATCGCCGCCGCAACACCAGTTGCAGGCGCGCCTCGCCCTCAATCTCCACCCAGCAGCAATCCTCCAGCCGATCCAGCATACGCGACTCACATGACTACAGTTCAATCTTTGTTCTGGAGCCGCCGCTGCGGTCAAATCACAAAATAGGCGTACACGCTGGACAGAGGAAAAGACCCCTCCTAGTGTCCGGCGCCATGACCATGCGCCTGTTGTTAATGCTTTCTCTCGCTGTTTCGTTCGCCGCCGCCCCCTTGGCGCACGCCGCTGTCAAACATCCGACTCATCCCGCCCATAAAACGACGACCAAAAAGACGTTGCACAAGACGGCCAGTCGGAAAAAAACCGAAGACCCCAAAGCGAAAACCGAAGCCGCGCTGCGCGAGCAGACCGAAAGTTTCGTCACGCTGATTAACGACGGCAAACAAAGCCTGACCGACGCCCAGATCGCCTGGAAGGCGAATCATCCGCAGGTCGCCTGTCAGCGCGCCAAAACCGCGAAAGTCCGCTTCGACAAGGCGCGCCTCATTTTGGACGGCATGGTCAAAACAGCGGACGATGGCAAAGCCGACGCAGCGCCGTTTAAAGCCCTGTACCCCAAGACCGACGAACTGGATGCGACGACGCGCAAGCTGATCGGCATGACCTGCGCAGGCTAGATGTGAGGCTTCAGAATTGAACGCCTCTGACCGCGAAGCAACGCCGCTATTCCGCCGCGCCTTCGATGCGTTTCTTACGATGGGTGATGAACAGCCAGGCCAGGGCGAGGATAGTCGCTATAATCGGCGCGTAAAGTATGTGCGCCAGACGCTCGTGGCCGCTGAGCAGCGGATCAAGCGCGTATTTGACCAGATTGAAAACATAGTAGCTGACGGCGAACACCGACAGCCCCTCGACCAAGGCCGACAGCTTCATTTGCAGACGCGCGCGCAGGTCCATGCTTCGCAACAGATTCTGGTTCTGCACCTCCAGCGAGATCGAGATGCGGGCGCGCAAAAGGTCCGAGGCTCGCCCGATGCGCGTCGCCAGATCGTCGAGCCGTCTGGACGCCGCCTCGCAGGTGCGCATAGCCGGTTGCAGGCGGCGTTCGATGAACTCCTGCATGGTCGAAAAGCCCTCGACGCGGCTTTCGCGTAACGAAGCCAACCGGTCTTCGGTCAGGCGATAATAGGCCTCGGTGGCGCCCTGGCGGAAACGCACCGCATTGGCGCGGCTCTCGACCTCGGCGGACAGGGTCATCAGCCGCTCCAGCAAGGCGTCCTGCGTCGCGCCCTGCGCCGCCATGTCGGCGGTAATCAGGTTCAGCCGCGCCTCGGCGGTCTTAAGCCAGCCCATCAGGTCGCGCGCCACCGGAAAGCCCAGCAGGGCCAGCTTGCGATAATGGCCGATCTCGATCAGACCCTGCAAAAGCCGCGACAGCTCATCGTGCTTCAGGCCCTTGTCGTGGACATAGATCCGGCCCGCCCCTTCATGGGAGCGGAAATCGCTCCAGATACGCGCGTGATGGTCGAAGACATCGCAGCACACGGCCTGGGTCAGGTCGATCACGCCATCGAACTGGGTCGGCTTCGGCTCGGCGCGCGCCACCACGATTTCAACCGAACGGAATACCCGGCCCGGCGCGCCTTGCAGGCCCTCGACATCCGCCGTGCGGATTGCGCCAAAGCCCAGGCCTTTACGCGCTGCAAAGCGCGGATCGATTCCGGCGTCGTATTTCAGCCAGGTCGAGAATTCGCCATGACGTTCCCAGATGACGCCGCTGCGCTCAGACATCTGCGCCATCCGTCCGTCGGCGGTCTCGCCCAGCCTCGCGACCCAGTCCGTCTCGGCGGCGCGCTCCTCATCGGACACCAGCATGACCCAGCTTCTCGCTACCGCGGGCGAGGCGAATACCGGTATGGTGCGCTCGTGCATCAGTTGGCTTAACGCGGCGCGCAGCGGATGGTCGGCGGGTTCGGTCATGACGGAAGTGTGGCTTTGTTGGGTTTGCGCCACCATAGTGCGAAATGTCGCGGTCGTAACGTCACATTGGATGACGAACTTCTACCAGTTCCACATGCTGCCGTCCTGCAATCGGGCGACCGGCAACTGCTTGGGGCTATAGGGATATTTCGCCGCCAGCGCCTCATCAATATCGACGCCGTGGCCGGGCGCCGAGCCCGCGTGAAGATAACCGTCCTCGAAGCGGTAGTCGTGCGGAAAGACGTCGTCGGTTTCCGGCGCATGGCGCATATATTCCTGGATACCGAAGTTCGGAACCCAGGTGTCGAAATGCACCGCTGTCCCCAGCGTGACCGGCGACAGGTCGGTGGCGCCGTGGCACCCGGTGCGCACCTGATACACCGAGGCGAAGTCGGCGACGCGGCGCAGGTGGGTGACGCCGCCCGATCCCACAATTGTCATGCGCAAATAGTCGATCAACTGCTCGCTGATCAGCTCCTTGGCGTCCCATAGCGTATTGAAAATCTCGCCCACGGCCAGCGGCGTTGTGGTGTGCTGGCGGATCAGGCGGAAGGCCTCCTGATTTTCGGCGGGGGTGGCGTCCTCCATCCAGAACAGGCGGTAGGGCTCCAGATCCTTGCCCAGTCGCCCGGCTTCGATCGGCGTCAGGCGATGGTGGACGTCGTGCAACAGATGCACTTCCTCGCCATGATCGGCGCGCAGACGCTCGAAAAGCCTGGGCGCAAAATTCAGGTAGGAGGATGTATTCCACAAGGTTTCGGTCGGCAGGGCCGAGTCGGCGGGCTCGTAATACATATCGCCGCGTCCGACCCCGTAGGCGCCCTTGACGCCGGGAATGCCCGACTGGGCGCGGATCGCTTTATAGCCCATGTCGCGATAAAGGCCGACCTGCTCGGAGGTATGGTCGATGTCCTTGCCATTGGCGTGGCCATAGACCAGTACACCGTCGCGCGAGCGCCCGCCCAGCAGGTCGTAGAGCGGCATCCCTGCCATCTTGGCCTTGATGTCCCATAGAGCGACATCGACTGCAGCGATGGCGCGCATGGTCACCGGTCCGCGCCGCCAGTAGGCGCCGCGATAGAGGTACTGCCAGATGTCCTCGATACGGCGCGGATCGCGCCCGATCAGGCACGGGATGACGTGGTCTTCCAGATAGCTGACCACAGCCAGTTCACGTCCGTTCAGCGTGCCATCGCCGATACCGTAAACGCCTTGGTCGGTCTCGATTTTCAGCGTGACGAAGTTGCGTCCGGGCGAACAGACAATGACGCGGGCTTTGGTGATCTTCATGATCGTCTTCTCTTATGTTTTTATTTATTATCGCGCCGTTTCCGGCGGACCAAGATAAGACGGCTTAAGACCGCCGGTGTCCAGAACCAGCCTCTCCAGCACGACATTGCCGTCGATGCGGTAAATATGGATGGTGTGGTTTCCCGCGTTCAACTTCGCAAACTTGGCCTTGAGAACGATGATATTATCCTCTACCGCCTTGTTCCATTGCGGGGTGTCGGGCCTAAGGTCGAAGTTCAGGGTCTGCATAGGCGCATCGTCGATGCTGACGCCGATGCGAAGCCCGCCCTGCCCTTGCGTGTCGAGCGTAGGCGCGAGGTAGAGATTGAGCGTGGCGTCGGCCTCCTTGGCGGTCTTGACATCATAGTCGAGCCGCATCGAACCATCATGGGTCGCGGGAGCGGATTGCGGAAGGGACAAAACGGCTCCAAGCGTACGACCGAGATCAGGTATCACCTGCCAGCGCACACCGTGCGCCTCGGTTTTGCGGGTGAAATGCGGGGCCTCAATGGCGATATAGCCATCCTGACCATCAGCACCTCCATAATCGGCAAATCGGTTGCCAGGCTTGGGTGGAGGAGGCAGGCTACAGACAGCGAATTGAAAAAAATCGCTGCACACGTGATTTTTGGGCAGCGAACCCGCCGACTTGCGCTCAACTGCTGGCATAATATTAGTTTTGGGCTCCTGCCAGTTCGTATAACCAATATGAGTTTGATCCATCATATGGTCCCATTTGCCATCGCCAAGCGCGTTATATTGACCCGACAATTTGGCGTCTTCATTAAAAGCGGCTTCGGCAAGGTCAGCGGCCTTGTTGCCACAAATCGCATCGCCAGCGACATGGCTATAATTGGCTTCAGCGTAGAGCTCATAAAGGTTCGCGCTGGCTTCGACCGGGTATTGCACGAGTTGGAAAAAAGCGTCGTGTAGAGGCGCAGGTAACCGCTCGCCCTCGGAATCGACAACAAGACTTAAGAGATTGTAAGCTCTTGTCATATCTGCAAAGTCCGGATCGCCCGCGACACCCGTATTCAGCAATTCCGGCTTACGGCGCGCATTATATTGCGTGTAGCGTGTCAAGATTCCACCGATCTCCGCCGCGTGTTCAGCCCCGAACTGCTGCCCCGCCCATTTCGTGGGATAGTCCGCCAGCGCCTGCGGCGTCATTGCCTTGGGGTTCCACGCCATGTCGAGGAAGAAGCTTAAGGGGTATTCCATCGGCTTGATGTCGCCGACATTGACGATCCACAGACGGTCCGCGCCCGCCTCGTCGGCCAGTTCCATCTGCTGCCAGGTCTTTTCGATCTGGTTGGTGTTGATCCACTTATAGTTCCGCGGCCCGCCGACATAATCGAAGTGGTAATAGATTCCATAGCCGCCGGTTCGCGGCGGCGCGCCGAATGTCGGCAGACGGCGAATCTGGCCCCAGTTGTCGTCCGAGAACAGCAGGGTCACGTCATCGGGAACCTTCATCCCGTGATCGTAATAGTCCTGCACCTCTTTATAGAGCGCCCAGACCTGCGGCGTTTCCGAAGCCGGTTTGCCGGTCACATCAGCGATAATCTGGCGCTGGTCCGTGACAATGCTTTCCAGTAGCGGAATGGCGCCGCCCTCCGTCATCGGCTCATCGCCATCGCCGCGCATGCCAATGGTCACCACATCCTCATGGCCGCATTTTTTCGTTGTGCTACCGCTATCGCTGCTTGAGCACGCGACCATGCGCTCAATGCCGCCGCGCCAGAATGTATTGAGATTGTCAGCGTTCTTCGTGTAATCCCACGCCCCGCCGGTGACGCCCTGATCCTGATGGCGGTGCCACTCCTCCTGAGCGCGCGTCATCGGTTCATGGTGCGAGGTTCCGAGGACAATGCCGTAATCGTCGGCAGTATCGAGGCTTTGCGGGTCGTCGTCTGCAATCGCCTTGCCCCACATGGCGGGCCACAGGTAATTGCCTTTCAGGCGCAGATCCAGCTCGAAAACCTTGGCGTAGAGTTCGTGATTGATTCCGCCGAACTTCTCGCGCGCCCAGCCGCCGAAAGACGGCTCCTCGTCATTGATGAAAAAGCCGCGATACTTGACGACAGGCTGATCGTGGCGCAGCCCCGCCGTAACGTAGAGATTATCCTTGTGCTGCGTGGGAACGTCCGCCCACCAATACCAGGGCGACACCCCCATCTTCGCAGAGATGTCGTAGGTTCCGTAGATGGCGCCGCGCTTGTCCGCACCGGTGATCACCAGCGCATGATGACCATTGGACAGGTCGATCACCTGTTGCGCATAGGCTTCCCACTGGCCCTGAATGGGCGAGACATTGAGCTTCCCGGCCTTGACCCAGGCGTCAATGAGCGATGAATGCCCCATCTCGCCGATCACCACGACATCGCCCGTCACGCCGTCGAGACTGTGGACAATCTGCGCATCCGTTCCCGAAACGCGCCCCAGATCGGCGGCGAAGTCGGATGCGACTCGCGCCACCGGCTTTTCAGCCTCGGCATCGACATAGACCGCCACCGGACGGCTGTCATGGATCAGAGCGACTCCGGGGCCTGCCCCATCGCAAACCGCCACCGGGCCTTCGCAGGCCGCGAAAGCCGGGGTTGCGACAAAGACCAGAAGAATGCCGATACAATAGCCCCGCATGATCGTTTCCTACAGTTTGAAGTGCGTTTTGATAAACGCTTTGAGCTGCCGCTCCATCTCAGGCGTCATCGGGCCGAATACGCCGCGCGCATCTTCGGGAAGATGCGCGACTGCGCCTTCGGGATCGTCAAACACCAGAAGGTCAAGCAGACGCCGCCAGATCCGCCGGTGTTCGCGCGGCAGATCGCGCAAACTCAGCAAGGCGGCGTAAAAGCCCGCATAGGGCGAAGCCTGCCCTTCACGGCCCTCGTCCCACCAATAGTTCAGCAGGATATTGAACGACGCCAGCGAGCGCACATGGTGCCACCACATGTACGGGATAAAGACCGCATCGCCGGGCTCCAGTTCGCCGCTGACGGCGTGCGCCAACGCCTCACGAAAGCGGGGGTAGCGTTCAAAATCAGGGGGCTCCAGCGGCGCCATGCTGAAGGCCACGCCGCCTGGACCATTGTCGAACGGCGCGACATAGAGGTTGTCAACCTGATCGGGCGGGAACAGCGTGAAGCGACGCCGCCCAGCCAGCACGCAGGCGATGTTGTGCGACGGATCGAAATGGGTCTGCGCCCACAGCCTGGTGCCGATCCAGATGCGCGGCTCGATCCCGTCGAGCAGCGGCATGGGCATTTCGCGCTCCAACCCCGGCAGCACGTCCTTGACCACCATCGACGGCAGATAGACGCTGGGCCGATCAGGTTGAGCGCCATTGGCCAGTTGCCAGGCGACGACCTGCGAGATCGGCGCCTGATCGCGCATGAAATTAAACCCCTTCATATCGCTGCGATAGAAGAAGCTGCCGTCATTTTCAGGCGGCGCCACCATGACCTGACGCGGCGCGCCGGGATCGAAACGTTGCAGATGCGCTGCCGCCGCCTGCGGCGACGTTCTGGCCGCTTGCACGAGCGGCCAGTCGCCAACCAGTCCACGCATCACCACGGGCTGGTTGGCGGGCAGTATTTCGGCCTCGAAGCGTTCGCGCGTCACAGCCTCTACGACAGGAATAGGCCGCAGCGACGCAGGACTGAACGCTTCGTCCGCCATCACCCCGCCAGCGCCGTATTAACCGCCGCCAGCAGAATCGGCTGCATCAGCGCATAGCCCTGCGCGTTCGGATGCACGGCGTCGCCATTGATGCCCAGTTCCGGCTTCAGACCGCCATCCGGGGTCGCCAGCACAGGCCAGTAATCGACATAGGTGGCCCCCTGCGCCGTCGCGACCGATTTCAGCCAGTCGTTCAGCGCCACGATCTTGTCGTGCGGATTGCCGACCGAAGCATGCCACGGAAAGCTGATTGAGGGCGGCACGGAGCCAAGCAGCACCTTCATGCCGAACAGGTTGGCCAGGCTGATCATGGCCTGCAGATTATTGGTCGTGGCGACCGGATCGTAAGGATCCTTGTTTTCCGCAATGTCATTGGTCCCCGCCATGATATGCACGGCCTTGGGGCGCAGCGCCACGACGTCAGCCATAAAGCGCACCAGCATCTGCGCCGACACCTGGCCGGAAATGCCGCGTCCGATCAGGCCGTTATCGGCGTAGAATGTGCCGGAAAACTGCGGCTTGGCCCAGTTGTCGGTGATCGAATCGCCCATCATGACGACGCGACGCTGCGCGTCCGGCAGGGCGGCGGCGCTGGCGTTGGCGACGTGGTAACGATGCAGGTTCGCCCAGTCCTCACCGACCGGCGTGACGTTCAGTTCCGGCCCGTTGAAATCCTCAAGCGCCTTCTGAACATTCTCGGCTTCACTGTTATTCTGCCCCGCATTTTGCGCCCGCGCCGCAGCGGCGACGGCCATAGCCGCCCCGCCCGCCAGCGCGCCTGTGAGAAGTTTGCGCCGCATTCCGTCCATGAGGTGTCTCCCTATTCAGGCGACTGTCAGAGTCGCCGTCTTCAGATCGACACTATTCGCTCCGGCCATGATGGTAAAGGTTCCGGGCTCCACAACGCGCTGCATGTCGGTGTTATAGAACCACAGATCGGGCGGCGCGATGGTGAAGGTCACCGTCTGTTGCTCGCCCGGTTTCAGGGTGATGCGTTTGAAATGCTTCAGTTCTTTGATCGGGCGTGTGACCGAGGACACGTCGTCGCGGATATAGAGCTGCACCACTTCGTCGCCCACGACCGGCCCGGTATTCTTGACGTCGATGCTGACCTCGACGCTGTCCGCGACGCCCATCGTGTCTTTCGCCAGCCGCGGCGCGGAGATGTCGAACGTGGTGTAGCTGAGACCATAACCGAACGGGAACAGAGGCTTGGTCGTGCCATCCAGATAGCCGCGGCGCGCCGTCGGCTTGTAATTGTAGTAGATCGGCAATTGCCCGACATTGTGCGCGATCGACACCGGCAGCTTGCCGCCCGGATTGGCCCGGCCGAACAGGATGTCGGCGGCGGCCCAGCCGGTTTCCTGGCCCATATACCAGCCTTCGACCAGCGCGTCGGCCTTGTCGTTGATGCGGTTGACCGACATCGGGCGGCCATTGAGCAGGAAGACCACGGTGGGTTTTCCAAGCGCGAAAATCTTCTCGGCCAGGTCGTTCTGGCGGCCCGGCAGTTCCAGAGACTGCACATCGCCAAGGTGATTGTCGGCCCAGGCCTCGCGCGAGGTCTGTTCGTTGCCGCCCAGCACCATCAGAATGGTGTCGGCTGATTTCGCCGCTTCGACCGCGTCGGCGATCAGCTTGTCATTGACGGAATCCGGCGTAAAGTGCACCTCATCCTGGCCCCAAACATGGCCTTCGGTGATGCGCACCGCTTCGGAATAGGCGACTTCAAAGCCCTGAGCCTTGCCCTCGGCCATAACGCCGTCGAGGATCGAAACGACATGGCGCGGCACGTCGGAATAGCCGCCGATCGGTGTATCCTTGGCGTGCGTACCCAGCACCAGCAGCTTGCCCAGCTTTTTCGGCTGAAAGGGCAGTATGCCATTGTTTTTCAACAGCACGACGGTCTTGGTCGCCGCCTCGCGCGCCAGCGCCACCGCGTCCGGCGTCGCGGTCAACTTGTCGGCCAGCTTGGCGTCGACATACGGGTTCTCGAACAGGCCCGACTGGAACTTAAGCTCCAGAATGCGGCGCACCGGCGCATCGATCTCGTCTTCCGAGACGCGACCGGCCTTGATCAGGTCGATCAGGTGCGGATAGGCGGCGCCGTCCGGGGTTTCGATATCGACGCCCGCCTTGATGGCGCGGAAGGCGGCTTCCGTGAGATCCGGCACGAGATGATGGCGCGTGATCAATTCATTGATGGCGAAATAGTCTGAGACGGTCACGCCCTTGAAGCCCCATTCACCGCGCAGGATGGTGGTCAGCAGCCACTTGTTGGCGTGGGACGGCACGCCGTCGATCTCGTTATACGAGGGCATGACGGCGCGGATATTGGTTTCCTTGATGATCTTCTCGAACGGCGGGAAGAAGTCTTCGCGCAGTTCGCGCTCGCCCAGATCGGCGGGGCCGACATTGGTGCCGTTTTCGGGCTGGCCATGGCCCGTCATGTGCTTAAGCGTGGCGAACACCTTGTCATTAGCCAGCGGCAGCGCATCGCCCATAAAGCCCAGCACAGCGGCCTTGCCCATTTCACCGCACAGATGCGGATCTTCGCCATAGGTTTCCTCGATGCGGCCCCAGCGCGGCTCGCGCGCCACATCGACCACGGGCGCCAGTGCGAAATTGGCGCCGCGCGCGCGCATTTCACGCGCCGCCACGGAAAAGATCTTTTGGGCCATGTCCGGGTCGAACGACGAGGCCAGACCGATGGCTTGCGGGAAGGAGGTCGCGTCGCGCGCGACATAGCCATGTAAGGATTCCTCGTGCATGATCAGAGGAATACCGAGGCGCGTCTGTTCGACCGCCCACTTCTGCACGGCGTTGATATAGGTGGCGGTCTCGAAGGCGTTGCGATTCGGCGTCGCGCCATTGTCGCCCGCGCCGGTGACGGCGTGAACGCCGACCCGATCCGAGGGGCGCGCCATCATACCAAGACCATTCGGATAGACAGCCTGCGCCTTCCTGGGATCGAAATTGCCCTGATCGTCCATAATGGCGCCCTTGGCCTGCCAGACGCACTGCATCTGCATGACCTTTTCTTCCAGCGTCATCCGGCCCAATAGATCGTCGATGCGCGCCTCGATCGGCTGGCCGGCGTCCTTGTAGAGCGGCAGATCGGCCTTTTTCGCTTTGGCGACGGCGCTGCTGGCGGCGCCGAGCGTCAGGGCCAGGGTGGAGACGCCAGCGCCAGCAGTGAAGGCGCGGCGGGTCGTGTTGAGGGTGTCGCTCATAATATCTTCCCTGTCTTGTTCGCCGATGGATCGGCTGTTGTTTCACATCGGGCGGAGCCCGTCACGGGCCGTCTTGTCAGACCTATCCTGCCCTTTGCGGCGCGCGTCAAGCCGATACGACATTGACGATACGCACAATTGCTGTCACTGTTAGCGCTAACAAAAAAAAGTGCAACAGGGAATTTTTCATGAAGCAAAATCTCGCACCTGCGAATTTCACCCGGCGTCAATCTCTGGCCCTGGTCGGTGCGTCGATGGCGGCGACGGCGCTTGGCGCCGGTCAGACCCTTGCGGCGGACGCCCGCCCATTCGACGGCCCGTCTCTGGCGGAACTGGCGGCGCATAAAGGGATGCGCTTCGGCACGGCGATCGCGGCGGGCAAGACCGGTCTGCTGGACCCGCAGGTCACCGCCATCGTCGCGGCGGAGTGCAATATCCTCGTGCCTGAAAACGAGCTGAAGATGTACGTCACGCATAACCGGAATGCGACCGATTACAATTTTGCGCCGGGCGACGCGATTCTGGCCTTCGCCGAATCGCGCAGCATGGCGATGCGCGGCCATAATCTGTTCTGGGCGCGCGATGAGTTCACACCGAAATGGCTGCTCGATTACAAGTTTTCCGGCAAGGCTGAAGCCGAGCAGATGCTGCGCGACTACATCGCCAAAGTCACGGAACATTACGGAACGCGCCTGACCTCATGGGACGTGGTCAATGAAACGGTCGATCCCAGGACAGGCGAGGTGCGCGACAACGTCTTTTCACGCGTGCTGGGCATGGACGCCCTGCGCATCAGTTTCGAGGCGGCGCGCGAGCATTTGCCGCACATGCAACTGGTCTATAACGACTCTATGAGCTGGGAAGCGGGCCATGAAGTCCATCGCGGCGGAGTCTTGAAACTGCTGCGCTGGTTCCGCGACAACCATGTCCCGGTCGATGCGCTGGGCGTGCAGAGCCATATCGGCAACGGCTTCGACCTGCTGGGCGCGCAGGTCAATGCCTGGAAGGACTTTCTCGATGAGGTCACCGGTATGGGCTATGACCTGCTGATCACCGAATTCGATGTGGACGACCAGCGCATCCCAACCGACGACATCGACCAGCGCGACGCCATTGTCGCCACGGTCGGACGGCTCTATCTCGACCAGATGTTGAGCTACAAACAGACGAAGGACGTGCTGTGCTGGGGCATGTTCGATAAATATAACTGGCTGCAAGGCTTCACGCCGCGCAAGGATGGCGCGCGCTTACGCTGCACGCCCTACGATGAGGATTTCAAGCCCAAGCCGCTGCGGGAGGCGATCGCGGCGGCGTTCAGGACCGCCCCCGCGCGATAGCGGCATGAAAGCCACGGGCGGGACTCAAGTTCCGCTCGCCGCTTCTGACTCTGTTGTCAATTCCCGGTCTGCATGGCAGCCTGCCTGAAAACAGGACGACTCTACGTCCGAGTCTTGGGAGATCACCATGCGCAAGCGTCACCTGCTTATCGCCCTCGCCACCGCGTCCTTGTGCCTGCCCGTCATGGCGCACGCCGACGACGACCCGATGCAGCACCTGATCAACAATCCCAATCCGGCCAGTCTGGTCATTTACGGTCCTCAGACCAATAAGAAGATCAAGGATTCCGGTGTTCAGGGCGGCGGCGCCATCGAGGTCAAGGCCACCGGCGTCGGCGAATCCTACGCCGCCGCCGTGCAGACCAGCCTCGACAAGCCGATCAAGGCGGGCGATCAGATCGAGTGCGATATCTTTCTCAAGGCGAAGCGTGACGACGGTCAGCCGCCCGTGCTGCACAGCCGTGTGCAGATCAACGAAGCCCCCTACTCCAATGTCGGCGCCGAGGCTGACTTCAACGTCACCGACCAGTGGACGCTGTACACGCTGAAAACCACCGCCGACAAGGATTACGACGCCGGTAAGCTGGTCTTCGTCGTCCATCTGAACAGCGCCAAACAGACCGTCGATGTCGGTCCGGCTTTTGTCTTCGACAACAGTAGAACCTATTGAGCCGCCGCAGGCTGCCCCACCATGACGCCGCGTCCATCGGGCGCGATGTAGAGTACGCCGTATTCGCGCGGATCGCCCGCTATGGCGCGCATATTGCCAAAGCGGTGCGCATCGTCATTGATGCGCGTCCAGGAGCGGCCTTCATCGTCGGAGCGCCACAAACCTTCGACGCCAGAGACCTTGCCCCACAGGAAGACGGCGGGATAATCCGCACCCGGCGCCGCCTTGCCGAAGGTGACCTGCCATGCCGTCGTCACCTGCGCGGCAGGCGTCGCCTCGCTGTCCTGAAGATGGTAAAGCCCTCGCGGCAGGGCCAGCCACAGATCGCCCCTGCGTCCTGGAACAGCACGCAATTGACCGCGCTCGTTACTGTCCAGCTTCGGCAGGCGCGTCGCCAAGGGCGCAAAGCTGACGCCGCCGTCGCGACTGACCAGAATGCGCTGGCCCTTGCGGTCAAAGACATAGAAGCTCTGCGGATCGACCTTGTCCGCAATCGGATCGAGGCCGCGATCCGGCGACGGAAAACCCTTCGATGCGATCCAGGTCACCCCGCCATTCCTTGAGACATATGCGCCTGCGTTTTCGGGCATCCACAGCAGGCTTGCGCCGTCCGCCGACACGGCGATCCGGCCCGCGCGGTGGTCATGCCATTCCTGACCGCTCAGCGGCGGCGGCGCAGAAGGCATCGCCGCCCAGCTCTTACCGCCATCGTGCGACAAGTAGCCGTGCGCACCATCATTATCGGCGGCGCGCGCCACAATCAGCGGATTCAAGGCCGCGAAGGCGACCGACTGATTGGTCTCATGCGTCGGCGCGAACAGATAGGCGTCCGGCGTCTTTGTCACATCGTCCCAGCCCGCGCCGGAAACATCGCCCATCGCCGCCAGTACGCGCGCGCCTTCAGGCGGACTTTCAAGCCCGAGGATCACCGTCTCCTCGAAATTATCATCGCGGAAGGCGAAATCGACGGAACCGCCGCTATCGAGATGACCGAGATCGTTCGTCATCCAGACGCCATAACCCGTGCCATAGACCAGCTCATCAGGATCAAACGGATTCAGCTTCACCGCATCCATCCAATGGCCCATCTTGCGTCGGTTGGCCGCGTCGTGATCGGCGTCGCCCATATAGGAGGTCAGCCACGGCTCATGGGAAATGTCATGCGTCGCTTGCGGGCCAATCGCTTTCCATGAGGCGCCTCCGTCACGACTGACATAGAGATCGTCGCGCCCCGGATAGTGGTCCGAGGTCGAGACGACCAGCACACCGTCTTGCAGGTCGAGGCCGGAAAAGCCGAACCTGTCGTCTTTGGAAGGATGGATCGGTGATATGTCGGTCCAACGGCCATCGGGCGACACTTTCCACACGGCGCCGTCCGTCACCCCCCAGGGTCCGAGGCCATCGGCAAAGGTTGCGTACAGCGTTCCGTCGGCGCCAAGCGCCATCTGGTGCGGGATCAGATGCGGCGATCCGGCGACCGCTGTGAAGCTTTGGCCGCCATCCCGGCTGACGAACAGTCCCTCGCCCGTTTCGCCGGAACCGACCCAGACGGTCTTGCCATCTGGCGACGGCAGCACGACGCTGACCGATTTTTGCGCAAAGGCCCGGTTGCGCGCGAACGATCTGCCTGAGTCGTGCGACTCCCAGAGCCCGTCCTGCGGCGTCCCAAGCCAGAGATGCGCGCTGTCCGCCGGATCGACCTGCAAACGCTCGCCCGTCCCGCGTCCCATAGCGTTGCCGCCCATTCGCACCGGCACGCGCGTCAGCGTCCAGGTCGCGCCACGATCTCCAGACCGCGCCACGGCGCCGTTCGGAGCGTTGGGGCTTACATACAAACCGCACGTTGCGTAAAGGCGGTCTGGTTTATGACGGTCCACCGCCATGCTCATGACGCCGAAGCAGTCCCAGTCATCATGGCCAAAACCATCCATCAGCGGTATCCACCGCCGCGCGCCGCGATCATAGCGGTACATGCCACCCACGTCCGTGCGCGCGTACAGAAGCCCCTTTTCGGTTGGGTGGTAGAGGAAGCCATCGACAAAGCCGCCACCATGCCATGGAACCGTCGCCCAGTTATAGTGCTGAACAGCCGTAACTTGTGGCGCCCAGGAAGCGACGATTTGCGCGACCGTCGGCTGCGCGCCAATTGGCATGCCAAGGCCAATGATAAGCATAGCAGTGGCGACGGTTGTGAAAAGGCGACGATGACGCATGGCTCAACTCCCGGCGCCGTCTTGTTCGCGGCGCTCGGAGGTCATTTGACACGGACAATGCGTCCCAAGCCAGTGAAAATTATATGTTATATAAAAAAGGAGGTCATACGCCGGGTTTAAGCGCATAACCTCCAGTGGTCCTTGGGCAGGATGGGGGGCAGAATTGACGATCAGAAACGGTAACCGAGACCGACCGAAACAACCGCCGGATCGAGTTTGACTTTGGACTTCAGCGCGCCGCTGTTGATATTGGCGTCGGTCTTGTAGAAGACCTTTTTGACGTCAATGTTCAGCGCCCACGGCCCTTTGAGCGCAATGTCCGCGCCCGCCTGCAGCGCCGTCCCGGCGCCGCTCTTGAGCTTGACCGTGAAGCCGTTGTAATCCTTGCCGGAATACCAGTCCATATAGTTGACGCCGGCGCCGATATACGGATTGATCTTGCCCTTAGGGTTGAAGTGGTATTGCAGCGTCACCACCGGCGGCAGCACCCAGGTCTTATGCACCTGCACATCCGTGCCGGGACCGACCGCCTTGATCGTATGCTGCGACGTGCCCAGTATGGCTTCGGCGGCGATGTGGTCCGTAAAGAAATAGGTGAAGCCAAGTGTCGGCACTGTGTCGTTATTGACATCGACATGCAGGCCCGAATCCGCACCCGCCGCCGTGAAAATTTCACCCTTTTCCGACGGGGCCACCGAGGTGACGCGCGCGTCGATCACGAAACTGCCCTTGCCCAGCGGCTTGTAGGCAGCGTCTTGAGCGCAGGCGGCGCCAGCGGAAACGACAAGGGCGAGAGCCCCTACACTTACTAAGGTTTTTTCGATACGAGTCATGATCAGTTATCTCCTATGCGCCAATGGTTTGTTATTGGATTGCGCTAACGGATACGCTCGCTGCGCCGCAAAAACACCTGTACATTCGGTCGCGCGTCAGGCTGTCGCACCCTTGCGCATTCGCAGGCGAACGCGTAACGAAACGGGAGCCATCAGGAGCCCGCCATGCCCGTTATTGACCTGTCGCCGCAGACCGTCGCCGAAGCGCTGCAAGCCGGAGATATTCTGCTGATCGATGTGCGCGAGCCTTATGAATTCGAGGCCGAGCGCATCAAGGGCGCGATAAGCCTGCCTCTGTCCGCCATCGACCCAGCCGCCGTACCCGCCGCCGAAGGCAAGATCATCGTGCTGTCCTGCGCAGGCGGCGTGCGATCGGCGCGCGCGGCGGAATATTTACAGGCGGCGGGTCTGGACGTACAGCGCCATCTGGCGGGCGGGCTGTACGCCTGGAAGCTGGCGGGTCTGCCGACCGAGCGTTAAGCTCTCACCCGTTGCAGGAAGCCGTCCACGGCGCGGCTCAGATCCTGCGACTGTTGCTGCAATTTCGTGGTCGCGGCCCAGACGCGCTGGGCCGTTTCGCCGGTTTCTCCCGCCGATGACAACACATTGACCATGGTGTCGGCGATTTCGCGCGAGCCCTGCGCAGTGGCGTGAATATTGTGCGAGATTTCGCGCGTCACGTCCGACTGCTGGCTGACGGCGGCGGCGACCACCACCGTGCCTTCGGTCACGGCGCCGATAATGCCGAGAATATCGTTCATCGCCTCAACCGAGTGTTTGGTTTCGCTCTGGATGTCGTGAATCTGGCTGGAAATTTCCGCCAGAGCCTTGGACACCTGACCCGACAGGCTCTTGACCTCGTTGGCGACGACCGCAAAGCCCTTGCCCGCCTCGCCAGCCCGCGCTGATTCGATGGTCGCGTTCAGCGCCAGAAGGTTGATCTGACCGGCGATGTCGTTGATGACATCGACCACCTCGCCGATGCGGCTGGAGGATTTCGACAGACGCTCGATCACCTCCTTGGCGACGCCGCCCTTTTCGGCGGCGCTGCGCACCACAGCCTGCGAGCGTTCGGTCTGATCGCGGATTTCGCGGATCGAAGCCGTCAGTTCCTCCGAAGCGGCGGCGACCTGCGCCGAGGTCTGGGCGGCGTCGTTGGAAATACGCGACACGGCTTCGGAACGCTCGCGCGTATCGCTCGAAATCGACGAGACGCGCTGAGATTCGGCCTGCAACAGATCGGCGGCGGCGACCACCTCGTGCAGCGCCGTCTGCACGCTGGCCTCGAAATTCTCCGCCAGCTCGAACATGGCCTGACGGCGCGCCTCGGCGGCGCGGCGTTCGCTCTGCGCCTGCTCCTCTGCGCGCTGCGCCTCCATATCGGCCAGTTGCTGCTGCTGGGCGCGCGACTTCTCGTAATTGAGGTTGGCGGCGCGGCGCAGCACAAACACGGTGAAACCTGCGATCCCAGCACAGACCAGAGTGATCAGCAGCCCGATGGCCAGCGCCTCACGCACAAGGTTGAGCCGCGCCTGATACTGTTCAACGTGCATATCGACGCCCGTCATGCCGATCATATTGCCGTCAGAGTCGGTGATCGGCGCATAGGCGCTCAGCACCGTGCCCCATTTATCGGTATAGGGCCTGTCCTCGACCAGCGCGGTCTTGCTGTCGAACGCCTTTTTCAGCACCACCGACGCATCGTCATAAACCTCGCCGATATTGGCGGGCGGCTCGCCGCCTTCGGGCAGGGTGTCAACGATAAAGCGTATCTTGCCGTCCGTTCCTTGAGTCATCGCGTAGAGGTCGGCCAGATTGCTGTCGCCGGCGGCGATCTTCTTGAACGTGGCGAGAATGCCCTGATAGGCGCCGCCGTTCTTCTGATCGGGCGATGAGATGGTCGCAAAACCGGAAGCATCCACCAACTGCGACGCCGACCGCGACAGTGCGCCGAGACTGGAGCGTATTTCCGACTTCATCGCGCCCTCAGCCGCAACATAGACGGCGAGACTGGCGACCGCCCCGACGGCGAATACGGCCAGCGCCGCCAGCAGGCCATAGGTTTTAGGATTGAGGCTGGAGGTTTTGGTTTTCATGCGCGAATCTCTGACAACGACCCACCCCTGAGTCTGTCGCAAGATGCAGCGACATGGTTAACAATTCGGTTAACCCTGAAACGAAAAGCCGGACTGGCCTTATCGCCGATTTTATCGCAAATTGTTGTCAGACAAGAAGGAAACGCCAATGCAACCGTTACGCCTGATGGCGGCGTCGCTGGCCGTTGCGACGAGCCTGTCCGTCCCTGCCTATGCCGCCGATCTGATCCATTTCTGGGACGCGCCGCAGCACGGCGCCAACAGCTTCAATGAGGCGCCGCCCGATCTGGCCTATTTTCAGGCCCTGCGCGCCACCGGCGCGACCTGGGTGCGGCTGACGCCGTCGAAATGGAAGGGCGTGGGGCGCGACTTTCTGATTGGCGACGCCGACCATTACAGCGGCCTTCCGGCTTCGGACCTCGCCACCTTACGCAAGGTGGTCGAGGCGGCGGGCGCGGCGGGCCTGAAAGTGGTGATCGTCCCCCTGTCCCTTCCCGGCGACCGCTGGAGCCAGCAAAATGGCGGCAAGGACGATGCGCGACTGTGGAACGACCGCGCCTACTGGGAGCAGTCGGCGGACTTTTGGCGAGACCTGGCCGCCGCGCTGAAGGACGAGCCGATGATCGCGGGCTACAATCTGATCAATGAGCCGACGCCGGAAAAGGGCATGGGCCTCGATGAGCAGGCCGCGCCGGATGTGCGGCAGGCCTGGTATGCGAAGTATAAGGGTACGACGCACGACCTGCCCACCTTTTATGAAACGCTGATCAAAGCGCTCCGCAGCGTCGATCCGGACACACCGGTCATGGTCGATGGCGGCTGGTACGCCAATGCCGCGAGCTTCAGCTACTGGCCGTCAAAACTCAGCGACGACAAGGTGCTGTACAGTTTTCACATGTATGAACCCTACGAGGCGACCAGCGGCCCTAATATCAAGCGCGATCCGCAACTGCGCTATCCGGGCGTCGAATCCAGGTTCGGCGGTGAAAAAGTCCGCTGGGACAAGGCGGTGATGGCGCGTTATGTAAACGGCCCGTTTGACTGGGCCGCTGCGCATGGCGTGCCGAACAACCGCGTGGTGACCGGCGAATTCGGTTGCGTGCGCGAATGGGTCGATTGCGGGACGTACCTTGGCGACGTGCTCGACGTGCTGAAAAGCCATCACGCGCACTGGGCGTTTTACGGCTGGCGCGAGGACGGCTGGGATGCGATGGATTACGAACTGGCGCCGTCGGTGACGACAGGCCAGTTCTATTATCTGCGCGAACAGGGCAAGGCCGATCAGCTCAAACGCACGCCGCACCCGCTGCTCGACATTATCGAAGCACATATGGGGGATGATTAATCCAGCGTCGAGCGATAGCGCGCCATAGCCACCGTGGTCGCCACGGCGATGAAGATCAGCAGTGGCCAGATGTTCGGCCACATCGCCGCCCAGTCCGCGCCTTTCAGCATTACGCCCCGGATGACGCGCAGGAAGTGGGTGAGCGGAAAAATCTCGCCGATCCACTGCGCCCAGACCGGCATGCCGCGGAACGGGAACATGAAGCCTGACAAAAGCATGGACGGCAGAAAGAAGAAGAAGGTCATCTGCATGGCCTGCATCTGCGAACGCGCTATGGTCGAGAAGGTGAAGCCGACCGCCAGATTGGCCACAATGAACAAAGCCACGCCCAGAGCCAGCAACAGCGGATTGCCGATAAACGGCACGTGGAAGACGAAACTGGACGCGCCCAACACGATCAGGGTCTGCACCAGACCGACGGCGATATAGGGCAGGATCTTGCCCGCCATCACTTCCCATGGGCGCGCGGGCATGGCCAGCAGATTCTCCATCGTGCCGCGTTCGGTCTCGCGCGTCATGGCGACCGAGGTGACCATAATCATGGTCATGGTCAGGATGACGCCCAGCAGTCCCGGCACGATATTGTACTGCGATATGCCTTCGGGATTGTACATGCGGTGGACGATAATATTGACCGGCGGCGGCCCCTGTTTGAGCGGCGCCCATTGGCCCTTGAGATCATGACTGAGGGCCGAGGACACGATCAGGCCGATCTGACCGACCGCATTGGAAGCCGCAGACGGATCGGAGGCGTCGGCCTCGATCAGAACTTCCGGGTGGTCGCCGCGCAGCAGGCCGCGTGTAAAGCCCGCCGGCACGGTCACGACGAAGGCCGCCGTCCCCGATTGCAACGCCTGCCGCCCGGCTTCGGCGGTCGGGACCGCGCCGACAATATCGAAATAGGTCGAATTCTGCATGCCCGACACCAGCGAGCGCACATAGACCGAGTCGTCTTCCAGATAGAGCAGCGTCGGCAGGTGGCGCGGGTCGGAATTGATCGCGAAGCCGAACAGGGCCAGTTGCACGATCGGCACGATCAGCATGATGGCGAAGGTCAGCCGGTCGCGCCGCATCTGGATAAATTCCTTGAGCAGGATGGCGCCGACGCGCCGCAACGAGGACAGCATGTTAAGCCTCCACCGATGTGTCGACGGACTGGCTCATCAGGTGGATGAACACGTCCTCCAGATTGGGCCGCTCCTGCCGCCATGACACGCCTGTCTTGTCGCCGTCGGCGGCGATCAGCGCCTTGAGTTGGTCAAGATTGGGCCCCGTGACATGCAGCGCATTGCCGAAATAGGCGACGTGATCGGCGCCCGCCTTGCCGCGCAGCCGCTCCATCAGCTCGCGCACCCCCGGTCCTTCGGCGACAAAAGCGTAAAGACCGCTGTGGCTGATAATGTCCGCGACGCGGCCTTGGGCCATCAGATGTCCGTAGGCGATATAGACGATCTGGTCGCAGCGCTCGGCCTCGTCCATATAGTGGGTCGAAACCAGCACGGTCAGGCCTTCGGAGGACAGGCGGTGGATCTGGTCCCAGAAGTCGCGCCGGGCCTGCGGATCGACCCCCGCGGTCGGCTCGTCCAGCATCAGCATTTTCGGCTCATGCAGGGTGCAGGCGGCCAGGGCCAGCCTCTGTTTCCAGCCGCCCGACAGGGTTCCGGCCAGTTGATGCTGGCGCGAGCTCAGGCCCAGCGTCTCCAGCGTCTTGTCCACCACCGTCTTCTTCTTCGGAATGCCGTAGAGATTCGCGACGAATTCGAGGTTTTCCCGGATCGTCAGGTCGTCCCAGTAGGAGAATTTCTGCGTCATATAGCCGACGCGATCCTTGATCTCGCGGCTCTGTTTGCGAATGTCGAAGCCGAGGCATGTCCCCTCGCCCGCATCGGCGCGCAACAGGCCGCACAGCATGCGGATCGTGGTCGTCTTGCCCGATCCGTTGGGGCCGAGAAAACCCCAGACCTGTCCGCGCGGCATCTTGATGTCGATATGATCGACCGCCGTGCGTGCGCCAAAGACCTTGGTCAGGCCCTTTACATCGATCGCGAGATCGTCGGCCTGATCAGTCATCACAGCCCCACATCCACCGGCTGGCCGACATGCAAGGCGTCGGGATGTTCCGGCGTCGCCTCAATCAGGAACATCATCTTCTGGCGCTCCTTGACGCTGTAGATGACCGGCGGAGTAAATTCGGCGTCAGGCGAGACATAGCGCACCCGCGCAGCCTGCGCCGCGCAGCCATCGCAGGTCACATGCACTGTCGCGCCGACCTTGAATTTCGACAGGTCGGCCTGCGGCACATAGAAGCGGACGAATTCCCGCCCCTTGGGCCGCACGGTCAGCACAGCCGCGCCCGCCGCTACGAACTCGCCCGGCTCGCGCAGGCGTTCATCGACCTGGCCCGTCAGCCGCGCCTTGACGATGCGGTCATTCACCGTCCACTGCGCCTGCGCGACCTCGGCGCCGGAGGCCGCCGCCGTCGCCTGCGCCGCGCGCTGCTGGTCTTCGCGCGCCGCCAGCAGCTTGTCCTCGATCTGCTTGTCGATATTGGCCAGACTGGCCTGCGCCGACCGGGTGGCTGCGTGCAGGCTGTCCATCTGAGCGGGCGAGACATAGCCCTTCGGCTCCAGCGCGGCGTAACGCGCCTCATTGGCCTTGGCGAGGTCGAGTTGCGATTGCGCCTGAACGCGCTGGGCCTGTAACGGCGCGATATCGGCCTGACGCGCGCCCTTGGCCAGATCCTCGGCATTGGCCTGCGCGGCCTCGGCCCGGCTCTGCGCGCCGCTCAGGGCCGCGTCCGCCTGAGTCGTATCCAGCCGGAACAGCAACTGATCGGGCGCCACCGCGTCGCCACGATCGACGTCAACGCCAGTCAACCAGCCGGACTGCGGCGCATCAATGCTGACCTCCTGCGCCTCAACATAGCCGGCATAGGTGTTCGCCGGTTTCGACTGACACCCGCTCAGGGCCAGCACGGCGATCCCCGACATCATCAGCTTACGCATGCTGCAATCCTTTCAGAAACAGACGGATGTGCGCCGCCAGATACGGCCCGGCGCGGAACGGCTCCGGCTCGGTCGGCGTGAAGACCAGCGCCCACATCAGTGCCTTCAGCACCGGCGCGACGAACAGGTGCGCCAGCATGACCGGATCGTCCTGTGCGATCTCGCCTTTGGTCATGGCGCGCGCAAACAGGCCGCTCAGGGCGGCGAGCAGAACGCCGACCACTTCGCGGCGGTAGAAATCGACCAGTTCCGGCAAACGCTGCGACTCCGCCACCAGCAGGCGCGGATAGATCGGCGTCTGACCGGAATCGATGATGGCGGAAACCATGTCGGCCAGATTTTGCAGAGCGATCTCCAGCGGGCCGTCATAAGCGTCCAGAAATCCCCTGGCCATGGCCACGCGCGGGCCGATGTCGCGCCGCACCAGCGCCTCGAACAGGGCCTGCTTGGTCGGAAAATAGAGGTAGACGCTGCCCTTGGACACTTGCGCGACGCGGGCGATGTCTTCGATACGCGCGTCGGCGAAACCATGACGCGCAAACGCCTCAAGCGCGGCGTCGAGAATGGCGGCCTCGCGCTGTTCTGGCTTCAGGCGACGTGATCTGGCGGCGTCGGGCATGGCGCTCCTTTGAGTACTGACCGGTCAGTACTCTAAAATCACCAGCCTGACAAGCTGACGGGATGCCGCACCGCTTTCACACCTTGAGGAAGATGCGCTTGAGGTAAAAGGGCAGGACGAACAACCAACACACGATCAGCACCAGCACGGCGAAGGCCAGCGACATGGCGTAAGGATCGCCGATGACGCCCAGCAGCCATGTCGTCGTTGCGCGATAGACGCCCGTAACGTCGAGCGCCACCGACAACAGCCAGGCGAAGACATAGGCCAGTATCGCGTTCATGCCGAAGACGCGGATCGGCATGGCCCATTTTTTATGGCCAAGCCTGTCCATGACCAGCATCAGCGCCGACAGCATCAAAAAGGCGATGCCGCTGGTCAAAAGGGCGAAGCTGGGCGTCCACATCTTCTTGATGATCGGAAAGACCGGATCGAGCGCCAGCCCCAGAACGGTGAGGATCAGGCCGATCCACATCACCTGCCCGACCGCCTTCGCGGGCGTCTTCGCCTTGATCAGCATACCGACCAAAAGACCCGCCAGAATGTTGAACACCGCCGGGAAGGTGGAGAGAATCCCCTCCGGATCGTAGGTCTTGCCGCCGCTCCAGATATGGTCGAGACCGAAGACCATGCGATCGACATAGGCGGGCCAGCTCATTACGGCGTCGAAATGATTGGCGCCAAAACCGGGGACCGGCGCGTAGCGCAGCAGGACGCCATAGGCGATCAACAGGCCCGCGCCCCATGCCGCCAAGGCGCGACCATGTACGATCAGCTTGCCGTCGGCGTCCTGATGCGAATGCAGCAGCAAAAGGCCGGTGGCGATAGCGTAGCAAACGCCAATGCGTTGCAGCACGCCGGGAAAGCGCCAGTGGGCAAAATCGAAATGCGGCAACAGGTTCAGGAACAGGCCGATCCCAACCAGAATCGCCGCGCGCCGCAGGGCGTGGACGGCCATCTGCGCCTTTCCCCCCGTCGCCATGCGGCGGCCCAGTGACAGACTCATCGACATGCCCACGCAAACCATAAAACCGGGAAACACCATGTCGGTCATGGTGAAGCCATGCCATTCAGCATGGTCGAACGGCGCATAAATATGCCCCCAGTCGCCAGCGTTATTGGCCAGCAGCATGCCGATCAGGAACAGGCCGCGCAGAATGTCGAGCGCTTCGAAGCGCGTCTTCGCGGGCGCCGCTGCGCTTTTGGCCTGTTTCTGCGCCGCTTTGAAATCCACCACATTCGCCATAGTCGCGCCTCCCGTTTCGCAACTCATCCCACATGCGGCCGCATCTGCCAAGTGCAAATTGGTAATTACCAATACAATACCATGAGGCGTAAGGCTGACCTTACATTTTTTCAAATGTCAGGTTGACATGACATGAGTCGGCATGTAAGGTTAGCCTTACACAAAGGAGCTGAAACATGGACCTGAACACCCCTAACGCCCGTTACGTCATGGGCCTGAGCTTCTGGATGGTCTTATACGCCGCCGCGCTTTACAGCTCCATTATCGCCATCCGTAACCTGCACCCTCAGGGCGCCTTGCTCTATGGGCTGGCCGTCCTGCCCGCCCTGCCGGTCGGCGGCGCGATCTGGGTGTTTCTGAAATATATCGAGGCCGTCGATGAATATGTGCGCGGCGTGCTGATCCGTCGCTTCGTCATCGCCACCGGCTTGACCCTCTTCATCTGCACGGCATGGGGCTTTGTCGAGGCCAATGCAGGCGCTCATCATTTTTCGCTTTACCTCGTCTATCCCCTGTTCTGGATGATATTCGGCCTGGCTAGCGCCTTTCTGAGGAAGGCGTCATGAAACAGAATCTGCGTGAACTGCGCACCGAAATGGGCCTGACCCAGGCCGATCTGGCCGCCAGGCTCGGCGTCTCCCGTCAGGCGGTCATCGCTCTGGAGACCGACAAGCATTCGCCGTCGCTCGACCTGGCCTACAAGATCGCCGGGGTGTTCGACCGCCCGGTGGAGGCCATCTTCGCCAACCCGTACCGCGTAACCCCTTAAACCCCTATTCGCAAAAGATTTTTCATGTCCATGCGCATCCTGCCGGAGCGTAAGCGCTCCCCCCTTGTTCAGAGTCAGGTCATCACCTGGGTCATCGCCAGCGTCGTCGTCATCGCCATTGTCGCCGATCCCGAACACCGCCTCGCCTTCGTACTCATCAACCTGTTCGCCCGTCTCTCGGGCCTGATCCTCGCATAAAGAAAGCCCCGCCATGTTCAAACACGTCTGCTCCAGCTTCCATAAACATGGCCTCATCCATCGCCCGATGGCGCTGCTGGCCATCATTATCGGCGTCATCGCCGCCCTGTCGTCGGCGCATCACGCCAAGGCGGCAACGCCCTATCCTGACGCCACGCATGAGCGTTTTTCCGTCGCCGTCAGCGGTTCAGGGCCGGACATCATCCTGATCCCCGGCCTCGCCTCCCCCGCCGCCGTCTGGGACGGAACGGTCGCGCATCTTGACAGCCATTACCGCGTGCATGTTCTCAACCTGGCCGGATTCGCCGGAGAACCGGCAGGCGCCAATGCGGACGGCGATGTGCTGGCGCCCTCGGTGGAGGCGCTCGACGCCTATATCAAGGCCGAACATCTCGACCATCCGGTCCTTATCGGCCACAGCCTCGGCGGCCTGATGGCGCTGATGCTGGCCAAAAGCCACCCGGAGGATGCAGGCAGGCTGATCATCGCCGATTCCCTGCCCTTCGCCGGACTGATGATGGGGCCTCAGGCCAGCGTCGCCGCGATTGAGCCACAGGCGAAGGCCATGCGCGACGGCGTGATCGCCCTGCCCGCCGACGCCTTCAAAGCGCAGCAACAGGCGACCCTGGCGCGCATGACGACCTCAGACGCCCACCGCGACCTGATCGTGCAATGGTCGCTTGATTCCGACCGCCGCGTGCTGGCGCAGGCCTTCTACGAGGATCTGACGACCGATCTGCGTCCCGATCTGCCCGGCATGACCTTGCCGATCGCCGTCATCTATCCGGTAGACGTCACGGTTGGACAGGTTCCGGTAGCGACCGCCGCCTTCTATAAGGCCGTCTATGCGGGCGCGCCGAAGGTCGCATTCACGCAGATCGACGCCTGCCGCCACTTCATGATGCTGGATCAGCCCGACGCCTTTTACACCGCCATCGACGCCGCGTTAAAGTGAATGAGCAGACAAGAGGCGGGCTGCGCTCGGCCCGCCTCTTACGTTTTCATTAAGACCTGTGGCGGCACAATGACGCACTGTTTCCGTAGTTCTGACTCTGTGTCGCATGTCCCCGCCCGAAGCGCTCACCGCAAAGCCCGCCTTGCAAGCCTATGAGCCGATCGGGCCGCTTGAAATCGCCAGCTACAGCCTTGGCGACGCCGGATTCAATCTCTACTGGGCGCCGCTGACCGCCTTTCTGATGATCTATCTGACCGATGTGGCGAAGATTCCCATCGCCGCCACCGCCACTCTGCTGTTGACCATGCGACTGGTCAGCGCCGTCGCCGAACCGGTCTTCGCCGCCATCATCGACCGCACGCATACCGCTTACGGACGCTATCGCCCGTGGTTTTTATGGCTGGGCCTGCCTCTGGCCGCTGTCGGCGTGGCGACCTTCTCGACCGCCGATCTGTCGCAAAACCAACGCCTGCCCGCCATCTATATGGGGCTGATCGGTCTAAACCTGGTCTATAGCGCCGCCAATGTCGCCTATAATGCGCTTTCCGGCGTTATTACGCCGGACTCCGCCCAGCGCGACACGATCCTGTCCTGGCGCTACGGCACGGCATTCCTCGGCGCCGTCGCGGTCACCTGGCTAACGCCAAGGCTGATCGCCTGGGGCGGGCGCGGCGACCACGCGCTTGGCTGGCAGTTCACCATGACCCTTTACGGCGTCGCCGCCGTCGCCTGTCTGATTATGGTATTTCTCCACACGCGCGAGCGTTTCTCGCTGGCGACTCAGCCACGCGGCAACCCGTTGCGCGACATCGCGGATCTGTTTTGCAGTCGGCCGTGGATCGTCCTGTTCGCGCTCGGCGTGGTCGAGATGGCCGCCTTTGTGCTGCACACCTCGGCCACGCCCTATTTCATCAAATATGTCGCCATCCGCCCGGATCTGGTCAGCGCCTTTATGATCGTCTTCTATGTCGGTCTGGCCGTCGGCTCCGGCGCCTCATCGACCCTGACCCGGTTTGCGACGCGGCAGGTCTGGATCGCCGCCATGCTGGGCGTCGCGGCGCTGGATGGCCTTCTTCTCTACCTCTGCCCGGGGAAGGCGCTCGCGGCCCTTTTCGTCCTGCAAGGCCTGTCCGGCGCGGCCTTCGGCGTCGTCTCGACCCTGACCTTCGCCATGTACGCCGACGCCGCCGACTACAATGCCTGGAAAACCGGTCACCGCGCCACCGCCATGACCTACGCCATGATCAATGTTGGCAAGAAGATCGCCGCCGCGGCAGCGGGCGCAACTCTGGGCTGGCTGCTGGCGGGACACGGCTACGCCGCCAATGCGGCGCCCGAAGCGGCGCTACAGGAAATGCACGCGGCGCTTGGGCTGTATCCCGCCGGTCTGTGCGTTCTGGGCGTCGTCGTGATCCTGATCTACGATCTCACCCCGACTAAGGTCAGCCGCCTGCAGGCGCAACTGCTCGGCGCAGCGCGCGAACGATTCAGCCAGCTTTCCTAGCCGGCTTCCTTAACCATGCCTTCCAGGCCGCAGTCGCGCACTTTGCGGTAAAGGGTCGAGCGCCCGATGCCGAGACGGCGCGCCACTTCCGACATATGACCTGCATAGACGCTGATCGCGTGTTCGATCAGGTCGCGCTCGATCTCCTCCAGCTTGCGCAGATGGCCGCTGTCGTCGAGAATGCGCACCGGCGCGTCCTGAAGGGCGTTGAGCGCGTCGTGATGCGCTTCGATCGCCGCCCTGCCATTGACCGGGCCGTCTGACGGCGCCGTCGCAATGAGAGGCGCGGACACGCCGCTGATCGCCGGGAAATCGAACGGTTGCAGATAGGGGCTGTCGGCCAGCACAATGGCGCGATAGACGGTGTTCTCCAATTGCCGCACATTGCCTGGCCAGTCATACGCGGCCAGCATCTGCATGGCTTCCGACGACACGCCGGTGACGCGCTTGCCTTCCTCGACATTGAATCGGCGGACGAAATGTTCGACCAGGGCCGGAATATCCTCGCGGCGGTCGCGTAAGGAGGGCGCCTCGACCGGAAAGACGTTAAGACGATAGAACAGGTCTTCGCGGAAGGCGCCCGCCCGGACCTGATCGGCCAGATTGCGGTTGGTCGCCGAGATGATGCGGACATCGACCTTGACCGGGCGTTTGGATCCGACCGGGTCGATCTCGCCTTCCTGCAAGGCGCGCAACAGCTTGACCTGCATGTCGAGCGGCAATTCGCCGACCTCGTCGAGGAACAGGGTGCCGCCATTGGCTTCCTGAAACTTGCCAAGATGCTTGTCCGAGGCGCCGGTGAAAGACCCCTTTTCGTGGCCGAACAGGATGGATTCGACCAGATTTTCCGGCAGGGCGCCGCAGTTGACCGCGACGAACGGCTTGCCCGCGCGGTCGGATGATCCCTGAATGGCGCGCGCGATCAGCTCCTTGCCGACGCCGCTTTCGCCGAGGATCAGTACGGGGATATTGGATTTGGCCGCGCGCTCGCCCAGCCTGCGCACCATCTGCATGGCGGGCGAAGACCCGATCAGGTCGTCGAACGAGGTGCGGTTGGTTGTGCGCTTTTGCAGACGCTGCACCTCGGCGGACAGGTCGCCCATCTGAAGCGCATTGCGCACCGACACCAGAATGCGCTCCGGCGAGGCGGGTTTGATAAAGAAGTCCTGCGCCCCGGCCTGCATGGCCTTGACCACCGTGTCGATGCCGCCCGACGCGGTCAGCACCACCACCGGCGTCCGCACGCCGGATGCGCGCAATTCCTTGAGTGTTTCAATGCCGGATTGCCCCGGCATGACCAGATCGAGAATGACCGCGTCAATACCGGAATTCTGCGTCAGCCGGTCAATCGCCTGCGCGCCGTTCTCGGCGTGCATGACCGAAAAGCCCTCGCGCTCCAGCACGGCCTGAATCAGGCGGCGCTGAGTCGGATCGTCGTCACAGATCAGGATCGTCTTGGCCATATCGAAGTCACCCATCATCATTCTGATGCGGTCGGCGTCACAAAACCCGACCTGTTTTGGGACATGTGTATCGTCTTGGGGTAAAAATCGGGTGTAGCGGTATCCTTAATGTCGCGTTTTGGTTTTGACGTTCGCGGGCTTCTCCCCTGACGGCCAAATTACCTCTCGCTTTTCGGGTCGGTGCGGATTATCTGAACCTCCATGACACAGACCCTGCCTATCGACGCCGCGTCCGGCCTGCCCATCTGGGATCTTACTGATCTGTATTCCGGCCCTGAAGATCCGCGCCTCAAGGAAGATTTCGCGCGCGGCGAAGGCCATGTTAAAGAGCTGGCCAAGCTGGAGGGCGCCTTCCTGTCCGCCCGCGCCAATGCCGAACGTCTCGGTCTTTTGATCGACCAGGCGGCCAGCCTTTACGAAAAAGCGATGGACGATATGGGCGGCGCATTGGCCTATGCGACCCTGGCCTCGACCATCGACCGTGAAAATCCGGCCATCGCCAAGATGCAGTCCGACCTGTCGACTCAGGCCGCGATGATCTCAGCGGGAACCCTTTTCCTGAGCCTTGAGCTGAATAAGCTTGAAGACTGGGAGATCGAGCAGGCCCTGCGCGTCACGGAGCGCGCGCTACGCTGGCGCCCCTGGCTGCGCCGCATCCGCGCCTCGCGCCCGCATGAGCTGTCCGCCGACCTCGAACGCCTGATGCTGGAGCGCATGCCCGCCGCCGCGCAATGGACACGCCTGTTCGACGAAACCCTGACCCGCTTGCGCGCGAAAGTCGGTAAAGAGTCGCTGACGCTGAACGAGGCGCTGACCCGCCTGTCGGCGCCTCAGGCTGCGGTACGCAAGGCCGCCGCCAAGGGGCTGAGCGAGGCCCTGGCCGACAACGCGCCGGTGCTGGCCCTGTCGCTGAACACGCTGGCGTTTGAAAAGCAGATCGAGGACCGCTGGCGCAAATATGACGATCCCGCCGCTTCGCGTCACCTGGCCAATGAGGTCGATAAGGACGCGGTGGACGCCATGGCCGAGGCAGTCAGCGGATCCTACGCCACGCTGTCGCATCGCTATTACGCGCTGAAGGCACGCATCATGGGTCGCAAATCGCTCGACTTCTGGGACCGCAACGCCCCCCTGACCGAGGATGTGCAGAAACAGTACAGTTGGGACGAGGCGAAAACCATCGTGCTGAACGCCTTCGCACAGATGGGACCGGAATTTGTCCGCCGTGCGCAACTGTTCTTCGATCATGCATGGATCGACGCCGCGCCGCGTCCGGGCAAGTCGTCGGGCGCCTACGCCCATCCGGTCACGGCCAACCGCCACCCTTACGTGATGCTCAACTTCACCGGCGACCGCCGCGAGGT
The DNA here is from genome assembly GCF_051956075.1 of Asticcacaulis sp. GTDB lineage: Bacteria > Pseudomonadota > Alphaproteobacteria > Caulobacterales > Caulobacteraceae > Asticcacaulis. The sequence continues at coordinate 10,438 of NZ_JBQCGA010000029.1, read as the reverse complement.
GCTGACACTGGCGCATGAGCTGGGCCATGCCGTCCACCAGACCCTGTGTCAACCGCTCGGCTCGATTCTGGCCGACACGCCGCTCACGCTTGCCGAAACCGCTTCGATCTTCGCCGAAGGTCTGGTGTTCGAGCATCTGGTGGCGACGGCCTCGCCCGACGACAAGAAGGCGCTGCTGGCGGGTAAGATCGAGGACGGGTTGAACTCGGTGATCCGTCAGATCGCCTTTCATCGCTTCGAGGAAAAATTCCACGCTGCGCGTATGGAAGGCGAGGTCGCACTCGATCAGATCAACACCATCTGGCTGGAGGTCATGGGCGAATCCCTCGGCCCCGCGATCAAGCTCAACGACGGCTATGAGGTCTGGTGGGCCTATGTCAGCCACTTCGTCCACGCGCCCTTCTATGTCTATGCCTATGCGTTCGGCGACCTTCTGGTGTCGGCGCTGATGGAGAAACGCCGCGAAGACCCGGCGTCTTTCACGCCGCTGTACGAACACCTTCTCAGCGGCGGCGGCACAAGAACCTATGTCGAGGCCCTGGCGCCCTTCGTCATGAATCCACGCGACAAGGCGTTCTGGAAGATGGGTTGCCACCGCCTGGAAAGCCTGATTGACCAGTTCGAGGCGCTGTTCTGACCTCCTGCGCCAGCGTTTCTTACACGTTTAAAAACAAATACAATTTTTAATTGCGCGGCAAGATATTTGCAATCCCTGCGCTCTACGCTCATTTTGCGACAGCCCAGGAATGCGCCATGCCGACAGCCCGCCTTACCGATAACGACCGTGTCCTGATCGTCGGCGGCGGCATTGGCGGTTCGTTGCTGGCTATGGTTCTGGGGCGGCAGGGCGTGCCTGTGACGGTGTTCGACCCCAAACGCGTCCCCGCTTCGTCCTTTCGCAATGAAAATCTCGGCGAAGAACAGGCTGATATTCTCAAAAGCCTCGGCGCGCTCGAACCGTTCGCGCGCGTGTGCCTGCCGCCGGAAGGCGACGCCAAAGCTTACGCCGTCAATCCGCGCCTGACCGATTGCGGCGCGCATCATCACGACTGGGTCGCCGCCGTGCGCGCGGACTGGCCGGACTGTGTGACATTTGTTGAGGCGACGGTCAGCGAGATCACGACCTCCGATGTCGGTCAATCCGTCGTCACCAGCGATGGCGCGCGTCATGAAGGCCGTCTGGTCGTGCTGGCCTCAGGTCGCGCCGCAGGTCTGCACAAGGCGTTAGGCATCGACGTTAAAACCGTCAGCGCCGGTCATTCGGTTACGCTCGGCTTCACACTTCAGGGCGCGCGGCACATTCCAGCGATCGTTTTTGCGGCGCGACCGCAAAGCCATATCGGCTATGTCAGCGTGTTTCCAATCGCCAGCCCGGCGGGCGCGAAACAAACCCGCGTCAACATCTTCAGCTTCAAACCACTGACCGACGACTGGACGCGCCGCATGAGCCGCGCCCCGCTCGCCACCCTCGCCGAGGTTGCGCCCGAAGCCGTCACGGCCATGGCCGGACTGTCGCTCGCAGGCCGCTGCGAGGTGCGCGGCACGGACCTTTACCGCGTCCGCCGTCACAAACGCCCCGGCCTTGTCCTGCTCGGCGACGCCTTCCACGCCCCCTGCCCGTCGTCGGGGACGGGGCTACTGCGCGTCCTGTCTGATGCGCGCGCGCTCAACGCCCTGATCCCGCAATGGCTGGCGACGCCCGGCATGGGACAAACCAAGATCGCGCAATATTACCACGACCCCGCCAAACGCTGGATCGACCGGACGGCGTTGCGGCGTTCGCTCAACAGCCGCAAGAGCGCGCTGATGAGCCTCTCGGCGCAACGGTTCTGGAACCTGCTGCGCGCCCTGCGTCAGCGCCTCGGCATGGACGCCGCGTCGAAACTGACGCGGCTGGAGCGCCGTCTGCAAGGTCGGGCGCAAACCCAACCGCAGACTCCCCAACTGCAGACTCATTGACCGCCCCCGCGTCCTTTTGTAAGACTCCTGTTATGCGCTGGCGACGGCGCGTCATATAAAACAGGTTTGAGGGTAAAAATGGCCGATCATCATGAGTCTTCCGACTACGTTCACGGCGAGATGGACATTCGCCAGCACGAGGCCACCTATCACCTGTTCAATGGCCTGACCAAGTGGATCAGCCTGCACCTGGCGGTGCTGCTGGTCTTTTTGGTCATCCTGACCTGCACCAAGCTGGGCTTCATCGCCGCCTTCGTCGCCGCCGCCGTCGTAACGGTCGCGGGCTTCTTCTTCCTGAAAAAGAAACCGGCGCACTAAAGCCGGTTTCAGCTTTAGCAGATTTAAAGTCTCACCGGCGTTTTTCTAGCGTAACAAGTCTTTGACTTGCGCGACGTTTGCTCATACCTAGCGACGTCACAAAAGAAACGGCGTCAATATCGCGCCGACAATAAATAAGTTGCACAAGCAACAACTTGCCACAGACTTCAAAGTGAGGACTTCATCGTGGGCTTAAAGCTTGCCATTCCCGCCGAGACCTGGCCCGGCGAGGCGCGCGTCGCCGCCACGCCTGATACGGTCAAGGTGTGGACAGCCGCCGGTCATGAGGTGCAGGTGCAGTCGGGCGCAGGCCTGGGTGCCGCCCTGCCTGACGCGGCCTATAGCGCCGTCGGCGCCACCGTTGTCAAGGATGCAAAAGCAACCATCAAGGACGCCGACATCGTCCTCAAGGTGCGCGGCCCGTCGGCGGACGAGATCAAGGCGCTGAAACCCGGCGCCATCGTCATCGCTACGCTCGATCCGCACCGCGAGCGCGCTACGCTCGATGCGCTGGCCGCTCAAAAGGCGACAGCGTTCGCGATGGAGTTCGTGCCGCGCATCACCCGCGCGCAGGTCATGGACGTACTGTCATCGCAGGCAAACCTCGCCGGTTACCGCGCGGTGATCGAAACGGCTTCGGCCTATGGCAAGGCGTTTCCGATGATGATGACGGCGGCGGGCACGGTCGCCCCGGCCAAGGTCTTCATCATGGGCGTCGGCGTCGCAGGGCTACAGGCCATCGCCACCGCCCGTCGTCTGGGCGCGGTGGTGTCCGCGACGGATGTGCGCCCAGCGACGAAAGAGCAGGTCGAATCACTCGGCGCCAAGTTCCTCGCGGTCGAGGACGAGGAATTTAAAAACGCCCAGACTGCGGGCGGCTACGCCAAGGAAATGTCCGCCGAGTACAAGGCCAAGCAGGCGGCGCTGACCGCGTCGCACATCGCCAAACAGGACATCGTCATCACCACGGCTCTGATCCCCGGACGGCAGGCGCCGATTCTGGTCACGAAAGAGATGGTGGCCTCGATGAAGCCCGGTTCGGTGCTGATCGACCTGGCCGCGCCGCAGGGCGGCAATGTCGAAGGCTGCGTCGCCGACGAGGTCGTGGACGTCAACGGCGTCAGGATTATCGGCTTCTCCAATATCGTCGCCAGCATCGCCGCAGACGCCTCGGCGCTCTACGCCAAAAACCTCAAGGCATTTGTCGAACTGCTGCTGAACAAGGACGGCCAACTGGCGCCCGATATGGAGGATGAAATCCTCAAGGCCGCGCTGGTCACCCGAGACGGCGCCGTCGTCCACCCCAATCTTTCAAAGTAAGGAGATCCGGATATGGAAGCCGTCGATCCCACCATCTTCCGTCTCGCCATCTTCGTGCTGGCGATCTTTGTCGGCTATTATGTCGTGTGGAGCGTCACCCCCGCCCTGCACACGCCGCTGATGGCCGTCACCAACGCCATTTCCTCGGTCATCATCGTCGGCGCGCTGATCGCCGCCGCCGCGTCGGCTTCCGGCGCGGGCGGAAGCGTATGGGTTTCCAAGGGCGCGGGCGGCCTCGCCTCCATGCTGGCCGCCGTCAACATCTTCGGCGGCTTCATGGTCACGCGCCGCATGCTGGCCATGTACAAGAAGAAAGATAAGCCGAAGGTGGAGGGCAAGTGATGGATATTGCTAATTTTTCGGCGCTCGCCTACCTCGTTTCCGGCGTCCTGTTCATCCCGGCCCTGCGTGGCCTGTCCTCGCCGGAAACCTCGCGCAAGGGCAATCTCTACGGCATGACCGGCATGGCCATCGCCGTCGGCGTCACGCTTCTGAGCCTGCTCATCAAGGGCGACCTCGACCCGGTCACCATCGTCATCATCCTGTGCGGCATAGCGGTCGGCGGCATTGTCGGCTCGATCATCGCCAACAAGGTGGCGATGACGCAGATGCCGCAACTGGTCGCCGCCTTCCACTCGCTGGTCGGTATGGCGGCCTGCATGGTGGCGGTCGGGGCGCTCTATGCGCCACGCGCCTTCGGCATTGACGACGGGCTGGACGGGATCAAGACGCAGAGCCTGATCGAACTGTCGCTCGGCGTGGCCATCGGCGCGATCACCTTCACCGGCTCGGTTATCGCCTTCGCCAAGCTGAATGGCAATATGTCGGGCGCGCCGATCATCCTGCCCGCGCGCCATGTGATCAACATCGTTCTGGGCGTCGCCGTCGTGGCGCTGATCGGCGTGCTGATCGCGACGCACGGTCTGGCCGCCTGGGCCTTTTGGGGCATTTTCGCCATCGCGCTTGTACTGGGCGTGACCCTTATCGTCCCGATCGGCGGGGCGGACATGCCGGTCGTGGTGTCGATGCTCAACTCCTATTCAGGCTGGGCCGCTGCTGCTTTGGGCTTCACGCTGGAAAACATCGCGCTGATCATCACCGGCGCGCTGGTCGGCTCGTCCGGCGCCATCCTCTCCTACATCATGTGCAAGGGTATGAACCGCAGCTTTATCAGCGTCATCCTCGGCGGCTTCGGCGGCGATGCGGGCGCGGCGGCGGCGGGCGGCAAGGTCGAGACGCGCCCCGTCAAACAGGGCTCGGCGGACGATGCGGCCTTCATCATGAAGAACGCCTCCAAGGTCATCATTGTGCCCGGCTACGGCATGGCGGTGGCTCAGGCTCAGCATACCTTGCGCGAAATGGCCGACAAGCTGAAGGAGGAAGGCGTCGAGGTCAAATACGCCATCCACCCGGTCGCCGGTCGTATGCCCGGCCATATGAACGTGCTGCTGGCCGAAGCCAATGTGCCTTACGATGAGGTGTTCGAGCTGGAGGACATCAATTCGGAGTTCGCCACGGCGGACGTCGCCTTCGTGATCGGCGCCAATGACGTGACCAATCCGGCAGCCAAGACCGACCCGGCCTCGCCCATCTTCGGCATGCCGATCCTTGACGTCGAAAAAGCGCGCACCGTTCTGTTCATCAAGCGCGGCATGAGCGCGGGTTATGCGGGCGTGGAGAACGAACTCTTCTTCCGCGACAATACTATGATGCTGTTTGGCGACGCGAAAAAGATGGTTGAGGGCATCGTCAAATCGCTCTGATGCGCTCACGAATCCAAGCCATGCAACGGGGCGGTCGCAAGATCGCCCCGTTCAGCTTCCATTCAGTCTTAAATTCTTATACCTGTGCCGGTAGATACAGCCGCCGGAACCACTGATGGATTGGAATCTGATGAGACTTGCGTTCAAACCCGCCGTTTTGCTGACCTCCGCCGCCCTGCTGCTGGCCGCGCCCGCCCTGGCGACGCCTAAGCTGCCGCCCGCGACCAGCGCTAACGGCATGGTGACACAGAACGCCTCGGCGTCCGACGCCTTCCCCGGCTATAAGGGCTTTTTGAACCTGTCGCCCGCCGAGCGCAGTCAGATCGACGTCTATTATCTGCTGCGCATCAAGCGCTGCGACGCCTCCAAGGTCAGCGCGTCGCTCAATGTCAATGGCCGAACGATCCCCCTTCGCATCGCGCCGGACGGGCGCATCGAGCCCTTGCCGACGCGCGCCCAACTCAACAGCGGCGCCAGAATCACGACTGTGCGACCGGAAAGCTGTTCGGTGGCGATGAAGCTCAAGGTGACCCCTACTCAGGGCCTGAAGACCAGCTATGACGCGCACGATCTGGCTCAAGGCGTCGATCAGGGCAACAGCGCCATGCGTAAAATCGCCGGCATATTGGCCATCGCCCTCGACAAGCTCGACCGGGTTTACTTTGTTGGCGGCGGCGACGCCGTGGCTGTGATGGATAACGGTCAGAAACAACCCCTGCCGCGTACTTCCGGCAGAAGCGATTATCCGGCCGGCACGCCCTATTTCGTTCCAAGCCAGATGCGCGACGCGGCGCGTATCGAATTGTCGCGCACACCGTCCAACGTGCTTTACGACACGAACTGAGGATTTTCGGCCTATTCCGCCACGCTGCTCATCAATTTGCGCGCTTCGACATACATGGCCAGCCAGCCGCCCGCAAAGGCGCAGCCGCCGACCACAATAGGGCACAGCACGAACAGGGCGGCGTCATTGGGCAGGCTCAGGAGGTCGATCCAGTCATAGGCGACCAGTAGAATCCCGACGATCCAGGCCGGAAACTGCCCCGCACGCCCCATGCGCGCCGCGCAATAGCCGCCCGCCAGCGCGCCTATCGCCCAGGTCAGTGGTATGACAATGAACAATTGCACGATCACGGTTTTCATCAACGCAGTCTTTTCGGCGCCGTGGACCATGTAGAGTCCGGGCGGGAACGGGAACATCTGATCCAGCGCGTACTTAGCGATGGTGTAGACCACCATGCCCAGCAACAGACCGCACAACACGCCCAGCACCACCACCAACACCTGTCGCGTCTTGGCGTCGCTCCATTCGCTGAGCCAGTCCTGAAAACGGCTGAGAGCGGTCGATTTCATGCGATGTCCCCTGTGGCGCGCCGATCATCTTCGGATCGGCAAGATGACAGTCTTAACATAAATTAATCTGCAGGCGAATCCTTTGGTTCAGCGCGCACCGGGCGCGGGCGGCCCGCTTCGTCGATGGCGACGAAGGTGAAGACCGCTTCGGTGACGCGCGTCTTCTGCTCGCCTTCGCGCGGGCGACGATAGGCGTCCACCTTCATGCGCATCGAGGTGCGCCCCACCGACAGCATCTTGGCGTACACCGTCACCTCGTCGCCGACCTGCACCGGCGTCAGGAACACCATGCCGTCCACCGCGATGGTGGCGACGCGCCCCTGCGAATAGCGGGCGGCGATATTGCCCGCCGCCAGGTCCATCATCGACATCAGCCAGCCGCCGAAAATATCGCCGGACGGATTGGTGTCGGCGGGCATGGCCGTGGTGAGGATGCCCAGATCGGCGGGATCGGGCAGTTCGGATGGATCGGAAACGGACTTGACCATGGACGCCTCTCAGATGGCGTAAGACAAAAAAAGAAAGCGCCGGGACAGTCATCTGCCCCGGCGCTGATCTCAAGCGGCTTATCTGCAGCACGAGGGCTGCAGAAAGACTTACTTAGAGCGACCCGTCAGGCCGCCTTCGCGCTGGATGCGCTTGCGGGCCAGCTTACGGGCGCGACGCACGGCTTCCGCCTGCTGGCGGGCGCGCTTCTCGGACGGCTTTTCGTAATGGACGTGACGCTTCATCTCGCGGAAGGAGCCTTCGCGCTGCATCTTCTTCTTCAGGGCCTTCAGGGCCTGATCGACATTGTTGTCGCGGACGAAAATCTGTACCAGAGGTATCTCTCCATTCAGGGTCGAAGGCGTAAAGACAAACCGGGCTGCGTCGCCGTTCGTTCCGCCAAAAGTGAATAAAAACCTGTCCCCGCCAACAGGCGCTGGCGGGAAAATCGGTGACTGCCATACATGAGCAATCCCCCCCTGTCCAGATCAGCCCCGCGCGAAAAGGGAATTTCATCACTTTTTTTGCCGAATCCACCGCGCCTGCGGCATTATGCGGCCTGTTGGCCACGTAAGGATGGCTTGGCGGCGCACGCGATGGGGTTTATGCTGACGCGTATGAAAAACATCGCCTCCCCGCTCAAAGCCGCTGAACGCCAGTTGGCGCTGGCCGCCGCCGACTATGTTCCGCAGATTGGCCTCAATCGTCAGAGCGTGCTGGCCGGGGCGCGCAAGGCAGGATTCTCCGAGGCCGAATGCGATCTGATCGCGCCCAATGGCGCCGCTGACATCGCCGCCCTGATCTGGCGGATGCACGACGAGGTTCTGGACGCGCCCGCCACCACCGAATCGCTGGCGGCTATGCGAATCCGCGACAAGATCGGCTACCTTTTGAACCTGCGCCTCGATACGGCGGCGCAGCAGCCCGAACTGGCGCGGCGGCTGATGGGCTTTTTCGCCCTGCCGACGCACGCCGCCCTGTATCACAAGCTGATGTGGGCCACCGCCGACCGCATCTGGAAGCTGGCGGGCGATACGGCGCTCGATGAAAACCACTACTCCAAACGCCTGATCGTCAGCGGCATCCTGTCCACCGCCCTGATGACTCGCCTCACCCAGGGCCGCGACACGCAGGCGGCGCAGATCAAACGCAATATCGAACAGGTGATGGCGTTTGAAAAGTTCAAAGCCAAATTGCCGAAAAAGCCCGAAGACCTGTTGCTGGACTTCGGCAAGGCGCTGGGGCGCCTGCGGTTTCGGCAAGACGCGGCATGAGGTTGCTGCGCGCCCTGCTGGCTGTGATCTGGCTTTTGTTCGGCCTGAGCGCGACGGCGCACGCCTTGCCTGTGGCTCAAAATGTCTGTCATATGGGCATGAAGACGCAGCATGCGCCGATGCGCAGCGATCAGGGCGTCATGCCCTGTTGCAGCCAGCCCGTCGTGATCGCCCCGGAACCTGCCTTCGTTCCAAAGGCGCGCAAGCCTGTCCCCATACGCCTGTCGCCCGCGCCCGCATCCATTCCGGCCGGCCTGTCCGTCCCCGCCGAACCGCGTCCGCCAAGAAACGCCTGATGGTCTGAAACCGCGTTTCCCATCATCGTTTTTTGAAAGATTTCCCATGTCCTATCGTTTTTTCGCGTCCGCTCTTCTGACGGCGCTTCTGCCTGTTTCCGTCCACGCCCAGATGTCCGATATGGGCCAGACGCCGGATATGGCCATGACGCCCGCATCCGGCTGGAGCGTCATGGCGCACGCCACACTCACAGTCGTCGCCGACGATCAGCAGGGTCCGCGCGGCGGCGCCAAGACCTTTGTCGAAGGCATGAGCATGATCATGGCCAGCCGCGCTCTGAACGCCTCAAACGACCTTGAGCTTAAGGCCATGCTGTCGCCCGACCCGTTTATGGGCAAGAGCGGCTATCCTCTGCTGCTGCAAACCGGCGAGACCGCCGACGGCGTGACTCCGCTTGTTGACCGCCAGCATCCGCACGACCTGTTTATGGGCCTGAACGCCACCCTGCGCCATCGCTTCGGCGACGGCGTCAGCGGCTTTGTAAGCGCCGGATGGCCCGGGGAAAACGGTTTCGGACCTGAGGTCTTCATGCACCGGCCTTCGGGGGAAAACTTTCCCACGGCGCCGATCACGCACCACTGGTTCGATTCCGGCCACATCACCATGGGCGTGGTTACGGCAGGCCTTGCGAAAGGGCCGCTTCAACTGGAGGTCAGTGGGTTCACCGGGCGCGAGCCGGACCAGCACCGCTTCAATCTCGACCGCCCGCGCTTCGATTCCGCCGCTGTTCGCGTCTCCTGGAAGATCACGCCGGACCTGTCGGCGCAGGCCTCATGGGCGCACGTCATCAGTCCCGAACAACTCGAACCGGATGTCAATCTGATCCAGAAAAGCGTCAGCTTCGCCTATAATCATGCCTTCGCCGCCGGGACGCTCGATTCGACCCTGGCCTTTGGACGCAAGATCGCTTCCACAGGCGCCGACAAGCCGTCGGACGCTGTGCTGTTCGAAAACACCTTTCACTTCAACGGGCCCTGGCTCGGCCTGCTGCGCCATGAGCGCGTCTATAATGACGAGTTGGTCCCCGGATCGGCCTGGTGGGTGGCCAAGACCGAGATCGGCGTCGTGCGCGAATTCGACATAGGCCACGACATGAAACTGGGCGTCGGCGTCGTGCGCCAGTTCAACGCGGTTCCCGATGCGCTGAAAACAATCTATGGCGGACATCCGGACGGAACCGTCGCCTTTTTGCGTCTGACGCAGCAATGGATGCCCGGTATGTCCATGTCAGGCATGGATATGTGAGCTTGACAGGTTTGACGGCAAAAGGTTCAATTGCAACCATGCCGTCAAATCCTCCGCCTGCGGACGAAATTCCTCCGTTTGAGTTTCATATGGGCGCCGGCCCTTTGCTGGTTTCGGCCCCGCATGTCGGCACGCACATTCCGCTGCCTCTGGCTGTGCGCATGAACGAAACCGGTCTGGCGGTGCGGGAAACCGACTTCCATGTCCACCGCCTGTTTGATTTTGCGCCTGAACTGGGCGCCTCGACCCTGTTCGCGACCCATTCGCGCTATGTCATCGACCTGAATCGCGCCCCGGACAGCGCGCGGCTTTATCCGGGTCAGTTCGAGACCGGTCTGTGCCCCTTGAGCGATTTCGACCAGAACCCGATCTATCAGGACGGCTTTGCGCCGGATGAGGCCGAGATCGCCGAGCGCCGCGACC
>NZ_JBQCGA010000028.1:0-78435 GCF_051956075.1 Asticcacaulis sp. | reverse complement strand
CTCGGCGGCGGTCTGACCGATGGATCGGATACCTCTGTCAGCCTTCAGCCGCTCGCCCGAGTGGATGACGCAGCCGAACGCGCCTGGGCTGCTGACTGGATCGCCGCGATCCTCGCCCGAGAAAGCGTTGCCATCACCCCGGAGGTGAAGGAGCATCTCTGGACGGCACTGACATCGCTCAGCACCGCGCCGGTTGAGGAACGCACCATCACTGGCCTCTGCGTCCTGCTCCAGTCCAACGACCTCAAGCAGGCGCTCCGCCCCTACTGCATCGGCGGTGCCTGGGGCCGGCTGCTCGACGCCGAACAAGAACATCTGGGTACCGCAACGGTTCAGGTCTTCGAGACCGAGGGGCTGATCGGCACAGACGCCGCACCCGCCGTTCTGGCCTATCTGTTTCACCGCATCGAGGACCGGCTCGATGGCTCGCCGACGCTCATCATCGTCGATGAAGGCTGGCTGGCCCTCGATGACGAGGGCTTCGCCAGCCAGCTTCGCGAATGGCTGAAGACGCTCAGGAAGAAGAACGCCAGCGTGATCTTTGCCACGCAGTCGCTGTCGGACATCGACGGTAGTCCAATCGCACCGGCCATCATCGAAAGCTGCCAGACGCGGCTTCTGCTGCCAAACGAACGGGCGATCGAGCCGCAGATCACCGCGATCTATCGCCGCTTCGGCCTCAACGACCGCCAGATCGAGATCCTCGCCCGCGCCATGCCGAAGCGCGACTATTACTGCCAGTCCCGCCGAGGCAACCGCCTGTTCGAGCTGGGCCTGTCGGACGTGGCGCTGGCGCTCTGCGCTGCGTCGTCGAAGACCGATCAAACCGCCATCGCCGCAATTGTCACCGAGCATGGCGCGGACGGTTTCCTCGACGCCTGGCTGCGCCATCGCGGCGTCGATTGGGCCGCCGACCTCATCCCCAACCTCACCAACCTGGAGACACTGCCATGACGCTTCGTCATTTCTCTGGCCACACCCGCGCGGTGATGATCGCCGCCACTCTTGCCATCCCGATCTCGGTGTCGCCATTGCTGACGACAACGGCGTCCGCGCAATGGATCGTCTACGATCCGACCAATTATGCGCAGAACCTGCTTTCCGCCACGCGCGCCCTCCAGCAGATCAACAATCAGATCACCTCGCTCCAGAACGAGGCACAGATGCTGATCAATCAGGCACGCAATCTGGCAAGCCTGCCATACTCGTCTCTGCAACAACTCCAGCAGTCGGTGAGCCGCACCCAGCAGCTTCTTAGCCAGGCCCAGAACATTGCTTACAATGTGCAAGCGATCGATCAGGCCTTCCAGACCCAATACGCCAATGTCTCCATGTCGGCCTCCGATGCGCAACTCGTTGCCGACGCCAAGACCCGTTGGCAGAACACGGTTGGCGGCCTTCAGGACGCCATGCGCGTGCAGGCCACCGTCGTTGGCAATATCGACACCAACCGCACCGAGATGTCATCCCTTGTTGGCGCCAGCCAGTCCGCCACTGGCGCTTTGCAAGCGACCCAGGCGGGAAACCAGCTCCTCGCCCTTCAGGCCCAGCAACTGAGTGATCTCACGGCGGTCGTTGCCGCCAATGGGCGGGCACAGGCGTTGCAATCGGCCGAACAAGCCGCCGCAGCCGAACAAGGCCGCGAACAACGCCGACGCTTCCTGACGCCGGGTTCGGGCTATCAGGCTGGCAGCGCCCAGATGTTCTACGGCAATTGAGGGCGGCATGATGGACGGCAAGACCCTCGCGCGTCTCGCGGCCGTGATTTTCGTGGCCGTCGCCATCGTCGCGACAGCGATCGAGATGAACCGCCGCGATGTGTCTCAGGATGCGTCTGCGACCTTTCCACCCTCCACCCCAAGGCCGGATCCGCTCGATGCCGAGCTTGCCCGATGCAGCGGGATTGGCGAAGCCGGAAGCCGCGATCCGGCCTGCCTGAAGGCATGGGCGGAGAACCGCCGCCGCTTCCTCGGCCAAGCTGCCTCGTCCGCTCCAGGCCCGCAGCCATCGTCACCTGAAAATGGAGCGCGCTGAGCATGGGCAATACCGGCGTCATCGATCACTTTCTCGAAGTCTTCACCCGCTATATCGACGGCGGTTTCGGACTGCTCCGGCCTGAGGTGGCCTTCATCGCCACTACCTTGATCGTCATCGACGTCACGCTGGCGGCCCTCTTCTGGTCCTGGGGCGCCGACGAGGACATCGTTGCCCGTCTCGTCAAGAAGACGCTCTTCGTCGGCGTCTTCGCCTATATCATCGGCAACTGGAACAATCTTGCCCGTATCGTCTTCGAAAGCTTCGCCGGTCTCGGCCTGAAGGCCTCCGGCACAGGTTTTACCGTGAGCGATCTTCTTCGCCCCGGCAAGGTGGCGCAGACCGGTCTCGATGCGGGTCGCCCCCTCCTCGATTCCATCTCGAACCTGATGGGCTATTGGGCCTTCTTCGAGAATTTCATCCAGATCGCCTGCATGTTGTTTGCCTGGGCGCTCGTACTGCTCGCCTTCTTCGTGCTCGCCATCCAGCTCTTCGTAACGCTGATCGAGTTCAAGCTGACAACGCTCGCCGGTTTCGTACTGATCCCCTTCGGCCTCTTCGGCAAATCCGCCTTCATGGCCGAGCGCGTCCTTGGCAACGTTATCTCCTCCGGCATCAAAGTGCTGGTGCTGGCCGTCATCATCGGCATCGGCTCAACGCTGTTTTCCGAGTTCACGGCCGGTTTTGGCGGCGCGACACCGACCATCGACGAAGCCATGGCCATCGTTCTTGCGGCGCTGTCTCTGCTCGGGCTCGGTATTTTCGGTCCCGGTATTGCCAGCGGCCTCGTGTCGGGCGGACCACAGCTTGGCGCGGGCGCAGCCATCGGCACCGGTCTCGCCGCGGGCGGCATGGTTGCTGCAGGTGCAGCAACGGTCGGCGCCGTCGCCTCCGGCGGTGCCTCTCTCCTTGGCGGGGCTGCGGCAGCCGCGCGTGGCGGCGCAGCGCTGGCCGGTGGCGCTTCAACCGCGTACAGCCTCGGTGCCGCCGGGGAGACCGGCGCTTCCGCTGTTGCCTCCGGACTTGGCAATGTCGCTTCGACGGGCGCAAAAGCCGCCGTTTCACCTCTCAAGAAGGCCGCAGGCCGCGCGTCCGATAGTCTGAAATCTAGCTACCAGTCCGGTGCCCGTGCCGCCTTCGAGGCCAGTGGCGGGTCATCGACGGCGGGCACCGTGGGCGGCGATGCCCCGGAAGCAACATCAGGCTCCTCCTCTCCATCCGAAAGCCCGCCCGCCTGGGCGAAGCGCATGAAGCGCTCCCAGACCATGACGCACGGCGTTCAGGCTGCCGCGCACGCCGTCAAATCCGGCGACGCCCATGGCGGCGGCTCATCCGTCAATCTCTCCGAAGGCAATTGACCATGTTCAAGCGACCCTCCACCCACTACGGCAAATCCCCCGAGCCCGAGACGCCCTATCAGCGTGCGGCCCAGGTCTGGGACAATCGCATCGGCTCTGCCCGCGTTCAGGCAAAGAACTGGCGGCTGATGGCCTTCGGTTCGCTTGCCTTGTCGGCAGGACTGTCAGGCGCGCTGGTCTGGCAGTCGATGAATGGTTCGATCGTGCCCTGGGTGGTGCAGGTGGACAAATTCGGCCAGGCGCAAGCCATTGCGCCTGCGACCGCCGACTATCAGCCCAACGACGCCCAGATTGCCTTCTACCTTGCCCGTTTCATCGAACAGGTCAGGAGCATTCCCGCCGATCCGATCATCGTGCGGCAGAACTGGCTGCGCGCCTATGATTTTACGACACAGGGCGGTGCGCTGGCGCTCAACGACTATGCCCGCGCCAATGATCCCTTCGCCAAGGTCGGCAAGCAGCAGATTGCCGTCGAGGTTTCCAGCGTGATCCGCGCCTCACCATCGAGTTTCCGCGTCGCCTGGATCGAACGCCGCTATCAGGATGGGTCATTGGCCGCAACCGAGCGCTGGTCCGCCATCCTGACTGTTGCCGTTCAGCCGCCGCGCGATGCCGACACGCTCAGGAAAAATCCCCTCGGGATCTACATCAACGCCATCAACTGGTCGAAGGAGCTTGGATCATGATCCGGCCGTCTCATCTGACCGCCGGGCATCCGGCGGCGCGTAACCACGCATTTTCGCCTTTCCATAAATCCGGCTTGCCGCTTCTGTTGCTTTACGCCTCGGCGCTTGCCGGGTGCGCGACACCGCAAAAGCCCCCGGAAATCTCCTATGACGATGCCGCACCCGCCGTTCTGGCGGCCGATCCGCCGAAGCCCGTTCAAGTGGTCGAACTGCCGAAGGTCCTGCCACTGCCGGGCCAGTTGAAGCCGGTCGGCAAGGATGGCAAACCGGCACCGGAACTCGCAGACCCCGCCGCACGGGTGAGCGAAGCCAACGCCGCTGCGCGCATGCAGCCGGTCAGGAATGGCTTCATCAACTCAATGCAGGTCTATCCCTTCGTCGATGGCGCGCTTTATCAGGTCTACACCTCGCCGGGACAGATTACCGATATCAGCCTGCAAGCCGGCGAGCAGCTTGTTGGCTCCGGCCCGGTCGCCGCCGGTGATACCGTCCGCTGGATCGTCGGCGACACCGAGAGCGGTACAGGCGGAGCAAAACAAGTCCATATCCTGGTGAAGCCGACGCGACCGGAACTCACGACGAACCTGGTCATCAATACTGATCGGCGCACCTATCACATGGAGCTGCGCTCGACCGAAAAGACCTATATGGCCTCGGTCTCCTGGCAGTATCCACAAGATCAACTCATCGCATTGCGCCGACAGAACCAACAGGCCGAGGCGGCCCAGCCGGTTGCCAGTGGCGTCGATCTGGCCAGCGTCAATTTCCGCTACGACGTGTCCGGAGATCGCGCTCCCTGGCGGCCCCTGCGTGCCTTTGACGACGGGCGGCAGGTGTTCATCGAATTTCCGCGTGGCATCGGTCAGGGGGAAATGCCGCCGCTGTTCGTCGTCGGCCCCGAAGGCGACACCTCCGAACTGGTGAACTACCGGGTGCGTGGCAATTACATGATCGTCGACCGGCTGTTTGCCGCCGCCGAACTCCGTTTTGGCGCAGGCAAAGACCAGAAGCGTGTCCGTATCTCCCGAACCGACGGGAGGCCTGCATCGTGAGCATCGAATTCGATCCCGAAAAGGAGGAAGGCCGGAAGCCTGATGCGGCTGAGGATGATGTCCGGCCGCTGACAGGCGAGCCGGTGTCGTCCATGCGCCTTCGCCCCGATCCGCCGCGTGTCACGCGGCTGTCACGCAAAGTCCTGGCCGGCCTGGGGCTCGCCGCAGGTCTCGGCGTCGGCGGTGCTCTCATCTATGCTCTTCAGACAAGAAATGGCGGCAATCAGGGGCAGGAACTCTATTCGACCGACAATCGCACCACACCCGATGGCCTCGCGGGCCTGCCCAAGGACTATAGCGGCGTGCCGAAGCTCGGCCCTCCGTTACCCGGCGATCTCGGGCGGCCGATCCTGAACGCGCAAAACGGCGGCCAGCCGGTTTCAACACCCGGCATTGTCACCTCTGTACCATCCGGCCCAAGTCCGGAAGAGCAGCGCCGCGCACAGGAATTGGAAGCGGCTCGCACCGCCCGACTCTTTGCCCCGACCGAGACGCGGTCCTCCAACACGAATACGGCAAACCCGGCACAGGCCGCAGCAGCGACGATACCGCAAACGCCTGACCTTGCCAGTTTAGGCCTGGCTCCGCAGCCCTCAACGCCGTCGGCACAGGATCGCCAGCTTGCCTTCCTCAACCAGACGCCCGACAAGCGCACGGTTTCGACCGATCGCGTCGCAGCCCCGGCATCGCCGAACATCCTTCAGGCCGGCGCTGTCATTTCCGCAGCGCTGATCACCGGCATCCGATCCGATCTGCCCGGCCAGATCACCGCTCAGGTGACGGAGAATGTCTATGACAGCCCGACTGGCAAGATCCTGCTCATCCCCCAGGGCACCCGCGTCATCGGCCAATATGATAATGGCGTCGGTTTCGGTCAGCGCCGCGTGCTCCTCGTCTGGAATCGGCTGATTTTCCCCAATGGCCGCTCGATCGTTCTGGAGCGCCAGCCCGGCGCGGACGCCGAAGGCTATGCCGGTCTCGAGGATGGTGTCGATTACCATTGGGGCGAGTTGTTCAAGGCGGCGGCCTTGTCCACGCTGCTCAGCGTCGGCGCACAGGCCGGTTCGTCCGGCAACGACAGCGACATTGTTCAGGCCCTGCGTCAAGGCGCGTCACAGAGCATCAACCAGACCGGCCAACAGGTCGTCAGCCGCCAGCTCAACATCGCGCCGACGCTGACCATCCGGCCCGGATTCCCGGTCCGTGTGATCGTCACGCGCGATCTTGTCCTCGAACCGTATTCAAATTGAGCATGATCCGGTCCGCAAACCGGTTCCCACTTTGCGGG
Organism: Asticcacaulis sp.; assembly: GCF_051956075.1. Lineage (GTDB taxonomy): Bacteria > Pseudomonadota > Alphaproteobacteria > Caulobacterales > Caulobacteraceae > Asticcacaulis. The sequence goes on along the minus strand of NZ_JBQCGA010000028.1, from coordinate 72,017 downwards.
ATAATGCACAGGAGATTGACATGACGAAATTGAAGCTCTCGGTGATCACCGATGACAAGCCGGTCAAGGTCACGCTGGAACTGCCTGCCGGCCTTCACCGCGATCTCGTCGCCTATGCCGACATCCTCGCTCGTGACGCGGGCCAGTCGCCCGCCGATCCCGTCCGCCTGATCGTGCCTATGCTGGAGCGTTTCATCGCCACGGACCGTGGTTTCGCCAAGGCAAAGAAATCCGTCTCCCAGACTACGCCGTCGATGTGACAAGCGAAACGTTTTGGTTCTCCAAAGAGTTTGCAATCTCCAGAAACCGCAGGAAGGCCGGATTGTCGTTCTGCGCCGACCAGACCATGCTGTAAGGCAAGGTCTCGTTGCCGACGGGGCGAAACACGACACCCGGAACCTGCGTCGCGGTAACGCCCTCGCTTGCGAGGGTCAGGCCCTGGCCGAGCGCCACGAGCGAAAGAAGGTTATGCCGCCCGACACTATGTGGCAGGATTTCGGGTTGGCGGCCCAGCCCGGCAAGCCTCTGGACCAGGTAGTTGTAAATCTCTTGCCCCGGGGCGGCGTCGCTGACGATGAAGCGTTCGCCGATGACATCGACCCAATCCAATTGCGCGGCGTCAGCGAGGATGTGCTGTTCCGGCATGGCTACAAAGACCTGCTCGGACCACAGATGGCGGCATTCGCAGCCTTCCCATTCCAGGGTTCCCGTCAGAAACGCCACATCAAGCTGACGCTGGCGAATGGCGGCGACATGTTCTACCTGGTCGCCATCCGCAAACGACATTTGAATCGTTGCGTACTTTTCGGTGAATTTTTGGATGAGATTGGCAAGAAAACTGGAACCCAATGACGACAGGATGCCGATCCGCAACTCTCCATCGCCGACCCGCCCGATAGCGGCGACTTCCGTTCGTGCAAGACCAATCTCGGACAGCGCCTTTCGGCCCCGGTCCACGAACTGCTTACCCGCGAGGGTCAAGATAACGCCTGTGTGAGAGCGAACAAATAGAGTCGTTCCAAGACGAATTTCCAGATCGCGTACCCGCCGGCTGATCGCCGATTCCTGAACCCCGAGCGCCGCTGCCGCCCGACGGAAACTGCCGTGTTCGGAGGCAGCAACAACGTAATTGATGTGGCGAAGTTCGATACTCGATCCGGGCACGCGTACTCCTTCAGATCAATTTCGCCTTGCAGAAAGGGGCATAAAGCTAAGATCAAAGGTTGCAGCACATTGCGGCGAGCACCCGGCGAAAATTTGGCAACCGGAGTTTTTGTATTAGCGGCAAACAACCATCCGTTTTGCACGCCATGTTATCCGCATCTACGCCGACAACATTTTTGACTTCGAAGCTCCGTGCTTATCGGCTTCTATTGCTTTCGTTTGAAAAGCGAGGGCCATGAAAATGCGATCAATATCGACGGGACAGACCAAAACCATCCGCCGCGAACAACTCAAGGAAATCGTGCCGCTGTCCGATACCACAATCTACGAAATGGAACGGCGGGGCGAGTTCCCATCGCGCTTTTATCTGACGTCCCGTTGCGTCGTGTGGGATCTGGCCGAGGTCGAAGCCTGGCTTGAGGCGCGTAAGCGCGCATCCAAACAAAAGGCGATCACCCGCGCCCCCATGCCAGATGTGCAACTGAGGAAAAATAGGCCGGTGAGGCAAAAGTGAGCCAGCCTGTGGCTCAGCGGTTTTGGGCGCCGCCGTCAATGTCGGCCGCCAATTTTGCGTGAGACATGAGGAATGGCGCAATGTCTGTGACGACATCCGTAAGCGTTCCCGGATTATGGGCGACGCCTACGACAAATGCCTTCCATTGCCGTTGCTTCTGGTCGTCCTCAGCAAACGCCGGCGTCAACGCATCGGGCAGTTCCGCAGGGATTGCGGTTCCACGTCGCGCGAAAGTGGCCGCAATCGCCCGCGCCAGCCTGTCGTTATCAAACGCAAATGAACGGCTGAGAATCCAGATATCGTAGAAATCCTTCATCCGGCTGTTGGCGCGTCCCAGCGCCACCATCGCCTGGAACTTCTCGGCGATAACAGTCTCACGCGCGTAAGCCCGAAGGCGCGGCGCGGGAAACTCCAGCATTGAGGGATAGTCCAACACTTCGACACCGGGCTCCGTCGCATCGCCAAAGCCAATATCAATCGTCAGACCGATGCGGGCTCCACTGATCGATGCCGTTGTCCGAAGCCGCAGCCCTCCATATTCCAGTTCCTCGCGGATGCGGTCTACACGCAGCGCCGCAATGTCGAACTCCAAGCCGTCGGCGGCTTCCAGCGCCATGATTTCGCGGAACGTCGCGAGCATGGGTTCAGCCTCGGACTCGCCAAAGCGCAACAGATCGAGATCGCGCGTGCCACGATGAGGGTCATCAAACCAGCTCATCATCAGCATGGCGCCTTTAAGAACAAAGCGGTCGGCATGCGGTGATTGTCCGAGCCTGTAGAGCAGCCGCTCAAGGGCGAAGCGGGTCAGGACGAGATCGAAGCTTTGGCCGCTCGCCTTGGCGAATTGCAACAGACGCGCACGTACCGAGGCACCGATATTCTTCAATTCTTTAGTCATTGGCGGTCAGTGCCTCGAGGTAGGGTCGAATGACAGTCGCGACAGCACCGTGCTCGGCATATTTGGCGATTTCGCCCGGAGTTGCCTTGCGCTGACGCAGTGCTTCCTGAAGCCCTTCGATCGCCACGGACAGGCCGATCTTGCTGCGATACCGGAAGCAGTCTGCAATCGTTTTGGCGACGCCAAACACCTTCACGGGCACACCCTCGACGGTATGGATCTCAACGCTGTCGGCGAGCAGCCGATCGGCAAAGCGAACCAGTCGCACCGGCACACCGTCCATCTTGGCCGCCCAATCCTTATGGCCGATAGCCATCCAAACATGCCTTGGCATCTGATCGGTAAGCTCATGAAACGTGAGCGCCGAGACGAGGCATACGACACCCTTCGGCAGTCGCTTCGCGGCCTCCGCCAGGCTGTGGTGTGCATCGAGGGGGGCGTCAGGGAGCTGATAGAGCCCGCGTGCGAGACGCAGCACCTCGCCATCGCGCTCCATACGGCTCATGGTGGCCGCAGTTACGCCCTCGGCGCGCAGCTCGGTCAGGCGTGCAATACCATGGAGCTTGAGCACGTTCCGGGCAATCTGGCGTTGGGGCACGGATTTCGTCATGATACGAATCCTTGGAGAATGAATTATATTATCCGAGGATATGTATCACAAAGATGAGTTTGTTGGAAGAGACGCTGATGTCGCGCGTGGAAGCACAATATGTTGATTTGCACTGAGTGATGCGTTGCACCGGTCGCGACCGCCGCCAGAACACGCTCTCGAAGATCTGCGGAAAGGGCTTTCGACATATCCGCCGGCTTCCCTCCGGCAGATAGTTTGAATCAGAACCACGCTGATTTGAAAACCCCCACCGATTCATTCAGATAGGAAAATGCTCTAATATGATACGTTTTTTATCGGCAAGATTGACGCCGCCGTCATTTTTTATTGTTGCATCTGTCTGCTACATGACAGGAAGGTTTCGCAATCAGTCGTGGAGTGCTTACGACCGGTTGCTTGCAACGCCAGAAAAATCACATTCAGCGGCAAGGCGCCCGTTTAGGTAAGCTTCAGCATGAAAGTGGAAATAATCTTCCCGATACTTGGTCACAGTGACGGGCATTCGCAGCTCGTCACCTGACCGGGCACGACGGAGAAAGCGAATATTATCCATCGCTATGAACGCGACGAATTTGCCGTCTGGAGCAACTTGTAGGGACTTACCCATCATTACGCCACCGGTTTGCCCCATTGCTTCCAGAATTAGAACATTGGGAAAATGTTCGTCAGTGGTTCCGGCAGCAGCAAGATATGGCTCGGTCTGAGAAACGGTTTTGATTCCGACCATTCGACGAAAAGGCTCAAACTCTTCTCCCCGGTCTAAAAGCAACATTGGATAGCGATGAGGCGTGAAACGCAGAATCTCTTCCAAACTCACAAGGGGGGATGAAGCCGTCATTGCAGATTAGTCAGCCATTTGTGGTGCGGAAACAAAAGGCATCACCTCTTCAGAAAATTGCCGCATCGAGTCGAGAACAGCTTCCCTTTGTCCGACGCCTTCCAAAGCCAGAGCAATGCGACGAATCCCAGTGACTTCGATGGTTCGGCCCAATTTATCGATACACTCCTGCGGCGTCCCAATCGGGCTATTCGCCATGTAGGCGTCGACGGTGTCGAACAGCCCATTTCCACCCCAGGCTTTCTCCTCGTTGGGGCGTTTTCCATAACGTTCGAATGCAAGTGTTTCGCCAAAGCGCATTGCGCGCTGACTCGCCTCTTCCCACCAGAGGATGCGTTCGCGCGCTGTATCTTTAACCCGACGACCGTCGGAAGAGACCCCAGCCAAGGCCGTCAATACGTGCGGAATGGTGTTGGGATCAAATCCTGCCTTTTCCGCAAACGCATTGTAGCAGTCCAGGAGGCTCCGGGTTTGAGCGTCTGAAAAGCCGAATGGAAGTAAAAGAGGAATACCTTGCTTCGCGGCCCATTCGATCGTCTGATCAGTTTGCGCGACAGTGTAGAGCTGTGGGTGCGGCTTCGTAAATGGACGGGGATTTATGTTCACCTGCGGGAACGTGACGTACTCGCTGTTCGAAGAACATCTTCCGGTTGTCCAGGCCGATTTCATAATTGCCAACCATTCATCGGCAATTTCTCGCGTTTTGTGACGATCCGTGTCGAAAACGACAAAATCCTTTTGGAAGTATCCTCTTCCGAACCCGAAAATCAAACGACCCTCGCTCAATTGATCGAGCAAAGCTACCTGTTCCGCCAAGCGGACCGGGTGATCGAGGGTGATGACCTGAATAGCAGTGCCAACCTTGAGGGAGGTGGTTTTCCCCAATAGGAACGACGCATAGAAGAGTGGTGAGCCTACCAGTCCGAATTGTGTGAAATGATGCTCCAGAACCCAAGCTGTCGAGTAGCCCAGACGCTCGGATTCGGCAGCGTAGCAGGCGCCGTTCATGAGAACGTCATGTGCGTTCATGCCTGGCGGCTGCGCGTTAATTAGAAATAGACTCCAGTCGATCAAGGCGTCGTTCCTCATTTTTCAATCGTCGATCAGGCCGGCAAGGACGTGATTTCGTCGCGCATTTTTGTAACGAACCTCGAAATCGTTTGCTCGTCATATTGGCCGGAAGAATATTTGCAGCTGATATAGAACCGGCCGTCCTCGAAACCGAAATTCAGTTCAAGCCGGCTCCAGCGATCATACTCAGGCGGGACGTGGATGTGGGTGCCAAGAGGGATGACCTGCGCCGCGTCAACCTGCGGCGTGTTATAGCCCTCGTATCCGTGGAAATTGACGGTGATCTCACGATTGAAAAGAGGCTTATTATCAACATTGATTCTATGAACGCCCCGCTTCACAGGCGCTGCCGACCCAATGAAGTAGGAAAGACCTTTGAGAGGAATTTCGGCCAACTGACGCTTGATCGCCTCCACGCGCTCGATGATCCCCTCGTTTGACGGCGTCTGAAGCAGTAGCAGGCCGTTTAGCGCCAAAAGTCCAACAGTACCTGAAAAATCCCTGCCGGTGACTCCAAGTACATCCGACCGGCCGCCGAACGTGCAGGACATCTGTGTCCATTCTGAGTTGGCCTCGGCGGTGGCGAAAGCCGTGACGGAATAAAGGATCAGGTCCATCAGTGAAATCTTGTGCGCTTTCAAACGCGACAATAAGTTCGAGGTTTCTTCGGCGGACAAATATTTGCGAGCCTCGGTTTCTTCGCCGCTCTTGCCGCCGACACCTGCCTCGCGATCTACTGGCAGTGACCCGCAAGCGCTCCACTCAGGCCTTGACCAGTAGAGACGATCTTGTTCAGGATCGAATGCTTCAAACCACGCATTCTGATATTGCGAATAAATCGAAATCGGTGTCGCCGATGGTAAGGCTGGATTGTCAGATTGGTAAAACGCGACAAAATCGTTGGCCAGGAGCCGGAACGAATTTCCGTCAAGCATCACCTTATGGGTGAACAGGATAATCAAGCATTTTCCGTCATCGAACTTAAGCAAATGCGCGAAAAATAGAGGTGGTTTCGAGAAGTCCACCTTGCTGAATGCGGCATTACAATAAGCCGTGGAATCGAAATCTTCATAACTGCCCAACTCATATTTACGGAAATAACCATCAGCGGGATAATCATCATAGTGGACATGCCACCGACGCTGTTCGTCTTGCAAATACCGCGAGCGCAACGCTTGATGACGCAGAATCGTATTAGCGACAGCACTTTTGACGCGCGCAATTGACACTGTGCCCACCAGTTCAAGGATGGAAGCACACATCTCCGATTCAGGATTCGTGACTTGAGGATAGAAGAAGCGGTTTTGACCCAGCGTTAAGTTTGACTCATCGGGGATCTCCTCCAGAAAGATTTCCGTAATCACAGGCGGGTTTCTTTCCGGTCGGGGTCCATCCTCTCCGGCTGCGTCGGGGCGCATCGCTTCAATCAGGTCGGCCACCGTGCTTAACTCCGCAAAACGTGCTGCGGAAAGGGTCCGGCCAAATTGCGTATCCAGTTCTTCAGTAATCATCACGACACCGATCGAGTCGATTCCGAGGTCCTGAAGACGTGCATTCAAAGAGATATTCGCCTTTGGAGCGTGCTCTTTCAGAATCGACAGGATGATTTCAGTTTCCGCTTCATGGTTCACAGAGGTTGCCAACGGCTCGGCTTTGTCATCTACGGTTGCGATTTTATCCGTGCGCCGTGTATTTCTTTTGCGCAAAATGCCGTCGAATCGCGTTCCCGCTTCTGGGATTGAAGAGGCCAGTGGGAAATCGCTATCGCCTGCTTCGATAACGATGTGGCCGTTCGTCCCGCCAATGCCGAAGGAACTGATGCCCGCGCACAAATTTGGGTCACTGGGCAGATCAACAGGCACCGTCGCCCTTTCGAAGGGGGTTTCGTCAAAACGGCACAGCTCGTTGAGACTGGCGATAGGTATCTCGGGTGGCACTTGTCTGTGTATTAGGATAAGCGCAGCCTTCACCAAACCCGCAAGCCCCGCCACGACATCGGTATGCCCGATATTGGCCTTAACGGAGCCGATATGAAGGCTGTCCGATTTCCCCCATCGCTTTAACGCCTTATTGAGAGCCGAAATTTCGATGGGATCGCCTAATTTCGTTCCAGTGCCATGCGTTTCGACATAGACAAATTTGTCACTGGCGATATCGGCGGCGGTCAGCGCCGCCTCCACAACTTCGGCCTGCCCTCGTTCCGAAGGGCCGGCGTAACCAGGTTTTTGATTTCCATCGTTGTTGATGGCTGTCGCTTTAATAACGCAGAAAATCTTGTCCCCATCCTCACGCGCAGTTTCCAGCCGCTTGAGTACGACGAATGCGGCGCCCTCCCCTGGGACGGTTCCGTCGGCTGTATCCGAGAATGGCGCACATACGCCGGTCGGCGAGAAAAAGCCACCTTCCTGCAAATGGTAGCCGGCCCAGAACGGCCGAACCGAACTGGCGCCCGCCAATGCAATATCACAATCTCCCGCGAGAAGCGACTGGATAGCCATGTGGATTGCCACATGCGATGAGGAGCATGCGGAATTAACGAGAACAGCCGGACCTCGCAATCCAAGGTGATAAGCGAGACGCGTGATGTAAAAATCCCTCTCCACATACGGCACTTCGCTGATCGCCATAGTGCGTCCGGGACCCAGGCTATCGCGAACTTCCCATGCCCATTCCATTGAGATCGAAGCGCTGCCGAACACGCCGATTTGGCCCCAGTACAGCGCTGGATCATAGCCACTGCTTCTCAAGGCTTGGCTCGCGTGCTTGAGCATCAGACGAAGCTGGGGATCGACGATGTTGGCGTCACGATTCGAGATTCCGAACTTGCGGCTATCGAAAATGGCGATGTCCTTCAAAGGGGAAATCCGCAACACGACGTCGTCAGCGCCGAACTGCTGAAGCGCGCCCCGGTCTTCCATTTCGTCGACGTCCAGTCGTCGAATAAACGAATGTTGGTCGTTCATCATATCCCAATATTCGTCGAGGCCGTAGGCTCCGCCGAATTCGCAGGATACCCCTATGACCGCAATATCAAGGTCTGAAGCCGTTGACATATTATTCTCCAGGTTACGTCTGCGACGCCGCCCTCTGGCGCCGAAGAATGTTGAGATTCTGCTTCCGGGGTTTCTCCGGCTCCGCCGTTTCCGTTTCGACAGATCCGAGCGCCGCCAAGTCCGCAATCGTTGGGCTGCCGTAGATTTTCACGAGATCGATTTGCGTGCCGAACCATAGGTCCATCTCACGCTTTACGGTCATCAGCGTCATCGAGTCGCCGCCGGCTTCGAAGAAGTTCGTTCGCCGACCAAAGCGATCATGGCTTAAAACCCGACGCCAGATTCCATAAACGAAATGTTCCTCAGGGGTGGCAGGCGGCTCGAAGTCAATCTGGTCGTCGTCTTCTGCCGTCGGCAATCTGGACAGATCGATCGTCCCGTTCTGATTCAGCTCAAATTTGTCCACCAGGACGAAATTGCCTGGAAGCATGTAAGATGGCAGCCTCCGTCGGAGTTCCTCTTCGATCCTATCCAGTCTGGTTCGCGGGTCCGCGGTATCGTGCGCGGCCTGAACAAAGGCTACGAGGCGAAACGCCTCGCCCGCTGTTTTGGCGATGACTGTCGCCTGTTGAACGCCGTCACATTGTTGTATCGACGCTTCGATATCCGAAAGATCAACCCGAAGACCTCTGATCTTAATCTGGTGATCTCGTCTTCCAAGGTAGTACCATACACCGTTCGGCTTCCGCCGTGCAAAATCACCGGTTTGGTAGGCGCGTACGGCCTGTCCCTGTCCAACCGTGAACGCTTTGAACCGCTCATGCGTCATCGCTGCGTTGGCATAATAGCCGTCGGCCACCGCTTCGCCTGCAACGCACAATTCACCGTGGAAACCATGCGGCTCAGGCGTACCGATGCTGTTTATGACAAAACAGTCTGCGCCAGCGATCGCGCGCCCAATATCGGGAACTTCCGGCCATTCATCCGGTGAAGCGGGAAGCGCCGCGATCGTTACAACGTGCGTTTCGGTGGGACCGTAATGGTTATAGAGCCTCGCATCGACATGGCGCTTGAAAAACGCCCGCAAATTCGGGATGATTTTAAGTTGTTGGGCAGTCGACAGAACGACTTTAACTGAGGGTAGGCCGATCCGGCTTTGGTTCGAGGCAATGGCCAGTTCGCACATTACGGGATAGGACAGGTTCAATACCGAGATATGTTCTGCGGCAATGAGTCTTAGTAGGCTCAGCGAGTCCAGACGCGTCGCTTCGTCCGCCAAAACCACGATACCGCCAAGAAGTAATCCGCAGAACACTTCTGTGAAGTGCATATCGAAGGCGATGGACGAATAATGCAGGATGGTCGGCGCCGATATGTCCGCGGAAGACGTAATTTCTTCGACAAGGTTGATAAGGGGGCCATGCCCCATAGCGACCGCTTTGGGCGCTCCCGTACTTCCCGATGTGAACAAGATATACGCGGGATGAGCGCCGCTGCGCTCCCCGACTGGAACGGCAGCAACCTGTTCTGGGAGGTTCGATAGATTGATGACTCTGGATTTTGCCTCCCAGCCTTCGAAGCGGCCGCACGTGTCCTGGTCGACCAGTAGGCAAGCGGGGTCGATGAAATGCAGTTTCTCCTCGATAGCATCCTGATAAAAATCCGGGTCGATCGGAATATAGGTCGCGTCCAAAGAAAGGATGGCGAGAAGCGCAGCTATATAGGCGGGGGTCCGGCGCGTAAAAATGACAACACGGTCCCCCGGACGCACACTGGTTTGTAAGTGACCGGCAATCCGGCCAACTTCGCATTCTAACCGGCCATAAGTCCAGGTATCGCTATGGAAACGAATGGCGAACGCACCCGGTCGCTGCGCGGCGACCTTTTCAAACAAGCTGTAAAGATCCTGCCCCACCCGACCGGCTGTCGCCTCAAACTTCGGTAGCAGGTTGTCTGCACGAAGCGCTCCGACCGAATGATCATGGCTTGCTGCCCCCTGTGTGACGAGTTCGATAAAATAGCTCGCCAGCAGTTCAATCGTACCGTCGGCGAAAAGATCGCTATCATATTCAAACGATAGCCTGATCTCTTGCCCCGCCATGTAGACGTCAAGTCCCAGATCAAAACGGCTTACGCCCAGATCGACCGGAATGCGGGCTACAGCCAGCTCCGGCGTTTGCACGGGAAGGGCGTCATAGTCATGGAGATTCAGGGTGATTTGGAACAGTGGATTATAAGTTGCGTTCCGTGCAGGCTGCAATTCCCGAAGCAAATCGAGATAGGAAACATCACTGTTTTTACGAGCTTGAGACAATATCTCATGGCAGTGCGCGATGGTTTCGTTTACCGACCACCGCAAATTTAGCCGGGTTCTCAGAATCGTCGTTTGGGCAAGAAAGCCAATCCGCTGATCATCGCCAGCCCAATCCCGGCCGGCCAAAAACGTCCCTATGGCAATGTCAGGCTCATTTCCCATCCGCGCCAGCGCAATAGCGAAAAACGCATGAAGTCCGCTGAAGAGCGTTGCGCCGGCCGCCGCACATAGCGTTTGAAGGTTTTCGACCGCCGCGGGGGACATTACGACATCGTGCCGTCGTCCCTTCTTTTCCCTCCGAGCGTGTCGGGCGCCGTCAAGCGGCAAGCTGTGGACGACCGGAAGGCCGTGTAAATGCGCCCGCCAATACCCCAGGCTTCGTTCCAGCAGATCGTCTGGAATCCTGTGGCGATAAAATTTCACTGGCGTCAATGCTTCCGACGATGGACGCAAATATGCATCGATCACCTCATCCAACAGCAGTTTCAGAGACCATCCGTCGACCGCTATATGATGGAAAACCAACGCCAGAATAACATCTGGGCTATCCTCCAAAGTGAATATTCCAGCACGAGCCGGCACGTCCGATCGTATTGAGAAGGGAACGGCGACAAAGGCCTCGATCGCCGCCGCAATATCGCCAACCTCAATTTGCTGAACGGCAACCTCGAAATCCGCGGCGTCACGGACCTCCGCGATATGAGCGCCGCCTTCAATTGCCGGGTACACGGTTCGCAAGATTTCGTGCCCGGTAACGATCCGTTCGACGGCAGCTTTCAACCGGTCTTGATCTATTTGCCCTGACAAACGCAAAACAAGCGGCAGATGATACCCTCTATGACCGGGCGAAAGCATCTCGATGGAGAGCATTAAATGCTGATTGCAGGTCAATCCTGACGCGACACCGGACACATCCAACTGGCTGACTTCGCCCTCGGATTGCCGGATAAGGTTAGCGATATGGCGCGCCGACGGGTTTTCAAATAGGCTTCGTGGTGAGACGGAACGGCCGTAAAGCGTCTCAATTTTCATCGCCAACTGGCTAAGTTGAAGTGATGAAAGTCCATATGAAAAGAGCGACCTTGTTGGATCGATGCGCTCGACGTCGAGCATCGAGCAAACCAGGGTGCAAATTTCTTTCTCCACGACTAAATCGGCGTTATCGTGTAGGGGGATATCGGCCGCATCGCCCTGAAAACGAAGATATTGGATTTCACCGGCTTCAATTTGGCGCCGCAGCTCGATGCGCTTCAACTTCCCCGACGAGGTTCTTTGAACAGAGCCTGGCGCGACCACCAATATTTCTTGCAGGACGACGTCGAGTTGTTCGAAGACTAAGCCGGCGACGGCCCAAAGCTGCCTAAGGTCCTCGGCACCGCAGGGAGAACGCATCTCCACTACGGCGATCGGCGTTTCAGTGCCCTGATATGCTTTGCCAATAACCGCGACGGTTGAAAAGCGTCGGTCTTTCGACAGCTCCGCCGCAATTATCGCTTCAATATCTGTCGGATATAAGTTGCGACCGTTCTGGATAATGACTTCCTTGATGCGACCAAGGACGTACAATCTACTGCGTAGAATGGTGCCGCTATCGCCCGTGCGAAAAAATGGTCCGTCTCCCGCCGCCGTATATGCCTTGAATGGGGACTCTGCGCTTGGACGATCCTCAAAATATCCGCTGCTGACGTTCGCGCCACGGATCCAGATTTCTCCGAGATTTCCTTCTGCAAGAGCATCCCCATCCGGGCCCACTACGACCAGTTCGGCGGGGCTTGCCGGACCACAATTAATTGTTTGCTCGACTTGCCCGCTAAGTACGGTACCAGCGTACTCGGTTTCCCAAGCTTCCTCCCAGAACGCGCCGGATACAAATACGGTTGCTTCCGCCATGCCATATGCTGCGAAAAATGCCTGCCTGTGAAAGCCGACCGATTCAAACTGCTGAGAAAACCTCTTTAATGTTTCTACTTGGATCGGTTCTGCTGCGTTGAAGGCAACGCGCCAGGTCGCAAGGTTCAGATGATCAAGCTGGCCGCTGCGAAGACGATTAACGCATAGTTCATAAGCGAAATTCGGCCCCCCGGAAATGGTGCCCTCATGTTGCGATATGAGCGACAACCAAGACGCCGGATTTCTCATAAACGAAAGCGGCGTCGTAATTACCGACTTGCACCCCATTCTTGCCGGCAACAACACGGTGTTGACCAGCCCAAGGTCATGGTGCAGCGGCAGCCAACTGACAAATACGTCATCCCCGGTGACGTCCGCCGCCCGAGAAATCATGGCCACATTGGCCAAGATATTCCCGTTGGAGATCATAACGCCCTTTGGTATGCCGGTTGAGCCTGAACTGTACTGAATATAAGCCAGGTCTGATACGCCACCGCTCCATGGCTCGACCGTTTCATGATCTCCCATCAAAGCACGTGCCGAAATTTGATTTGGTTCGCTGGCATCTGCGACAACAACATATCTGGCGCCGCAATCGGATATCGTTCGCGCCAGGCGCGCGTGTGTTTCCTTCTTTTGGCTTGGATAGAGCGGTACCGCTATCATTCCAGCGTAAAGACAAGCCCAAAAGACAATCACATAGTCCTTGCCTTGGGGAAGTTGAATGGCGATCCGGTCCCCGGCCTCGCATAGCCGAAGCAGTTTTGAAGCAGTGTGTTGAACTGCGGCCAATACCTCCGCGTTGGAAAGTTCGATCCCTTCCAACGGAAAGACGTAAGCGGTTGCAGTGGGCCGGCTCCATGCGTTCGTTATCAAGTAACTGATAATATTCGTTTTAAGCTTATAATCCGTAATCAATCCGTTCATTTACCGGGCCTCCCCCGCGAGACGGTCTGAAATATCTTCCGAGGCTTTATTGGTCAGCGTGTACCTCACCATCGCCAGCGCAGAGAGTAACGCAAAGGCGGCTGGTATGAGCGTGAACATCAAAGCGATGCCGAGAAGCCCGCGCCCCGTCTGCGCCTGGTTTGCATGGTATTGAAAGTAAGCGAGGCCGATCGGTGTGAGGACCATACCGAGAGATCCCCCAAGTCTTCCGGCAAGCATGGCTACCGAGTTCACCAAAGCGGGAGCCCGGAAGTTCAGCTTCTCATCCAGGTAGTCGACAACGTCCGAGTAAATTGAGAAGATTACGGGCGCACAGGCGCCTCCGAGAACGGAATTTAGACAGTGGAAAACAATGATAAGGAAAACATTGGCGTGATTTACAAAATATATAACGCCTATAAAAAATGCATTTGAGGCCATAAGGCCAATGTAGAGTACCTTCCGGTCAATTTTGTTGATCACAAAACCAACTAACGCTACACCCACCGCACACGAGATGGTGCCGGCCGCAAGCATGATGTTGCCGATGTCTTCACGGTTCATCGCATAATTGATGAAATAGAGAGTCAACTGCGACTTGAACGTTACGAACAGGCCGGTGAAGAAGGTGGAAATGACCGGCGCCAGAAATGTCCCGTTTTTCAGTATCCGCAAAGCGCTGCCAAAGACATCCTGCACCACCTCCCCTTCGGCCTTGGCCACAGCTCTGTTTTTAGTGACGGATGCCGTGATATAAAGCGTTGCGGCGGCAATTATTGAAAAGATAAAGGCCACCGATTGGAAACCGCCACCATCCTTACCGCCAAGATAATCAACCAGATACTTGATGAAAAAGGTTGCCAGCGTGCTCGCGCCAAAGGCAAAGACAAAGCGTATGGTCGACAGGCGGGCCCGGTCACTTGCCTGGGTTGCGATTGACGAAACCAGACCGGTGTACACGACTGAAATCAGAGCGGTAAGCACAACGAACGCGCTGACGACGGCATAGGCGTAAATAATCCGTACCTCAGTACTCCACGACCGATCGAACGTGAAAAGGGCGACCGAGATCAGAAACGAGGGAACAATCAACCATAGGCGCCATTTGAGAAACGCCCCGATACCGCCTGGTATGCGATCGAGCAGGATGCCAAAGAGTGGAAAGCTGGCGCTATCCAGAATTTTAGTGAGAAGGAAGAGGCCCGCAACGCTGGGAAGCGGCAGCCTGAGAATATCTGTGAAATAATATAGCTGATAGAAGCCGATAAGCGTTCCCATCAGCGCCTGCCCGGCGTCGCCAACACCGTAACCCAACAGTTCCTTCAGCTTGAGGCTTCTCATGCGCGTGCTTCCTCGGTCTTTGTTCTTTTTTTGTAAGGGCGAATAGGCTCAAAGCATTGTGAGCACAGGAATTCAGGCCGAAAGGACTTACGAGCCTCCGGAAGATTGTCGGTTCGATTGTAGGTAATGATCAGGAGGCGACGGTCATGATTGGAGGTATTTGGCCCCGAGCCATGAACCAACTGGGGATGAAAGAAATCGATGTCCCCGGCCGCCCGGATCGCGGTGAGTGGCGTGAGTTCCTGACTTTGCGCCTTCAATTCAGCAGCCGAGACCTGGAACGTCAGTTCCCTTCCGACATTTGACATCCACTCAGCTTCGGACGCCACGCCCTGGGATTGTACCCGTTCGCACAGGTTGCCCCACCGCTGCGATCCGGGAAGGAACGTAAGTGGTCCGGAATCTATGTCCGCATCGGAAAGGTAGATGGCGACGTTCACGAGGTCGGCACGCGGAATTCCATCCAGCTCCTTCCAGAAAATATAGTCCTGATGCCAAGGCCAGCCTTCACCGAATTTTGCGACCTTCATATTGATCTTGAACTGGTGGACATAGACCGCACCGCACAAGATCGCTTCGACAACATCGAGCAGATCGGTGCGTTCGCAAAGCTCTTTGAAAAAAGGCTCAACAAGATGGAGCCCGTGCACAGCGCGCGCTGCGGATAGCCCCTCCTCCTTCACGACCCCATAGCTATTTGTTGCAAGATACTGGTCAAGCCTTGCGTTGATGGCACAGATATCCAACTGGCCAAGCATGCCGGAAAGGGCGACGATTCCGGCATTATGATACTCATCCAAGCAAAAATCTAACATGCTCCCCGCATCGCCTCAACCCGGACTTCATATTTTTATATGGATTTGTTTTTTATACGTGGATTGGTATGTCGGCGTTGACATCGCTGTCAAGGGCAAATCTCATCCTTTGATTGCAACCGAAACAAAATTCAGCTTTAAATTTTATATCCATTTGAAATTTGTAAGATTTTTTGCGCCAATTTCTTGTCAGAAATGGCCGAGCCGGTTGAATGAATGTGTGCCGCTGGATTCAAATATTTTACGAATAAATCGTCAGCGTAAGTGAATTCATTAATGAAATCAGAACTTAAAGAATTCGGACATTATTGTTTGTAACAGACCACGCCGGCCAGGACTCCTCCCCCTACGGCTTCCCATCGCCCGTCAAAGCGGTATTGCAGCGGCTTTCGCCAGTTGGGTAAATCGAAGTGTAAAGATCGCCTGCAGGCCACGTCGATAGCAGGCGAGCCAAATCTGACACGCACATCATGAAAATCCAGGAAGCTCCCGAATATCGGATACCAGGCCTTGAAAAAGGCCTCCTTGGCGCTGAAAATAATTCGAAGCGCTAATCCGTCGTCCTTCAGAATTTCCGACGCAAGGACAAGTTCATCGCTCGTACTGACATATCTCTCCAGATGTTCACCTTCGATGGGTGCGAATTCCACATCCAATCCGATGCTCATCAAATCACCCTTCTTGGTGACAACCGCCGCGCATACCTCACCGGAATGACTGATTGAACCCGCGATACCGTCCGGCCAGACCGGCGTTCTATCCGCTCGCATTGAAATCGCGCAGTTGTCGACACCGAACGACGTCATAGCCTTTCTTGCAAGGTGGCGGCCCGCTGCGAATTCAAGGCGTCGCTTTAAAGAAGCGTTTCTCAGTGCCAGCTCCTCTTCCGGAAACAGTGGCCCCTGGAATTCGACAATGCGACCGGCGGCGACAACGACCTCCTTAGGGAATAATGCCCCAGATTCCAGCGCCGCTATCACAGCGCCCGGACCATTACCGATAGTTTCCCTGCGAAGAGATTCCACGTCAGGCAACCGTTCCGACCCCGATAGCCTCCAAAGGATACTTGCTATGTCGCGTCAGCGGTTCAATCGCATAAATGAAATCAGCGCCATCAAGCTCGCGGCGGGCAAATTCGGCCTGCGCCTCCTCATGCTCCACCATGTGATCGCATACCGCGGCCTCGCCCAAGGCGCCGCGTAACCGGGCCGCTTCAGCATATCTCCGGTAGTGCGGCAGCAGGTCTTCTGTCGCAATCTTGAAAATAACCTCCATGCCTTCGCGCCAGGACATTGCGTTCATCGTCGCCGCCAAAGATGCCCCCATTGTACGAATCTCCTCGAGTTCAACTATGCTCATGCCGACGGCGAGCAGGTGCCGACGCAGCCAGGCCTTTGTTTCCGTCTCCAATTGAAGAAGGTATGAAAGCTTCAATTGAATATCAGGCATGTTCGTGGATGCGATAAGAGCGGAATAAACAGCTTCACCCAGAACCTCGCCATTGTAAAACATCTCCAAACCTTCTTTGTACTCGTACGTCCGAAGCTTTTCTTCCATTAGGTTCCCCTGTCCTTTTAGTTACTTTTGTTCAATCCCCTCAACCTGTTAAGCCGTTCAGATGTCATGACGGCTTCAGGTAATTCCGGCATCCATTTTAGGAGCCGTATTACACTAATGCAATTTTGCATATGAATATTATTTTTACAAACAACCGCCCCGCACATAGTAGAAAAACCGCCTTCGGCGGATATCGCTTAACGACAAAACTTAAGTACTTATGCCTTAATAAGCGTGATAATCATTCGAAAGAGCCAAGAAAAATGAACTCACAGTTCTTTCTGGCAGCTTAATATATATTATTTCTCAAATTAATACAGAGAAATATATGCACAATACATACCTTTACACAAATTTATTTTCCTGATTTTTTTTCACATTTAAAAATTAGCGCCTTGACCTTTTATAAGGGGCGTAGAATTTAGAATTTATATGATTACATCTTGACGGCAAGAGCGTGCCGGATAAATTGCAAAAAAATGATAACGCTATCAGCGGGAGAAGTTCCATGCGTCACGTAAAAACCGCCCTGTTCGGGCTGGCGTCCTCACTTGCGCTGGCCGCCGCCGCGCACGCCGCGCCGATCGCGACGCTGGACCGCGACGGCGCCTGGGTCAGCGTTGAGGCTTACGGCCCGAACGTGATCCACGTCACCATCGCTGTTAACAAAGACGAGGCGCTGGAAGACCCCGGCTACGGCATCTTGGCCGACCACGCCGACAATGCAGACTTCAAGGAGACCAGCGACGCCAATGGCGATTCGTTCGCGTCGAGCGCCCTCACCCTGCACGTCAATCCTGCGCCCGCGCCGCATGTGCCAAGTACAATGGAGACATTGTTTTTTCCGACTCTCTCCCCTGTAGGGTTGCAGGTAGCGAATGCCAAGGGAACGACGATCCTCGACATGACCGGCTGGGAGATGGCGCCGCACGACGTTAGCGGCGAACACACCTATCAGGTCGGTGCTGATTTCAGCGCACCCGCCGACGAACATTATTACGGCATGGGCCAGAACCAGGAATCGCTTGGGTCGCTCGATCTGCGCGGGCGGGTCATCGACTGCAAGCACTGGTACGACGCGCCGGCGGGTGAGCAGGTGTGCGTGCCGTTCATGGTGTCGTCCAAGGGGTATGGGATCATCTGGGACAACCCGTCCGATACGCGCTTCATTGCTGGAATCAACGGCAAGATGAAGTTCCAGTCCAATGTCGGCGAACGAGTCTCCTTCTTCGTCGTGGTCGGCGATACGCCCGAAGAGATCTATTCGGCCTATGCGCGCGTCACCGGCAAGACGCCGATCCCGCCCAAGTCCGCCTTCGGCCTGATCCAGTCCAAGGCGCGTTACGATAGCCAAGCTGAGATTTTACGCGTCGCCAATACCTACCGCCAGAAGGGCTATCCGCTCGATATCATGGTGCAGGACTGGTTCTACTGGACGCGCATGGGACAGATGGATATCGACCCGGCGCAGTTCCCCGATCCTGACGCCATGAACAAGCAGTTACACGATATGGGCCTGCAATCGGTCGTCTCGATCTGGCCTCGCTTTCAGACCTCCGGGCGCTATTACAACCGACTGGCCGCCAAGGGCTATTTCCTCGAGGACAAGGACGGCAAGCCGGTCGATGGCCTGCCCTTCCGTTCCGACCGCGCCGGCGCCTTAATCGATTCGACCAATCCAGACGCCCGCAAATGGTTCTGGGATCATGCGCGCGACAATATTCTGTCGCACGGTTACGATTACCCGTGGCTGGATGAGACCGAGCCGGACCTCGTGCCGGATGGCTATTTCTATTCCATCGGATCGGGCGATCGCTATCACAACGTCTTCCCACTTCTGCATGTCGAGGGATTTGAGGAAGGCATGCGCCAATGGAAGCCGAACAAGCGCGTCCTGATCCTGGCGCGCGCCGCCTATCTCGGCTCGCAGCGCACCGGCGCGCTCTTCTGGTCGTCTGACGTTGACGCCACCTGGGAGGCTCTGAAGCGTCAGATTCCGACCGGGCTGAACATGACCGCGTCCGGCATCGCCTATTGGGGTAATGATATTGGTGGCTGGCAAAACCTGCCCGCCACCTCCAGCGCGACGAAGCCGTTGCTGGTCGATCCCGCCGGAGCAGAAGATGTGATCGGCAAGGACACGGAATATCCCGAACTTCTCACACGATGGTTCGAATACGGCACCTTCCTGCCAACCTTGCGTCTGCACGGCAGCCGCAAGCACACGGAAATATGGGCCACCGGCCCACAGGCCGAAGCCATCATGGCCAGGTATGACAAGCTACGCTACGAACTGTTGCCCTACATCTATTCCAGCGCCAAACACACCTATGATACGGGCGCGCCCTTCATGCGCGCCCTGTGGATGGACTTCCCGAACGATCCCAAGGTCGCTGATATCGGCACCGAGTACATGTTCGGTCCGGCCTTCCTGGTCGCACCGGTGACGGAACAGGGTCAGACGGAGAAGAACGTCTACCTGCCTGCCGGAACCGACTGGTACAATTACTGGACCAATGAAAAGGTTACCGGCGGTCAATGGGTGAAGGTCGCCTCGCCGATTGATGAGATCCCGCTGTTCGTCAAGGCCGGTTCCATCATCCCGTTCGGTTCCGACATTCCCTCAACCGCAACAAAGCAAAGCATCACATCCTTGAAGGTCTATCCGGGCACCGACGGGACGTTCAGCCTCTATGACGACGACGGCCACACCTACGACTACGAAACCGGTAAAGGGACGATGATCACGACCCTGACCTGGGACGACGCCAAGGGTGTTTTGTCGGCAACCGGCACCGACAAGATATTTGCCAAGAACGCGCCGGGACTGACGCAGATCATGGCAAAATAACAATAAGGGATGTGACGATGAAATACCTATCCACAACGGCGCTCATTGCCGCTTGTATGACCTTCCTTACCGGCGCATCAGCTTTCGCTGGTCAACCAACTGATCCGATTGCGGTAACTGGAGGTCAGATTGTTGGATCGGATGACGGCGCTCTGAGAACCTGGCTCGGGATTCCTTTCGCGGCCCCACCGGTTGGAAAGCTACGCTGGCGGGAGCCCCAACCTGTTGTGCCCTGGACCGGCATCAAGACCACGCAGACCTTTTCACCGGCTTGCGCGCCAAATGCGGACTGGCTTCCCAATGCGAAAAGCGAAGATTGCCTATATCTGAACGTATGGGCGCCGGAAAACGCAAAGAATTTGCCCGTCATCGTCTGGTTTCATGGTGGCGGCTACTACGGCGGCACTGCTGCACAACCCGTTTTTGACGGCGCAAATCTGGCGAAGCACGGGGCCATAGTTGTGACGCTCAACTACCGTCTCGGCATTTTCGGCTTCTTTTCCTATCCGGAATTAAGTGCTGAGTCACCTTACAAGACCTCCGGCAATCAGGGAATAGAGGACCAGATCGCGGCGCTCAAGTGGGTCAAGGCCAATATCGCCGCATTTGGGGGCGATCCCGAACGCGTCACGATTATGGGCGAGTCCGCCGGCGGTGAAACCGTTGGCATTCTGGTCGCCTCGCCCGAGGCGAAAGGTCTGTTCCAGCGCGCGATTGCCGAAAGTGGCAATGACGCATTGCCCATTGACCCTAGTGAAAACGATCAGTTCGATCTTAGCGTCGCTGAGAACAAAGGTGTCGACTTCGCTTCTGCTGTCGGCGCTAAAAGCTTGTCCGACTTGCGCGCGATGAGCGTGGAGGATTTGAAGAAACAAGCCTGGTCTCCGCGCACGGTCGTCGACGGCCATGTTTTGAAAGAGGATTTGACAACGGTCTATCGCCTCCACCATCAAAACGACGTCCCGCTTTTGGTCGGGTGGAATGCCGAAGAAGGAAAGGATCTCGCGCCTGAAATCTTGGGAACCAGCGAGTTCACCGCAGCCAACTTCCACGCTCTCGTCAAGAAGCTTTTGGGCTATGAACCCAACCAGGCCCTGCTCGCCGCGTATCCGGCTCAAACGGACGCTCAAGCCAAAGCATCGTTAAATCAACTCACCAACGACTGGTGGGGCTGGCGCATGTGGTATTGGGCCGGTCTCCAGGCGAGATATGGAGCATCCAAGCCCTATATCTACTATTTCGCCCATTATCCCGCTCAGGCCGAGCCCTGCTATTACGGATGCGGGATCGGTCATGGCGCGGAAATCCAGTATGTGTTCGACCATCTGGACTGGGAACAACGCCCCTGGACCGCACAAGACCGCAAACTGGCGTCGCAACTTGCCCAGACATGGGTCACCTTCGCAGCGACCGGAGCGCCCGATGCAGAAGGTTTACCGACCTGGCCGGCCTTTGATGGTTCAGACGCCTCGATTTTCAGAATTGGGGGCGAGCAGGATTTGGCGAAATACGGAAAGTTGCCGGAATTTTCATTATTCCCGCAACCGGCCGAGAACTGATCCGCACTGACGGGATGGTCCTTAGAGCATATCCGGGGCCATCCTCAGCGCGCTGACGTTGTCACTCAACCAGAACATTTGAAATGATCGACCCCATAGGCGCGATCAAGGAGGGGGCATGAAATCTATCATCGTAAAAATCGACTATTTCGGGCGGTTTCCCGACTGGTTCCCGCTTTTTTTGGAATCTTGCAGAACCAATCCGAGTCTCTCTTGGCATATCCATACCGATTGCCCGCTGCCCGAGGTCTATCCCCCCAACGTCAAGTTCACGACCATGTCCTATGACAGCTATTGCGAAATGGTCAGCGATGTCCTGGGAGTGAGGTTCAAACCTTACCATCCATACAATATAGTCAGCTTGAAGCCAATATTCGGCACCATTCACCGAGATATTGTAAGCGGATTCGACTTTTTCGCATGTAGCGATATCGATTTAATATATGGAGATATCCGAAAAATCTATACGGATAACGTCCTTACTCATAACGTCATATCGAGTCACGCCGGTATCCTAAGCGGCCACTTTGCATTATTCAAAAACGAGGCGTGGATTTGCGAGGCGTACCGTCGCATTCCGCGCTGGCGTGAAATCCTCGAAAATCCATATTACGTCGAATGGAAAGACTTGATCGACGAAGCGCACATGACAGCGATGTTTTCCTCAAATGCGAAAACCCGAGAGGACTTTTTTAAGCTCTGCGGCACTGCGGCGCCCAATGCAGAATATTACGAGAACAACTTCTTTCAGGAACAGTGGTCCACCCCCTTTACTGTCAAGGGCGGAGCAAAAGTCTGCCACCGGGGCGGCGTAAAAGTAGGCCCACAGGCAAGAAGGTGACCGTTGGCGAAGACAAGGCCTATGACGCTGCAGCGCATGGCGAAGCCTTACGTAAACTTGGCGTGGAGCCGCATGTCGCCCGCAATAACGCCACGACGAAAACTGGCAAGACGCGAACGACGATCATCGACGATGCTACGGCAAAAAGCGACGGTTACGGCATGTCACAGATGCGACGAAAGATGATCGAGTGTATGTTTGGTTGGGGCAAACAGCACGGCACCATGCGAAAGACTAAGCATCGCGGAATTAAGGCCGTAGCTGGAGACTTTCTGCTTAATCTCATAGCCTACAACCTGATCCGCATACCCACATTGGCAAAACTGTAGGAGAAGTCTGACCGAAATCAGGAAAACAAACGACAACCTCGAAACAGCGGGCAAATGAAAACCGCCCAATGAGCCTGACCACCGCGTAAAAACGTGAAAAGCCAAAGGCAAATAGCTTTTTCAGCAGACTGCTAGAGCAGATTTCTATCGGTTTGAATCATCACCGTTCTTAGCCTAGCGTCAAACGGCCAGACAGAAGGCCAGATCACCAAGCTGAAGCTTGTGAAGCGCCAAATGTACGGCCGAGGCAAGATCGATCTTCTTCAGGCGCGGTTGGTGGACGCCTATTGAACGCAACCTGTACCAAAATTGCGTCAGAGCCCTTTTTGCACGCCGATCCACAGATACAATGCCGAAGGGGCCGATGATTACGGATGAACTTACCCAAAGAATCACCGAACATCTGACGCATTCGGTCAATCGTACGTCCCCGGCGACAACAACTCCATCGTGGGCGGAAAGATTGTCGGCGCGTATTTTTGTCCGGCAATCCAGGCGTCAACAATATTGGACCATTCCTGCATCATGTGCCGTCGTTGGTGCTCGTATTCCGCTTTGTTGTAGACGCCACGCGACGAGCGACCGTCTTCATGCGCCAGGCATTTTTCGATCCAGTCGCTGTTGAACCCCAACTCGTTCAGGAGCGTCGAGCCGGTTCGCCGCAGATCATGCACCGTGAAAGGCTCGAGCGACAGGCCTTCCTTCTTGGCCCTAACCACAACGGCAGTCGTGATCCGGTTGAAGGTTGCACGCGACATGGGCGCGTCGGCATCGTAGCGAGATGGCAACAGGTAGCGCGAATTGCCAGAGCAAGTCTTCAGCGCGATCAGAATGTCCAGCGCCTGCTGTGACAGATAGATGTTGTGCGGACGGGACCGCTTCATCCGTTCCTTCGGGATAGACCAGACAGCATTCTCGAAATCGACCTCATCCCAGACGGCATCCTGCAATTCGCTTTTGCGGACCATCGTCAAGAGAAGCAGCTTCATGCCGAGGCGGATGGTCGGAAGGGTTGGGACATGTTCCAACTGACCGAACATGATCCGGATTTCCGATGGTGACAGCGAACGATCACGGGCGACAAACTGAGCAATCGATGCCGGACCAACATCATCGGCGGGATTATGGACTTTCTCGCCATGAAGGATCGCGAAGGCATAGATCTGTTTGACGATGTCGCGGACGTGAATTGCCACCGCCGGTGCGCCGCGTTCCTTCACTTTCGTGCAAAGCGCCCGCAAATCTTCAGCCGTGATCTCTGTCAGAAACCGCTTGCGAAACTTCGGTAAGATGTCTCGTTCGTAGATGGCGCGACGCATGGCTTTGGTACTCTCGGCCATCCGGCCTTCCTGGAGCCATCGTTCGCCAAATTCGCCGAAGCTCCTGGCTTCCTTCAATTTCCGTTTCGCGCTCTGCTTCTCGATTGCCGGAGAGCGCCCCTCCTGAACGGCCTTTTTGGCTTCGAGGAGCTTTTCGCGAGCCCGCGCCAGTGACACTCCGGCTGGCCCGTATCGCCCGATGACGACCGTTTCGCGGCGACCGTTCAGACGGTAGTCGAAGCGGAATGTCATCGTCCCCGAAGGCTGGACCAATAGGTACATTCCATCCCGGTCCGTCACCTTGTAGCTTTTATCTTTTGATCTCAATGACTTGATAGCTGCATCGGTCAACATTTCGGCCTCCTGAATCCGGTAAAACAAGGAGGAAAACCACCAAAAAGTCCGTCAGCACTTTTTGAGCCCTTTTCCTGAAAATATTTTATTTATTTTCAATGAGATAAGATCAAAAAAAGACCGTCAGCGGCTTCCATTCCGCTGACGGTACTTTCAAAAGGTCAATTGATCAAGCGTAGGCAGTCCGTCGGAAAGTACGTCACTCGTGACGCTTACCCCTCGATAGTCCGCGAAAGTCGATGACAGAATTTTCGTTTTATATCATTGACTTAATGGATATTCCAGCGTATCGTAGGGTATGTTTGAGTGGGCCTGAATCATTCCCACTCAATCGTGCCGGGGGGCTTAGAGGTCACGTCATAGACGACGCGGTTGACGCCGCGGACCTCGTTGACGATGCGCGTAGCGCAGCGACCCAGCACGGGCCAGGGGAATTCATAGAAGTCGGCGGTCATGCCGTCCGATGAGGTGACCGCGCGCAGGGCCAGCACGTCCTCATAGGTGCGCGCATCGCCCATGACGCCGACCGTCTTGACCGGCAACAGCACGGCGAAGGCCTGCCATATCTGATCGTAGAGGCCTGCCTTGCGGATTTCCTCAAGATAGATGGCGTCGGCGTCCTGGAGTGTTTTGACCTTCTCCGGCGTGACCGCGCCGGGGATGCGGATGGCCAGGCCCGGTCCTGGGAACGGATGGCGACCGACAAATTGTTCGGACAGGCCCAGTTCACGGCCCAGCGCCCGCACCTCGTCCTTGAACAGTTCGCGCAACGGTTCGACCAGTTTCAGCTTCATATAGTCGGGCAGGCCGCCAACATTATGGTGCGACTTGATCACCGTCGAAGGTCCGCCGTGCGGCGACACGCTTTCGACCACGTCAGGATAGAGGGTGCCCTGCGCCAGAAATTCAGCGCCCTCTATCTTGGCGGCCTCGGCGTCGAACACGTCTATGAACAGCTTGCCGATGGTCTTGCGCTTGGTTTCAGGATCGGCCACGCCCGCCAGCGCGCCGAGGAACAAGTCCTGCGCCTGCACATGCACCAGCGGGATATTGTAATGATCGCGGAACAGCGACACGACCTGCTCGCCTTCGTTCTTGCGCAACAGGCCGGTATCGACGAACACGCAGGTCAGTTGCTCGCCAATGGCTTCGTGGATCAGCACAGCGGCGACCGAGGAATCGACCCCGCCGGACAGGCCGCAGATCACCCGGCCCGTACCGACCTGAGCGCGGATCTTCGCCACCATCTCTTCGCGGAAGGCGGCCATCGACCAGTCGCCCGCAAAGCCCGCGATCTCAAACAGGAAGTTGCGGATCATGTCCGTGCCGCGCGCCGTATGCACGACTTCGGGGTGGAACTGCACGGCGTAGAATTTGCGCGTCTCATCCGCGATGGCGGCGAAGGGCGCGCCTTCGGAGGTGGCGATGACCTCGAACCCTTCGGGAATAGCGGTGACACGGTCGCCGTGGCTCATCCAGACGGTTTCGCTTTCGCCCGGCGCCGACAGGCCCTTGAACAAGGGCGACCAGGATTTGACCTCAATCTCGGCGCGGCCGAATTCGCGGTCGTGGCCGGACTCGACCTTGCCGCCCAGCAGTTCGCACATCAGTTGCTCGCCATAGCAGATGCCGAACACAGGCAGGCCCTTGGCGAACAGATCACCGTCGATGCGTGGCCCTGAGTCCACCACGCTGTGCGGGCTGCCCGACAGGATGACGGCCTTCGGTCGCAGCTTTTCAAGCGCCTCCGCAGCCTTGGTGAACGGGTGGATTTCGCAATAGACGCCGCATTCGCGCACCCGGCGCGCAATCAGTTGCGTCACTTGCGATCCGAAATCAATGATCAACAGGGCTTCATGGTGTGACATGAGTTGACTTTCGTAGCTTACTGGCGTCGCCAGGCGGACAGGAAGAAGCCGTCCGTATGCGTCTTGTGCGGGCTGAGGCTGAGCCTATGCCCCATAAAATTGAGATGTGTCGAGTCGAAAGCGCGCGCATCGGCCAGACCTTTGAGATCAAGCGGCGTAAAATCGGCATGGCCCACCTCGAACGCGTCGGCGCTTTCCGCGTTTTCGTCGTCCAGCACCGAGCAGGTGACATAGACCAGCCGTCCGCCGGGTTTTACGCAACGGGCGGCGCGGTTCAGAATTTGCACCTGCAAGACATGCAGGCGGCGCACCTCATCCTCGGTCAGGCGGTGCGCTTCTTCCGGGTGACGCCGCCAGGTGCCGGAGCCGGAACAGGGCGCATCGACCAGCACGAGGTCGGCGCCCTTCAGCGGCTCCAGCAGGCTTTCGTCGCCGGGGTCGCTGAAATGCACGAAATGGGCGCTCTGACCGGCGCGCGCCAGACGCGGCTCGATGGCGCGCAGGCGTTTTTCAACGACATCGCAGGCCCATATTTCGCCATTTCCCGCCATCATTTGCGCTAAGGCAAGCGTCTTCCCGCCCCCGCCCGCGCAAAAATCCACCACCTTTTGCGCACCCGGCAGCACGCCCGCCCCTGCGATAAAGGCGGCCAGTTGCGAGCCTTCGTCCTGAATTTCAACGAGGCCGCTCTGATAGGCGTCGAGCTTGACCAGATTGGGCGGCGGCTCGGATGGCAGGCGTATGCCAAAGGTCGAAAACGGCGTCGGCTCCGGCGATAGCCCTTCCGCGCGCAGGGCTTCCAGCATGGCCTCGCGCGTCGTACGCAGCCCATTGACGCGTAAGTCGATAGGGGCGCGTGGCGACATCAGCGCCGTTGCCTCCGCCGCCCAGTCATCGCCGAACTGGCGCTGGAAGCGTTCGACCACAAACTCTGGCAGGCCAGACCGAACCCAGTCCGGCGCATCGCCCTCGCCCGCCGTCAGACGCTTGCGCTCCGCATCGGTCAGCGGCGCCGGACCATAGCCCTGCCCGCTGAACAGGGCTTCGATCTCGTCCATCGGCAGGCCGTCAATAAGGGCCAGCGAGCCCAGCACCATAGCACGGCCCGCCCCCCGCTCCGAGACCTGCATCGCCCACAACAGGCGTTGCTTGGCGCGCAGGCAGCGATAGACCCTGTCGGCGATCGCGCGTCGGTCCTTGGAGCCTGCATAGCGGTTGGCCTGTCCCCAGCTTTTCAGCATCGCCTCGGCGGTGGCGCGCGTACCCGCAAGCTGGTCGAGGATCTCGGCGGCGGCTTGTAAACGGGCGGCTGGAGTCAAACGAAAATCCTAAATAAAAATAGCCAAAAGGCACATGACGACACCCGCCAAGGACGCCATCCAGACCAGGGAACGGACGCCGACAACGCCAAAGGCGTAGAGCGGGATATAGAGGATGCGCGCCGCCAGATAGAGACGCGCGCCCCAGAGAGACAGGTCCGAAGACCTGTGCATAAAGGCCAGAGCGATCACCGCCACGGCGAAAATGATGAAGGTTTCTCGGAAATTGGCGAAAGCGCGCTCAAGCCTCCCGGCTAGCACGCCCTTATCGAACGGCGTATCGCGCGGGCCGGCGTTCCACATCAGATAGCCTTTGCGCGACGCCGCCGCCATGGGCGGCAGGACGAGCATGACGAGGCCCAGAACAGCCGCCCAGACCAAAACCCAGAGTTCATACGTCATGCTCATCTCCATTAAAAAAACCTATTGGCGGTAGTTCGGCGCCTCCCGCGTGATCATCACGTCGTGGACATGGCTTTCGCGCAGGCCCGCACCGGTGATGCGCACGAAACGCGCGCGCTTCTGAAACTCTTCAACGGTCGGCGCGCCGACATAGCCCATAGCGGCGCGTAAACCGCCGACAAGCTGATGCACGACCGGACCGATTGGTCCCTTGTACGGCACCTGCCCCTCAATGCCTTCGGGCACCAGCTTCATGGAATCGCGCACCTCTTTCTGGAAGTAGCGATCTGCCGAGCCCGACGCCATCGCGCCGACGCTGCCCATGCCGCGATAAGATTTGTACGAACGGCCCTGATAAAGGATCACCTCGCCCGGCGCTTCTTCTGTGCCCGCGAACATCGAGCCCAGCATAGCCGTCGAAGCGCCCGCCGCGATGGCCTTGGCCAGATCGCCCGACAGCTTGATGCCGCCGTCAGCGATGATCGGCACGCCCGAGCCTTCCGCCGCGCGCACGCTGTCCATTATGGCGGTCAGTTGCGGCACGCCAACGCCTGCGACCATGCGCGTGGTGCAGATCGAACCCGGCCCGATGCCGACCTTGACCGCATCGGCGCCTGCGTCGATCAGGGCGCGCGTCGCCTCGTAGGTCGCGACATTGCCCGCGACGATCTGGACCTTATTGGTTTCCTTGCGCAGGCGCATGACCGCCTGCGACACGAGGCTGGAATGGCCATGCGCTGTGTCGATCACCACCACGTCGGCGCCCGCCTCGACCAGCGCCATCGAGCGCTCGAACCCGGCGTCGCCGACCGTCGAGGCGCCGCCGACCAAAAGGCGGCCCGACGAATCCTTGGCGGCCAGCGGATAGGCCTGCGCCTTCTCCATGTCCTTGACGGTGATCAGGCCGACAGCGCGATAGGCGTCATCGACGACAATGATGCGTTCGATGCGGTGGCGCGCCATCAGGGCGCGGGCTTCTGACTGATCGACGCCTTCACGCACCGTAATCAGGTCGTCCTTCGTCATCACCTCGGCGGCGGTCTTGGAGCCATCGCTCTCGAAGCGGATATCGCGGTTGGTCAGAATGCCGACCAGCTTGTTTGTGTCGCGCTCGACCACCGGAAAACCGGAGATCGAGCGGCGGGCGATAATGTCGCGCACCTCGGCCAGCTTTGTGTCCGGGTGAATGGTGATCGGATTGATGACCATGCCCGATTCAAAGCGCTTCACCGCGCGGATCTCGTCGGCCTGCTGCTCGTTGGTCAGGTTGCGGTGAACGATGCCAAGACCGCCTGCCTGCGCCATGGCGACAGCCAGGCGCGCCTCGGTCACCGTATCCATAGCCGAGGACACCAGCGGAATGTTCAGATTGAGCGTGCGGGTAAAGCGGGTTTTCGTATCGACCGAGGTGGGCACCACATCCGAGGGACCGGGCTCCAGCAAAACGTCGTCGAAGGTTAAGCCTTCGCGTATATCCATAAGGGACTCTCCATTTTGCGGGTTGTTCCTATGGGAATCGACCGGACAGGTAAAGACCCGGCGGAAAAATAATTGTTTCAGACGGTAAGAATAGCGCGATCAGCCCTTAAAGCCTGTCGCCACGATATAGATTTCGGATGAATCGGCGCGGCTCGATTTTGGTTTGAAGTGCTTGACCGCTTCGAACCGCAGTTTCAATTTGAGCAACAGGTCTTCGGTCTCGCCCCCCTGAAACGCCTTAGCCGCAAAGGCGCCGCCGGTCTTGAGGTTGTCGAGCGCAAAATCAGACGCCAACTCCAGCAGGCTCATGATTTTCAGGTGATCGGTCTGGCGATGCCCGACCGTGTTGTGCGCGAGGTCGGACAGCACCACATTCGGTTTGTCGCCCAGCATCTGCATCAGGCGTGGTCCGATGGCGGGATCGGTGAAATCGGCTTCGATCAGTTCAGCCCCCGGCACCGGATCGACGGGCAGGAGATCGACTCCGACAACCCTGGAGGCGCCGCGCTGGATCGCCACCTGCACCCAGCCGCCCGGCGCGCAGCCGAGATCGACGACCTTGGCGCCGCGATGCAGCAGGTGAAAGCGCTCATCGAGTTCGATCAGCTTGAAGGCCGCGCGCGAACGCCAGCCCTCGGCCTTGGCCTTTTGCACATAGGGGTCGTTCAGTTGCCGCTCCAGCCATTTGGCCGAGGACGCCGTGCGCGTCTTGGCGGTCTTGACGGCGGTGTGGCCCTTGGCGCGACCGGACAGATTACCGCCCGTGGGCGGCTTAATCATACGGCGGCGCGGTTCATCTTCGGCTGAGGGCGGTTTGTTACTCATACGCCACTCTATACCGGCAATTGTCGTCACAGCGCAAAACAGAATTTCGCCAGAGGCTGCGATAAGGTAGGCTGTTATGCAGCCGTAAGGAGAGTCGCGCATGAGACGCACCGCCCTGATCTTAGTCGCCGCGACCTGTCTGACCTTGACCGCCTGTAATGGAGCGCCCGCCGACCAGCCCTCGCAGGCCGTCGCGCCAGCCGCCGCCAGCGCAGCGACAATGGACGAAGCCGCGCCGCTTGCGGTCTCCACCTCTTCGGCGTCGATGGCGGGAACCTGTCAGGCGCAGATCGGAGACGCCGCCGCGCAAAGACTGGTCGAGCGCTGCCTCGCCGTCTCGCCCGCCACGCATCCGCCCTGTAATGCACAAAACACCTGCGAGATAATCCAGGGTGAGATCGACCGCGCCTGCGCCCTGTACGGACCGGACGAGACAAAGCCCAAGGAATGCGCGGCTTGACGCTTAGGGTTTGTTTTCGGACATAGGATCGCCTATGTGAGGGCGACACGCTTTCCCAACAGGAGTTTCCATGTCCGAAGATCCCGAAAACACCCTGATCCTGACGCTCGACACCGGCCCGGTGACGATCCGCCTGCGCCCGGACCTGGCGCCCAACCACGTCGCGCGCATCAAGGAGCTGGCGCGCGAGGGGTTCTATGACGGCATCGTCTTCCATCGCGTCATCCCCGGCTTCATGGCCCAGGGCGGCGACCCGCAGGGTCAGGGCTTCGGCGGTTCGGGCAAGAAGCTCAAGGCCGAATTCAACAACGAGCCGCACGTACGCGGCGTCTGTTCGATGGCGCGCTCGCAGAACCCGGATTCCGCCGACAGCCAGTTCTTCATCTGCTTCGACGACGCGCGTTTCCTCGACCGCCAATATACGGTCTGGGGTCAGGTCACCGACGGCATGGAACATGTGGACGCCCTGCCCAAGGGCGAGCCGCCGCGCACCCCCGGCAAGATCGTCAGCATGAAGGTGCAGGCGGACCTGGCTTAAGGCTTGAAGCGGGCCGGTCGCGACAGAACGGCCCGCTTCCCTTACCAAATCCATTGCGAAAGGCCAGCTAACGGCGCGTTAAAGACTTTTGTGAGACTATGCTTCTCCACAAATGAAGTCAGCCACGCCATGTCCTTGCGTCCCCGCGTCAGCCTGTCCGTCGACAAGACTTTGAACATCCTGACCCTTCGTTATATCGGCGATCTGGATGGCGCCGCCCTGTATGCGCAACTGCTTGAGCAGTTTCTACAGCTTGGCGATCCGTGGATCTATGATTTGATTGTCGATTTTTCGCGTTATGACGGCGTCATGACGGCGCATGACAGCGAAAGCTTCGCCAAGATATGGGCGAACCTTGCCCGCGGCCGCGATGCGGGTCGGCTGATGGCGATTGTGACGCGCGATCCGCTTATTGCGGCGCGCCAATCCATACGCGCCAGCATATTTCCGAATTTCCTCATCGACGTTTTTAACGATTGCGCCGAAGCGCAGAGTTGGATTCGCCAGTTTCGCAATCCCCCGCGCGCGGTTTGCGCTTGACCTAGGCAGCGTTTACGCGTTTGACGGCGCGATGCGCATTTCCGACTTCGATTTCCACCTGCCTGAGGACCGTATAGCCCTGCGCCCGATGCAACCGCGTGAGGCTGCGCGACTGCTGCGCGTCGATGGCGATAACCTGACCGATGCTCAGATTGGCGATATTGGCGGCTTTTTACGGCCCGGCGATTTGCTGGTCGTCAACGATACGCGCGTCCTGCCGGTGCAGTTGCACGGCCGCCGCGTCCGCGAAGACGGCGGCGTTGCGCTGGAGGCAACCCTGATCAAGGCGCTGGACGGCGCGCGATGGCAGGCCTTCCTGAAGCCCGGACGACGGGTGAAGTCCGGCGACCGCGTGACCTTCGGCGATGCGACTTGCGACTTGCAAGCCGATGTCGAGACCAAGGGCAATGACGGTGTTTACACCCTCGCCTTTCGCCATACCCCAGACGTCGTTCTGGAGCGCCTGCATACGATCGGCACCATGCCCTTGCCGCCCTATATCCGCTCAAAACGGCGCGAAGACGAGCAGGATAAAACCGATTATCAGACGGTGTTCGCGCGAGAGGAAGGCTCCGTGGCGGCGCCGACCGCAGGCTTGCATTTTACAACTGAACTTCTGAAAAGGCTTTCAGCACAAGGTGTTGGGATCGAACATATCACCCTGCACGTTGGCGCAGGCACCTTCCTGCCCGTCAAGGTCGAGGATACGGACGATCACCTTATGCACGCCGAATTCGGCGTGGTGAGCGCGGACAGCGCCGCCCGCATCAACGCCGCGCGCGCTGCGGGCGGTCGCATTATCTGCGTCGGCACCACCTCTTTGCGCTTGCTGGAATCGGCCTGCGATGACCAGGGCGTCATTCATCCATTCGCAGCGGAGACATCCATCTTCATCACGCCGGGCGTGCGCGTGCGCTCGTGCGACCTGCTGATGACCAATTTTCACCTGCCGAAATCAACCCTGTTCATGCTGGTGTGCGCGCTGGCGGGAACAGACATCATGAAACTCGCCTATGCGCACGCGATTGCAACCGGCTATCGCTTCTTCTCCTATGGCGACGCCTGCCTGCTGACGAACACATCCCGATGAGTAGCTTTCCTTTTGAAATTCACGCCTCGCAAGGCCAAGCGCGCACGGGCGTTCTGAAAACCCCGCGCGGCGATGTTCCGACTCCTATCTTCATGCCGGTCGGTACGGCGGCGACGGTCAAGGCGCTGACGCTCGACATGGTGCGACAGGCGCATGCGAAAATCATCCTCGGCAACACCTATCACCTGATGCTGCGCCCCGGCCCAGAGCGCGTGGCGCGGCTAGGGGGGCTGCACAAATTCATGGGCTGGGACGGGCCGATCCTGACCGATTCCGGCGGCTTTCAGGTCATGAGCCTGTCGAACATCTCGAAAGTCACGGAAGACGCCGTCGCTTTTCGCAGTCATATCGACGGCTCGAAGCACATATTGTCGCCGGAGCGTTCTATCGAAATTCAGGCTGACCTGCTCGGCTCGGATATTGTGATGCAGCTAGACGAATGCGTATCCTGGCCCGCCGAGGAAAAGCGCGCTCAGGAAGCGCTGCAATTATCGGCGCGCTGGGGCCTGCGCTCAAAACAAGCGTTTGGGACGCGCGATGCGCAGGCCCTGTTCGGCATCCAGCAGGGTTCGACATTCGAGCATCTGCGCCGCGAATCGACGGAACGCCTGCTCGACATCGGCTTTGACGGCTACGCCATCGGCGGCCTGGCGGTCGGCGAAGGCCATGAGGCGATGTGCGACACGCTCGACTATGCCGCCCCGCTGCTGCCGTGGGAGCGTCCGCGCTATCTGATGGGGGTCGGCAAGCCGCTCGACCTGCTTGAGGGCGTGGCGCGCGGTGTCGATATGTTCGACTGCGTCCTGCCGACGCGCTCAGGCCGCCACGGTCAGGTCTGGACCTGGGACGGACCGATCAATATCAAGAATGCGCGTTTCGCGGAGGACGATTCGCCGCTCGATCCAGCCAGCGACTGCCCGGCCAGCCGCGACTATTCAAAAGCCTATCTTCACCATCTGGTGCGCGCTGAGGAGATCCTGGGCCAGGTGCTGCTGTCCTGGCACAATATCGCCTTCTTCCAGGCCCTGATGATCCGCATGCGCGCGGCGATTCGCGAAGGGACGTTCGATACGCTGCGTCGCGATCTGAAAGCGCGCTGGCAAACCGATCAGCGGTAGCGGCGCCGGGTCGGCTTACGCTTTTTCTCCGGGTCGGGCTGCGTGGTCGGCGCGGGTTGCGCCTGCTGAGCGTCCGTATAGGTCTGGACATAGACGCGCGGCTTGAACCAGGACGGCGCGGCGGGCGGGGCGCAATTCTTGTTCATGCCGACCCCTTTGAGATAGGCGCGCCGCACCTTACCGGCCTGAATCGCCGTATCGACCTCACGCTCATGCCGTTCGGCGCCGGTCATTTTGCGCACAATGCCGCGAAAAGGAATAATGCTGCGGCTGGCGCTGCGCACAGCGCCGACGGCGGCGTCTCCGGCCATACGCTGACCTTTTTCGGTCATGCTGGGATCGCCTTTCGGCGTTGGCGGCTCGTCAAAATCGGCGCCAAGCAATGTGTCCAGTTGCGCCACCTCGCCCGCAATGGCCTCGCAGGTGTCAAGGCCGGTCAGATCATAGGGCTTGGTGATCGCGCTTTGCAGAATCGCAGGGATCGCCTGCCGCTTCAGGTTCAGGTCTTCCAGCGGTGCGGTAAAGGCGTCGCCCCAATTATTGTCCTGCTGGGTGCTGGAGCGCATCGTCCCTTCTTCACTACCGCTTTCGGCGTCCGGGGCGCTTGTCGCCTGTGGCGCTGCGGGTGATTCGTTAATTCGATAATGGGGTTTTGACGCGCAGGCCGACATCGCGACCATGCTGACCAGCGCCACCGAAAACAAGCCGATGCGGACAGCGCCGTAACTCAGGCTGCGCGCCGCATCGTGCATTT
Organism: Asticcacaulis sp.; assembly: GCF_051956075.1. Taxonomy (GTDB): domain Bacteria; phylum Pseudomonadota; class Alphaproteobacteria; order Caulobacterales; family Caulobacteraceae; genus Asticcacaulis. Next base: position 37,439 of record NZ_JBQCGA010000028.1, on the reverse strand, counting down.
TCCATCCCCCAACGCTCTCAGGCCTAAAGCCCATGCACCGCCTCCGGCCAATCATGCGTCTGTTATACCGCAGGTTCAGCGTAAAAAAGCAATATCCAAAATTTAGGGGATTTTGCTATCCCGCGCTTGCGAAACAGAAAAATCCCCTCTATGTCGTCCGTCACGCCCTGTTGAGCGCGGCTCTGACCGCATCGGAAGGCGCTATCGTCCTTGCTGTGAGCCCGTAGCTCAGCCGGCTAGAGCATCTGACTTTTAATCAGAGGGTCCTGGGTTCGAGTCCCAGCGGGCTCACCAAGGACAGACCTTCCAGATAATTTTTGTCCATACCGGCGTGGCCAAATCATGGCCATTGCATGTCGTCAGCGTCAATTCGACAAGCGGCTCTTGGGCACGTAGCGACCTTCGCAGAAACGCTCGAACAGCAGGCCGACCTGCGGATGCTCCAAAGGCTTGCCCGTTTCGTCAGGACTGAGATTGCCTTCCGAGGCATAGGCGACGTAGGCGCTTTCGCCATTGACGGCCAGCAGATGATAAAAGGGCTGGTCCTTTTCGGGTCGTACGCTCTCTGGAATCGCCTGCCACCATTCGTCGGTATTGGCGAACTTCGGATCGACATCGAACACGACGCCGCGGAATTCGAACAGGCTGTGCTTGACCACCTGACCGATTCCGAACTTGGCTGCGCGCTGTTCTGTCATGCCTGTTTCACTCCCTTGACGCCGCCATCATGACCACAGGCCTGGCGGCGCGCACCGCCCTTCCCCCTTCGGTTGTCGTCTTTACAGCTTTTCGTGCGCCGCCTGAGAGACAGCTTATGGCCTCTCGTCCACAGTCGTCGGAATTCATGGCGAATTTTCGGTTGGCAGCGCGGCGCGCACGACCTAGAGTGACTTGGAAAGCAATCCGACCGAGCGCCGGTCAACGGTCTTATGCCGTCAGAGATTGCGTAAGAATCAGCGGGGTATGAGCCATGTCCGGGGCTCCCTCAAAGCGACGACGGCGTCGAGGCGCCCGGCGTCCAGCGGTCGCCGTTCAAACGCGCGACGCCATCGCATCGTCGTCTCCGACGCCGCATGTCGCCGAATCGAATCAGCCGGTTTTTGCCGCGCTCGATCTCGGCACGAACAATTGCCGCCTGATGATCGCCGCCCTGCACAATGGCCATTTCCGTATTGTCGAGGCTTTTTCACGCATCGTCCGGCTCGGTGAAGGTTTGACCCACAGCGGTCAACTCAGCGAAGCCGCCATCGAGCGCGCGCTCAGGGCGCTCAAAATCTGCGCCGAGAAAATCGAGAAGCGCGGCGCCGTCCGCGTGCGCGCCGTCGCGACTCAGGCCTGCCGCATCGCGCGCAACGGCCAGCCGTTTCTCAACCGCGTCGAGCGCGAGACCGGTTTGAAGCTGTCGATCATATCGCCGCAGGAGGAGGCGCATCTGGCGGTCATGGGCTGCGCCTCGCTGCTGGAGCCGCATGAGCTGCAACCTGCGCCCAAGGCGGCGCTGGTGATCGACGTCGGCGGCGGATCGACGGAACTGAGCTGGGTCGAGATCGACGCGCCGCGCGCCGACCTGCCATTGCATGGCGTCTCGGCGCAAAAATCGGCGCAGATGAACGCCCTGCGCGCCGTGCGGCGTCCGCCGCGTCCGCGCTACTGGATTTCCATGCCCGTCGGCGTCGTGACCCTGGCCGAACGCTTCCCGGAGCCCGCCGACGGCGCGTTCCAGGACTGGTTTGAAGCCATGGTGGCGGCGGTGACGCGCGAAATTCAGGATTTCACCGCGCCGGAGCCGCTGCGACCGCATTTCGACGCCGGGGCGGCCTATATTATCGGCACATCGGGCGCCATCACCTCGCTGGCGGGACTGCACCTGCAATTGGAGCGCTATGATCGTTCCAGGGTCGATGGCCTGTGGATGCAGCGCGCTGAGGTGCAGACGGTGATCGACCGGCTTTTGCGGATGGGTCATGCCGGACGCGAACAGGAGCCGTGCATCGGACGCGATCGCGCCGATCTGGTGCTGGCGGGGGCCGCCATTCTGGACGCTGTGGTGCGACTATGGCCCTGCGAACGTCTGCGCGTCGCCGACCGGGGCCTGCGCGAAGGGCTGCTCCTGTCGATGGCCAGACGCAACCCCAAGCGGCGCCGCCGGCGTAAACCGGCGGCGCGTCAGGTCGCCGAGGCGGAGATCAGCTCTTGAACAGAGGCGCCAGACGCTGCGCCACACTGAGGTCGCCCTGGATTTTCATCTTGCCGGTCATGAAGGCCATCATCGGGTCCAGAGCGCCGGCGGCCAGCGCCTTCAGATCGTCCATGGTGATCTGGATCGTGGTGTCGGCGGGGCCGTCTTCGTTGGAGACGATGTTCGGCACCTTGGTGGCGTCGATCAGGATCTTGCCCGCGTCGCCGAAATCGACCTTGACGGTCTTGCCGAGGCCGGAATTTTCACCGACGGCGGCGGCGATTTTCTGAGTAATGGTTGCGAGATCGGACATGCGCCTCTCCTGTTGAGCGTGAAATGTGATAGCTGACCTTAACGTAAGTTTTTAGTCGGGCAAGTTGATTGCGGCGACATGAGGCGAAAATATGGTGACCGAAGCAAAATTCGACGTCGTCGTGATCGGCGCCGGCGCCGCCGGACTGATGTGCGCCATCGAAGCGGCGCGACGCGGACGCCGCACGCTGGTCATCGACCATGCCGCCAAACCGGCGGAAAAGATTCGCATCTCCGGCGGCGGCAAGTGCAATTTCACACATCTGGAAGCGACGCCGAAGACCTATCTGTCCCAGAATCCCGCCTTCTGCATCTCGGCGTTGAAGCGCTTTACGCCCTGGGACTTTCTCGACCGGGTCATTCGACGCGGCATTCCCTATTACGAAAAGACCAAAGGGCAGTTGTTCTGCGAGCGTGGCGCGCAGGATATTATTGACATGCTGCTCGATGATCTGCGCAGCGCCGGAGGCGTTCTGTGGCTCGCGACGGCGGTTGTGCGGGTCGGACGCGAGGGGGGCGGCTTTCGCTTGCAAACTGCACGCGGTGACGTGCGCGCCGAAAAACTGGTCATGGCCAGCGGCGGATTGTCCATCCCTAAAATGGGCGCCACCGGCTTCGCCTATGATATTGCGCGCCAGTTTGGACACGAGGTTGTCGAGACGCGCGCCGGACTGGTTCCGTTTATGCTCGGCGAGGATTGGCTCAGACGTTTGAACGGCCTTTCGGGCGTCGGACTTGACGCCGAGGCCCGCGCAGGCGGGACGGCGTTTCGCGACGGTTTTCTGTTCACCCATCGCGGCTTGTCCGGTCCGGCTGTCCTGCAGATTTCAAGCTACTGGCGACCCGGCGAGAGCGTCGCCATCGACCTGACACCCGGCGTCGATGCGGCGCAATGGCTGCGGGCGCGCAAGGCCGAACGCCCTAAGGCCGCGCTGGCCACCATCACCGCCGAGGCCTTGCCGAACCGGTTGGCCGAACGCTGGCTGGAGATTTTCGACCTGCCCGCTCAGGCGCGCATGGCCGACCTGCCGAATGCGACGCTTGATGCGTTCGCAGGCGCGCTGAACCGCTGGACGTTGACGCCCATGGGCACGGAAGGTTATCGCACGGCGGAAGTGACGCTGGGGGGCGTCGATACGCGCGCCCTCTCCTCGCAAAGCATGGAGAGCCGCATCGTTCCGGGCCTCTATTTCATCGGCGAATGCGTCGATGTCACCGGTTGGCTGGGCGGTTATAATTTCCAGTGGGCCTGGTCGTCAGGCTGGGCGGCGGGTCAGGCGGTGTAACGGCGGTCTCAATCGTCATCTTCAAGATAGAACAGGTCTTCGACGGCGACGGCGAAGACCTGCGCCAGTTTCAGCGCCAGCAGGGTTGACGGCGTGAACACCTCGTTCTCGATGGTGTTGATCGTTTTGCGCGACACCTGCGCCATGACGGCCAGATCGGCCTGAGTCCAGCCACGCGCTGCGCGATGGTCCTTCAAACGGTTACGCAGCCGCACATCAGTTCCTGTAAAATAAGCCGTAGGTCAGGGACGGCGCGGCGACGCCGAGCGCCATAAGCGCCAGCAGGGCCTGCCGCAGGTCGATGGCTACAAACCAACTGAGCGTATAGAGGGCGGCAAGCGGAAGCAGCAACAGCCAATACCCCGTCTGAAAGGCGCGGATCGTCAGCCCCTGCGTCCGCTCGTCGTCGATTAGCGCGCCCAGATCGCGACGGCGGCGCGCATGGCGGATGGTCCACAGGATCGCCAGGAGGCTGATCAGCCAAACCGAGAAGGCCGCCGCCTCCTCCAGCAGCCATAGGCCGCGATGCGCCTGATCGGTCTGGCCGCTTGTCATGCCCATACCCAGCATCCAGCCCGCATAGCATAGGGCGTTGACGATCAGCGCCGCGCGGCGGAAATTCGCCAGCCGTTCAGCTTGATGCAGCAATGTCTCATTATCGGACATGGCGTTCTCCATAAATATCACCCATGGGTTACATGTAACCTATAGGTGATATATCGTCAAGCATAAGAAAACCCCCGAAGCCGAGGCTTCGGGGGTTTTCTATGATTAGCCTTTTGCGTGTTTACTCCGCCGAAGGCGCTTCCAGCAGTTCCGCCGGGAGCGGCTCCATCGCTTCTTCGCGCTGATGCGACAATTGTTCGTCGCGCTTCAGGGCGATGCGTTGCAGCGAGCGCAGGTAGGCGCCGGTGCCCGCCGGGATCAGGCGGCCCACAATGACGTTCTCCTTGAGGCCGTCCAGAGTGTCGATCTTGCCCTGCACCGAAGCTTCGGTGAGAACGCGCGTCGTTTCCTGGAACGAGGCCGCCGAGATGAACGAACGGGTCTGCAAGGACGCCTTGGTGATGCCGAGCAGGACGGGCTGCGTGAGGGCCGCACGACCGCCGCGCTTTTCCGCCTTGAGGTTCTCAGCGTCAACCTCGGCCTTGTCGAGATGGTCACCCTTGATCAGGCCGGTGTCGCCCGCATCGAGGATTTCGACCTTTTGCAGCATCTGGCGCACGATGACTTCGATGTGCTTGTCGTTGATCGGCACGCCTTGCAGACGATAGACCTCCTGCACCTCGTTGACCAGATATTCGGCCAGCGCCTCGACGCCCTGAATGCGCAGCAGATCGTGCGGATCGGGGTTGCCGTCGATGATGTAGTCGCCTTTCTGGATGTAGTCGCCGTCGTGGACCGAGATGTGCTTGCCCTTCGGGATCAGGAACTCGACCGCTTCCGAACCGTCTTCCGGCGTGATCTTGATGCGGCGCTTGTTCTTGTAGTCGCGACCGAATTCGACGCGGCCATCCATTTCGGCGATGACGGCGCAATCCTTCGGACGGCGGGCTTCGAACAGTTCGGCGACGCGCGGCAGACCACCGGTGATGTCGCGGGTCTTGGCGCCCTCGGTCGGCATACGGGCCAGAATGTCGCCCGGCTTGACCTCATCGCCGTTGCCGACGGAGAGAATAGCCCCGACCGGCAGCATGTAGCGGGCGTCACCGCCGTTAGACAGCTTCTTGTACGCCCCCGCCTCATCGACCAGGCCCATCGCCGGACGCAGCTCAGCGCTGCGCGACGAGGCGCGGTAATCGACCACGACGCGGTTGGAGATGCCGGTCGCTTCGTCGGTTTCCTCGCGGACGGTGGCGCCGTCATTGAGGTCTTCGAAGCGCACCTTGCCGCCGACTTCCGTGATGATCGGCGTGGTGTACGGATCCCATTCGACCAGACGCTGACCCTTCTTGACCGACGCGCCGTCCTGGACGCGCAGGCGACCGCCGTAAGGGGCCTTGTAGGTTTCGCGATCCTTGCCGTCGACCACGATCGTGATGATCAGGTTGCGCGACATGGAGATCAGGTCGCCATGCGAGCCGCGCACGGTCGGCGCCGCCGACAGCTTCACGACGCCGTCCGAGGTGGTTTCGTAGAAGGACTGCTCGGCCACCGAAGCCGTGCCGCCGATGTGGAAGGTCCGCATGGTGAGCTGGGTGCCCGGCTCGCCGATCGACTGCGCCGCAATGACGCCGACCGCTTCGCCCATGTTCACGCGGGTGCCGCGCGCCAGGTCGCGACCATAGCAGGCCGCGCAGGTTCCGATTTCAGCTTCACAGGTCAGAACCGAACGCACCTTGACCGACTGCACGCCGGACGCTTCGATCACGTCCACAACGTCTTCGTCGATATAGGTGTCGGCGGCGACCACGACTTCGCCATCAGCGGTCTTGACGTCTTCCGCCGCGGTGCGGCCGAGGACGCGCTGACCCAGCGAGACGAGGACGTCGCCGCCTTCAACCACCGCCTTCATGGTGATGCCGCGGGTGGTGCCGCAGTCCGTCTCCATGATGATGCAGTCCTGCGCCACGTCGACGAGACGACGGGTCAGGTAGCCGGAGTTGGCGGTCTTCAGCGCGGTGTCCGCGAGGCCCTTACGGGCGCCGTGGGTCGAGTTGAAGTATTCCAGAACCGACAGGCCTTCCTTGAAGTTGGAAATGATCGGCGTTTCGATGATCGAGCCGTCCGGCTTGGCCATCAGACCACGCATCCCGCCGAGCTGCTTCATCTGGGCTTGCGATCCGCGGGCGCCGGAGTTGGCCATCATGTAGATCGAGTTGATCTCGGCTTCGCGACCGTCCGTGGTCATCAGCTTGCGGCTGATTTCCTTCATCATTTCGTCGGAGACGCGGTCCGTAGCCTTCGACCAGGCGTCGACGACCTTGTTGTACTTTTCGCCCTTGGTGATCAGGCCGTCGGCGTATTGCTGCTCGTATTCCTCGACCAGCGAGCGCGTCTCATCGACAATGCCCTTCTTGGTTTCGGGAATAACGATGTCGTCCTTGCCGAAAGAGATGCCGGCGCGGGCGGCTTCCTTGAAGCCCAGCGCCATCATCTGGTCGGCGAAGATCACCGTCGCCTTCTGGCCGCAGTGGCGATAGACGATGTCGATCAGATTGCCGATTTCCTTCTTGGTCAGGGTCTTGTCGAGGACGCGCAGACCGATGGAGGCGTGGTGCGGCAGCAGGGCGGCGATCTTCATGCGGCCCGGCGTGGTGTCCACGACCTTGGTGCGCACGACGCCGTCCGAATCCATCTGGGTGAAGCGGCACTTGATCTTGGCGTGCATCGACACCGAACCGTTGTCCAGCGCCTGCTGGATTTCGTTCAGGTCGCCGAACACCATGCCCGCGCCCGGCTCATTGTCCTTGACCAGCGACAGGTAGTAGAGGCCCAGCACGATGTCCTGCGACGGCACGATGATCGGGCGACCATTGGCGGGCGACAGGATGTTGTTGGTGGACATCATCAGCACGCGCGCTTCGAGCTGCGCTTCCAGCGACAGCGGCACGTGAACGGCCATCTGATCGCCGTCGAAGTCGGCGTTGAAGGCCGAACAGACCAGCGGGTGAAGTTGGATGGCCTTGCCCTCGATCAGCTTCGGCTCGAACGCCTGAATGCCGAGGCGGTGCAGAGTCGGGGCGCGGTTCAGCATGACCGGGTGTTCGCGGATCACCTCTTCGAGGATGTCCCAGACCTGCGGCTGCTCGCGCTCGACCATGCGCTTCGATTGCTTGACGGTGCCGGACAGGCCCTTGGCGTCAAGGCGCGCATAAATGAACGGCTTGAACAGCTCCAGCGCCATCTTCTTGGGGATGCCGCATTCGTGCAGTTTCAGCTCAGGGCCGACCGTGATAACCGAACGACCGGAATAGTCGACGCGCTTGCCGAGCAGGTTCTGGCGGAAGCGGCCCTGCTTGCCCTTGAGCATGTCGGCGAGCGACTTGAGCGGACGTTTGTTGGCGCCGGTGATGACGCGACCACGGCGACCGTTGTCGAACAGGGCGTCCACCGATTCCTGCAACATGCGCTTTTCGTTGCGGATGATGATGTCCGGCGCGCGCAGTTCCATCAGGCGCTTCAAACGGTTGTTGCGGTTGATGACGCGGCGGTAGAGGTCGTTGAGGTCGGAGGTCGCGAAACGACCGCCATCCAGCGGCACCAGCGGACGCAGTTCCGGCGGGATGACCGGCACGACCGTCAGGATCATCCATTCCGGGCGATTGCCCGATTCAATGAAGGATTCGATCAGCTTCAGCCGCTTGGAGAGCTTCTTGCCCTTCATTTCCGAGGTGTTGTCGACCAGATCGGCGCGGATCTTCTCGGCGATCTCGTTGAGGTCCATCGCCATCAGCATGTTGCGCACGGCTTCGGCGCCGATTTCGGCGGTGAAGCTGTCATCGCCGAACTCTTCCTGACAACGGAAGAATTCGTCTTCACTGAGAAGCTGGTTCAGCTTCAGCGAGGTCAGGCCCGGCTCGGTGACGATGTAGTTTTCAAAATACAGGACGCGCTCGACATCCTTCAGCGCCATGTCGAGGATCATGGCGATGCGGGACGGCAGCGACTTCAGGAACCAGATGTGCGCGACGGGCGCAGCCAGTTCGATATGGCCCATGCGCTCACGGCGAACGCGCGACAGTGTGACTTCGACGCCGCACTTTTCGCAGATAATGCCCTTGTACTTCATGCGCTTGTACTTGCCGCACAGGCATTCGTAATCCTTGGTCGGACCGAAGATACGGGCGCAGAACAGGCCGTCGCGTTCCGGCTTGAACGTGCGGTAATTGATGGTTTCCGGCTTCTTGATTTCGCCGAACGACCACGAGAGGATCTTTTCCGGCGAGGCCAGGGTGATGCGGATCTGGTCGAAGGTCGGGGCGACCTGGACCGGATTGAAGATATTGAGGACTTCCTGGTTCATATGAATTCCAGCTTTCCAGTGTGCCTAAGCACGAAAATTAGACAATTCTGACGAGTTACGGGGTGCGCGAGGGGCCCCTGGCCCCTCGCATTAAGATTGTCCGTTCTCCAATTCCACATTCAGACCCAGAGAGCGCATTTCCTTGATCAGGACGTTGAAGCTTTCCGGGATACCAGCTTCGAAGCTGTCGTCGCCGCGGACAATGGCTTCGTACACCTTGGTGCGGCCCGCCACGTCGTCGGACTTGACGGTGAGCATTTCCTGCAGGGTGTAAGCGGCGCCATAGGCTTCCAGCGCCCAGACTTCCATTTCCCCGAAGCGCTGACCGCCGAACTGCGCCTTGCCGCCCAGAGGCTGCTGGGTGACGAGCGAGTATGGCCCGATCGAGCGCGCGTGGATCTTGTCATCGACCAGGTGGTGCAGTTTCAGCATGTAGATAATGCCGACCGTAACCGGACGCTTGAACTGTTCGCCAGTCAGACCGTCGAACAGCACCGATTGACCCGAACGGTTGAGGCCCGCCGTCTCCAGCATATCCTCGATGTCGTTCATGTGCGCGCCATCGAAAACCGGCGTCGCGATCGGCACGCCGCGCGACAGGTTCTTGGCCAGTTCGATCAGCTCTTCTTCGCTGTCGGGAAGCTCCTGATCCTTGCCATAGACGGCTTGCAGATGTTCGATCAAAGCCTGCTTCTGACCGCCGTTCTGCCAGTCTTCCAGCATCTGGGCGATCTGACGACCAACGCCCGCGCAGGCCCAGCCCAGGTGGGTTTCGAAAATCTGACCGACGTTCATACGCGACGGCACGCCCAGCGGGTTCAGCACGATATCGACATGGGTGCCGTCCGCCAGGAAGGGCATGTCTTCGCACGGCAGAATCTTGGAGATAACCCCCTTGTTGCCGTGACGACCGGCCATCTTGTCGCCCGGTTGCAGCTTGCGCTTCACCGCCACGAACACCTTGACCATCTTCATGACGCCCGGCGGCAGTTCGTCGCCGCGTTGCAGCTTCTCGACCTTGTCCTCGAAGCGGCGGTCGAGGCGCTTGCGCGCGTCCTCGAACTGACGCTTCATGGCTTCGAGTTCGCCCATGATCTTTTCGTCTTCGAGCGCGATCTGCCACCACAGGCCGCGCGAAACCTCGCCCAGCTTGTCCTCGGTGATCTCGCCGCGGCCCATGCCCTTAGGGCCGGACACGGCGGTCTTGCCGACCAGAATCTCTTTCAGACGGCCATAGATGTTACGCTCCAGGATCGACAATTCGTCGTCGCGGTCCTTGCCGAGGCGTTCGATCTCGTGACGCTCGATGGCCTGAGCGCGCTCGTCCTTCTCAACGCCGTGGCGGTTGAAGACGCGCACTTCGACGATGGTGCCGGCGACGCCGGGCGGCAGGCGGAGCGAGGTGTCGCGTACGTCGGACGCCTTTTCACCGAAGATGGCGCGCAGCAGCTTTTCTTCCGGCGTCATCGGCGACTCGCCCTTCGGCGTCACCTTGCCGACCAGGATGTCGCCCGGCTGGACCTCGGCGCCGATGGCGACGATGCCCGCTTCGTCGAGATTGCGCAGCGCTTCTTCACCGACGTTCGGAATGTCGCGGGTGATTTCTTCCGGCCCGAGCTTGGTGTCGCGGGCCATGACCTCGAATTCTTCCAGGTGGATCGAGGTGAAGATGTCGTCGCGCACGATGCGTTCGGAGATCAGGATCGAGTCTTCGAAGTTGTAGCCGTTCCACGGCATGAAGGCGACCAGCACGTTGCGGCCCAGGGCCAGATCGCCCAGATCGGTCGAAGGACCATCGGCGATGATGTCGCCCGCCGTCACCTTGTCGCCGACTTTCACGATCGGGCGCTGGTTGATGCAGGTGTTCTGGTTGGAGCGCTGGAACTTCGACAGGCGATAGATATCGACGCCCGGCTTGTTCGGATCGGTTTCCTCGGTGGCGCGGATAACGATGCGGGTGCCATCGACCTGCTCCACGACGCCGGTGCGGCGGGCCGACACCGTGGCGCCGGAATCGCGGGCCACGACCTCTTCCATGCCGGTGCCGACCAGCGGCGCGTCGGCGCGCACCAGAGGCACGGCCTGACGCTGCATGTTCGAGCCCATCAGGGCGCGGTTGGCGTCGTCGTTTTCCAGGAACGGGATCAGGGCGGCGGCGACCGAAACGACCTGCTTGGGCGAGACGTCCATATAATCGACGGTCGAGGCCATTTGCAGGCCCGGCTCGCCATTGACGCGGCCCGCGACCAGATCGTTGACGAACTTGCCGTCCGAAATGGCGACGTTTGCCTGGGCGATGACGTGCTTGGACTCTTCCATGGCCGACATATAGACGACTTCGCCCTGCGGCGTGCCGTCCACGACCTTGCGGTACGGCGATTCAATGAAGCCGTACTTGTTGACGCGGGCATGGGTGGCCAAGCTGTTGATCAGGCCGATATTCGGGCCTTCCGGCGTTTCAATCGGGCAGATGCGGCCATAGTGGGTCGGGTGAACGTCGCGGACTTCAAAGCCCGCGCGTTCGCGCGTCAGACCGCCCGGCCCAAGCGCCGACAGACGACGCTTGTGGGTGATTTCCGACAGCGGGTTGGTCTGGTCCATGAACTGCGACAACTGCGACGAGCCGAAGAATTCGCGCACCGAGGCGGCGGCGGGCTTGGCGTTGATCAGGTCGTGCGGCATGACCGTGTCGATATCGACGGACGACATGCGCTCCTTGATCGCGCGCTCCATGCGCAGCAGGCCGACGCGGTACTGGTTTTCCAGCAGCTCGCCCACCGAACGCACGCGGCGGTTGCCGAGATTGTCGATGTCGTCGATTTCGCCGCGGCCGTCGCGCAGGCCGACGAGAATCTTGAGGATCTTCAGGATGTCGTCCTTGCGCAGGGTGCGCTCGGTGTCGGCGACGTCCTGCTCCAGACGCATGTTCATCTTGACGCGACCGACGCTGGACAGGTCGTAGCGCTCCAGTTCGAAGAACAGAGAGTTGAACATCGCTTCGGCGGCTTCGATCGTGGGCGGCTCGCCCGGACGCATGACACGGTAGATGTCGAACAGGGCGTCTTCGCGCGAATTGTTTTTATCGACGCGCAGGGTCGAGCGCATGTACGGTCCAACCGTGACATGGTCGATGTCGAGGACGTCGATCTTGGTGAAGCCCTTGTCTTCCAGCAACTGCACCGTGGCGGCGTCGAGTTCGTCGCCCGCCTCGGCGTAGATTTCGCCGGTCTCGAAATTGACTTCATCGCGCGCCAGATATTTAGCGTTCAGAGCGTCCTGCGACAGCAGCAGGCTCTTGACCGTATCGCCCAGCTTCTTAGCGTTGCGCGCGGAAATCTTGACGCCCGCCTGAGCGACCACTTCGCCGGTGTCGGCGTCGATCAGGTCGAATTCCGGCTTCACGCCGCGCCAGCGTTCGGGCTTGTACGGCGTGATCCAGCCATCGCCCTTCTTCTCATACGGCACGACGTCGAAGAAGGTGGTCAGGATTTCCTCGCCGTCCATGCCCAGCGCATAGAGGAAGGTGGTGGCGGGCAGCTTGCGGCGGCGGTCGATGCGCACATAGACAATGTCCTTGGCGTCGAATTCGAAATCGAGCCACGAGCCGCGATACGGAATGATGCGGGCGCCGAACAGGAGCTTGCCCGACGAATGGGTCTTGCCCTTGTCGTGATCGAAGAACACGCCCGGCGAACGGTGCATCTGCGAAACGATGACGCGCTCGGTGCCGTTGACGATAAAGGTGCCCTTGTCGGTCATGAGCGGGATGTCGCCCATATAGACGTCCTGCTCCTTGATGTCCTTGACCGAACGCGCGCCCGTATCTTCGTCCGTTTCGAACACGATCAGGCGCAGCTTGACTTTAAGCGGCGCGGCGTAGGTGATGTCGCGCTGAATGCACTCATCGACGTCGTATTTCGGGTCTTCGAATTCATACGACACATATTCCAGCGTGGCGCGATCGTTGAAGTCCTTGACCGGAAAGACCGATTTGAACACGGCTTCCAGACCGTCATCGCGGCGCTCCGACGGGCGCACGAAACGTTGCAGAAACTGCTCGTAGGACGAGCGCTGCACTTCGATGAGGTTGGGCATGCGGATGGCTTCAGGGATGCGGCCGAACGACTTGCGGATCCGCTTCTTCTGGGTGAACGACAGGGTCATCGTTGTTCCTTGCGTCAAAAACGCCTGAAATTGTGGTCGTGAGGCAGAGTAAACTGCGCGCGAAGGGGTCGGATTTCCAACAGGAAATCAGCCTTGCGCCTGCTCTTTTTTGGTCCGCAAAGACCAAAGACGCTGATGTCTGGAGCCATCTGTTCGGCTCGCCCTTCGCCGATGGAAAGAGCATAAGATCGGCCTGCGGGCCCCGTTTTCAGGACGCAATACGCCCAGCGGGGAGCGCTCATTAGCGCACTTATCCCCGCATGTAAACAGGGCGCGCACAAGTTTTCTCAAAAAAGTCAAGAGGGGAATTTCTACGCCTGTTTTGACGGAAATTCCCCTCTGGCGGTCCTACTGGTCCATATGGAACTGAATGCTGAGCGTCTGGCTGTTGTCGCCGTTCTCAACCGATTGTCCGACCGACACGACCTGCAACAGGGCCGGGCCGTTCGGGCCGTTTTTAAGGCGTCCCAGTACGGGTTGGGCCTGGATCAGCGCGTCATGAAAAGTGACGGAGCGTTCCAGAGCCAGGGCCTGACGGGCGCGGCCTTCCGGCGTGAAAGCGTTGAAGCTGGCCGAGGCCACAACATTGACCACGCTCATTTTCCCTGTGGCTTCGCAGGCGTTGCGCGGCGCGCCGTCGGCGTAGCACGGCAGCTTGGCGGACAGGGTCTGCGCGACCTTGGCTGCGATATTGCGCCCGTTGGCCGATAAATTGGCGGTGTCGGCGTCGAACAGGTCAGCGGCGTTGAAGGTCAGTGTGCCATTGTCGATATTGGCGTTGCTGACGATCTTGTCTTGATCGAGATCATGCCCGACCGAGGTCATGAAGGCGGCGTTATCGGCGGCGGCTTCGAGTTGCGAACGATTTTGCGACGATTCTTTCGCGGTCTGCGCTGTATAGGCGAAGCAATGCTGCGCCGTGTCCGTAGCGCCCTGATCGACCAGAACCTGCCCTGGCACGCAGACGACATGGTTTTTATGGTCAACCTGAATGCCCGCCTGTACGGGCTGAAGCTGGTCTGCGACCTGCAACAGCGCCGTGGTCTGCGCGTCCTTGGCGCTGGTCAGATTCTCAGTCGTCTTATGGAAGTTGAGCGCCAGATAGGCCAGCATGATGATGAAGATAAACACCACCCCGACCATCAGATCGGTCATCGAGACGTAAAAGCTTTCGCCCTCTTCCACCTCTTCGTGGCGACGGTGCCGGAACTGCATGGAGCTTCCCCTTAGGCCGCAGGCTTGGCGAGCGCCTGCTCGATGCGGTTCAGCGTGCGCAACTGCTCGACCATCACCTTTTCCGGCGGCAGGAACAGCACGCAGGCGTCCAGCGCTTCGAACATCATCGCTTCCAGCGAGGCGATGCGTTTACGACGCTGACGTGCGACAAGCCGAAGGATAATCGAGGCTACGACGCCCGCGATCGAGGTCCAGAACTTGGTGGAAGCGATGGCCAGAAGGCCGATAATCGCCGTCTGCATGGCGTTGGAATCGCCCTTGCCCATGCCCGCCGTGGCTTCGCTCAGGGCTGCGACAATACCCATAAAGGTAATGGCCAGACCAATGGCGACGAGAATATTGGCCCACCATTCCAGCGCCCGCGCCGGCTCGTCGAGACGGTCGAATGTCTCCGCCGCCCGCGCCGACGTCGCATAGGTCCCCTCGCCCGTATCGGCCAGCAGGCTGCGGAAATTCGACCAGCCCAACACCAAAGCCGCCGAGCTGGCCGCGTTCGACATGACGCCGGAGAACCGTACGTCGATCTTGGCGAACTGATCGTGAAACTGCTTGCGGCCATCGGCGCCGCGCAAGGACGACAACAGGTTCCAGCGCTCGGTTAGTTCCTCGCGCAGGGACTTGTACTCGGTGAGCCCGGAATAGACGATCAGGCCAACGCCCGCGACCAGGATAAGGCCCGCCAGAATAAGCGCCGCGCCCGGCGTGGCGAAGATTGCGACAACGACAGAAGTGATCGGATCCAAAGCGCTAAGCCCCCTTCATATGTGACGCCACGCATCAAACGGCCAAATGGGACGAGATTGTGGCGAAAACAACAATTCCACATGTGGAAACTCACATGGAAAAAAGAAACGGGCCGGAACCCCATGAGGTTCCGGCCCGTCTGAAGATAATGGCGAAAGCCGAAATTACTTGATTTCGACCTTGGCGCCGGCGTCTTCCAGCTTCTTCTTGATGTCGGCGGCTTCTTGCTTCGACACATTTTCCTTGACGGTTTGCGGAGCGCCTTCGACCAGGTCCTTGGCTTCCTTCAGACCGAGTTCCGAACGGATGCCGCGGATTTCCTTGATCACGTTGATCTTCTTGTCGCCGCCGTCGGTCAGGACAACGGTGAATTCGGTTTGCTCTTCAGCGGCTTCAGCCGGAGCAGCGCCACCGGCGGCGGGAGCGGCAGCCATGGCGACAGGCGCGGCGGCGGAAACGCCCCACTTGTCTTCCAGCAGCTTGGACAGTTCGGCGGCTTCGAGAACCGACAGGGCGGACAGGTCTTCGACCAGCTTTTCCAGTTTGGACATGAGATTTCCTTAAACGATAGATGTGTTGATGGGAGAATGAATGATGGTGTTTTAGGCCGCAGCGTTCTTGTCGGCGTGGGCCGCGATGACGCGAGCCACGGCGCCGGCAGGCGCTTGCAGGACGCCGGCGATCTTGGTCGCAGGCGCCTGGATGAGGCCGATGAGCTTGCCGCGAAGCTCGTCGAGCGACGGCAGGGTGGCCAGAGCCTTTACGCCGTTCTCGTTGAGCACGTCCGTACCCATGATGCCGCCAACGATCTTGAGCTTGTCATTCTCTTTGGCGTACTGGGCGGAGATTTTCGCAGCGGTCACCGGATCGGCCGAATAGACCAGGGCGACCGGGCCCTTGAACATGGCTTCGCCCTGTTCGCCGACCGAGCCGTCCAGAGCCTTGATGGCCAGACGGTTCTTAAACACCTTCAGCACGGCGCCTTCCTTGCGGAGACGGGTGCGAAGTTCAGACATTTCCACAAAGGTCATACCCTTATATTGGGTAACAACCACGGCGCCGGAGCTGGCGAAGACGCTTTTCAGTTCTTCGATCGACTCGGCTTTATGTGCGCGGTCCATAAGTGGCCTCCATGGGATTTACCCTGAAAGATGATCTTTCAGGACGAACAAAACCCGAAGGGTCCGGCGAACCGGACCCGGCGGGGTTTCTGTCGATTGAGGGAGAGCTTGCCACCGATAAGGACATTGCGCTTCAATTAAGGAAACGCGTTAAATCCTTTGGCGTTGCGTCCCGTCTCAATTCGGCCTGGCGGGGGCTCCCGCAGATTATGGATCAGGCGGCCCCTGATCCCCGAAGGTCTCTGACAGAACGGTGCGAAGACCTGTGGCCTCCACGCCGGAGCGCGCCTCTTACAGACTTTGATGGGAAAAGGCAAGAGCGCGGCAGAAATATCTCAGGGAGAGCGGGAGGGGACGCGCCAACATCCCCTCCCCTTATTACCTGAGCTGCGGCAACCCGGAGAGGAAGTTCACTCAGATAAACCTGTTATGAAATTCTGCCCTCTCAAAATGCCGCTGCCCCGTCGTTAAGTCGAGTGAATTCGCGGTAATCTTTATGGGACTTGATTTTGCGCGCGGGTTTTGGCACGGACCCTGCCTGTTCAGGAGAGCGACGTGCTGGCCCCCATCTACAACTTCCTCGGCAGCGAAACCCCGCGCGCATGGACTAATGCGGCGCTGGACAATCTCGATCTTCTGCTGATCGACCACAAGAATTGCGAATACAAGGCCGCCTCCAACGCCATCAATCTGATGGCCAAGTACCAGGAGCGCGTCGAACTCATCAACGCCATGTCGCGGCTGGCGCGCGAGGAGCTTGTCCACTACGAGCAGGTGCTGAAGATCATCGCCAGGCGCGGCATAGTCTTGCGGCCGATCTCGGCGTCGCGCTATGCGGCGGACTTACGCAAACTGGTGCGGCGCTCAGAACCCGGCATGATGACCGATATTCTGGTTATCAGCGCCTTTATCGAGGCACGGTCCTGCGAACGTTTCGCCGTCCTCGCGCCGCATCTCGATGATGAACTTGGCAAGTTCTATTCCGGCCTGCTGCGATCTGAAGCGCGGCACTTCCAGAACTATCTCAAACTGGCGGAGCTGTATGGGGATAAGGACGACATCGCCCGTCGTATCGAGGCCATCCGCCCGGTGGAGCAGGCCCTGATCAGCGAATCCGACACCGATTTCCGTTTTCACTCCGGCCCGCCCGCTCCGGCCCCTGTTTCGTAGCGCGCCCGCGTGAGACTGATCAGCGCCGCCAATGCGGTGAAAGCGGCGGCGGCAAAGATCGCGATGCGCGGCGCGGTCTGCACCGGCACAAGGCTGAACATCACCGCCATCAGGATCGAGCCGAAGGTCTGACCGCTCAGGCGCGCCGTGCCCTGCATCGCTCCCGCCGCGCCGCTGCGGAGCTTTGGCGCGGAGAGCAGCAGGACGCGGTTATTGGGCGTCTGGAACAGGCCGAAGCCGACGCCGGCTATCACGCCGCCAATGATGAAGCTGGCAAGGCGCGCCTGTGGAAATGCGACAATGACAAGCAGTCCCAGAGCCAGCAATCCGCCGCCGGCGCCGCACAGCCACGCCGTGCGCACCCGGCTCGCCAGACGGCCCGAAATTGGCGCCAGTATGGCGACCGCGATCGGCCAGGGCATCATGTAAAGTCCGGTCTGCGCCGGACTCATATGCAGGTCGTGCTGCAAATAGAAGGGCATGGCGACAAAGCTCAGCATCTGGCCGGTAAAGGCGCACACCGAAGCGACCACGGCGATGCGGAACGCCGGCGCGGCGAACAGATCGACAGGGATCAAAGGCGCGGTCTTGCCGCGTTCGATCCGCAAGGTCACAACAAGACAGACAAGTGCGCCTGCGATGAACGCAGCGCCGCGCACAGGCGCGCGCGAAATCTGATCCGCGCCGTTGAAAAACAGGATGAACATCAAGGCATTCAGCGCAATGGCCAGCAGATTCAGACGCCTGTGCGTGCCTTGCGTATGCGCCAGCGCGCCGCCGCACAACAGCACCAGCGCCCCGATCGGAAGATTGACGGCGAACAGCCACCGCCATGACGCTACCGCCAGGATCGCGCCAGCCACCCCCGGCCCCGCCGCCGAGGATACCGCCACCGTCATCGCGTTCAGACCGATGATCACACCCAGCATCCTTTGTGGCGCGGCGAAGCGCAGGTTCATCATGGCCAGGGCCATGATTGCGCCGCCGCCCAGGCCCTGAACGAAGCGCGCCGCCACCAGCATGGGCAGACTGACCGCAAAGGCGCACGCGGCCGAGGCGGTTATGAATAATGCGACTCCGCTCAGATAAACGCGGCGCGGCCCGAATTTTTCACCCAGGGCGCCGCAAGGCAATAAGGCAATCAGCACGGCCAGTTGGTAGGCCGAGACGACCCATACCGCATCCGCTTCAGGCGCGTGAAACGCTGCGGCGATGCTTGGCAGGGCGACATTGGCGATCACGCTGTCGAGCACGACCAGCACCAGAGCCGTCAGGAGGACGGCGATGGCCATGACGCGTCGGGTTCCCGTCAAGCCATCCTGTTTGGCGTCTTGCATTGTGCGCACCTTTTATCTTTCGCTTCAGGGTCTTCATATAGCGCGGCCGACGTTTTGCGCCATACGCAACCCATGCAAACCTCTCTTGCGTCAAACGCCCTACGTGTTCACAAACAGGGCTATGAATGACGCCGATCTGAATCTGCTATCCGCTCTGGACGTCCTGCTGACCGAGCGCAGCGTCACGGGCGCCGCCAGACGTCTGGGCTTGAGCGTCTCCGCAATGAGCCGCACCCTGGCGCGCCTGCGCGAGCTGATGAGCGACCCGATCCTGGCCCCGGCCGGTCGCGGCATGGTCCTGACGCCCTATGCCGAAAGCATCGCGCAGGAAGCGAATGAGCTGAACGCCCGCGCCCGCGCCCTGCTGCGTCCTTCACCCTCTGTAGACATCGCCAGCTTGCAGCAAAGCTTCACCATCCGCGCTAACGAAGCCTTTGTCATGATCCACGCCGCGCGCCTGAGCATGGCGGTCGCCAGGACGGCGCCCGGCGTGCGATTGAATTTCACGCCCAAGCCCGACAAGGACATACGCGCCTTGCGCGATGGCGGCATTGATCTGGACATCGGAGTCATTTCCGGCGAGGCTGGCGAGCTGCGCGCTCAGACCCTTTACCGCGACAGCTTTGCCGGTATGGCCCGTATTGGTCACCCGCTTCTGGACACCCCTGTGACGCCGGCGGCCTTCATTGCCTGCGGCCATGTCATGGCGGCGCGACGCCATCGTCACAGTCAGCACGGACCGATTGACGCCGCCCTGGCCGAGCGTGGTCTGAGCCGCGATATTCGCGTCACCGTGCCCAGCTTTCCCGCGGCTCTGGCGCTTGTCGCCGCTTCTGATCTGATCGGTGTCGCGCCGCGCAGCTTTATCGAGGCGATGCAGGGAACCGGGGTGCGCGCCTTCGACCTGCCCTTTGATGCGCCGGGCCTGACCATTTCGCAGATCTGGCATCCACGCATGGATGCGGATGCCGGACATAGGTGGCTGCGCAACCTGATCTTCTCAGCCTTTCGGACCTAAAAAAGCCGCTCCGGCGAACCGAAGCGGCTTTTTGTAACCGATGTGGCGTAGCGGACCGCTTAGGCCGCGGTCGAAGTGTCGACCTTCACGCCCGGTCCCATCGTGGACGAGAGGGCGATCTTCTTGACGTAGAGGCCCTTGGCGCCCGACGGACGCGCCTTGACCAGCGCGTCAACCAGCGCGCGGGCGTTGGCTTCGAGCTGTTCGACGGTGAAGGAGGCCTTGCCGATGCCGACATGGACGATACCGGCCTTTTCGACGCGGAACTCGACCGCGCCGCCCTTGGCGTCCTTGACGGCCTGAGCGACGTTCGGGGTCACGGTGCCGACCTTCGGGTTCGGCATCAGGCCGCGCGGGCCCAGCACCTTACCCAGACGGCCGACCAGGGCCATCATGTCCGGCGACGCGATAACGCGGTCGAAGTCCATGAATCCGCCCTGGATCTTTTCGACCAGGTCTTCGGCGCCGACGACTTCGGCGCCCGCGGCCAGAGCTTCCTCGGCCTTCTTGTCCTTGGCGAACACGGCGACGCGAACGTCCTTGCCGGTGCCCGACGGCAGGCTGACCACGCCGCGGACCTGTTGGTCGGCGTGACGCGGATCGACGCCGAGATTCACGGCGATTTCGATGGATTCGTCGAACTTGGCCTTGGCGTTGGCCTTAACGACGTTGAGAGCTTCGGTCAGGCTGTGCAGCTTGACGGTGTCGGCGTTCCACGCCTTGATGCGCTTGGCGATCTTGGTCATATCAATCCCCTTAATCGACGATCTTCAGACCCATCGAGCGCGCGGAGCCCTCGATGATCTTGGCGGCGGAATCGACGTCGTGCGCCGACAGATCCTTCATCTTCTTCTCAGCGATATCCTTGAGTTGCTGGCGCGTGATCTGGCCAGCGGAATCGCGACCCGGCTTCGAGGAGCCGGACTTCAGGCCCAGGGCCTGCTTGATGAAGAAGGTCGCCGGCGGCGTCTTCGTCACGAAGGTGAACGACTTGTCCTGATAGACGGTGATGATCGTCGGAAGCGGCGTGCCCTTTTCGACGTTTTCAGTGCGGGCGTTGAATTCCTTACAGAAACCCATGATGTTGACGCCGCGTTGACCCAGGGCCGGGCCGATGGGGGGCGAAGGCGTGGCGCTGCCGGCCTTCACCTGGAGCTTGATATAGCCCAGGATTTTCTTAGCCATTGGATATCTCCATATAACGCTCCGGGGAGCGTATTGTGAGCCGTGGTGCGCATCTCTGCTCCCACGGATTTAACTTCGTCTCTCGACGAAGATCGGGCGCTATAGCGGGTTTGGCCGCTACAGGCAAGTCTTACAGTCAGGCCGTCTTTTCCACTTGCGCATATTCCAGATCGACCGGGGTGGCGCGACCGAAGATCGACACCGAGACGCGCAGACGGGCGTGTTCCTGATCGACGCTTTCGACAACGCCGTCGAACGAGGCGAAGTGGCCGGAGGTGATCTTGACCTTTTCGCCGATGTCGAAGGACAGAACCGGGGTCGGACGCTCGACCGAGGCCGCCGAATTGCCGAGGATGCGATCGACCTCGCGCTGCGACACCGGCATGGGCTTCAGGCCCGAACCGAGGAAGCCGGTGACCTTGGGCGTGTCCTTGACCAGGTGATAGGCTTCGTCGGTCATTTCCATCTTCACCAGCACATAGCCGGGGAAGAATTTGCGCTCCGAATTGAATTTGCGCCCGCGGCGCACCTCGACCACCTCTTCGGTCGGCACCAGGATTTCAGAGAACCTGTCTTCAAGCCCGCGCGATTTGGCCTGTTCGCGCAAGGATTCGGCCACCTTCTTCTCGAAATTGGAATAGGCGTGGACGATGTACCACTTGTGGTTCGGATTAGAGACAACCGCGTCGGTCGAAGCAGCGTTGGGAGCAGCGTTTGACATAGATATTTGTCCTTATCCGGTCTTATTGTCCGAGCTTGGTCAGGAAGCTGGTCAGATAGCCCAGCGCGCCATCGACCACATAGAAGAAAACGCCAGCCAGAATGACCATGATCAGCACCATGACGGTCGTAATCCAGGTCTCCTTGCGGCTCGGCCAGGTGATCTTGCGGCCTTCCTGACGGACCTCGGTGAAGAATTTGGCGGGGTTGAACGGCTTTTTCGGCTCTTTCGCTTCGACGGCGCCAGCGGCGACCTTGACAGGCTCGATCTTGCCGACGGCGGTTCCGCGCGCAGGCTGTACGGTCTTTGTCTTCACGTCAGGTTTCTTCACCGGATCAAGGCCTATTCAATTGCGTCGCGCCGAAAGATCGCGACTCCCGAACAACAGAAATGAGGCTCGAAAACGGGTTTTCAAGCCTCAAAGAAAAGATGGCAGGGGCAGAGGGACTCGAACCCACGACTTCCGGTTTTGGAGACCGGCGCTCTACCAGCTGAGCTATACCCCTGAAGGGCGTCTGGTTTTACCCTGACGCGCTGTGAGCCGATGCCTGTATCAGCGGTTTGCGCAAAGGGCAACAGGGCAACGGAATTTTTTGGTGTACGAAACAGGCCCGCGCTTCCTCATGGTGTAAAGGTCGGATCGACCACGGCCCAATATGCCGATTTCGGATCGCCGTTCGTATCGAACAACAAAGGGTAATTGGCGCGCGTCACCGGCCAGGTATCGAGCCAGGTATGATTATCCGCCACGCCCCAGGTGGTCACCGATTCGACGCTGGGATGGGCAAGGAACAGGTTATACAGGCTGCGGTACAGGAGGGCCTGCGCTTGCAGCGCGTTATTATAGGCTTGCGTACCGGGATTGATCTGCGCGGCGCACCCGGTTTGGGAGGCTAAGCAACTGCCGGGATCATTGTAAAATGAGACATCAAGCTCGGTAATATGATTGATAAGCCCCTTCGCCTCGACATCGTTCAGCGCCGCCTCGACAGCGGCGGCGGTCGTCGATGTGGTGGAAATGTGCAACTGATGCCCAACCCCATCAATCGGAACGCCCTTGGTCAGTAGAGTTTGCACAATGTTCAGCAGGCGCGCGCGCTTATCGGCGTATTCCGTGGAATACTCATTGATGAACAGCTTGACGGACGGATCGGCGGCGCGGGCGGCGCGGAAGGCGTATTCGATATAGTCGGGCCCAAGCGTCTGATACCATTTGGAATTACGATAATCGCCGGATGAGTCGTCGCTGGCGACCTCATTGACGACGTCCCAGCAATAGACCTGACCTTTAAAATGCGTCACCACGTCCGTTACATAGGTTTCCAGTCTTTGCCGGACCAGAGCCTTGTAAGCCGTCATATCGCTCTGGTCGCCCGCAAAAAACCAGTCTGGCGCCGTCTTATGCCAGACCAGGCAATGACCGCGCACCGCAATGCCATTCGCCTGCGCAAAGGCGATCAGGGCGTCGGCCTGCGTGAAATCATACACGCCTTCGGAGACGCCGATCGGATCGGCCTTCATAACGCTTTCAGCGGTGATCGAACTGGCGTGTTTGAGCAGAAGGTCGTGCGTGATCGTCTGGGACGTCAGGCCGGGATTCACCGCCATGCCTACCTTGAACTTGCCAGCAAAAACGGTCTTGAGCGCCGACGCCGTTGACGGATCGGGCAGAGCGGGCGGAGGAACGGACGATGAAGACGATGAGGAGGATTGGCTGGATGACGACCCGCCGCCATATCCGCCTCCCCCGCTACCGCCGCCGCAGGCGGCGAGCAGCGTGGAGGCCGCCGCCGTCATAAACAGCGCGCGGCGCGTGACTTTCGATTGCATATCCATATTCCCAACCCGTTATGATTATTAGTTTTTCTGAGAATGGCGGGAATTTCACTTAACTGTCAATCGCCAGACCAGCCATATAATCACACCCAGAGTCGGTATTCCGCCCCAGACCGACAGCCGCAACAGAAATCCCGGCAGCCACAGGGCGGCGGCGCGGCCTGGCATGTGCAGGCTCAGACGGTCCCACAGCATCAGCTCGCCATGGGCGTCGTCGAGCGCGCGCTTTTCCTGCGCCCACAGCCACGGGCGCGTGACCATATAGGTGCGGACCGCTTCGTAAACGCCTGCGCGTCTCCGGGTCGCCACCTCCAGGCGCACGCCGCCAAAATCCCAGTTGCGCTTTGCAAGCGGCCAGGCCAGATTGCGCTTCGTCTCCACCACCGTGGTCACCCGCCCCTGCCGGACATCGCCCATATCGTAAGGGAAGCGGCGCGCGCCCTCCGGTTCGCCCACGACATAGCCGAACGCCGATTCCGGGCTGAAAATGACCCGTCCCCCGCCCGCGTCGGTGATATGCCACGGATTGTCCGTCGTCACATGGGTGGTGATGATGATTTCGTTCAGCCTTCGGTCGTCCGTCATCTGCGGGATGGCGCACATATTCATGCCGTAAATATAACTGAACAAAGCGCAGCGGTCCTCGACATATGAGGTCAGGCTCTGATGACGCAGATCGCTGCGCACCGCGTCGGCGCGCGCGCCGCGATAGACATAGTCGATCTCGATCAGCGTTTCCTCACCGGCCTTTTCCGGCAGGTGGATGACTTCGCGCACCTCATAGTCAAGCTGCGGCGTCTTCTCCATCATCCGCTCAAGCCCGCCGCCAGGTTTCAGGACCAGAGCGTAGCCCAGATCGGTCTGAGCCAGATGCGCCAGATCGCCGCCCTGCGCGACGTTGATCGTACCCTCGAACCAGTAGGCGCGGCCTTCGTGATAGCACATGGCGATGCAGTGATTGAAGGCGCCGAGCCGCGGCTGGGTATTGGCCAGATCGAAGCCGCGCCGTGTATCGACCAGGGCTGGCCAGGCTTCGACGCCCATCTTTGTCAGCATGGCGCAGATCAGCTTGGAGACATCCTTGCAGTCGCCGATGCGGTCGGCGAAGATGTCGCGTAAAGATCGCGGCACGAAGCCGCCCTCGCCAAACGAGAAGGCGAAATAGCGGATATTCTCCTGGACCCAGCGGACGACGGCGACGATACGATCCTTGGGATGCGCATGGTCACTCTCCAGTTCCGAGATAACTTGCAAAAGGCCATCGGGATAATCCTCGTCGCCCTCAAACCCCGCGCGCATCACATCATTGACGCGCTCCCAGCTATTCAATGACGATGCGAAGACGCCGCGCGCCGGCATGACCCAGCCCGGCATATCGGTTTCATAAGCGCAGGCCGGAACCGGCGATTCATCGAAGCGGATTTCGCTGTAGCCATCCGCCAGCGCGCTGACCTGCGGCTGCGCGCCACCCGCCGGAAATGGCTGCACATAGATTTTGCGGTCGGGCGGCAGCAACAGGCGCGCATGGCGGCGATGCCAGTGGACCACGTTCTGCAAAGGGACGGGGATGGTGAACTCGCCCTGAAAGCACGCGGGGTCGCCGCTCAGCGTCATCGCCATGTCGATGATGTCGCCCACGCGCACGTCCGGCAGGGCGACGGTCAGGGTCCAGCGCCCGTCCAGCACCAGCCGCTCGAATTCGCGCTCGCGGCGCAGCACCAGAAAGCGGCTTTCGACATCGACCTCAATGATCTGATCGCCGCGCAGGACGCGGACATGATGGATGCTCAGCTCGTCATGATACGGATTGAACGGCACGCTGACATTGGCCAGTTCCTGCAGGGCCGACAGGTTGACGACTTCTTCGATCGTTCGGTTATAGCGCTGCGGCCGGACATCCAGCCGCGCCTGATCATCCATTAGCCAGGTATAGAAGCCCCATGGGGCGAGCGACGCGTCGAGCTTTTCCGGTCTGACGAAGGCCTGCGTCCGCACCCAGTCGGGCGCGGGCGCAAAGCGGATACGTCGCCTGACCTCTTCCTCGAACACCCCAGCCCCCCTCGCCAAAATCTCCGGCAGGCGGACCTGCCGGAGATCATGGTTAACACAGGCGCTTTCTGCGTAAAAGAACGATTCCGCATCAGGCGAACTGACGCCGCCTACTGGCCGATAATCACCTTGCCGGACCCCATGATCGAGCGCGACACATTGCCGGTGACCGCATGGACGCGCACATCGCCGGAGCCGACGATATTGACCTCAAGATCGCGCACCGTACCGCCGTGGCGCACATCGCCAGATCCCGCGATATTGACCTCCAGTTTCGGCGACTGGCCGGAATCGATCTTCACATTGCCCGAACCGCCGATATTGACCTCGACCGGCCCGTCAACGCTGTTGAGGGAAATATCGCCATTGCCGCCGATATTGGCTTCCAGCGCCTGCGCCGCGCCGCCGTAAAAATTACCGGAGCCGCCGATATTGACCTCGGCGTCGCCCATCTTCCCCGCCGTGACGTCGCCCGAACCGCCAATGCTGATCTCGGCCTTGCCAGAGACGTCGCCGACGGTCCATTTGCCGCAACCGCCTTCGCCGAGGTCGAGCGACTGACTGGCGCGCACCTCGCCCCAGGTCGCGCCGCCCGCCGACACCTTGGCGTCCATGGGCGTGCGGATATAAACTGTCGGCAGATCGGCCATCGCTACGAAGCCGAGCCCCGGCACATTGGCGCCGTCAACCTTGCAGTTGACGCCGTGATTGCCGAGCTTGCCATCGGCCACCAGTCGCGAGCCTTCGCTATGCACCATGATGACCGGAACCTTGGCCTTGCCATAGACGACGCGCAGATCGACGTCGGACCGGTTTTCTGGAATCACCACGACGCGCGCGGCGATGTTTTTGAGGCTGACCTCGGTATGAGCCTGCGCCGCGCCTGCGCCGGTGACGGCGGTGATGGCGGCGGCGGCGATGAAGAGAGTCTTGGACATGAGATAATCCCCGCAGAAGTTATGGCCGGATTGTGGCTACCTCGGCCCCATCGGGCAACTTAATTGCGTGTCATGAAGCGTTTGTAATCTCAGCGCTTTAATCTGAGGGATGACCTTAACCTCCATTAACCATTTTGCGGCAAGGTTTCGCCATGCACAAGATGAGTCGCCCCCTGTCCATAAGTCTGAATCTGAGTTGCGCTCTGGTCTTCGCCTTGAGTCTGAACGCCTGCGCGAAAAAGCATGACGCGCATGATGCGGCGGGCGGGCATGCCGATTCCGGTCCGGTGGCGAAATGGACCTATGACGGCGACACCGGACCCGATCACTGGGCGTCGTTAGGCGGGGGCTCCAGCGTCTGCGGCACAGGCCAGCGCCAGTCGCCGGTCGATATTTCCGGCCAGGTCAAGAGCCAGACCGGCAAGGTAAGGCTCAACTACAACTCCGCGTCCGCCACCATCCAGAACACCGGCAAGACGGTCCGCATCGTCCCGCAGAACGGCGGCGGTCTGGTGCTGGACGGCGATCAGTACGATCTCAAGGCCATAGAATTCCATTCGCCAAGCGAACATGCGATCAATGGCCATCATTCGACGCTGGAAAGCCAGTTCATCCACGAGGACAAGCAGGGCCACAAGGTGATTGTGGCGGTGCTGTACGATATTGGCGTCGCAGATCCGATGCTGGCCTCGCTGTGGACCTATCTGCCCAGCGATCCGGGCCAGCCCGTGCCGATGTCCGATCTGCTGATCAACGCGCAGGACTTGTTGCCCGGCACAGAGGATTTCTATGTCTATGCCGGTTCGCTGACCACCCCGCCCTGCACCGAGGGCGTGACCTGGATGATCTATTCGTCGCCGCTCAGCATTTCGGCGGAGCAGGCCGACGCCTTCTCACGGCTGATCGGCCCCAATGCCCGCCCCATCCAGCCGCAGCACGACCGCAGCTATTTCCACCTGACGGGCTATTAAGCGGCTGTCGCCGGTTTGCCCAGAGCGCGTATCTGCCGGTACGCCGCGATCGGCGCGGCCATCAGAATGCTGGCGGTCAGCGGCGACATGACGCCGCCGGTCAGAAAGAGATAGAGAATTACGGATGGCTGGCCGAGCGCCGCGAGACTGCTCATATCGAGGCCATCAGCGCCCTTTGCCGAAGTCATGCCGCTGGCCAGCACCAAGGCGCCATCGACAACCTGCATGCACAGGAACATCACCACCAGCGCCAGACCAAAGGCAGTCGCGTAGCCAACGAACAACGACCAGAAGCGGTCGCGGGTCAGCTCGAAACTGCCCCAGATGTTCAGGCGCGCCTCATCAAAGGTCTGGGCGGCGTTGAGCGACAGGCGCAAGCTTAGCCAGCCCGCAAAGCCAAGTCCCGCCAGCGAAGCCAGCGCCGACAGCCCTTCGCCCGCCGCGCCCGGCAGGGCCTGAACGCTGGCCTCGCCCAGAACGACAAAGCCGACCATGGCAAGGACGCGCACGAACAGCATGACGATTTCAACAGCGATCAGAAGGACTTCATGCTTGCCGAAGCGCAGAAAGCCAAAGCGCTCGTCAGACTCGCCCTCTACGGCGCGGCAGATCGCCGCCGTCATGACGGCGGAGGTTAGAATGTAGACGGGCATGCCTGCTGCAAGCGCAGGCGCGATTTGCGTCATCAAGGCGATTGTGGTCTGCGGGTCCGGCGACTGAACGGCGACATGCGACAATTCCGCCAGCGCGGGCCCCGCCATCACGGTCGTTATGACGGCGATCAGACTGTTGCCGATCAGGGTGAGCAGGCCCCAGAACAGGATCAGCTTAGGTCTCTGCCGGATCAGGCGAAACCCCTCAAACGCGAAGTCCAGCGACAGGTTCATGCGTGTGGTCAAATCCCGGCCCCGAATCCACGGCCTAAGCGCCGTCTTGTTGCGGATTCGACTATTTAGCCTGTCCCTGCCGCATCTGCCTATAGGCGGAAGCGAAAAATCCGGCGCTCAAAGGTAAAATCACGGCGACCGCTATCAGGCTCAGCGTGATATGCGCGACCATGGCGGCGTCGGAGGTCGCAAAGTAATGCAGCATCAGGGCCGCCGCTGGCGCTGGCGCTACGACCAGCAAGACGCCGAACAGCAGTTTAAATCCTGCGCCTTCGCTCAGACCAAGCGCATTAAGCGTCACAATCCGACGCTCCGCGACGCTGGCCACGTACATCAGCGACAGGCGCACGCTGAGTACGAACAGCAGCAGAACCGCTAAACCCGCATAGACGATGAAGGCCCAGTCCAGCCCCTGCGCGCGCTCAAACACCGCCGAAACAGCGCTCATCGTATCGACATAGCCATTCCCAAGCCCGGAAAGGCTGAAGGCCAGCATGAAGACCATGACCAGGGTCGCGGCGATCAACAGGAGAAACAGCATCATGACGATCTGCGCGATCAGCAGCCGCAATTCCGGCCTGCCAAGCTGTACGCCGCCCAGTCCCAGCCCCTCAATACGCGCCGCCTGAGCGAAAGCGGCCACTCGGTAGAGCGCGCCCAACGCCATCAGTTTCAATAGCCAGAGCAGAGCCAGCAGCCCCGTCGCCGCAACAGCCGTCGGCGCATAGTCCAGCGCAAACGGCGCCGAAATCATCGCCGCCAACATGGCCAGCAGGACCAGCCATGCGCCAGACCACGCCGTCGGCAAGAATCCGACCGACTCGATCAGCGCCTTTTTGAGCGAAAATGCCGCCTTGTGCCCCATCTGTCTCCCCGCGCGCCCGATTGGCGGGCCTATAACACCCTTAACCTCTATTTGAGACAAATCCCTTCGCCTGAGAAGCTTATTTCGTTAACGCGCGGCGTTTTACAGCAAGGCACGGCAAACGCGCCACATCTTACCAAGACCACATCTTACCCAGGCCACATCTTCACAGCGGCGCACGCATGATGTACAGCCGCCGCATGTCAAATACCCTTTCTCCCGTACACGTTATCGGCGGCGGTCTGGCCGGTTCCGAAGCCTGCTGGCAAATCGCTTCCGCAGGCGTTCCCGTCGTCCTGCACGAAATGCGCGGCGCGATCCGCGATGGCGCGCCTATCAAAACCGACGCCCACCAGACCGAGGACTTCGCCGAACTGGTCTGCTCCAACTCGTTCCGTTCGGACGATTGGGAATATAACGCCGTCGGCCTGCTGCACGCCGAGATGCGGCGCGCCGGGTCGCTGATCCTGTCCTGCGGCGATGCGCATCAGGTGCCGGCGGGCGGCGCCCTGGCCGTGGACCGCGACGGCTTTGCGCAGGCCGTGACGGAGGCGCTGTCGCAACACCCGCTGATTACCGTGGTGCGCGAGGAGGTCACGCGCCTCGACGACAAGCCGTGGGAAAACGTCGTCTGCGCCACCGGGCCTTTGACGTCGGAAAGCCTGTCGCGCTTCGTGCTGGATGTCAGCGGCGAAGGCCAGTTGAGCTTTTTCGACGCCATCGCGCCGATCATCCACTACGACTCCATCGACATGTCGAAGGCGTGGAAACAGTCGCGCTACGACAAGGAAGGCCCCGGCGGCGACGCGGCGGCCTATATCAACTGCCCGATGGACAAGGACCAGTACGAGGCCTTTATCGACGCCCTGCTGAACGGCCCGAAGGCCGAGTTCAAGGACTGGGAGCACGTGCCCTATTTCGACGGTTGCCTGCCGATCGAGGTCATGGCCGAACGTGGGCGCGAGACCCTGCGCTATGGCCCGATGAAGCCGGTCGGCCTGACCAATCCGCACAATCCGACAGTTAAACCTCATGCCATCATTCAGTTGCGTCAGGACAATGCGCTGGGCACCCTCTACAATATGGTCGGCTTTCAGACCAAGCTGAAGCACGGCGCGCAGGCGGATATCTTCCGTATGATTCCGGGGCTGGAAAACGCCCAGTTCGCGCGTCTGGGCGGTCTGCACCGCAACACCTTCATCCAGTCACCAAAAATCCTCGACCGGAATCTGAGACTGAAGGCGCTTTATCCTGAAAAATCCGTGCGTTTCGCCGGACAAATCACAGGCGTTGAAGGCTATGTCGAAAGCGCGGCCATCGGCCTGCTAGCCGGGCGTTTCGCCGCCGCGCAGGCCCTGGGGCGGGTCTTGCCGGAACCACCGGAGACGACGGCGCTGGGCGCCTTGCTGAACCATATCACCATCGGCCATCTGGAGGGCGGCGCCTTCCAGCCCCAAAACTTCCAACCTATGAATATCAATTACGGTCTGCTGCCTCCGCTTGAAGCGCCGAAGCACGATCAGGACGGCAAGAAAATTCCCGTCAAGGATCGCGGCCGCGCCAAGAAGCGCCTGATGTCCTTGCGCGCCTTGCACGACTTTGACGCCTGGCTCAATATCGCCTGAATGTCACGATAAACGCCCCGTCATGCGCCGCATCCTGCCTCTCGCCCTCGCCGCCCTGCTCATGCTTAGCGCCTGCGCCAGCGAAACCACGATCAAGACCGTCTATGTGCCGGTCGAAGCGCCGGTGACGCCGTCCTCGCTGACGCCGCAGCCGATCATGCTGTTCAACCAGACCAAGCAGGGCCGCAAGCTGTTCACACTCGATGCGGAGTTCCCCTATTGCGACCCGGTGACCGGCTGGGTGATCGTGGTGCCGAAATGGTATGTCACCGACTTCGCCTCGGTGCCGTGGTACGGCCAGAGCCTGATCGACCCTCAAGGCCCGACGGCGCGCGCCGCCATCGTGCACGACTGGCTTTACACCATCGGCGAGCCGGGCAAGCGCGAGGTTGCGGACGCCATCTTCTACCGCGCCATGCTCAAATACGGCGTCTCCGACTTACAGGCGCGTATCGCTTATAACGCCGTGCGCACTGGCGGCGACGCCGGATACGGTCTGGCCTCGGATTGGGTGTTCATCGACCCGACGCGGCAGGATGTGCGCCAACCGCCGCCCTTCGCCAAGCCGAGAACCGGCGCGGTGCGAATCATGCCCGGATGTAAGGGCTTCGATCAGTTGATTGCCAGCGGCTGGCGCGCCTATCCCGACAAGCCCGTGCAAATCGCCGTGCCGCAGCCCACTGTGGTGACCGAAACGCCGCTCGACAAGCTGACCCAGAGCCTGCCGTGGGAAAAGAAGAAGAATTAAATCCTTCCGGTAAGAAACGCCGTCAACATTTTGATACGCTTAATCAAAGGACCGGACGTTTGACCCCGCCACAAGGCCGTCGCGGTGACGGCCGGAAGGGCCAGCGGCATCAGCGAGGCGGGCAATTTACGTGCGACGGATGCGGCCTCGCGGCGCAGGTGCGCCAGTTCGGCCTCGCCGCCATCGCTTAAACCGCGCCGCGCCTTCAACTCCGCCATGCCGTAAAGCCGCGCGACGTGAAGCAAGGACGACGCCTCAGCGTCCGCATCCATCCGTTGCGCCGCCAGCCGGGCCACGATGACCTCGCCGCGATCCACAATCTCAAGCGCCGTCCCGGTCGTCAGAGCGCCCTTGTCGAGCAGCGGCGTCTGGCCTTCGATCAGGTCGTAAAAGGCGCGCGGCGCAAGGCCCCACTCAAGGATCAGCGCCTTGATCGACTCGGTGAGCGGGTGATAGCGCACAGGCCGCCCCTGATCGATCTCCTCAATCGCCTCCCACCACCAGCGCAGCCGGATTTCGCCCATAAGCGGCTCGGTGACCCGCGCCGGAATGGCGCGCAGGGTTTCCAGAAAGGCAAACAGATCAAGGACGTCCGCGCGCGCCTTCTCATCGGGAATAAAGGCGCAGGCGAGGATCATGTCCTCTTTGGCAGGCAGGGAGTCAGACACGAAAGGCGCACCCGGAAAACAAAAATCCGGCGCAACCTAACGGATTGCGCCGGAGATAGAAACGCCGAGGCCGAAAAATCAATCTTGCGGCTTGAGCTTGCGGTTGAAGAAGTCGAGATCAAGCAGGAAGCGTTGCAGATTACGCTCATTGCCCTTCAGACCGTGGCGCTCGCCCGGATAGAGCATCAGCTCGAACGGCACGCCCTTCTTTTGCAGGGCCAGCATGACGCGGGTCGAATTGGCGAACTGCACATTGTCGTCGGCCATGCCCTGCATCAACAGCAAAGAGTCCGGTTTCAGATTGTCGATACGGTTCAGCACGTCCGACTTGGCGTAGCCGGTCGGATTGTCCTGCGGCGTGGACATATAGCGCTCGGTATAGGCGGTGTCGTAAAGCGCCCATTGGGTCGGCGGCGCGCCCGCACGTCCCGCAGCGAACGGCGTATCCTTGGCCGTCAGCGCCATCAGAGTCACAAAACCGCCCTGCGACCAGCCCTCGATGCCGATATGCGCGGCATCGACGTAAGGCAGGGTTTGCAGCCACTTGGCGCCCATGATCTGATCGTCGATGTCCGGGCCGCCGAACTGCTTGTAGATGCTGCGCGTGAACTTGACGCTGCGCCCCGGCGTGCCGCGATTATCGAGTGAGAAGACGATATAGCCCGCCTCCTGCAACAGACGCAGTTGCGGCGACACCCAGGTCTTGGTGACGGTCTTGGCGGCTGGTCCGCCATAGATGGAGACGATGACCGGATATTTCTTAGCCGGATCGAAGCCCTTGGGCTTGAGCATATAATACTCAAGCTTTTCGCCATCCGCCGCCGTCAGTTCGCCAAATTGCGGCGCGCTGTATTCGTCCTTGTAAGGGTAATACGGGTGCGAGGCGTCGAGTTTGTTTTCCTCGATCCAGCGCAGACGCTTGCCGTTACCGTCATAGAGCGCGGTCTGCGGCGGGGTCTGCGGATCGGAATAGGAACCGATAAACGCCTTGCCGCCGCCGGACACCGAGGCGTTCCACCAGCCACCCGCCGGGGTCAGGGCCACCGGCTCGCCCGGATGCTTGTAATTGACCTTGTAGAGACGGTGTTCGGTCGGCGTGTCCTTGCAGGCGGTGAACCAGATGTCGCCGGTCTTTTCGTTGACATCCTCCAGCGCATCCACCGGCCAGTCGCCGTGCGTGATCTGACGGATCAGCTTGCCGTCAGCGCCGTAGAGGTAGAAGTGCTTCTCGCCGTCGCGTTCGGACGGCCAGATAAAGCTGCCGTCGGACAGCAGGCGGAAATCGTCATAGACCTCAACCCAGGTCGGCGAGGTTTCGCTGAGGACGACGTTCGACTTGCCGGTCGCCGGGTCGACGCGCAGCAGGTCCATGGTCTTCTGATCACGGCTCAGGCGCTGCACATAGAGCGCCTTGCCATCCTTCGACCAGTTGACGCGGGCCAGATAGATGTCGGGATTGTTGCCCAGATCGACCTTGACCGGTTGATCCTGCCCCAGCGTCTTGATGTAGAGTTCCACGACCGCATTGGGCGTGCCGGCGAACGGATAGCGCTGATCGGCCGTGGTCACGCCGTCGCCGCCGATCTCGACGCGCTCGGCGACTTTGACGCCGCTTTCGTCGGATTTTTCATAGGCGATCTGCCTGGCGGTCGGGCTCCACCAGTAACCCGTGTAGCGGCTCAACTCTTCCTGAGCGATGAATTCCGCCGTGGCATAGGAGACGGCGCCCTCGCCCTTCGGCGTCACCTGCGTTTCGGCTCCGCTGGCCAGGTCGCGGACATAGAGGGTCTGATCGCGCACATAGGAGGCCGATTTGCCATCGGGGGACAGCTTGGCGTCCACCTCGTCGCCCGGCGTGTCGGTCAGACGTTTGACGGCCTTGGTGGCGCGATCGACCATATAGATGTCGCCGTCCAGCGGCACAAGAATGGATTTGGAATCGTCCGACCAGTCATAGGCCACCACGCCGCGCGCCGAGACGCGCATGCGTTCGCGACGCGCCTTTTCGGCCTCGGACAGAGCCTTGTCGGGGGAAGACAGGCTGTCGGCGTCGATCAGGCGATAGGGCTCTCCGCCCTTGACCGGCACGGCCCACAGATCCTGGATATGGGCATTGTCTTCCTTGGGCTTGAGGAAGGTCAGAAGCTCGCCGTCCGGCGACAGTTTGACGCCGACCGCGCGCGGGCCGCTCAGGTCAGGATCGGCGAAGACGCGCTGCGGGGTCAGGGGCGTGGCCTCGGCGGGCGCGTTTGCGGCGGCGGGCGCTTGGGCCATTGCGACTCCGGTCATCATGGTGGTGGAAAGAAGAAAAGCGCCGAAAACGACGGCGGAGGCGCGCCTGATGGACATGAACAGCTCCCGATTAAGACGCGCGACGCTAGAACGCACAGGCGGAGCCGTCAAGGCGGTTGCAGGCGCAACCAGGCTCAATCCCAACCGTTGGATTTCAACGGCCTGAGTTCCGCTTCAAGACCCGCATCGGTCAGCCAGCGGCGCGCCTTGTCGTGATGGTCATCGGGCACAAGCACACGTTTGGGAAACATGCCGATAGAGCCTTCGGCGGAGCTGATTGCCTGATCGGCGACGAAATAGGGGATGTCGGCCTCCTTGAGCAGCGATTCCACGAAGGAGATCAGGGCGGGATTATTGGTGCGGATCAGGTCTTTCATAGGCGAAGCCTAACCCGATGCGTGAAGGCGGGGAAGCCGTATTTTTCTGTCCGCCGCCCATCCAATCGCAATATAAATTTTAATTAAGACTTTAAATATGGACTTTAATTCAGACTTAAATATTTTAGCGGCAGGAGACGACACATGCCCCCCTGCCCCGCGATTATAACCCATGGCCTGAACCGCCGTTTCGGCGCCTGGAGCGCCGTGACCGACGTCGATCTGACGGTGGAGGCCGGACAGATATATGGCTTTCTGGGCCATAATGGCGCCGGCAAGACGACAACCATTCGCCTGTTGCTGGGGCTGTTGCGCCCAAGCGGAGGCAAGGTGCTGATCTTTGGCCACGACCTGGCGCGTGAACGCCGCGCCGCCGCGCGCCTGACCGGATCTCTGCTCGACGCCAGCGCCGCCTATCATCATCTGACTGGATATGAGAATCTCGACCTGACGCGCCGCCTGCTCGATCTGCGTCCGGCCGAGATCGACCGGGTCCTTGAGATCGTCGATCTGACAGCGTCCGCGCAGCGTTATGTGCGCAACTATTCACTGGGCATGCGCCAGCGTCTGGGTCTGGCCAGGGCTCTGCTCGGCAATCCCCGACTTCTGGTTCTGGACGAGCCGCTGAACGGGCTGGATCCGGACGGGATACATGAGATGCGCGCCATCCTGCGCCGTCTTTGCGACGCGGGCGTCACCCTGTTCATGTCCAGTCACCTGCTGTCCGAGGTCCAGCAGACGGCGACCCATATCGGCTTGATGCAGGATGGCCGCCTGGTTGCGCAGGGCGCCGTTACGGACCTTCTGGAACGCCTGCCCAGCGATTTGATCATTCGGGGGAAAGGGCCCGTGGACTCCGTACTGCGACAGGCGGGCTATGCCCCGCAGGACGAAGACGCAAGCTGGCGGATTGCGTTGACGGGCGGTCCTGAGCAGGCGGCCTCGATCAATCGCCGCCTCGTCGAAGCGGGGTGCGATATTTCCGAAATATCCATCCGCCGCGCGACTCTGGAATCCTTCTATCTTCGCAATCAGGGAAAGGTCCACTGATGCTGCGCGACCTCATTATCGAATACGCCAAACTCAAACGCACCCTGGCTGTGGCGCTCTGTCTTGTCGCGCCAAGCCTTGCCTCGGCGCTTCTTGTGCTGATCTGCCTCAGAAGCGCCGGGACGCCCTGGATCGGGGTGATCATGAATGTCACCGCCATCTGGGCCTTTTTTGTCCTGCCCATGACGCTGGCCGCCCTGAGCGCGCTGCTGGGTCAGATCGAACACGGGCCGCAGATGTGAGACCATATTCTGTCCCTCCCCGTCCCGCGCTGGCGCTTGTTCACCGCCAAGGGCATGGTGATGATCGGTCTTATCGCGCTCATGTCCGCCCTCTTGCTGATCGAGGTCGTCGCAAGCGGCGCTATGTTGCGCATATTCGCCCCTCAGCACGCACCTGCGGGCGTCTTTCCGGGACGCGTGTTCGTCACCGTTTTGGTCGAGATCGCGGCGGCGGGTCTGTTCACGGCGATGATCCAGCTTTGGGTCGCCCTGGCGGCGCGCAGCTTTGTGGCGCCGCTGACGGTGGGGATCGCCGGCGCCTTTTTCGCCATTGGCGCCATGAGCGCCAAGGAAGCCATCTTCATTCCCTGGGTCATGCCGATCAAGGTGTTGCTCGATCACGGCGCGCACGCGATGCTGGCGGTCCAGCTCGGCCTGTGGGGCGGACTTGTGACCTGGCTGCTGATGATCCTGCACCTCAGCCATAAGGAGGCCTGATATGAACGCCGATGCGTTTCGCCGCAACAATCTCATCCTGAAAGGGACGGCCAGCCTCATCTTTATGGCGCTGGTCCTGATTATGATGATGTTTCCGCTCTCCATCCTGCTCAGCCCGCACATGACGACGGCCCTGGCGATTCGTCTGTCCGTGCCCTGGTTGCCTGGCCTGTTCTATGTCGCCATACTGTGGCGACTGCGCGGACTGTTCGCGGACCTTGCCGCGGGCGGCGCACAGTTCAGTCGCAGACTTATCGACGCGCTGGCCAGCGTCGGATGGCTGCTGGCGGCGGGCGCTGTGATGAGCCTTCTGGTCAATCCGCTTCTCAACCTGCTCTTGCCGCCGCACCGGATCGGCGGGCTGATGATCTTCGATCTGCCTGCGCTGGCCCTGGTCATGGTCGGGGTGACGCTGGTCCTGCTGGCGCGCATGCTGACGCGCGCCATAGCCATGCAGGATGAGCTGGAGAGCTTTATCTGATGCCGGTGCGTGTGAAGCTCGACGCCGTGCTGCAAAAGCGTCGCATGACCGCCCGACGACTGGCCGAACAGGTCGGTCTGTCGGAAACCCAGATGTCCATGTTCCGCTCCGGCAAGGTGCGCGGCCTACGCTTCTCGACTCTGGCTCGGATATGTTTCGTCCTGAAATGCGAGCCTGCCGACCTTTTGAGCTATGAGCGCGACGAAGCCGATATGACCAACGGCGACGAGGACTGACACACAAAACCCCTGCCGGTGTCCCGGCAGGGGTTTTGCTGAGTTAGTCGTGCAACCCATAAGAAAACTTACGGGTGCAGGGACAATGTCCGCCTTTCGCATGGCTCCGGGCGTTCGTCGCGGAAATCGAGACATTTAGTCTCGATTTGCATCCGGTTTGCGCTTGCGCGCAAACCGGCGCTCCTCACTACTCTACAATTTTCGAAACAACGCCGGCGCCGACGGTGCGGCCGCCTTCGCGGATGGCGACGCGCAGGC
>NZ_JBQCGA010000027.1:0-83578 GCF_051956075.1 Asticcacaulis sp. | reverse complement strand
CTGAGATGGCGATTACCAAAATCGTCGAAAAAGCATGGCTCATGACCGTCTTCCAACCCTTACTGGATAAGGCCGCGCGGCGGCCCTGTCACGTCCACCATTCCTCCCCAAAATCATCGCAAAATGATCTCAAACCGTTGTGTTTTAACGGTTCTGATCATCTGCACCCCACTGTCTCCACACATCATCCCGATGCTTGTGCGGGTGGAGTGTTCCGCAAGGGGTATTCCATTAAGAAAGTAAAGTATTCAAAATATCCCTTCTCAATTATTTCATTTATAAATTCAAACTTTGGTTCATCGATTAACTTGTAGTAGAATGGACTATTTTTTGGAAATCCATCGTTTGAAATTTTTTCAATTTCAATAATAGGTGCCCCTGAAAATATAGATATGTATTTGAAATTCCATTTTGTGTTGTCATACAGCCAAGAGGCAATGTGGAGCTGATCCTTACTCGGCAGAATTTTTATTTTCTTTAAATATTTCTTGAAAAATTCTATATCACCAATGTTTTCTCTGCCGAGCTTAGCAAAGAAAAGCCATTCCGCACGTGCTGAAAATGTTGTTGTAGGTAGATGTTCCTTTTCAAGGCTGCGGGGGTCCAAGGTAAATATCTCCGATCCATGCTTACAGATAAAAAAATGATCGAGATTCTTTCTAGACATGTCGGTGGGTGTGCTGTGATATGTCGTCGTCGAATGGTCTGAAATAATTTCAGTCAAACGGAAGAATGTATTAAAATTTCTTCGAACTAGAATAGTAATTTTTTGTCTATAAGAAGATTCTCCTTCTGTATCGTATGACGCTGGTTCAACAGGTGAATTTTTATATAATTCTCCGGCGGCTTTGTAAAAGCACGGATGCTTTTCCCAATGAGGCCATAAGCTGTCAAACCATACTTTGCTGCCGTAATCATTTTGGAAATAATAAACTTTTTTACCGCAAATGCGACATGTCGCATTTGGGTTTATGAATGAGTCGGAGTTCCGAGGAAGGAAATGGCCTTCTCTCGGAGGGATATAACCGGCTCCACCTGACCGGTTCCAATCCACTCGGCGGACCTTGTGCCCCTCGACCCAACTTCCATTGCGCACATGTCCTCTTCTAAAAAACTCGGTCATCTCGCCTTTGCCTTCAAATAGTAGACATCCATAGACCTAATTTGCCCACGGATATCCAATTGCGCTTGAAAGTCACCTCATACGAATATTGCACGGCAACCTATTTAAAGAGGTCCAAAATCCATTTGGGCTGGGAATTTGCAATCGAAAGGCTCTGCGTTGCCAGTGCTTGTTGCACCTGCTGAGCCTGTAATTTGGCGCTTTGCGTCGCCATGTCTGCGTCCACTAGATTGCCAATACCGCTAGTCAATTGATCTTGCTGGGACGTAGCATCCTTTATGCTTTGGTCGATTAAATTTTGCTTTGACCCGATTGCCTGCGCCGCATCCATGACAGATTGTTGAGCGGAATTTATTGCGGTTAGGACACTTTTTGGGTTCGTCCAATCCAGAGCGGACAACCCGATGGCTTGACTGCGCAAATCCCACGAACCGAGACTAATCGAGTTTCCCGACGGATCGGAGAGAACACTCACGGGTGGCGCACCGGCTCCCAAAGCACCCACGCCGAAATATCCTGTCGCCGGGTTGAATGTGAAGTAGACCGTTCCCGCGGGTAGAGGGGGGGTGACGTTCCAATCAACGTGCTGGTCGCCGTTTCCAGATGGATACATGGCCGGGGTTGAAATTGACGTAATAGCGCCACCTGCATCCGCGACATGCCAAGCCGAGGTGACGTTTGATCCAAAGGGTGCCCAAGCGCCCAACGCAGCAAAACCTTGGTCAAGATGTAAGCTAAGTGTGGGGCCGGATTGTTGCAAGGAGCTAACTTCGCCCGCAACGGCGCTGCCGCTCCTGTTCAGAAGGTTTTCACCGTCGAACGATGAGGCATTCACAGACTGATCCATCTGTCCGATGAGGGTCTGCATCTCATTTTGAATCGTAGTTCGGCTCTGGCTGTCGAGCGACGTATCGTTCAGGCTTACTGCGTCCTTTTGAAGTTTGAGAAGTACGTCCTGAATATTTCCGATAGCGCTGGCGGCAACATCCAAAATAGACTTACCACGTGACAAACTACCTTGAACTGCTGACCAACTGTCACGCTCCGCCCTTAAATGTTGGGCAATTGCGTAAGTCGCGCCATTGTCTTTCGCAGACGACACTTTTAGTCCAGTGGAAACCTGTTTTTGAGTTTCCAGTAAGGACTTATTACTGGCATTTAGCGACTGAGCCGCGAGCAAGGCGCTATTATTGGTAAGAATCGACGCCATAATGAAATTCGACCTTCGAAGAATCGATAGGTGGTATCATTACACGCGGGACGCGATATGCAACCAAGCATTGACTCGCAACCTGAATTAGAATGCGTTTTTTTGAACGATGCACGGAAGAATTAGCATGGGAAAGGCCAAACGGTCCAAGGCGGCCCTCAACGCTGCAACGCTATGACCGTTGCCATAAAATGACGAGGCCACCGACATTCTCGCACCTTGGTCTGCCCAACCTCCGAGCGCTAGGCCGATCTCGTGATCCAAACCAGATGCACGAAGCGCGTCACGAAAGCAGTGTCTAAAAGAATGGAAGCTGGTTCGAGCGTTATTCGCCCCGCAGCTTTTCAGGAACCTCGCGAACCACTTGGAAAATGGGTCGCTATAATATCCGGTCGTGCTCAATGTCAGTTCCGGGAACAGCTTCTTGCCGTTTTTACGCCGCTGTTCGGCGACATAATCCATGAATCCAATTTCGATTAGCTTGGCGTGGACTGGCACGATCCGACGGCTGCTTATGGTTTTCAGCTTTTTGTCATCGCGCCCACGGATGCATTCCGTGTTGACCGAGAAGCACGAGATGCCTTCAATCTCGACGATATCCTTGACATCAAGTTGGCAAATCTCATTCAGGCGCATCCCGCTATACAAGGCGATAAGGGGTATCCAGAAGCGACCCCGGCGTGGATGCGCATTTCCGGGCGTCGCGTAGCCCGCTTCATCGTTCTGACATCCACGATACAATGGCGCATTGAAAATGCGGTTCAGTTGGTCATTGCTGAATGGATGCCGTTTGTCGCGAGGATGGACATCATCGTTCAGTTGAAGTCCCCGGAACGGGTTGCGATCAACCCATCCTTCATTGATGGCGAAATTCAGCAGCGTGGAAAGTTTGATGATGTAGTCATTGACCGATTTGGC
The DNA here is from genome assembly GCF_051956075.1 of Asticcacaulis sp. Classification (GTDB taxonomy): domain Bacteria; phylum Pseudomonadota; class Alphaproteobacteria; order Caulobacterales; family Caulobacteraceae; genus Asticcacaulis. Next base: position 80,327 of record NZ_JBQCGA010000027.1, on the reverse strand, counting down.
GCTCAGCAGGGGGTATCGCCCGGTGCGGCCTTTCTCCGCGGCTTGCCGGTAGTCCAGCTTTGGGAACCGCTTCTTCGCATTGGATGGAATCCATTTCAGCATAGCCACGATGTCGCGCGCACACTGGCGATCATAATCGGCAATGACCTTAGCTTTGCCTTGCACCGCCTCGGCGATCTCGACGGCATTCCAATAACTTGACGCCGCCTTTGCCGACCGGTTCTTGGTAGGATCGGACAGGAACACCTCGCACACCTCTCTCAAAGTCTTCCCAGAAGGCTTTGCGGCGAAGCTGGGAGGCGAGGGGGCTGCTACCCTTTCTGGGGCCACGACTGGCGGTGAAGCCGCCACATCGCCTTCTGTGTGGCTTGTGAGCCATCTTTCGAAATCGGCAGCCACGATGCGCGCCTTGCGCGCCGCTTCAAGGCATCGTCCCGTTCCTAATGATCTGACGAACTCCTTGCGGCCGACGATCCCATGAAGCGATTTCGGGACGCTCAAACGAACGTAGTAGGTCGTGCCCCTGACGATCAGGCCCGCTCTGCGGGATCGTCTCCCCAACGATCTGGGGCGAGCTTCTGGTTTTGAAGCCTTCCCGGATGGCTTTCCAAAAAGCTTTCCGGAGCGTTCTCGCAAGCGTTTAAAATCGTCAGTGTTCTGATCGTTCTCGCCATCCTTTTCTGGAAGGGTGGATTCGCATGATTGGAACACAGAATCGGTACAAAGAATCGGTACAGCCGAAAGGCTGTTAGTCCTTGATTCTATTAAGGGATTCTCTCTTCCTCGATCATCAAATCGGAACACTCCACCCGCACAAGCATCGGGATGGTGTGTGGAGACGATGAGGTGCGGATGATCAGAACCGTTAATAAACAACGGTTTGAGATCATTTAGCGATGATATTGGGGAGGAATGGTGGACGTGACAGGGATTGAACCTGTGACCCTTCGCGTGTGAAGCGAATGCTCTCCCGCTGAGCTACACGTCCTGAACCGGTGCGAGGGGCGTGCTATTAGCGCGGGGCTGGCGCGCTGGCAAGCCGGTTTTTCGCAAAACTGTGGATCAGATCAGCTTTGCGACCGCGTCGGATAACTGATCGAAGCCGTCGAGCAGGGCGTCGGGATAGAGTTCGCCGAGCGGGCGTTCGCTATAGCCATGCGTGAACAGCACCGACGGCACATGCGCGTTGCGCGCGGTCAGGTGATCGGTTTCGGAGTCGCCGACCATGATCACGCGCTTCATGTCGCCCTCCATGGCGCTGACCGCCGCGATCAGGTGGTCGGGCGAGGGCTTCTTGTTCGGCACGACATCGGCGCCTCTGACGGCGCCGAAACGGCCCGACAGGCCCATGCGGCTCAACAGTTCGACCGCAAGATAGTTATGCTTGTTGGTGCAGACGCAAAAACGCGCGCCCGCCGCCGCCAGCGTATCGAGCGCAGCCTCCATGCCCGGATAGGGCCGGGTCAGCTCGTTGATATTGCGCTCATAATGTTTGAGCATCAGGTCGAGCAGCGGCTTTTCCTGCTCTGGCGCCAGCGGCGCTCCGGCCAGGGCGAAGGCGCGGCGGAGAAGCTCCATCGCGCCGCGACCGATCAGCGGGCGCGCGTCGTCGAGATGGTAGGGCTGCACGCCCTGTTCATGCAGCACCTTGTTGAGCGCGCCGATAATGTCCGGCGCGCTGTCCACCAGAGTGCCGTCCAGATCGAAGGCGATGATGTAGCCGCTCAAGTCCATTTTTGCCGCCCGCTCCATATTTCCGTCGAATTCGCCGATCAATTGGGCTAAATCGCCTGACGACGCAAGCTGTAGACGCCGAAAAGAGTCGCCCTATGACCGAAAACTCCCCGCAAAGCCGCGCCGCCGTGATTCTGGCCGCAGGTCAGGGTACACGGATGAAATCCCCGCTGCCCAAGGTGCTGCATAAGGTCGGCGGGCGCTCGATGCTCGACCGCGCCATCGACGCGGCGCAGGGCGCGGGCTGCGACCGCGTGATTGTGGTGGTGGGAAATCACAGCCCCGAGGTGCGCGTCGCCGCCGAAAAGCGCGTCGGGGCCGACAATGTCGTCACGCAGGATCCGCCGTTGGGCACCGGCCATGCGGTCAATGCGGCGAAGCATGCTCTGGCCGCATTTGACGGCGCAGTGATCGTTTCCTACGCCGATACGCCTCTGGTCAGCGCCGAGGTGCTGGGTAAGGTGTTCGAGCTGGGCCGCCGCGCCGATCTGGCGGTGCTGGGCTTTGAGGCCGCCGATCCGGGCGCTTACGGTCGCCTCGCGCTGGATGGGGATCAGTTGGAGGCGATTGTCGAGGCGCGCGAATGCACGCCGGAGCAGTTGAGCATCACCGCCTGCAATTCCGGCATACTGGCCTGCGACCGCTCCGTGCTGTTCTCTTTGCTGGCCGAGGTCAAGAACGACAATTCCAAGGGCGAATACTATCTGACCGACGTGGTGGGGCTGGCGCGTCATCGCGGGTTGACGCCGCGTGTCTGTTTCGCCAGCGAAGACGACGTGCTGGGCGCCAATTCGCAGGCCGAACTGGCGGTGGCGGAGCGGGTCTGGCAGGACGGCGTACGCCGACGTTTTATGGATGCAGGCGTGCATATGCCTGCGCCGGAAACCGTGTTTTTTTCGTGGGATACGCAGGTGTCTTCAGGCGTTACCATCGAACCGAACGTGGTGTTCGGCGCAGGCGTTGCCATTGACACGGGCGCGGTCATCCGGGCGTTTTCGCATCTGGAGGGCGCGCATGTCGGCGAGGGGGCGCAGATCGGCCCCTATGCGCGTCTGCGTCCCGGCGCCGACATCGGCAGGGACGCGCATATCGGTAACTTCGTCGAAGTCAAGAATGTCGCGATCGGCGCGGGCGCCAAGGCCAATCATCTCAGCTATCTGGGCGACGGATCGGTCGGGGCGAGCGCCAATATCGGGGCGGGGACGATCTTCTGCAATTATGACGGCTATTTCAAATATAAGACCATTATCGGCGAAAGGGCGTTTATCGGCTCCAATTCGTCGCTGGTGGCGCCGGTGACGATCGGCGACGGCGCGATGACGGCGTCCGGGTCGGTGATCACGCGCGACGTAGCGCCGGGGGCTATGGCGATTGCGCGCGGCCAGCAGGCGGACAAGCCGGGCTGGGCGACGGCGTTCAGGGCGCAGAAATCTGCGGAAAAGGCGGGCAAATGACTTCCGACGAGCAAAAGAAGGCCGTGGGCGATGCCGCCATGCGGTATATTAAGGACGGCATGAAGGTCGGCCTCGGCACCGGTTCGACGGCGGCCTGGTTCGTCAAAGCCATCGCGCAGGGCGTCCAGGACGGCATGAAGCTGACGCTCGTTTCAACCTCTGTGCAGACAACGCAACTGGCGCAAAGCCTTGGCCTGAGCATCAAGGACATCATCGATGTCGGGACGCTCGACGTCTGCGTTGATGGCGCCGACGAGGTCGGGCCGGGACTGGCCCTGATCAAGGGCGGCGGCGGCGCTTTGCTGCGCGAAAAGCTGATCTGGGAGCAGGCCAAAACCTGCGTGGTCATCGCCGATGCGGGCAAGGTGGTCGATACGCTCGGAAAATTCGCCCTGCCGGTCGAGGTCGAGCCGTTCGCGCATAAGGGCACGGTGAACCGGATCAGCGACGTGCTGGCCGAGTTCGATATCGCCATGCTGCCGGTGCTGCGGAAAAAGGACGGCCAGCCCTTTGTCACCGACGGCGGTAATCTTATATTCGATATCGCCTGCGGGCGGATCGAAGACCCGGTGGGGCTGGCGCATGCGCTCAAATCGGTGACCGGCGTGGTCGATCACGGGTTGTTCCTCGACCTGGCCGAGGTCGCGCTGATCGGCGGCCCGGACGGCGTCAAGACGTTGGAGCCGTAAGTCGTATTGACCGCGAAAAGCACGAAAGAACACGAAAAGGCGGGCAGAGATGCTTGCATTAATAACAGCAAAAAAGACTTGGCGGTAAAGCCCCCGTTAAATGTCAGGCGTTTTCTCAGAGCGCCGACCAGGTTCTCAAGCCCTTTCGTGTCCTTTCGTGCTTTTCGTGGCCAAAAACCTTTATAATCCAAGGCGCGAGCGCGCCCGGAGTAAGCTATGACCAAGTACGACTATGATCTGTTCGTGATCGGCGCCGGTTCCGGCGGGGTGCGGGCGGCGCGGCTGGCGGCGCAACTCGGCAAGAAGGTCGCCGTGGCCGAGGAGGACCGTCCCGGCGGCACCTGCGTGCTGCGCGGCTGCGTGCCGAAAAAGTTCATGGTCTATGCCTCCGAAGTCCCCGAACAGATCGACTATGCGCGCGGCTTCGGCTGGGACGCGCAAGCGGGAAGCTTCGACTGGAACGCCTTTCGCGACCGCAATCAGGCCGAACTGACGCGGCTGTCGCAGATCTATTCGGCTAATCTGGTCAAGGCGGGGGTTGAGATCGTCAACGCCCACGCCGCCTTTGCGGACGCGCATACGCTTGTTTTGACCACGAAGTCGGGCGGCCAGCGCCGCGTCACCGCCGACACCATCCTGATTGCGGTCGGCGGCTGGCCCTTCCTGCCGCAGCACTGCCCGGGCGTGGCCGAGCACGGCCTGACCTCGAACGACATGTTCCTGCTGCCGGAACTGCCGAAGACCATGGCGATTGTTGGCGGCGGCTATATCGCGGTCGAATTCGCCGGCATCATGCACGGCCTCGGCGTCGATGTGACTCTGCTCTATCGCGGCCAGAAGATCCTGCGCGGCTTCGACGACGAGGTGCGCGATCATCTGAGCAACGAGATGACCCTGCGCGGCGTCAAGATTCATACCGAATGCGACCCGGTCAAGCTGCATCTCGATGAAAAGGGGCGCACCGTAGTTACGCTCAATACCGGCGGTACGGCGACCTTCGACAAGGTGCTGTACGCTTCCGGGCGCAAGCCCAAGACCGAAGGGCTCAATCTCGACGCCCTCGGCATCAAGCCGGACGTGCACGGCGCCGTTCCGGTCGATCCGTTCTCGCGCACCGAGGTGGAGAATGTTTACGCCATCGGCGACGTCACCAACCGCGCCAATCTGACGCCGGTGGCGATCCGCGAAGCGATCGCCTTTGTCGAGACGGTCTATAAGGCCAATCCGACCGCCTATGATCACGAGAACATCCCGACCGCTGTGTTTTCGCAGCCGCAGATCGGCACGGTCGGCCTGACCGAAGCCGAAGCGGTTGAGAAGGGCATCGAATTCGACGTCTATACGACGCGCTTCAAACCGATGAAGACCAGCTTTGTCGGCGGGAACAGCCGCATCTTCATGAAGCTGATCGTTGAGCGCAAAAGCGATGTCGTGATCGGCGTCCATATGGTCGGCGGCGATGCGGGCGAGATCATCCAGCTTGCCGGGATCGCCGTGAAGGCGAAACTGACCAAGGCGCAATGGGACGCGACCTGCGCCGTGCATCCGACCGCCGCCGAAGAACTGGTGACGCTGAAGGACAAACGCGCATGAGAGACAGCGCCGGTTTACTGACCGCCGATCGCAACCACAGCCTGTGGCGGCGCGTTCATGACGGCTATACGCCGTGGCTGCTGCGCCTCAGCGCTGCCTTCCTACTGTTGTTCGCCTTTTTCGCACCGGACAAAATGGCGCTGCTGACCTTCCTGATGGGGGCGCTGTTGCTGGGGCAGATACGCTCCATCGGCGTCATGTGGGCGCCGGCGGCCTGTTTCGGCCTGCTGTTGCTATTGGGGTTCGCGCGCTCGGACTTTATCGATTATGTGCGCCAGGGCATGAGCCTCGGCGCGGCCTATCATAAGTCGCTGCGCTATTTTCAGGCGCCGATGTTTGAATGGGTCGCCTGCTGGGCCGCGATTATGGCGGCGTGGCGTTTGCCGCCGGAGCGCAGTTTCGGACCGGTGCGTTGGCTGATGTGGGCGTTCGCCGCGCTGGCCGTGATTCAGTTGTTGGACACTGTGTCCTTCATGGGGCTGCGCAACGCGATCAACAACCAGTATTTCGGCGGAAACCGCCCGGAAATGGTCGTGGTGCTGGTGTCCGACTCCAACGCCGTGCTGATGTTCCTGTTCTGGCCGATGGCCTATCACCTGGTTCAGACGCGCAACTATGCTGTTCTGTGGGGCGCGGCGGCGGCGATTATCGGCTGCGCCTTTGTGGTCGACACCAATGCGCAGGTTCTGGCCATGCTGGCCTCAGCCGTGGTCTTCTTCGTCGCCAAATACTGGCCGTGGCGCGCCGGTCCGGTCAAGCCGGAGCGTGTTCTGGCCGTTCTGGCCGGCGGCGCCGTTCTGGCCTTTCCGCCGCTGATCGTCTGGCTGATGCGGTCCGGTCTGGCGCACAAGATCGAGACGGACCTGCTGCCGTCCTGGGCGGCGCGTATCGACATCTGGAGCTTTGCGGCGGGCAAGGCGCTGCAAAAACCGGTCTGGGGCTGGGGCTTTGAGGCGTCGCGCAATTTCGAGCCCATTATTCCCGACCACCCGCACAACATGTCCTTGCAGGCGTGGCTGGAACTGGGCCTGCCGGGCCTAGTTCTGCTGGCGGGCTTCTGGTTCAGCGTCTTCTGGATGCTGAAAGGGTCGGGCGAGAACGCGCCCGCGCGCAGCAACGACCTGATCGAAATCGGCGCGGAAAACGTCGTCGCGCCTGCAGTCCGCGATCCGCAACCGTACTGGCTGGCCGCAGCGACGGTCTTTTACCTGATCAACACCATCAGCTATGGCGTCTGGCGCGACTGGCTCTATTCGACCGGCGCCCTGGCGGTCATCGTCGGCCTGCTGGCGGTTCGCGCCGCCAGAAAGCCACAGACATAAGGTTGCAAATTAAACAACAACTTGTTCCCTTTAAAGCTGATTTTATATCCCTACATAAGCAATCTGTGTTAAGGCGTCGGCTTTTCCGGTTGAGCCACAGCCGGGCGTGAGTATAGATAGTCAGATGAAAAAGATGTGGACCCCCAAGGACTGGCGCCAGTTGCCGGCCCTGCATATGCCGAACGATTACCCTGACGCGCAGGCCCTGAGCGCCGCAGAAGCCGAACTGGCGCAACTGCCGCCGCTGGTCTTCGCCGGTGAAGCGCGTCGCCTGACCTCGGCGCTCGGCAAGGTCGCCAAGGGCGAGGCGTTTCTGCTGCAAGGCGGCGACTGCGCCGAAAGCTTCAAGGAATTCTCGGCGGACAATATCCGCGACACCTTCCGTCTGATCCTGCAAATGGCGGTCATCCTGACCTTTGCGGGCGGCAAGCCGGTCGTCAAGGTCGGCCGCATTGCGGGCCAGTTCGGCAAGCCGCGTTCGTCGGCGACCGAGACCATTGGCGACGTGACCCTGCCCAGCTATCGCGGCGACAATATCAACGGCATGGAGTTCACGCCTGAGGCGCGCCTGCCGGACCCGCAGCGCCTGATCAAGGCCTACCATCAGTCGTCGGCGACGCTGAACCTGCTGCGCGCCTTTGCGAACGGCGGCTATGCCGACCTCTACAATATTCACAAGTGGACGCTCGGTTTCGTCACCGGCAGCCCGCAGGGCGAGCGCTATCGCGAACTGGCCGACAAGATCTCCGAGACGCTGAACTTCATGTCGGCCATCGGCATTTCGTCCGAAAGCCAGCAGGAGGTGCGTCAGGTCGATTTCTTCACCTCGCACGAAGCCCTGCTGCTCAATTTCGAACAGGCGATGACGCGCGTCGATTCGACGTCGGGCGACTGGTACGACACTTCGGCGCACATGCTGTGGATCGGCGAGCGCACGCGGCAACTGGACGGCGCGCACGTCAACTATATGAAGGGCATCAAGAACCCGATCGGCGTCAAGTGCGGCCCGACGCTGGAGCCCGACGATCTGAAACGCCTGATCGACGCTCTGAACCCCGACGCGATTCCGGGCCGCCTGACCCTGATCGGCCGCTTCGGTTCGGACAAGGTGGCGGAGCGCCTGCCGCGTCTGATGGCGGCGACCCGCGACCACGGCGTTCCGGTGGTCTGGTCGATCGACCCGATGCATGGCAATGTCGTCAAGGCCAATAACGGCTACAAGACACGCCCGTTCGACCGCATCCTCAGCGAGGTGCGCAGCTTCGTCGATATCGCGGCGGCGGAAGGCGTACATCCGGGCGGCATGCACCTGGAGATGACCGGCCAGAACGTCACCGAATGCACGGGCGGCGCCTTTGCGCTCAGCGAGGACGAGTTGAGCATGCGTTATCACACGCATTGCGACCCGCGTCTCAACGCCGATCAGGCGCTGGAGCTGAGTTTCCTCGTCGCCGAAAGGCTGCACAATCTGAAGGTCAAGGCGCGCGCCGCGGCCTAAACGCCTGCACCCTGCAATATCGCTTTGAAAACGCCCGGAAGCCCTTCCGGGCGTTTTTGCGTCATTGCGATGCGCACGGCGACGGCCAGCAGCATCAGCCAGTAGATGAACAGTGTGACGGGCGAGCGCGCGAACGACTTGATCTCGAAGATGTTGGTCAGCACGTCCACGCCCAGGATCAGGGTGAAGCCCCAACTCATCGCCCAGAAGAAGCGCTTTCCAAGACCTTGCGACGCCATAACCACAATGGCCATCAGCGGCGCCAGCGCCATCATGTCGTAATCCATCAGGCGCGGATTGAGCAGTTGCGCCATCCCAAGCCCGATAGCGACCCGGCTCATGGCGTCTTTGCGGCTTTCCGCCAGAATCCAGCCCGCCAGCAGGGTCGTCAGCATCAGCAGCGCGACCAGCACAAGGGTCAGGTGATCGCCCGGCGGCAGGCCCAGCCAGTTCAGCCAGCCGAAATAGCTGACGCCCGGCTGCTGCGTCATGACGATGATGTTGAGCGTCCGGCGCCAGTCGTCGCCGAAGGTTCCAGCGGTCAGCATCTCGGCGGCGATGGCGCAGAGGCCAAGCGCGCTGGTCAGAACGGCGCCGCCGAGGCGATGCGGCAAGGGGCGGCGCTCGAACAGCAGAACGACCAGATAGGTCAGCATGACCGGCTTGATCAGGGCGGCCAGAACCACCATGAGCACGAATGGCCACCTCTTGGGCCGCTGTGCGTCCGCCAGCCACATAACCGCCGTCGCCGTGATCAGCGCGTGCAGGATCAGGCCGATATTACCGCAGGCATAGACGCTGCCGACGATGGCGGCCAATGTCATCAGCCGCAGCCGCCATGGCGCGTCCTTCACCGGCGTCAGCACCGCATACCACAGCAGGTAGCCCATCGCGATCAGGCTGGGGATCCACCATACCAGCCGCGCCACGCCCAGTCCCCAGGCCGACATAGGCGCGAAGACCTGCGCCACCTGCGGCGCATAGACATAGACGGCGGGCCAGGTTCCGGCGCATGCCGGATGCAGATCGTAGGGCGACAGGCCGCGCCGCACATGGTCGGCGCCGCAGATCAGCGCATCGAAATCGTTGAGCCACCAGCCATGTTTGCGCAGGCGGGCGATCAGATTGCCGACAATCGGTAACAGAAAAAACAGGGTGAAGGCGACCCGCCGCCAGCGCGTCTGCGTAATGCGGTCGAGACAGGCGATGGCGTCGTCGCGGAGCGTGGTCAGCATGATCTCACCCATTCACCACATTGCCGATCGGGCGCAGATACCGCAGACCCAAAGCGCCCGCCGCCCACATGAGGTAGAGCGCAAAGCCGAGCAGGGCCAGCGGCGTCGTCACGCTCGCCATTTCGCTCAGACCGCCACCCAGGCACAGGCAGCACAGGGCCAGAATCACCGCATCGCCGCGCGGGGTTACGCCCGCCGCCGTGGCGCGGCTGGCGACGATCAGCAGGCCCGGCCCCAGCAGGAAGACATCCTCGCTCATCAGGCGGGGAATCAGCAGCACAGCCAGACTGAAGCCCAACCATAAGCGTTCGCGGCGGTTCAGCGCCAGCATCTGGGCGAGGGCCAAACCTGCGCTGGTCAGCGCGCCTGCGTAAAGGACATAGCCGATCTTGGCCGCCAGTGAGGCGGGCACGAATCCCGCCAGTTGCAGCCAGCCGAACCAGGCGTTTCCGGGTGTTTCATCATAGACAAAATGCGACAGCAGCGACATCCATTGCTGCGCCAAATCGCCGCCGTTCAGCGCGAAGATCAGGCTGGGCGCAAGCCCCGCCGCAACGCCGCCGACCAGCATGCCGAGGCGCTTGCGCCACGACAGATCGGCCACCAGAACCAGCGCCAGATAGGTCAGAAACACCGGTTTCACCCACGCCGCCAGCACGATGACGGCGACCAGCAGCCAGGGCGCGCTTTCCAGCCAGGCCAGCGCCGCCAGCAGAACGCCGCCGTGCAGCAGCACGGCGATATTGCCGCCCATAAAGGCGCTGCCGCTCAGAAAACTCAGGAAGGGAATTTGCACGCGCGCGTCGCTTACGGGCGCCAGACGCAGCGGCGTCAGCACCAGAGCCGCCGTGGCGATCAGATAAAGTCCCAGATATAAAAAGAAAAATCCCGGAAGGCTGAACAGGGTCTGCAAGGCGCCCGCCGCTTGCGCCACACCGGGCAGATACACGAAACTGGCGGCATGCATGCCTGGACAGGTCAGGTTGAGGTCATAGATTGGCTGCCCCGTCAGCGCCTTCTGCCCGGCGCAGGCGACCGCCTCATAATCGGTGAACCACAGCTTCGAGCGCATCAGCTTGGCCGCCACGCCCAGAACGGGCGGCAGGGCGAACAACCAGATGGCGTGACGGGCTAAGGTGGGCGAGATCGGAGGCGCGAAAGGCGGGAGGCGTTTAAACATTGTCTTCCGTCGTTGAAAGCGATAAAGGAGCGGGCTTCGCTTATCGCCGCTTAACGGGCGGGTTCGACGGTAGTTTGACCGGCGTGTTTCAGGTCTGGCGCCAATTGCGGCGCGCCGATCATAGAATCGCCACCGTTCGTCCTTTTAAGCGACGCTGAAGCGGCGGCGCCGGATGGGACCGGCCCGCTCGTCGGGGAGTACTTATTTGGCCGATACCGAATTTCGCGCGGACGCAGACGCGCCCGATCTGAGCCTGATCATCTGCACGCTGAACGAAGGCGTCGCCATTCGCGGGGTGATCGAGGAAATTTCCGACACATTGCGCGGCATAAGCCACGAGATCATCGTCGTTGACGACAACTCCGCCGACAACACGGCGGATGAGGTCATGGCGGTCGCCGCGCAACGCCCCAATGTCCGTCTGCATGTGCGCGTCGGAGAGCGCGGCCTGTCCTCGGCGGCGATCAAGGGCTGGGACATCGCCCACGGTCGTTATCTGGGCGTCATGGATGGCGACGGTCAACACGATCCGCACGCGATCCGCGCCCTGGCCGAAATGATCATGCAGGGCGACAAGGATCTGGTCTGCGTGTCGCGTTATCTGGGAACGACGGAAACCGGCCTGTCCGGCATCCGCGATCTTGGCTCCAAGGCGGCGACCTACGCGACCGGACTGGTGCTGAAAGTGCCTCTGTCCGATCCGATGAGCGGCTGCTTTTTAATGACGCGCGATTATTATCTGTCGGCGCGGCCCAAGCTGACCGGGATCGGCTTTAAAATCCTGCTCGACATCGCCGCCTCGGCGCCGAAAAAGCCGCGCTTCGGCGAGGTCAAGGCGGCGCTGCGCCAACGTCAGGGCGGTCAGTCCAAGCTGGACCTGCGCGTGGTGGCCGATCTCGGCGCCCTTCTGATCGAAAAGGCGACCAAGGGCGTGCTGCCCGCGCGCTTCGTTTTGTTCGCAGGTGTCGGCGTCACCGGCGTCTTCGTCTATGCGGCGGTCCTGATCGCGTGCCACTATCTGCTGAAAAGCAGTCATGGGGCGCCGATCTACCGTTACCAATACCGGCTCGACGACATTATCAGCTACAGTCTGGCCATCTGGATTTCGATGACCTGGAACTTCTTTCTCAACAATATCCTGACCTTCCGCGACAAGCGCCTCAAGGGCTGGCGGGTGTTTCAGGCCCTGCTGGGCTTCTATGTCGCCTGTTCGCTGGGCGCCCTGTTAAGCCTGGCCTTGTCGATGTTCATGAAGGATCATCTGCATATCCACTGGCTCGTGGCGGGCGTGAGCGCGGCGCTGATCAGTTCGATCTGGAACTATTACGGCGCCAAACTCCTGTCCTGGCGCGATAAGAAATAACCAAAAGGCCCCGGTTGTCCGGGGCCTTTTTCTTTACCAGCGATCATAGCGCTCATAATGTTCGTGATGTTCTTCGCGTTCATGGCGTTCATGGCGCTCATGACGCCAATCGTCGCGGCGACGATCATAGCCATCATAGCCATAGTCATAGCTGCGGCGCGGTTCGACATAGACGCGCTCATAGCTGTAGCTGCGATAGGCCGGGCGGTAGTAGCCCTGATTGTAGCTTTGCCGATAACCGCTTTCGCGATAGCCATAGCCGTCATAATAGCAGTCGGTATTGTTGCGCGCGATCGACGAACCGATGGCCGCGCCTGCGACGGCGCCGACCGCCGTGCCCGCGCCGCGGTCATGACGACCGGAGGCGGCGTTGCCTATGGCCGCGCCCGCCAGAGCGCCGACAATGGCGCCGGTGGTTCCGTTCTCGCTGCGGCGGTAGCAGTCCGCTGAGGCGACGGCGGGGATGGCGGCGGCGACTCCGGCGGCGGCCAGGGTCGCGATGGCGAAGCTATGCAGGGTCTTCATAGGGACATCTCCTAAATTTTCATCTTCGTATCGTCTCGTATCCGGGGCCTTGTTCCGGATCATGGCCTTAACTATAGCGGCGCCAATCTGAACGGGATTTGAGCGGCGCGTTCATCTTCGTTCATGTCGCGACTGACACAGACGGCGAAAAAAAAGACCGCCCATAGCAGGGGCGGTCAGTCGGTCGGGGGAGGAAGAGATACGCTTACCAGGGAAAATCGCTGCGCCGCGTGATCCAGCTTCGATAGTAGGATTGCGGCGAATAGGCGTAGCTTGGCGTATAGTCGCGCTGACGCGGATCGAGCTGGACATAGGCGTGACGCCCGCGCCAACCGTCGCCGCGCCAATCATCGATGCGATAGTAGCTGTAACGACCGCATCCGCACAGGTCGTAGCGACGCCAGCCATAAGACCGCACAGTCCGGGTGTGGACGCGACCGTCGCGCCAGCCGTCCTGTTCGCGCGCGCGATGGTCCTGCGGCGGCAGGCCGTCCCAGCGGTAATAACGGTCGGTCACATAATCATAACCGAGATAGCGACCGGCGTAAGGAACGCCGCTGTCGTCGCGGGCGTCGCCCTGACGCGCATAGTCGTCATCATTATAGGCGCGGTCGTAAGCGGTGGGGCGGGCGCGGTCATCGTCATAGGCGCCGTTATCCGGGCCATGACCCCAGCCGTAACCCTGTGCAATGGCCATGAACGGCGCAAGGCTCGCTGCGGTTAGGGTCAGGGCGAAAAGACGCAAACGTGGCATGGGAATCCCCCTCCAGTTGTTTCCATTATCGCCGAAAAATTGAAAAACCGGAATAGGGGGATGCGGTAAATTTATAAGTTTCCGATCAGGACGCGCGGCGGCGGGCGGTTGCGGTTTGCCCGTCGATAGGGTAAGCGGGCGGCTTTTCCGCATGGACCTCATGGACAGTTTCGATCTTGATATCGCGCGCGTCGGCTTTCAGGGCGACGGCCTGAGCGCGGACGGCCAGATCGTTCCGCTCGCCCTGCCGGGCGAGCGTGTGCGTGTGCGCCGGGGCAAGGAGCGTCTGGAGCTGCTCGACATTCTGTCGTCGTCGCCGCAGCGCGTGACGCCGCCTTGCCCGCACTATACAGCCTGCGGCGGCTGCGCTCTGCAACACTGGGACATGGCCGCCTACAGCGACTGGAAGCGCGAGGTCGTCATCGCCCACCTGCGCCGCGCCGGTCTCGACGCCGAAGTCGCGCCGATCTTCACCGTCCCGCCGCACAGCCGCCGCCGCGTCGGCCTGCACGCGCGCAAAAGCGGCAAGGCCGTGCAGCTTGGCTTCAAGGCGCGCCGGTCATGGAGCCTCGTCCCCATCGAGACCTGCGTGATCGCTGAGCCCGCCATCGTCGCAGCCCTGCCGATCTTGCGCGAACTGGCCGCGCCCCTGTTCGAGCATCCCAAGTCCGCGCCGATCCTGCACATCACGACATCGCTGACCGGCCTCGACATCGACATTTCCGGCGTCGAACGCAGCAAAAGCGGCGGCCTGTCGGCGGATGCGCGCATGCGCATCGCCATGATCGCGGGCGAGGCCGATCTGGCGCGCGTCACCATGGGCGACGACATTCTCTATCAGGCGCGTCCAGCCATGATCGCCTTCGGCAGGGCGCGCGTCGCTCTGCCCGCGGGCTCCTTCCTGCAAGCCAGCCGCGACGCCGAGATCGAGATGGCGCGTCGGGTCGGCGAGGGCGTCGCCGATGCGAAGCGCGTCGCCGACCTGTTTTGCGGCGCGGGCGCCTTCACCTTCCCGCTGGCCGAACAGGCGACGGTGCTGGCGCTGGACGGCGCCGCGCCCGCCGTCGCGGCGCTGAAAAGCGCCATCGCCTCGGCGCCGGGCCTCAAGACCATTACGGCGGAAGCGCGCGACCTGTTCCGCCGTCCGCTGCTGGCCGAGGAGATGAAGGGGCTGGACGCGGTCGTCTTCGATCCGCCGCGCGCAGGCGCCGAGGCGCAGAGCCGCGAGATCGCGCGCTCGAACCTGTCGCGCGCCGTGGCGGTGAGCTGCAATCCGGCCACCTTTGTCCGCGATGCCCAAATTCTGACCGAGGCGGGGTTTAAACTGGACACGGTTACGCCCATCGACCAGTTTCTGTGGTCCGCCCACCTCGAATTGGTCGCGGTCTTTTCCCGGTAAAGGTTGTCCGATGATTTCCGTCGTCATGCCCACGCTCAACGCCGAAGACACGCTGGCGCGCACCCTGTCGGCTCTGGTGCCGGGCGTGGTCGAGGGCCTGATCAAGGAGGTGATCGTGGTCGATGGCGGTTCGGACGACGCCACGCTGGAGATCGCCGATTCGACCGGCTGCGTAATCATCCACGGCGACGCCGAGCGCGGCCTGCAACTGTGGCAGGGCTGCCGCGCGGCGCGCGGCGACTGGCTGCTGATCCTGCATCAGGACTCGGCGCTGGGCGAGGGCTGGATGGAACAGGTGCAGGCCCATATCCGCGATTATCCGCTGCGGGCCGGGTATTTTCATCTCAGGTTCGACGATCCGTCCTGGCTGGTGGCTTTGTGGGCCGAGATGCTGGCTCTGCGTGCGCGCTGGCTGGCCATGCCCAGCGGCGACCACGGCCTCTTGCTGTCGCGCGCCCTCTATGACTGCACGGGCGGCTATAAGGATCAGGCGGCGTTTGAAGACGTGGCCCTGTCGATGGCGCTGGGCCGCGCGCGGCTGCGTCCCATGCCCGCCGCCCTGACCACCAGCGCCGCCCGCTTTCACGAGCGCGGCTGGGCGTTCGGCCTCGTCGGCAAGAGCTTCCGCTTTGTGCTGTATCTGCTCGGCATTCCGCCCAAACCTCCCGCTGGCCGCCGCCCTGTAAACGCGTAACGCGCCGTTAAAGCAAACAGGCTAGGGTAAAAGGCGACCAAAGAGGCCGTCTGACCATGCCGCCGAAACTGCCCGATATTGCGCCCGACCGCCTGAAGCTGTCAGAGCTGATCAGCGCCTTTTCCTATGCGCTCGACATTACCGAAGGCCAGCCGGAGGGCCATTGCGTCCGCTGCTGCTATATCGGCATGCACATCGGCGCCGAACTTGGCTTTACGCCGTCGCAGATGTGGGAGCTGTACTATGTCCTGCTGCTCAAGGATCTGGGCTGTTCGTCCAATGCGGCGCGCATCTGCCAGCTTTATATGACCGACGATCTGAGCTTCAAACGCGACTTCAAGGACATCGACACCGGCCTGTCCGACGTCCTGGCCTTCATCCTGTCCCACACCGGCCTGAAGGCGGATCTGGCCGAGCGTTTCCGCGCCGTGGCGAACATCTTCAAGAACGGCGGCGAGATTTCACGCGAGCTGATCGAGACGCGCTGCACGCGCGGCGCCGATATTGCGCGCAAGCTGCGCTTCCCCGAAGCGGTCGCTATCGGCATTCGCGATCTGGACGAACACTGGGACGGACGCGGCCAGCCGCAGGGGCTGCGCCAGCGCGACATATCGCCCTATGCGCGCGTGGCGCTTTTATGCCAGTGCGCCGATGTTTTTTACACCAGCCGCGGTCGCGACGCGGCCATGCGCGAGATTCTCAAACGCTCCGGCATCTGGTTCGAGCCGGAAGCCGCCGACGCCTTTTTCGAGGTCTGCGCGCGCGACGGCTTCTGGGAGGGGCTGGCGGCGCCCGATCTGATGCAGAGGGTGCAGGCTATGGAGCCTGCTCATGACGAGGTCGTGCTGGACGAGGACTATCTCGACGACATCGCCATCGCCTTCGGTCAGGTGGTCGATTCCAAAAGCCCCTACACAGCCGGTCACTCCTCGCGCGTCGCGCTTTACGCCGACATGATGGCCGAGGTCATGGGCCTGGACGCGCAAAAGCGCCGCTGGCTCAAGCGCGGGGCCTTGCTGCACGATGTCGGCAAGCTGGGCGTGTCCAATGCGATTCTCGATAAGCCCGGTCGGCTTGACGAAGCGGAATGGACACAGATGCAGGCCCATGCGCTTTATACCGAAACCATCCTGTCGCGCATCGGCGCCTTCGCCGAACTGGCGCGCATCGCAGGCGCCCACCATGAGCGGCTGGACGGCAAGGGCTATCCGCACGGTCTGGCGGGCGACGATATCAGTCTTGAAACGCGCATCATCTCAACGGCGGACTTCTTCGACGCCCTGACCGCCGACCGGCCTTACCGCGCGGCCATGCCGATCCGCAAGGCGCTGGACATCATCGCGGACAGCGTCGGCGACGCCATCGACCCGGCGTGCTTTGAGGCGCTGCAACTGGCGATCGACCGGATCGAGACCGACGCTCAGGCCGGAACCATCGCTTTTGACGCCGCCGAGCATCCGGTGAACAAGGTCGCCTAGCGCGTCGCCCAGCGCGTCGCCCAGCGCGTTGCCCAGCGCGTTGCCATGAGACGGCGTCTAGGCAAATGTGATCACATCGGATACAAGCGCGGGCATGACATCCCGGTTGCACATAACCCCCGAAACGAGGGCGGCGTTCGCCGCCCTTTTCCGACTCTCGTGGCCGGTGGTGATGTCGCGCCTCGGCATCATGCTGATGTCGCTGCTCGACACCATTGTGGTCGGCCAGACCTCGACGGCGGAACTGGGCTTTCTGATGCAGGCGCAGTCGCTCTACTGGGTGTTCGGCCTGACCTGCATGGGCCTTCTTATGGGCGTGCAGGTCAAGACCGCGCACTTTATCGGCTCCGGCGACGAACATCGCGTCGGGGCGGTCTTCCAGCGTGGTCTCGGCTATGCGCTGACGCTCGGCCTCGGCTTCATGACCCTGCTGCTGCTGATCGGCCCGCCGTTCCTGCGCGCCACCGTCCAGCCGGAGATTGCGCAGGGCTCGCACCTGCCGCTGATCCTGTTCGCCGCCTCCATGCCGGTCTTTCTGTGCGGCGCAGTCGCCTCGCAGTTTCTCGAAGCGCTGGGCCGGACGCGCGACGTGCTGATCGCCACCCTGCTGGCCAATGCGCTCAATATCGTCCTGCTGTTCGTGCTGGTTCCCGGCCACGCGCATATTTTCGGCGTCAGCTTTCACGGCGCGATGGGGGCGGCGACGGCGACCCTGATCGCGCGCACGGCGCAGGCCATCGGCATGTTGCTCTATGTGATCTGGCTGCCCGCCGCCAGACCCTATGGCCTGAAGGATAAACAGCCGGACGATCACGCCGCCGCCGTTGAACAGCGCCATATCGGCTACGCCACCGGCGCGGCCTATTTCATCGAGGTCGCGGCGTTTGGCGGCATGACCGTGTTCGCCGGCCATATCGGCGAGGACGCCGCGGCAAGCTGGGCGATCCTGCTCAACTTCGCCAGCGTGGTCTTCATGGTGCCGATGGGCCTGTCGGCGGGCTGTTCGGTGCTGGTCGGGCGGGCCTTCGGCGCGGGCGACCGGGAAGGGCTGGCGCGCACCGGGCGGGTCAGCTTTATCTCGGCGGGCGCATTCATGATGCTTGTGGTGGTGAGCGTCCTGCTGTTTTCCGGCGTTCTGACGCGCTTCTACACCCACGATCAGCAATTGATCCCGGTGGTGCAGGAAGGGCTTTTGCTGTCCTGTCTGTTCTTCATCCCCGACGGTTTGCAGGTCGTGGCGGCGCAGGCCCTGCGCGCGCGCAAGGATATCCTGGCCCCGACCGTCATCCATTATGTCTCCTATGGCGCGATCATGCTGCCGCTCGGCTTCCTGTTCAGCCTGACTTTCGGCCTCGGCGTGCCGGGACTGGTGCTGGCTATCGCCGTGGCGTCGCTGATTTCCGGCGTCTTCCAGACCGGACGCTTTTTATGGCTGGATAAGCGGCGCGCGCCGATCTAATAAGTACGATAATTAGACTCGGAGGATGCGATGCTGAATGACCTGAAGAAGAAACGCGTGCTGGTCACCGGCGCGTCCAGCGGCATTGGCGCCGCCGTCGCCAAGGGCTTCGCCCGTGCGGGCGCGAAGGTCGTCCTCCACTATAACAGCCGCAAGGATGAGGCCGAAGCCGTCGCCGCCGACATCCGCGCTTCGGGCGGCGAAGTCCATCTCATTCAGGCTGATCTTGGCGACCCGTCGCAGGCCGCGCCCATGGTCGCACAAGCGGCGGCGCAGCTTGGCGGGCTCGACATTCTGGTCAACAATGCCGGGGCGATGATGACGCGCACCCTGATGATGGACTGGACAGACGCTTTGTTCGACGAGGTGATGAACCTCAATGTCCGCTCGGTGCTGAACGCCACCCTGGCGGCGGCGCCTTATATGGAAAAGGCGGGCGGCGGCGCGGTCGTCAATCTTGGCTCGATTGCGGCCGTCAATGGCGGCGGCCCCGGCAGCGGCATGTACGCCAGCGCCAAGGCCTTCATCCACAATGTCACGCGCCACATGGCGACCGACCTCGCCAAGAAGAACATCCGCGTCAACGCCGTCGCGCCGGGCGTGATCAGGACGCCGTTCCATGACCAGACGCCGCCGGAACGCATGAAAATCATGCAGGCCAGCATCCCGATGGGTCGCCTCGGCGCGCCTGAGGATTGCGTCGGCCCCGTGCTGTTCTTAGCTTCGGACGCGATGAGCGGCTACATGACCGGCCAGATTCTCCACATCAATGGCGGTCAGTTCTACGGCGGTTAGGCGCCCCGGTGCGGCAATAGGATCATGGCTGCGCCGATCAGGCACAGGCTGAGCCCGCTCGCATCCCACAGGTCGGGGCGCTGCTTTTCGACCAGCCACAGCCAGCTTATCGAGGCGGCGATATAGATGGCGCCATAGGCGGCGTAAGCGCGTCCGGCGGCGCTCGACTCGATGAGGGTCAAAAGACCGGCGAAGACGAACAACGCTGCCGCGCCGGGCAACAGCCACAGCGGCGAGCGATGCAGCCGCACGACCATCCATGCGCTGTAGCAGCCCGCGATTTCGCACAGGGCGGCCAGCGCATAAAGGATCAGCGACCGGATCATGCTCCCAAAATCCAGCCTTCCTCCGTCACAGCGGCGGCCAGACCGGCCTCGTCCAGCTTCGGCGCAGCGAAGGCGTCGCCCAGTTCGCCCTTATCGTCCATTTCGGCCAGGGCGGTAGCGGCGGCGCGCACCTGAGCGGCGTCCCTGACCTCGCCGGTTTCGGGCTTGCCGCCAAACAGCGGCGGATGCGTCTCGGCGATCAGGGTCGCAACCCCGTCCAGCGCCTCGACATCAAGCGCGCCAAAGCCCGTCTCAAACGGCCAGATCTTCGCCGCGTCGCCCAGATCGTTGCGCAGAGTCCGTAAGGCCGTGATCCCCAGCATGGCCGTGCCGCCCGCCACGCCCGCGCCGTGCATCTGCCACAGGCTCTTGGGCTGCGCCGCCAGCGGCAGTTTACGCGCACGCACGGCCTCTTCGGTCAGGCGAAATTCGGGAAAATCGCCGTAGGAGTCCGGCTTGAGCGAAGCCAGCCACTTCTGCGCCGCCGATTTCGGGCAGCCCCAGAACGGGTAGGGCTGATCGGTCATCAGCCGGTTCATCTTGGCGGCGACCTGAAAGCGGTTATTCGTGTTGTCGGCCTTATCGACGATGTTTTTGGCGAGGAAGTCCCACATGGCGGACCACGCCGCGCCGGTCAGGCTCAGGCGCTGCGCCGCGCCGCGCGGGAAACCGAGCGGGAAGTTGACGCACAACAGGACGCGGTCGCCGCGCTTATGCAGATCGGCCAGCACCTCGCGCAAGACGCCCATGCCCGCAGCGCGCGTCGCCGGATTGTGCGCCTCATAGGACAGGCGAAAGCGCACGTCGCGCTTCATCACGCCGATCCACATCGAGGACTCGCCGGTCTTCTTGCCTTCGGCGGCGCTGTAATCGACCACGACGTATGCGCCAAACAGACGGGATGCCACGGAAACCTCCGGCGTTGCAGGGGAAGGGCGCGTACGGAGCGCGCATAAGATGGCCGCGCTTTTAACGCGAATGACCGCGCCGCAAAAGGGCATAATGGCCGCCGGCTTCGCCTTTGCACAATTTAAGCTTTGAACTCAACCGGCGAAGCTTGCTAATCAGGGGCCCCGGTTGCAGGAGTTTGAACGATGACGAAGATTCTCAGGGTCGGCGTGGCGGGCGCGGGCGTATTCGGCGGTTATCACGCCAACAAGTATCGCCAACTGCCCGATCTCGACTTCGTCGGCGTCTATGATCTCGACACGGAGCGCGCCGAGGCTCTGGCCGCGCAGCACGGCGTCAAAGCCTTTGGCGGTGACGATCTGGACGCCTTCCTCGCGCAGCTTGACGCCGTGACCATCGCGGCGCCCGCCTTCGCTCACGCCGACATCGCCGTGAAGGCGCTTGAGAAGGGCGTGCATGTCTACACCGAAAAGCCTCTGGCGATTGTCAGCGACGACGGCGCGCGCATGGTCGACATGGCGGCGGACAAGGGGCTGGTTCTGGCGTGCGGTCATCAGGAGCGCGCCGTGTTCGAGGCGATCGGGCTTTACGGCGCGCCGGAACGACCGCTGCGGCTGGAGGCGGTGCGCAATGGCACAGCGTCCACACGCAATCTCGACGTTTCGGTTGTGCTGGACCTGATGATTCACGATCTCGACCTGGCCATTTCGCTGGCGGGCGCGCATCCGGGCGGCCTGTCGGCCAGCGCGCGCTATAGCGAAGCTGAAGGCTATCAGGCGACCGGCGCCGATGAGGTGCTGGCCGATGTCGATTTCGACAATGGCGTTAAGGCGATCTTCCGCGCCTCGCGTATGGCCGAGGCGCGCGAACGCACCATGCGCATCGTCTATCCTCAGGGCGAGGTGAAGATCGACTTCCTGAACCGCACCTTTGAGAACACCACGCCTTTCAAACTCAATCCCGACTTCGCCGAGGCCGAGATCGCGCGCGATCCGCTGGGAACCAGCGTGTCGCGCTTCCTGTCCGCCGTGCGCGGCGAACGCGAAGCGCCGCTGTGTACGGGCGAAGAAGCCCTGCGCGCGCTCGACCTGGCGCTCGCCATCGACGCGGACGTGGCGGATATGCGGGGATAGGATTTCTACCGCTCGATGGCGTTGGATAAGGTAAGGGAACCACAGATTACGCAGATTGACACAGATTGTTCGTGAGGATTTTTACGTCTGCGCGCCGCGTCCATTCTATCGCGAAACTGAAACTGACAGCGCATAGCGCTGAAAAATCTGCGCAAATCTGCGGTTCCTCTTTCCTTCAACCGTCAGAAAATCTCAGGACGACTGGCCTTTGAAGATCATGCCGAAGGCCAGCACGCCGAAGCCGCCGGTCATCAGCCAGTACTGATAGTCGCTCAGATAAGGTACGGGGCGGAAATGGCCGATCAGGCTGGCGCTGACCAGAGCGACCGCCACAAAGAACATCAGCAATGTAAAAGCATTCAGCTTCATGATCTGACGCGCGCCCACCCACTGCAATCCGCATAGCCTAGCCGCATTTGTTCAAATTACCGTGACAAGATCAACGGTAAATTCGTCGCACTCCGGCCCGGAGGCGCCGGTTTCGGCAAATATATCGCAGTTGCGTAAACCGGCCTCGCCTAGATGGCGCGCACGGTGAAGATCAGTTCGTGCAGGACGAGAAAAACGCAGAACATCGACGTGGCCAGCAGCGGTCGCACAATACCGATCTCCTTGGCGTCGAAAGCGACCCGGCCTTCCAGCATAGCGACGAACGGCACGATCGAGGTGCGGCGCTTGATCTTCTCATAGACCTCGCCCATCAGCAGGGTGCGCTTGCGGTCGATGGTGTTGGCGCCCAGGGCGCACAGGGCCAGCAGCGAGCCGAAGAAGATCCACGCCGCCAGATTGCCGTTGCACACCATATGGGTCAGCGCCCACAGGCCGATCCCGGCCAGCACCGGATGGCGGGTGATGCGGATAATCCCGGTGACTGGATGGTCGGGCATGCGCCAGAGCGCCACCATATTGGTCGGCGACGCCGAGGTGTAGCCGATCACCACCAGCAGGAAGGCCAGAAAATTACCCAGCATGCCGATGACGCGCAGGAACGCGCCCGAACTCCACAGGACGACGTTCATCGGATCGCCGAGCGCCATGCCGAAGGCGATTCCCATCCAGATCAGACCGCCCAGAGACATAAGCGCGAACAGGATATAATAGGCGGTCCCGCCGATCCTGCCGATCACCCGGTCCTTCAGCGCAGTGGCGCTGATCATCAGATGGATGGCCAGGAAGAAGGCGCAGGCCAGGGCAAGCATCCACATTCAGACGACTCCGGGTGACTTCTTGACCCTGCCTAACATGCGTCGCCCCGTCGCGCCAAGCCGCAGATCACAAATACGGGATCAGAGGGGCGTTCAGCACGTCTCCCTCAGGTTTGCCGCCTTCCGGCTTGGCGGCTTCCGGTTTTGGCGGCGTCGGCGCGTCGGAAAGCTCAAGCCGTGGCGGATGCGCCGGGGACGGGGTGGATGGCGTGGGCGCGGGGGAGATTGGCAACGGCGTCGTCGGCGGTTTGGCGGGCCGCGCGCCGGTGACGGTGCGGCGCAGCACCGCTTCGACGTGGTAGAACCATTTGCGCGCAGTGTTGAGCGCGGCGCGCGGCCCATCGGCGCGCGCGGTCATGGCGTCATTGGGATCCCAGATCACCAGCTCAAAGTCGGGATCGGACGGATCGTCGAACATCAGCCGCATGGTGACGCGGTGGACGCTGGGGGCGATGTCGTCGAGCAGCTTGGTCGGCCCGCCGCGCACCACGCGCCCGACTACCTTGTCATCGACGAAGATTTCAATGCCCATCAGTTCGCTCATCGCATAGGGCTTGTGCGGAATCTTGCCGAAATTGCGCACGATCACCACGCGATCGCCGTCCCAGGACGAGGCCGCCGCCGCCTTGCGCACCGGCTCCAGCGCCTGCACGTCCGCCTTGAAGCCGCCAAGCCCCTCGCGCAGTTCGTCCTCCAGCTTCTTGGGCTGCTCGACGCGCGATTCGTACAGACGGTAAAGCACCACCAGTATGGCCAGAACGGCGGCGGACAGGATGATCAGGATGGGCAGGAACGGCGGCACGCTTCGGACACCTGTGAAATTCACACCGGCGGCGAGTTAACCATGTTTTTGCGCGCAGGTTAAGCGGACTTCTCCGTATTGACGAAACTCAGGCGTGGAAATCGTCCTGATCCGCATCGTCATCGTCTTCCCACGGCGGGCGCTGGGCGACGGGAGGAGGCGGCTCCTTGGCGGCGACCTTCGCTTCAGGCGCCGCCTCCGCAGGCCGCGCCGCCACGGCGGGCGTGGCTTCCGGCGTGCGTTTGATCACCGCGTCGATGTGCGACAGCCACTTGCGCCCCAGCCGCACGGCCTCAGCGGCGGTGCGGGCGTGAACCGGGCTATGGCTGATCTGGTCGCCAAAGAGATTGAGTTCAAATTCCGGCGTCTGCACGTCGTCGAACATCAGCCGCAGCGTGACATGCGCGGCCTGAGCGTGCGTTTCGTTCAGCACCTTGCGGCTTTCGCCGCGCTGGGCGCGCGCCACCACGCGCTCATCGACAATCAGCTCGGCGCCGTCGATCTCATCGAAGGCGAAGACCAGACCCTGCGCGCCGGTGTTCCACAGAATCGCCAGATCGCCCGCGGTGAAATCCAGCCCCGCCGCCTTGCGGTTGCTGAGATCATACACAATCGCGTCGGGAGATTTGCCCAAAGACGAGCGCAGGGCGCGCGCCAGCCGACGCGAGGCCTCGAACCACCACATCAGGCCGGACGCGATCAGCGTCAGGCCGATCCCGCCGAAAAAGAAATACAGAAAGACACGCGCGGCATGGGCCATGGTCGGAGTCACGCCATACTGAAAAACAGGACTAACGAATCCTTACCGGATCAGCCGTTAAGATTGCGTTTGCAGGAAAATCTCAACCGGGACGTGGTCGGACGGCTTGGCCTCGTCATGGACCTGACCGCGCGTCTCCTTGTGGATCACGACCTCGCGCAGCAGGTCGGCGGCCTGCGGCGACAACAGGTGGTGGTCGATGCGGATGCCCTGATTCTTCTGCCACGCCCCGGCCTGATAATCCCAGAAGGTGTAGCGATTGCCCTCAGGAGCCAGGCTTGCCTCAAAATGGCTTTCAAAGGCGTCGGTATAGCCGAGATTTTTCAGCCCCTGATAAGCGCGGCGCACGGCGGGCTGATAGAGGGCGTCGTCCAGCCACGGCGCCTCGCTCCAGCAGTCGTCCTTGCCCGGAATGATGTTGAAATCGCCGGTCAGGACGGTGATCTCCTCCAGCGGCAGCAAGGACGCGGCGTGCGCGTGCAGCCGCTCCAGCCAGCGCAGCTTGTAGGCGTACTTGTCCGTGCCGAGCGGATTGCCATTGGGCAGGTAGATGGAGGCGAAGCGCACCGGCTGCGGCGCCTCGACCACGGCCTCGATATAGCGCGACTGCTCGTCCGACTCGTCGTCCTTCAGAGGCAGGCCGCGCCGAATGTCGCTGAGTGGATATTTCGACAGGATGGCGACGCCGTTCCACGTCTTCTGCCCGAAGACAGCGCAATTATAGCCAAGCGATTCAAATGCTTCGCGCGGAAACTTCTCGTCGACGCACTTGAGTTCCTGCAAGGCGCAGACATCGGGCATGGCCTCGCGGAACCATTGCAGGACCAGCGGCAGGCGGGCGTTTACGGAGTTGACGTTCCAGGTGGCGAGCTTCATGCCGCCAGATGTAGCGAGCCTCGCCGTCGCGGGCAAGCGGGGAAGCGCAGAGCGGCTTCACATATCAGGCAACCGGCGTCGCGTCGCGTCCGACGCCTGCCTCGGCATAAAGCTCCGTCGCCGTGCGGCGCAGGACCGGATGCACCCAGTCGGGCGCGATCTCGGCCAGAGGCCCCATGACGAAGCCGCGCTCATGCGCGCGCGGATGGGGCAGGGTGAGCGCGCCCTGCCGCACCACGTCTCCATAGGCGATCAGGTCGAGATCGAGCGAACGCGGCGCGTTGACGACGCCCGCTTCGCGTCGCCGCCCGCCCTCGGCTTCGACCTCATGCAAAAGCGCCATCACCGCTTCCGGCGCCAGGTCGCTCTCAACCAGCAGAACGGCGTTGTGATAGGGCGGATCATCGGGGTTCGGCCACGCCTGCGAGCGCCACAGCCGCGACGCGCGCACTATGCGCAGCCCGCGGCTTTCGAGCGCCTTGACAACCCCGGCAAAAGCCTGCGAAGTCGTCACGCCCGGCGGCGTCAGATTGGCGCCCCAGGCGACGATAATCGTTCCCGCCATTTTCAACCGCTTATAGTTCGAGAGAGTATATTATGAGCTTCTATCCCAGCGACCGTATCGCGCTTTTCATCGACGGGGCCAACCTCTATTCCGCCGCCAAGGCGCTCAATTTCGATATCGACTACCGCAAGCTGCTCGACGAGTTCAAGAAGCGCGGCGTGCTGGTGCGCGCCTATTACTATACCGCTCTGGTCGAAGGCGACGACTATTCGCCGGTGCGCCCGCTTGTGGACTGGCTCGACTATAACGGCTTCACCCTGATCACAAAGACGGCGCGCGAATTCACCGACGCGCAGGGCCGCAAGCGCTGGCGCGGCGACATGGATATCGAGATCGCCTGCGACATGATGGAGATGGCCGAACATTGCGACCATCTGGTGCTGTTCTCCGGCGACGGCGATTTCCGCCGCCTGCTTGAATCGGTGCAGCGCAAGGGCGCGCGCGTCACCGTCGTCTCGACCGTCAAGACCCAGCCGCCGATGACCTCCGACGATCTGCGCCGTCAGGCCGACACCTTCGTCGATCTGGCCGATCTGCAAACCGTGGTTGGCCGCCCGCGCAGCCAGACCACGCCCAGACCGGGCCAGGACGACGACTACGAATAATGGATCTCAGCGTCACAGGCCGCTACGCGATTGTCTGCGCCTCCAGCGACGGTCTGGGACGCGCCTGCGCGCGAGGCCGGATCGACATTCGGTTTCCTGCGCCTCACCCCTTATTGGCGTCATAGACGACGCAGATTTTGCAGATTTGGATTAACCACGGAAACCACGGATGATGGCCTTTGGCCATCTGCACGGATAAGGCAAGGCGCTGCGCTTTTCGCGCGCTCATCTTCATCCGTGTACGCCGCGTAAGCGGCGGTCCGTGCAGACGGCTGAAGGCCGTCATCCGTGGTTAAAATCCCTTCTTAAACCTGAGCCATCTGCGCCATTCGCTCAGGACAGCATTCTGAATGCCGATCCGACCCGACGCTTCGCTTCTTGAGCAGGTTTTAGTGCGCTAACGCTTCGCTTCTTGAGCAGTTTTTTAGTGCGCTAACGCTTCGCTCCTTGAGCAGTTTTTTAGTGCGCTAACGCTTCGCTCCTTGAGCGCGGGGCGCCCGAGAATCCAGCCAGACATAAAGGCCGACGCCCAGCAGGACGAGGGCCGTGCCGCTGATGTCGGACGCGGTCACCGGTATGGCCAGAATGGCGACGCTCATGATCAGGGTGAAGACTGGATTGACGAAGCCGATCACCGCATTAGCCTGCGACGAGATGCGGCTGAGGGCGAAGCTGATCAGATAGCTGGGCGCGACCGTGGCGGTCAGGGACAGGCCGAGACTGAGCAGCAGCAACGGCATGGACAGCGGTACGCCGAGACCATGCGGGTGCAGGACGAAGAACTGGATCAGGGTGACCAGACCTGCGCCGCACATCGCCCATGAGGTGAACAGGGACGGCCCCAGCCGCCGGATCATCGGCTTGGCCAGCAGCAGGTAAAGCGCGAAACTGACCGACGAGGCGCCGCACCACAGGGCGCCGACCGCGATGGCCGAACCGCCCGTTTTCAGGTCGGTGAGAAACACCAGAGCCAGTCCCGCATAGGCGATCAGAAAGGTCCAGATCGACTTCAGCCGCAGAGGCTGGCCGAAAAAGGCGGCGCCGAACAGGATGACGAACAGAGGATAGGTGAACAGGATCAGCCGCTCGAACTGCGGCGACAACGATTTCAGACTGACGAAATCGGTATAGGAGGCGACGAAATAGCCAAGCGCGCCGACCAGCATGGCCTGAAGATAGAGGCCGGGACGGCTCAGGACCGGCGGTAGGTCGGATTTGCCCGCCTTTTTGGCGCGCAGCCAGGTCGCAATCCCGATGCCGATATAGAACGGCATGGCGATGCCAAGGCGCAAAGACAGAAGCCCGCTGGCGTCAATGCCGTAGCGATAGGCCAGCTTGATCCAGATGCCTTTAGTGGCGAACAGGAAGGAGCCGAAAAAGGCCAGCGCATAGCCGGTCCAGTTTCTGCCAGAGGATGATTGGGGTGCCGACATCGGACTTCCTGATCAGGGCGCCGATAACAGATGCGCCCGGTATTTGACGACGGGCGCGAATTCGTCTTCTTAAACGCCCTGGTGTTTGCGGAAGGCCAGCAGGCGCTTGGCCGCCCAGATCAGGTTGGACAGGATGTCGAGACGTGTGAGCACGAAGCTGTTGGCGAAATTTGTAAACATGATAGCCGGGCATGTACGCTTTCGCAGGCGCGAAATCAACCTGTGGATAGCGTCAACTTGCGTTACCGTTCTCGCGTGTATGGCGCCGACGGGCGTGAACGCGAAAACTCTGACGGGACGCGCCTATGCGATCGACGGCGACACGCTCGTCATCAGCGGACGGCATATCCGCCTGTTCGGCGTTGACGCCTTCGAGCACGATCAGACCTGCGGGCGCTTCAACTGCGGGCAGGCGGCGACGCGGGTGTTGCGCGCGCGGCTGCAAGGGCAGGTCGTGAGCTGCGCGCAGCAGGATGTCGATCCCTATGGCCGCATGGTGGCGATCTGCCGCGTCGGGGGCGAGGATCTGGGACAGGTCATGGCGCGCGCCGGTCTGGCCGTGGCGTACCGGCATTATTCGCTACGCTATCTGCCGGATGAGCAATGGGCGAAGGCGCATCGTCAGGGCGCCTGGGCCTACGGCTTCGACAGCCCCGAAGACTGGCGCCGGACGCATCCGCATAATTAGTCAGTCGTCTATTCGGGGACGAAGCGCACTTCATAGAGGTGCGGCCACAACTTGCCGGTCACGAACAGGCGGTCCTTGACCGGATCATAGGCGATGCCGTTGGCGACCGCGTCGGGATCGGGGGGAGGGCTGGCGATTTCAGGCAGGTTGAACAGATCGACAATGCCAGTGACATGACCGGTCTTCGGGTCGATGCGCACCAGTTGCCGTGTGCGCCAGACATTGGCGATCAACTCGCCCTTGACCCATTCCAGCTCATTGATCTGATCGAGCGGCTGACCGTCCAACGTGACGGTGATGGTGCGCGCGGTCTTGAGCGTGACCGGATCGAGGAAGCGAATCGTTGCGGTGCCGTCGCTCATGATCAGGTTCTTCGCGTCGGCGGTCATGCCCCAGCCTTCGCCGGTATAGCGGAAGCTGCGCAATTGCTTGAGCGAGGACTGCGACCAAACGAAACCGGTCCCCGCCTGCCAGGTCAGGCTGACGATATGGCCGTTCCACGGCGCGATGCCTTCGCCGAAATAGCGCTTATCGACGCTGACCTGCCGCAAGGGCTTGCCGGTGGCGGGATCGACCTGGCGAATCCACGACTGACCGTTGCGGCCCGTGCTTTCGTAGAAATCGCCGTTCAGATAGAACAGGCCCTCGGTAAAGGCGTTGGGATCATGCGGATAGGTCTTGACGATCTGAACGCTGTAGCGCGGCGTCAGGGCGAACGCCGGGCCCGCCAGCACGGCGACCAGCAGAAGGAGGGATGCAAGGGCCGCGCGTAGCTTCATATATGTCCTTATCCTAAAGGGCGTTGGCCGCGCTCAAGACGGCCTTGACCGAGGCGGTGGCGACATCATCGTCGATCCCTACGCCAAAAACATGGCGATCGTCAGGCGTGCGCACCTCGACATAGGCGGCGGCCTGCCCCTCTGCGCCCTTGATGGCTGAACCCTGTTTGAGCGCGTGTTCGGCATAGTCCACCACGTCGAGATCGAGGCCGTAGCGGTCGTTGAGCGCCTTGACCGCGCTGGAGATCAGGCCATTGCCATGCCCGACCACAGAGGCTTCGACGCCGTCATGGCTGATGCGCCCGACAAAGGTGCGGGACGCGCCCGAACGCACCGGCCCGGTCTGCTCATACTCGATCAGGCCGTACTTCTGCTCGCCGTTCAGATGATAGCTCGACTGGAAGGCGTCCCAGATTTCCGCTGATGACAGTTCACGCGAAGAGGCGTCGGTAATATCCTGAATCTTCTTGGAAAAGTCGATCTGGAAGCGGCGCGGCAGCTTCAGGCCGTGCGTCTGCTCCAGCACCCAGGCGATGCCGCCCTTGCCCGACTGCGAATTGACGCGGATGACCGCCTCATACGATTCGCCGAGGTCCGCCGGGTCGATCGGCAGATAGGGCATGTCCCAGATGCCGTCATTGCGCTGCTCCTGCACCGCGAAACCCTTGCGAATCGCGTCCTGATGCGAGCCGGAAAAGGCGGTGAACACCAGCTCGCCCGCATAAGGATGGCGCGGATGCACCTTGATATGGTTGCAGTATTCGACCGTCTGCACGACTTCGCGCATGTGCGAGAAGTCCAGCTCCGGCGACACGCCATGCGTATAGAGGTTGAGCGCCAGCGTCACCAGATCGACATTGCCGGTGCGCTCGCCATTGCCGAACAGGCAGCCTTCGATGCGGTCGGCCCCGGCCAGCAGACCCAACTCCGCCGCCGCCGCGCCCGTGCCGCGGTCATTGTGCGGGTGTAAGCTGATCACCACGCTATCGCGCTTGGAGATGTTGCGGCAGAACCATTCGATCTGGTCGGCATAGACGTGCGGACCGGCGACCTCGACCGTGGCGGGCAGGTTGAGGATCAGCGGGTTCTGTGGCGTCGGCTCGACCATCCCGATCACCGCTTCGCAGACCTCAAGCGCGAAATCCGGCTCGGTGGCGGTGAAGGTTTCGGGGCTGTACTCAAACGCCCATTCGGTGTCGGGCTGTTTGGCGGCCTCTTCGCGCAACAGGCGCATGCCCGCTATGGAGAGGGCGACGACCTCTTCCTTCGTGCGGTTGAACACCACACGGCGGAACAGCGGCGAGGTGGCGTTATACATATGCACGATGGCGCGCTTGGCGCCGCGCAGGGACTCAAACGTGCGTTTGATCAGGTCTTCGCGCGCCTGCACCAGCACCTGAATGGTGACATCGTCAGGGATCAGGTTTTCCTCGATCAGCTTGCGCACGAAGTCGAATTCGGTCTGCGACGCCGACGGGAAGCCGACCTCGATCTCCTTGAACCCGCATTTCAGCAGCAGGTTGAAGAAGGTCATCTTCTTCTCGACATCCATCGGATCGGCCAGCGCCTGATTGCCGTCGCGCAGATCGGTCGATAGCCAGCGCGGCGCCTTTTCGATGCGCTTGGACGGCCAGGTGCGGTCCGACATATCGAAGGGAAATACGTAAGGGACGTATTTTGCGGCGGGGTTCTTGAGCATGGTCATAATGGCCGCGCTTGTGTCACGCGCGCGCGGCGTCGTCAATTGTCATGTCGGCGCACAGGCGGCGATGTGAAAGGGCGGCGAGGGCGCTTGACGAAGATTTGTTGCGGGCGCAATCATCTTGCCGGATAAGGCGCGGAGGGCGGGATGCATAACCGTAAACAGGCGGGACTGATCGGGCTGGCCCTCTATGCGGCGGCGATGAACTTTTCCGTGAGGTGGCTGGCGACCGGGGCGGCGACCGGGACTCAGTCCCTGCCGATCTGGGGCGTGGCGGCGGTGGTCTTCCTGATCCCGCTGGTGCTGTGTACGCTGGAATTATCGGCGCGCTTCCCAGAGGAGGGGGCCATCTACGCCTGGACCCGCGAGACGCAGGGCCCGTTCGCGGGGTTCCTGTGCGGCTGGATCTACTGGGCGTGCAATCTGCCCTATTTCGCCAGCCTTTTGTTCTTCGTCGTCAATATCTTCGCCAAGGCGCTCGTCGCGGCGGGCGTCGGCGGGGCTTTCGCGGCGTGGATGAGCCAGCCGCTCGGCTCGTTCGCCGTCTGCTCCGGCCTGACCGTGCTGGTGTCGCTGATGCATGCGCGCGGCTTCGGCGTCGGCAAGCTGCTGCCGGTGATCGGCGCGTCGATGTCGATACTCCTGCTGATCTTCTTCCTCGTCACCGGCTTCTTGCTGGCGGGCAAGGGCGCGTCGGCGACAGATTTCGCCCACAGCAGCTATATGCCGCCGCTCAGCGCCAATGGCGCCATCCTGTGGTCGAGCATGCTGTTCGCCTATGCCGGGGTCGAAGGCGTCGCCCTGATGCGCAATGAGGTGATCGGCGGGGTGAAGACGGTGGTGAAAGCGCTGATCCTGCTGGGCGTCCTTCAGGCCGTCGGCTACGGCTTCGGCACGGCGGCCATGCTGATGATCGTGCCGCAGGCGCAGGCCTCGCGTCTCGGGGGCCTGCCCGATGCGATCACGATCGCGCTGGACCGCATCCATCTGGCGGGCGCGCAGCCCGTGCTGTTGCTGCTGGTCGGCCTGTCTTTGCTGGGCGGGTTGAGCGCCTGGTTCGGCGCGGCGGCGCGGCTGCCGTTCGCGGTCGGGGTGGATAAGATGCTGCCCGCCTTTGTCGGCAGGCTGGACGAAAAAACCGGCGCGCCGGTCAACGCCATCTGGATTCAGGCCATATTGACCATCGCCACGCTTGGCCTGAGCGCGGCGGGATCCAGCGTCGCCGGGGCCTATGATTTCGTCGTGGCCATGGGGGTGATCACCTTCATGATCCCGTATCTGTGGATGTTCGCCGCCTATTTTCTGGTGCAGAAACGCGATGGCGCGGGCCTTGATTTCCAGACGCCGGGCGGCGGCAAATGGGCGAAGTTCTGGGCCGGTCTGGGCGCTCTGATGGTGCTGAGCGCGATTGCAGGCAGTCTGGTCCCCAGCCCTGAGGAGCCGCATCCATTGGCGGCCTTTATCAAGCTGGCCGTGGCCTCGCTGGTGCTGGTGCTGATCGGAGCGCTGATCTACGGCGTCCACCTGTGGCGCGGGAAAAAAGCATGAGCGCGCCGCTGGGTTCCGCACCTGTCACCGCGCCCGCCGAATGGTATCGCGACCCGGTCCTGTGGCCGCGCGAGCGTCAGGCGGTGTTCGCGGCCAACTGGCAGTTCCTGACGCACGAAAGCGAGCTTCGCCAACCGCGCAGCTATCGCGCCGACGTGCTGGCGGGCTTTCCGGTGGTCGCGGTGCGCGGTGATGACGGGGTGTTGCGCGCTTTTCACAATGTCTGCCGCCCTCGGGCCGGGCCTCTGGCGAAGGACGCGGGCGGGGTGTGCGACGGCTATCTGACCTGCGCCTATCACGGCTGGAAATATACGCTGGACGGGCGCTTGCGCAGCGCCCGCGACTTCGGCGCGGCGGCGGATTTCGATCCGCGCCAGTACGGGCTGGTTGCGATCCAGGTCGCGGTGTGGCGCGGGCTGGTCTTCGTCTGCATGGCGGATAATCCGCCGTCGCTTGCCGCGCAGATGGCGCCGCTGGATGCGAGATTAGGCGAGGCCGACTGGTCGGGGCTTGAGGTCGCCCTGCTTCGCCATCATGACCTCAAATGCAACTGGAAAACCTATGTCGAGAACTATCTCGAAGGCTACCATGTCCCGGCCATGCACCCGTCGCTCGACGCCGAGATCGTGGCCGAGCAGTACTGCGTCACCGTGCACGGCAAGGTCGTGCTGCACGACGCCCCGCCGCGCGACGAAACCGCCGTCTATGACGGCTTGTGGGGGTGGGTGTGGCCGAATATCGGGATCAATGTTTACAGCACCGGCCTGATGATCGAGCGCATGTCGCCCATAGGGCATGACCGGACACGGCTCGACTACGTCTACCTGATGCCGCCGGGCGAGGGCGTCTCCGAAGCGACGCTCGCCATGTCCGATCAGGTGACCGCCGAAGACGTCTGGATCGCGGAGCGCGTGCAGGAAAATCTGAACGCAGGCGTCTATGACACGGGCCGCTTATCGCCCAAACACGAAACCGCTTTGGCCGCCTTTCAGAACTGGGTGCGTGCGGCGGTGGGAGTGTAAGGTTTATCCACAGATAAGCCAGATGTTCTGGATGGATTGCACGCTACCGCTATCGTTCAGGGCAGACCGGATAGCGAGCGCAAAGCGCTCATTTGAACAGCGGCTGTCCCAGGCGATAGCGGTAGCGTGAAATGACCATGAACATCTGTGCTGATCTGTGGATAAACCTTACGTCGCCTCTCACAAGCGATACTGCGTCAAGGTTGGCGCGTGACAGGTGAGGAGATTATCATCGAGGCGTGAGACGGTCTTGGCCATCTTTCAGGACTGTGTTCGCGTTGCTGTGGGGGGGTAAGAAGGTTTATCCACAGATTACACAGATGTTCCGAATAACTGCACGCTACCGCTATCGTTCAGGATGGACCGGATAGCGAGCGCAGAGCGCTCATCAAGATAACAGTTTTCTTCGCCGATAGCGGTAGCGTGGAATGGCCAAGAATATCTGTGTAATCTGTGGATAAACCCTTGCTGCGTTTCCCTCCGCTCAGGCGGCGCATAATGACCAGCAAATCGCATTTTCCTTGTCATTATGGGCGAAGGTCTTTATAGGTTTCGTCAAATATGTCTTGCCGC
This sequence comes from Asticcacaulis sp., assembly GCF_051956075.1. Lineage (GTDB taxonomy): Bacteria > Pseudomonadota > Alphaproteobacteria > Caulobacterales > Caulobacteraceae > Asticcacaulis. The sequence continues at coordinate 46,229 of NZ_JBQCGA010000027.1, read as the reverse complement.
TTCGCCGTGGCCGGGTGTGACGAACATCGGGCCTGAGCGAAGCTGTCCCTGTTTCCGAGGTATTTCATGGCCCGCGTCACCGTCGAAGATTGCGTCGAAAAGATCGACAACCGCTTCAATCTCGTGCTTCTGGCCGCGCACCGCGCCCGCGCCATTTCGTCGGGTTCGGCCATTCAGGTCGAGCGCGACAACGACAAGAACCCGGTCGTGAGCCTTCGCGAGATCGCCGACGGCGTGATCGCGCCGGACACCCTGACCGAAAGCCTGATCGCGTCGCTGCAACGGGTCGATGAGCGCACCGAGGCGGAGGAAGAGGCCGAAACCCTGGCCCTGCTGGCCGAGCCGCAGCATCAGCAGATGTCGGAAAGCGAACTGATCCGCGCCCTGCAATCGGATCGCGATGGCGGTCAGGAAGAGCGCTTCTAAAACAGGACTGGCGAATTATCGCTGGCTTCCCATGTAAAATAAGGTCCGGCCCGGTGCGGTCGGGCCTTTTTTACTGTGAATAAGTCTTGTGAATTTTCGAGTTCGTGAGATGCTTTTAACCCATGACAGCTTTATCTGGCATGGGTTTGTTAAGGACGGACGCGTATGTCGGAAGGCGAAAAAGTGGCGGATAAGGCGATGAGCGCGGCGGAGACGCTGATGGCGCATCCCGCGCCTGCCGATGCTCCGCCCGACGGCGCCGCCCCCTCTGAGCGTCCCGCGCCGTCGCCCAGCCGTCCGAAATTCCTGCGCCAGTTCGAGTTGATCGAGCGCGTCGCCGCCTACGATCCGACCGTCGATGAGGCGATGCTGAACCGCGCCTATGTCTATGCCATGCAGATGCACGGCGCGCAGTTGCGCGCGTCTGGCGATCCATACTTTGCGCACCCGATCGAAGTCGCCGGCATCCTGACCGACTACAAGCTCGACGCCGCGGCGATTGCGGCGGCGCTGCTACACGACACCATCGAGGACACGCCGGCGACGCGCGAGGAGATCGCCGCCAAGTTCAGCGAGGAGGTCGCCGGTCTCGTCGAGGGCGTGACCAAGCTGACCCGGCTGGAATTGCAGTCGGAATACACCAAGTCCTCGGAAAACCTGCGTAAATTCATCCTGGCCATCGCCAGGGATGTGCGCGTGCTGCTGATCAAGCTGGCCGACCGGCTGCACAATATGCGCACCCTGCATTTCGTGCCGGAGCACAAACGCGAGCGTATTTCGCGCGAAACGCTGGAAGTCTATGCGCCGCTGGCGCGCTCCATCGGCTGCAACCGCTTTGCGACCGAACTGGAGGATCTGGCCTTTTCCTTCATCAATCCGCGTGGCCATCAGGCGATCATCCACCGCCTCGAAGACATGCGCAAAAGCCGCGGCGACACGGTCGCAGCAATTGCGCGCGATGTGGCGGCCAAGCTGGAAAAGGCGGGCATGTTCGCGCGCGTGTCGGGTCGCGAAAAGTCGCCGTACTCGATCTGGCGCAAGCTGCAACGCAAGAGCGTCGGCTTCAACCAGCTTTCCGACATCTACGCCTTTCGCGTGGTGACGAACAGCGTCGAGGACTGCTACCGCGCGCTCGGCGTGCTGCACCGGACCTGGCCGTGCGTGCAGGAGCGCTTCAAGGACTTTATCTCGACGCCGAAGTCGAACAATTACAAATCCCTGCACACCACGGTCATCGGCCCCAAAGGGACGCGCATCGAACTGCAAATCCGCACCGAGGAGATGGACCGCGTGGCCGAGGAGGGCGTCGCCGCCCACTGGGGCTACAAGAACCAGACCTACGGCTTCGACGAGGAAGCCGCGATGGCCAATGGCGGGCGCAACCCGATCAACAGCCTTCGCAACATCGTCGCCATCGTCGAAAACGGCGGCGATTCGGAAGACTGGGTCGAACATGCCAAGATGGAGATGTTCCTTGATCAGGTCTTCGTCTTCTCGCCCAAGGGACGGCTGATCTCGCTGCCGCGCGGCGCCATGCCGCTCGACTTCGCCTTCGCGGTCCATACCGAGGTTGGCGAAACCGCCATCGGCTGCCTGATCAATGGCGAGCACAAGCCGCTTCGCACCGTGCTGCAAAACGGCGATCAGGTCGAGATTCTCACCGGGCTGGAACCGCGCGTCAACGCCGACTGGTTCTCGCTGACCGTCACCGGCAAGGCGCGCGCCGCGATTCGCCGCCATATGCGCCAGTCCGAGCGCGAAGACTTCATCAAGCTGGGCCGCATGGCGGTCGAACGCGCGGCGGCGCAGGTCGAAAAATCGCTGACCGACATCAGTTGGCGCCCGGCCTTCGACAAGTTCAATGTCGCCAGCGAGGATGAACTGTACGAACTGTGCGGGCGCGGCAAGATTCCGGTCACGCGCGTGGTCGAGGCCCTGTTCCCCGGCCTGAAACTGCCGATGACCCTGTCGCTCGACACGTTGACGCGCATCCGCGACGGCGAGGGCGGTCTTGCCTTCGTGCGCGGCACGGCGCTGCGCGATGGCTCCAGCGTGTTTTTCTCCACATGCTGCCGTCCGGTGCCGGGTGACCGCATTGTCGGCATTGTCGAAGAAGACGGCGTACACGTCCATTCCATCGAATGCGAAAAGCTGGAGGCGCTCGATGAGGAGAAGGAGCGCTGGATCGACCTGCACTGGACGCTGAACGCCGAAAAGAACACCTTGTCGATCGCGCGCCTGCGCGTGAACATGCAGAACAAGCCCGGCGTGCTGGGCCAGGCCTGCACGCTGATCGGCGAGGCCAGGGGCAATATTGTCAGCATCGCCATCCACGCCAAGCCGCTCGACTTCCTCGACATCGATTTTGACATTGAGGTGCTGGACGCGCGCCATATCATCAATATCGCCGCCGCCTTACGCACCTCGCCGATGATCGAGAGCGTCGAGCGGGTGCGTGGGGTGGAACCCGGCCATTAAAAACTTGAATTTTACGCCATAAATGGCCAAACGAGCGGCATTTAACGGCATAAAAAAGGATTTTCACCCATGCGTCAGCTCGTTTCCTCCGGTTCGCCTTTTGAGGGAGAGATCGGCTTCTCCCGCGCCGTGCGCGTCGGCAATCGCATCGAAGTCTCCGGCACGGCGCCGATTCGCGACGGCAAAACGGCGGGCGTCGGCGACTGCTATGAGCAGACCAAGGCGGCGCTGGAGATCATCGTCAAGGCGGTTGAGGACGCCGGCGGCAAGGCCGAACACATTATCCGCACGCGCATCTTCCTGACCGATATTTCGCTCTGGAAGGACGCCGCGCGCGCGCATGGCGAGATTTTCGGCCAAATTCGCCCGGCCTCGACCTTCGCCGAGATCAAGGGTCTGATCAATCCGGAATGGCTGGTCGAGATCGAAGCCTCGGCGCAGGTCGAGGACTGAATTAATCCCGCCTGCGCGCCATTTAGCCCTTGATCCGCATGCGGACTTGCGGCATAAGGCGCGCCTTCTGACTCACCAAAGCGTGGGTCATATCCTATTTTTGTGCCTGAAGGCGGACGCTTTCGGCTTCTGACCCAAGAGAGACACGGACATGGCCGTTCCCAAGCGAAAAGTATCGCCCTCGCGTCGCAACATGCGTCGTTCGCATGACGCCCTGGGCGCCAACAGCTACACCGAAGACAAGGACACCGGCGAACTGCGCCGTCCGCACCATGTCGATCTGAAGACCGGCATGTACAAAGGCCGTCAGGTCATTACGCCGAAGAAGGACTAAGTCCTTTCCGGTCAAGTGCTTGAAGCGCGGCGGGCTTAGGTTCGCCGCGCTTTTTCATGGGCGCGCTTGACCAACTGTCGCACATATGCGACGAGTGTAGCATGGTGAAGCCCAGCGACTATGAACTGAAACTTCTGCGTACTTTGTGGCGGCATGACCGCCTGAGCGCGCGCGAAATCCACGAGGCGACGCGAGACGAGACCGGCTGGTCGCTGTCGGCGACGCGCAAGACGCTGGACCGCATGGTGGATAAGGGTTTGGTCCGTTGTCAGCCCATCCATGGCGTCAACACCTTCGCCGCCGCGCAGGGCAAGCTGGAGACCTTGGCCGGTTTGATGACCGCCTTCGCCCGCGACGTGCTGGACCTGGACGCGCCGCTGCCCGCGGCGGCCTTTACTGGCAGCCGACTGGTCGAACCGGACGAAATCGCGGCGCTGGAAGCCTTGCTGGCGCGGATGGCGGCGGACGAGGAGGGCGGTGAAGCCTGATGGTGACGCGCGCTCTGGCGATCCTGATCCTGCCGCTTATCTGGAGCGCCCTGTTGTCAGGAGCGCGGACCTTGCTGGAGCGCGGCGCACCGAAGGCGCCGGACGATCGTTTTGAAAAGGCGTTTCTGGTCCTGTTGCTGGCCCCGGTCGCGCTCGGCGTTCTGCTCTGGCTGCTCGGTCCTTATCTGGTGATCAATGCGCCCCTGCCGGTCGCCGATATGGCCGAAGGCTGGACGCCGCCGGTTGCGGTCGTTCACGCCGCCCATCATCATCCGCGCGCGACGAAGACGCTGGGCCTGCTGCCGCAGGCGCTTCTGGTCGGTTATGCGCTGATCAGCTTCGCCATGCTGGCGCGCTGGCTTATCGGACTGGCGCGGTTGCAGGCTATGGTCGCACGCGCGCAACGGCGCGACGATCTGGGAGCGGGCGTGCGGGTGAGTTCGGCGGCGCCGACGCCGCTAAGCTGGGGGCGCAGCGTCATCCTGTTGCCAGAACGGCTGCTGGGCGGCTTGAGCGCAGCGCAGATGGCGATGGTGTTGCGGCATGAAGCCGAACATTTACGGCGCGGCGATCCGTTGTGGTTTGTGTTTTTATCGTTTGCCGAGGCTGTGGGCTGGTTCAACCCGTTCCTGCGTCAGCAAACCCAGCGCTGCCGTCTGGCGGCGGAACTGGCCTGCGACGCCGCCATTACGGCGAAGGCGCCGGCCTTGCGCAGGGCCTATGCGGAGACGCTGATCCTGGTCCTGAAAACCGCCGCCGGAGACATACGGCCATATGCTCCGGCGGCTTTCTCACCTCTGAAATCTGGAGATAACAGTATGAGACTCTCTGAGATTATGCGCCCCGCTGCGGGCGGACGCAAGCCCCGGCGCCGGGCGCTTTATGCCATGACGATGCTTCTGGCCCTGCCGTGCGGCGCGGCGCAATACGCCTGGTCGCAAAGCGCGGGCGCGGGCGGCGCCCTTGTCGATCTGCCGATGAGCGGACGTCTGAGCAGCCCCTATGGCGAGCGCCTCGATCCGACCACGAACGCTCAGGCCTTCCATAAGGGCATCGACATCGCCGCGCCGCAAGGGACCGAGGTCCACGCCGCAGGCGGCGGCAAGGTGGTCATGGCCGGACCGGAAGGCCGCTATGGGCTGACGGTCGAGATCGACCATGGCGGCGGCGCCAAGACGCGCTATGCGCATCTGAGCCGCATCGACGTGCATTGGGGCGATATCGTCAAGGCCGATCAGACGCTCGGCGCCTCTGGCGATGACGGCGCAGGGCCGCACCTGCATTTCGAGGTCTGGAAGAACGGCAAGTCGGAGAACCCCTTGCGCGCCTATCATGCGCAGTTCAGCGGCGACGCCAGCGAAACCACGGCGGACGGCGTCGTTTTCCGCGGCCATGCGCTCATGCAGGTCGGCGGGCGCGAACTGACCGCCGACGCGATGACGGTTCCGAAAGGGTCTTAAGTTTCCGGGTGGTGGCGGCTGACCGTCACGGAAAGCTGCTCGGCGGTAAAGGGCTTGGATATATAGTCGTCCATGCCCGCATCGAGGCATTTCTGCCGGTCGCCGACCAGGGCGTTGGCGGTGACGCCGATAATGGGCGCGGGCGGCAAAGAACCGGTCGCCTGCCGCTCGCGGATGCGGCGCGTGGCCTCATAGCCGTCCATTTCCGGCATCTGCACATCCATAAGGATCAGGTCGAAGCGCGCGCCGTCCAGTCGCTCCAGCGCTTCGCGGCCATTGTGCGCCACCGTCACCTCATAGCCAAGGTCTTCGAGGATGGCGGCGGCGACAATGACATTGCCCTCATAGTCTTCGGCCAGCAGGACGCGCCCGCGCCGGGCGGCGGGCAGGGCGGGCGTAACCGCCTGCAAGTCGGCTGACGTGGCCTTTTCAACGCGCCGGAACGGGATGCGCAGGGTAAAGCGGCTGCCGGCCCCCTCGCGGCTTTCTAACGCGATATCGCCGCCCATCAGCTCGGTCAGTCGTCGGGTGATGGCCAGACCCAGGCCGGTGCCGCCATAGCGGCGCGAAATCGAAGGATCGGCCTGTACGAATTTCTCGAACACACGCGTCACCTGCTGGGGGCTCATGCCGATGCCGCTATCGGCGACTTCGATGGCGATCTGCACGCGCCCGTCAGGCAGGTCTTCGGCGTGGGCCAGAATATTGACATGGCCGCTCTCGGTGAACTTGACCGCGTTGGAGACGAGATTGCTGAGGATCTGCTGCACGCGCATGGCGTCGCCATAGACGTCGAACGTCTCGCGCGGTCCGCAGGCGGCGGTCAGACTCAGATTCTTCTCCGCCGCGCGCAGGCTCATCATCGAACGCACTTCGCCGACAATGTCCGCCACGTTGATCGGCTGGTTCTCCAGCATCAGTTCATGGCTTTCGATCTTGGCGATGTCGAGCAGGTCGTTGATCAGATTGAGCAGCGAATCGGACGACAGGCGCAGAACCCCGAGCAATTTTTTCTGGCGTTCGTCGAGCGCCGTGCTGCGGTCCAGCAGCGAGACGATGCCGATAATGGCGTTCATCGGCGTGCGCATTTCATGGCTCATATTGGCCAGGAACTCGCTCTTGGCGTGGTTGGCGTGTTCGGCGCTTAAGCGTTCGCCCTCCAGCACGACCTGAACGATGTTCTGCGCTGTGTCCACATCCTCGCGCTTCCATGGCTTGCAGCGATGCTTGACCGTCTCCTTCCACAGATCGAACGAGGCGCGCGGCATCAGGCGATAGCCCGCCTTGGTCTGGGTGACGGGCTTTTCCGGCGACCCGGCCCAGTTGACCTGCTGCTGCACGCTGTCGCGGAACCAGATCATATAGTCTTCGCGCACCAGACTGATCGGCGCGGCCAGAAAGCCGCCGCGCAGGCCGGACAGCACGGGATCGTCTGCGCAGGCGATGGCCGCTTCCTGAGTGTGATAGACGCCGGACGCCTTCTGGTGGACCCATTGGGTCAGGCGGCGGATGACGTCCTCGCCGGGCGTCTCGCCGATGCGCAGGATGCGTTTGCGCGACACCACAGCCATGCCGTCGGCGCCCATCGCGCCCAGAGCCAGAGCCTGACGCCCCTTGAGCAGGTCTTCGAGGTTGAAATCGGTCTTTAGCCCCGCCGAGAGACGCTCGATGATCAGGTTGCGCTTTTCCTGCTCATCGCGGTCGAGCATGGATTCCAGCGAGGAAAGCTGCGCCGAAAAGACGTGGCCCATGATCTCGGCGATCATGCGGATGCGATAGGGGACGTGGTAGCCGTCATTATGGTGGCAGGCGATCAGCCCCCACAGCTTGCCGTCCTGAATCACCGAAATCGACATCGAGGCCGACACGCCCATATTCTGCAGGTATTGCACATGCACGGGCGAGACCGAACGCAGCACGCTCAGGCTCATATCGAGCGGCAGGCCGGTTTCTGGATGCAGCGGCGGCACGATCGGCACCGGCGCATAGTTCACGTCCGCAATCTGGCGGATGTAATTGGTCATGTAGAGCTTGCGCGCCTGTTCGGGGATGTCCGAGGCGGGGAAGTGCATGCCTTTGTAAGACGTCATGAATTCGGCGCGCGCCTCGCCGACGACTTCGCCATTCCAGTTTTCGTCGAAGCGGTAAAGCTTGACGCGGTCAAAGCCGGTGATGGCGCGCACCTTGTCGGTGACGAAATCGAACAGGTCGGGCAGTGTGTCCGCCTTGCGCAGACCGACGGCGAAGTCGCGCAGTTCGTCGTAGAAATAGTCGCGGCGCATCGAGCGCGTATCGTCGATGATTTCCAGCTCGACGACCAGATTGGGACCGACGCGGTGCGCAACGGCGTCGAACCAGCGTTCGTCAATCTGCACCATCGTTGACTGTATCGGCTGCAGGCTGCGCTCGACGGCGATGCGCCGGATGGCGTCGGCCTGTTCGCGCCCGATGACATCGCCGAGACGGCGGCTGAGGACGGCCTCGACGCTGAGTTGCGGCAGCCATTGCTTGATGTTGTTGGAGACCTGAATGATGCGGTCGGCCTCGCCCTCCAGCACGAACAGCATGCCGTAGGGCTGAATCGAGCCGGGGATATGGATCGGCTCGCTGGCGCAACTGCGCAGGGCTTCTTCCAGTTCGGCCTCGGACGGCTCGTGGCGTGGATCAAACTCCATGGGCGGCCATGGGTTCAGCGACAGCGAGGAGGGGCGTAGCGCGGGTCTGGCGGGCGGCGAGGACGGCGTCGCAGGCGGCGCGGATATGATCAAATGCGTCGGCGGCGGCGCTCAGAAGCTCGGCTTCGTTCAATTCCGACGCATAGGCGTCCAGCGCCGTCATGAACCGGCGCCACTGCACGCCCGTCGCGACGCCGTAACCGGCGAAAAAGTGTTGATCGACATGCGGCTCAAGACTGAGATGATCACGTAAGTGACGGCTGATGACGTGGCCGCCCAGGGTCGAGCCCTGCTTGACATAGAGATAGCCCATCAGGCGAGACGGCGTGTGAAATCGCGGCGCCTTCAGCAGCGGGCGCAGCGGCGTCAGACCATGCCGCTTTAAATCACGCGCGAGCCAGTCGCGCACCGGCGCATTCGGCGCATCTGGAAAGACTTTATGCAGGTTGGGCTCTGGCGCGGCGTAGGCGGCGTTGAAAGCCAGCAGAATGTCGTAAAAATCCTCCAGTGTCAGGCTGTCGTCGGACAGGCCTTTGAGCAATGGATGGACGTGCAGGGCTTCGTGCTGGCGGCGGGTGTGGGCGCGCAGGGACTCAAGGACGGACATGCAACAGGCGGTGTTTCGGGTTCATGGTTACCCATGTCTCTCGCTGAAATTTTATAAAGATAAAATGCGGCTTATCGCCTGCGCCGTTACGCAAGCTTGTCAGACGCGCCCCATACTGCTAAGGCGGCGCTGCAAAATTCCGTTCCTGAATACCGGTCATCACAAGGACGCCAACATGCCTGAAATCATCGACATCGCCGCTCGTGAAATTCTCGACTCGCGCGGCAATCCCACGGTTGAGGTCGATGTGACCCTGGACGACGGCTCGTTCGGCCGCGCGGCGGTGCCGTCGGGCGCCTCGACGGGCGCGCACGAAGCGGTGGAGAAGCGCGATAACGACCCCAAGCGCTATGGCGGCAAGGGCGTCAAGGGCGCGGTCGATGCGGTCAATGGCGAGATTTTCGACGCCATTTCGGGCTTTGAGGCGCTGGATCAGCGCCGTCTCGATCAGGCGATGATCAATCTGGACGGCACGCCGAACAAGAGCCGTCTGGGCGCCAACGCCATTCTAGGCGTATCGCTGGCCACGGCGCGCGCCGCCGCTCTGTCGTCGGGCCTGCCGCTTTACAAGTATGTCGGCGGCCTGTCCGCGCGCGTCCTGCCCGTGCCCCTGATGAACATCATCAATGGCGGCGCGCATGCCGACAACCCCATCGACATTCAGGAATTCATGATCGTTCCGGCGGGTGCGGAATCCTTCTCCGAAGCGCTGCGCATGGGCGCGGAAATCTTCCACAGCCTCAAGAAGGGCCTGAAGGCCGCCGGTCACAACACCAATGTCGGCGACGAAGGCGGCTTCGCTCCGAACCTGGCTTCGGCGGAAGAAGCGCTGTCCTTCATCATGAAGGCGGGCGAAGCGGCGGGCTATAAGGCCGGTTCCGACTTCTGGCTGGCCATGGACGTGGCCTCGACCGAGTTCTTCAAGGACGGCAAGTACAATCTGGCGGGCGAGGGCAAGGTGCTGGATGGCGGCCAGATGGTCGATTATCTGGTCGGTCTGGCCGACAAATTCCCGATCTGCTCGATCGAAGACGGCATGGCCGAGGACGATTATGAGGGCTGGCGCCTGCTGACCGACCGTCTGGGCGATCGCATCCAACTGGTCGGCGACGATCTGTTTGTGACCAATCCCGACCGTCTGGAGACCGGCATTGTCGAGGGCATGGCCAATTCGCTGCTGGTGAAGGTCAACCAGATCGGCACCCTGTCGGAGACGATGGACGCGGTCGATATGGCGCATCGCGCGGGCTATACGTCGGTGATGTCGCACCGTTCTGGCGAGACCGAGGATTCGACCATTGCCGATCTGGCGGTGGCGATGAACTGCGGTCAGATCAAGACCGGCTCGCTGGCGCGTTCGGACCGGATCGCCAAGTACAACCAACTGCTGCGTATTGAAGCGCTGCTGGATGATGAGGCGGTGTATGCAGGCGTCGGCGTTATCCGTTGCTAAAGTAAAGGGGTTTGGGGGCGATTGCCCCCAAGTCTTTACCCTTTCAGTAAAAAAAGCCTCGCCCTCTGGGTGAGGATTTTTTTTATTGAAGATAAGCACTGAGGGCATTGACCCCAGACCCCTTTACATCGCAGCGGGTAACGCGATAAACCGCCCCATCGCAAAGGAGCCGCGCCATGACCATGACCTCAGACGACGTGATCAACGAATTCCGCGCCGCCAATGCGTTACGCGAAGGCCATTTCGTCCTGTCCTCCGGTCTGCATTCGCCGATGTTCCTGCAAAAGAACCTCGTTTTTATGAATGGCGAACGCTGCGCCCGGCTGTGCAAGGCGCTGGCGTGGAAGATTCTGCATGAGGCGGGCGAGGTCGATGTCGCCATCTCGCCTGCGGTCGGCGGCATCATCCCCGGTTACGAAACCGCCAAACATTTGGGCGTCGATTCCATGTATGTTGAACGGGAAGGCGGCGAATTCAAACTGCGCCGCGGCTTCCATATCGAACCGGGCGCAAAAGTCGTCATGGTCGAGGACATCGTCACCACGGGCTTGTCGTCGCGCGAGTGCATCGCCGCGATACAAAAGGCAGGCGGAAACGTCGTTGCAGCCGCCTGCATCGTCGATCGTTCCGGCGGTAAGGCAGATGTGGGCGTGCCGCTGATCGCCCTGGCCTCGCTGGAAGTTCCCGCCTATCCCGCCGACAACCTGCCGCCGGAACTGGCCGCCATTCCGGTCGAAGATCCCGGCAGCCGCCGCCTCGCCAAGGCTTAGCGCCATGAACCGCATTCGCCTCGGCCTCAATGTTGATCACGTCGCCACTGTGCGCAATGCGCGCGGTGGTCATGCGCCCGATCCTGAACGCGCGGCGCGGCTGGCCCTGCAGGCGGGCGTGGACGGGATCACCGCCCATTTGCGCGAAGACCGCCGCCACATCCTCGACCGCGACGTCACGGCGCTGAAAGAGGTGTGCGACGCCTTTGGCAAGCCGCTCAATTTCGAGATGGCCGTGACCGACGAGATGGTGGCCATCGCGCTCGATCTGAAGCCGCACGCCGCCTGTCTGGTGCCGGAGCGCCGTCAGGAGCGCACGACCGAAGGCGGGCTGGACGTCGCCGGGCAGATCGAAAGCGTCGGCGCCGCTGTCGCCAGATTCAACGAGGCAGGCATCCGCGCCTCCCTGTTTATCGCCGCCGACCCTGAGCAGGTCGCCGCCGCCGCGAAAATCAAGGCGCCGGTGGTCGAGTTCCATACCGGCGCGCTGTGCGATGCGTGGCGCGATCAGGCGGACTTCACGTTTGAAAATGAATTCAACCGTCTGAAAGCGGCGGTTGCTTTGGCGGATGAACTGGGCATCGAGGTTCACGCCGGTCACGGTATCGACTATGACACCGTGCCATTCATCGCGAAGCTGCCGCAGGTGCGCGAACTGAATATCGGCCATTTCCTGATCGGCGAGGCGATTTTCGTCGGACTGGAAGCGGCGATCGGGCGTATGCGCGACCTGATGGACGCGGCGCGCACATGATCCTGGGCGTCGGCGTCGATCTGGTGGACGGGCGCCGCATCGCCGAGTCGATCGGCAAGTTCGGCGCAAAATTCCTCGACCGCATCTTCACCGCGGATGAGCAGGCGCATGCGCAGAAAGCCGCCAAACCGAATCTGAGTTACGCCAAGCGCTTCGCCGCCAAGGAGGCGGTGGCCAAGGCGCTGGGGACGGGGGTGCGCGGCTTTCTGTTCATCGACATCGAGGTGTTTTCCGATGCGCTGGGCAAGCCGCATGTCGTGCTGCACGCCGGGGCGGCGGAGGTGCTGCGCAGCAAGCTGCCGCCTGGAAAGACCGCGCATATTCACCTGTCGCTGAGTGACGAAGACCCTTACGCCACCGCCTTCGCCACCATCGAAATCCTCTGATCGGGTGACGGATATTTAATCCGGGGCAGGGCGCGCCGTCGGGGAATTGTCTTGCCCTCGCCATATTCTGTGGTTAGGTGAAACGGACTTTGCGGGCATTAACCGTGCGCGCAGGCGAGATTTACGGGGCGAAACGCTTATGACCACACCTGACGACATGACGCCGGACTCAGAACCACAAGCCGTGGGGGCCGCCGCTTCGGCGCGCAGCGAGACCGTCGAAACCGCCAAGATCGTTAGCGACAAGCCTGAACCCGAAACCGACAATCGCAGCGCCAAACAGATCGCCATCGACGAGGCCAAGGAGATTTTCGGCGTCATCGCCGTGGCCCTCGTGCTGGTTCTGGTGCTGCGCACGCTTCTGTTCCAACCCTTCACCATTCCCTCGGCTTCGATGGAGCCGAACCTCTATCAGGGCGACTACATCATCATTTCGAAATGGAATTACGGCATTTCGAAATATTCCTTCCCGCTGCCGTTCCCTGTGGTCAAGGGGCGCTGGTTCGATCATCAGGCCGAGCGCGGCGATGTCGTGGTGTTCAAACTGCCGCGCGACCCCAAGATTGACTATATCAAGCGCATCATTGGCGTGCCGGGCGACACGATCCAGATGAAGCAGGACAAGCTCTATATCAACGGCAAGCTGGTCCCCAGCGACGAGTTGGGGCCGATTAGCGCCGAGGACGCGCCGGGCGGGCAGGCGACCGAATACCGCGAATCCCTGCCGAATGGTCGCACCCACACGATCCAGGACTTTTTCAGCAACGGTCCCGCCGACGACACCGGCGAATATGTTGTGCCTGCGGGTCATTATTTCGTCATGGGCGACAATCGCGACAATTCGCTCGACAGCCGCTTCTCGCCGGACGATCCCTACGAACCGGGCGTCGGCCTGGTGCCGGAAGAAAATCTCGAAGGGCGCGCTGTTCTGGTGCTGATGTCGTGGAAGGAAGGCTCTTCGCTGTGGAAGCCGTGGACCTGGCTGAACTTCCACTGGAACCGGTTTGTCAAGCCGATCCATTGAGGTTGGGGAACCACGGAAAGTACGGACATGGAGTCTGGCGCGGCGATGACGCGCAAACTTCGGCTTTCCGGTTTTCGGCTTATTGTGGCGACAGGTGAAGACGCGGCTTTCGGCCGCGTCTTTTTTGCGTTTAAACCGCGCTATTCGCCAGCTTTACCGGAACCGTCCGTGCTTTCCGTGTTTTCCGTGGTTTTTTTCCTGAGAACATTAGCCTTTGCTCTGAAAGGGCGGGTGATGTAAACGCTGGCGGATGACCGCCCGCGCGCACAATCAACGTCATCAGGCCATTGCGGCCTTACAGGACAAGCTCGGCTACCGCTTCAAAGACGCGGACCTGCTGGAGCTGGCCCTGACTCACGCCAGTGTGGCCGAGGGCGCGCGCAAGATGGCCGACAATGAACGGCTGGAGTTCCTCGGCGACCGTGTGCTGGGCCTGATGATCGCCGAGGCGCTGATGGAGGCGTTTCCCGACGCCAGCGAGGGCGAGTTGTCGCGCCGCTTTCACGCTTTGGTCAGCCGCGAGACCTGCGCCGATGTGGCGCGCGCCATCGGCGTCGGCCCGGCGCTGCGGCTGGCGGCGGGAGAGACAAAAAGCGGCGGGCGCACCAATCCGACCATTCTCGGCGACGCCTGCGAGGCGATTATGGCGGCGCTCTATTGCGACGGCGGCTATGCCGAGGTCGAGCGCGTGTTTAAACCCTTGTGGGCGAAAGCGCTGAAAGACAGCGGCAATGTTTCGCGCTCCAATCCCAAATCCTATCTTCAGGAATGGGCGGCGGCGCATGGCAAGGGCGCGCCCGTCTATACGCTGATCGAACGGCGCGGGCCGGATCATGCGCCCCACTTCACAATGCAGGCGGTCGTCGAGGGACTGGCGCCTCAGACCGCAACAGGACGCTCGCGTCAGGAGGCCGAAAAGGCCGCCGCGCTGGGCCTGATTGAGAGAGAAAACCTATCGTGACCGAAACGACATCCACCGCGCAGCGCTGCGGCTTCGTAGCCATTATCGGCGCGCCGCACGCCGGGAAATCCACATTGGTGAACCGGCTGGTCGGAACCAAGGTGTCGATCGTGACGCAGAAGGTGCAGACGACGCGCTTTCCGGTGCGCGGCATCGCCATTGCGGGCGATGTGCAGATGGTGCTGGTCGATACGCCGGGCATCTTCAAACCCCGCCGCAGGCTGGACCGCGCCATGGTGCGCTCGGCGTGGAGCGGCGCCGAGGACGCCGACGCCATCGTGCTGCTGGTCGATGCGGCGGCGCAGGTAGCGGTGACCTCCGGCGGCGATAAACCGACGCCCGCCGACCGCAAGGCGGTCGAAGACGTTGAGAGCATTATCGAGGGGCTGCAACAGAGCGGCGCCAGGGCGATCCTGGCGCTCAACAAGATCGACCTGTTGAAGCGCGAGAACCTGCTGGCGGTCGCGGACGGCCTGTTCAAGACCGGCGTGTTCAGCGACGTGCTGATGATTTCAGCGGACAAGGGGCAGGGCGTGGCGGACCTGTCGGACATGCTCGCCGCGCGCATGCCCGAAGGCCCATGGCTCTACCCGGAAGATCAGGCCGCCGACGCGCCGGTGCGCATCCTGGCCGCCGAAATCACGCGCGAAAAGCTGTTTCTGCGTGTGCATGAAGAACTGCCCTATGCGGCGGCGGTCGTGACGACGGCCTTCAAGGACATGCCCGACGGCTCGGCGCGCATCGAGCAGAGCATTTTCGTCGAACGCGATGGCCAGCGCGCCATCGTGCTGGGCAAGGGCGGCCAGACTCTGAAATGGATCGGCCAGAAGGCGCGCGAGGAATTGGCCGTCTTGCTGGACCGGCCTGTGCATCTGTTCCTGCATGTACAGGTCGATGAGCGCTGGAGCGACGACCGCGCGCTCTACAGCCAGTTCGGACTGGATTACGATAGCTAAAAAGGATAAGCCCCCGGCCTTGCGACGCGGGGGCTTTTCGTTGATGTAAGCGGGGGCGTCTTACATCGACGAAGACGAATCCGCCGAGGCGGAATCTGAAGCGGACGAGGACGAGTCCGAAGACGAAGCGTCCGCCGACCAGGACGAGGACGAGGTGGAATCGCTCGCAGCGGCGTCGCTGGTGGTCGAGGACGAGTCGCTGGCGGCGGACTGGGCCGTCGTTTGCGGCGTGGTGTCTTGCGCAGCCGAAATCATCGGAGCGACGGCCAGGCCAGTGATCAAAGCAGCGGCGGCGGCGATAGGCAGAATGGACTTCATGGCTCTATGTCTTTCGATGGAGGTTTTAGTGCTTATTGTAACCTTGCTCATTTCTTGAAATTACTGAGCTAGCAGGTGAGGCTGGTGCATTGTTTTAAATACAACGGCTTCGATAGGCAGTTTTGTTGTCGATTCAGGCTAAAATTTGTTCTATTTGCGTATATTTGGCGATAAATTTTGCCTTAATGCCTCGAATTATGCTATATTTATGGAAAATTTATATTTTAAGTAGGCTTTCTGATACTGTATTTGCAAGGGTCGGCGCAAGGACGCCGACCCTTAATTGTTTCGATGGCTACATCGTCGAACTGGAGTTGGACGAGGCGGGCGTCGTCGTCGAATTGGAAGAGCTTGAGTCCGACGCTGAGCTGCTGTTATCCGTTGTCGGCGGCCGATCAGGCGTCATACCGCTGTCTGCGCCCGGTGCGGGCGGAGAGGTGGACATGTCGGGTGTGCTCGGCGCGGTCGTCGGCCCGCCGGCGTCGTTGCCGCCGGAGAGAGGCGTCCCTTGCAATTGTTGCTGATTGAGCGCGTCGCTGCTGGACGAATTCATCGGATCGTTGGCGGTGTCGCCCGCCTTGACCGCACGATTGTGTTCACGCTGCAATTGCGCCTGACTGGCGTCCTGGCCCATGTCGGTTGTTTGGGCGAGGGCGGCGCCGCCGCTGAAGATCAGAGCGGCGCCGGTCAGAAGAATGAGGGTCTTCATGACGATATTCCTTATTTGGATTCCTTATTTGGTTGAAGCTCCGGCGTTAGCGTCGGCGCTGGCTGAACCGCTCACCGTGGCGTTGGTGGACTTGGCGGCGTCCACGGCGCCATTGACGGCGTCGCTGGCTTGACCTGCGGCGGTTGAGGCGTCGCTTTTGACATCGCCGACCGCGTCGCCAGCCGCTCCGGTGACCGCGCCCGCATTAACGCTGGCGTCGCCAGAAGCATGACCGGTGGCGTTGACGCCGTTCTTGAGGTCGCCGCTGACTCCGCCGGAAGCCGAGCCGTCGGCGCTGGCTGCGCCCTTGGTCTCGGAGGTCAGGCCACCCGCCTGTTGACCGATCTGGCTGGCGTCCTGAGTGGCGTCCTGCGCGGCGTCGCCCACCATGCCGCTGGCCTTATCGAGCGCGTTCGTGTTGGCCTGGCCTTGCAGAGCGCCGTTAGCGCCCGCCGTGGCGTTGCCGAGACCGGAGGTGACCGAACCGGTCAGACCGCCGCCAGCCTGTCCGCCCAGAAGCTGGGCATGCGCCAGAGCGGGCGCGAAGGCGAGGGCGGCGATGGCCGAAGCGGTGGCGAGAAGGGTGGAGGATTTCGTTGTCAAGCTTTTCACTGGGAAGCCTCATGATCTGTTTTTGAACGGTCACGGCTTTATCGTGACGAGGCTTGAGCCTGAGCAATCGGGCGGGCGGAAATGTGTCGTGAAAATAAGCTTCGGATAAGCTTGTTGCGGCCAAAAAATCAGGGCGGCGCCGGGGGCGTAAAAAAGCCCCGGTGGAGAACCGGGGCTTTTTCAGTTTATGAGAGGCGCTTAATAAACGTCGTAATAGACGTCGATAACGCGTCCGGTGTCGAGATCGACCAGCACGGCGTCTTCGCCGATCAGGAACCATGCGCAGCCATAGGGCGGCATGGGCAGGCCGTAATAGTCCCAGTCATACAGGCGATAGCTGTAGAAGAAGTCCGGCATGTATTCGCCGGAATACCAGCGATGGCCGTACCATTGCGACGGCACATTGTAATAGCCGACGCCGGGGAAGAAGTAGAATCCATAACGCACGCCGCTATAGCCATGGAAGCGCCGGTCGGTGCGCCAGTCATAGTGCGGCGCACGCCCGCCATTCCAGTTGTGGCCGCGGTCACGGTCGCGATCGCCGCCGTTCCAATTGTGATCGCCGCCTGGACGCCCGCCGCCATTCCAATTGTGGTCGCCGTTCGGACGGCCTGCGCCGTTCCAGTTATGGTCGCCGCCGTTCCCGCCATGGTCTCTACCATGGCCACGGTCATCGTTGTTCCCCCCAGGGCGTCCGCGATCGCCGCCATTCTGGCTCCAGTCGCCGCCCCAGTTATGGGCGTTCTGAGCGCGATTGGTCTGCGTCTGGCTCGGTTGAGTTTGAGACGGACGGATCTGGCCGCCATTCCAACCGCCGTCGCCGCGATCTGGACGCTGACCTCCGTTCCAGCCGCCGGAACCACGATCCGGACGCTGACCGCCGCGATCTTGAGGGCGACCGCCGTCGTTCCCGCCGCCACGGCCCCGGCTGTTATCGACGCGCGCTGGCGCGACGGCGCGTGGTTGCGGCGCCGGGGCGTCGGTCGTAACGGTCTGGCGGCTTTCGGATCGCTCGCCGCGACCCTGACCGTGGCCATAGCCGCGACTTTGCGCAAAGGACGGCGATGCGGCCAGACCGAGGGCGAGGCCCAGGGCCAGACCGGAGATCGTCGCGCGTTTAGCGAAAGTGCTGTTCATAATCTCCTCATCGTTTCTCCGGGTCGAATAAGCGGACCCGGCGCACGGGGCGATAAAACTATCGTCTTGCGCCGTTTATGACAGGGGCAAGCTGAACTGAAGCTGAACGAAGACGATAGCATTGGCAAGTCAGATCCGTTTATATTGCTGCGCAACATTTCCGCGTTAATGCTTATATCCTTATATAAGATCGCAAAAATCAGGATATTTATAATTTATAATCAAATAATACATGAAAATTAGCAACAAATAAATGAATATAGATCAAATAGTAAATGCAAATATTAATGTTATGCAAATATTTACACAAAAAATTTAGCCTAAATATCGTTGTTAACTTTAACTTCATGGCGTAATGCTGAAATCTGTTCATCAGCCCTCAAAGGAGACGCGCATAAGGCGCGGCGTCAGAACGATGACCTTGATGAACGAAATTGAAACCCTGCCTCTGCCGACCCCGGATATGGGCGGCGACGACCTGTTCCGCCTCGGCATGATGTATTCCACCGGGCAGGGCGGCGCGCCCGTCGATCTGATCTCGGCGCACATGATGTTCAATCTGGCCGCCATGCGCGGTTCGATGGAAGCGACGGTTTATCGCCGCGAACTGTCGCGTGAGATGGACCGCGAAGCCATCGCCGAAGCGCAAAAGGCTGCGCGTCAGTGGCTCGATCAGGGCCGCATCGGCTACGCCGCCTGAGGCTCAATGTTTTGGCGGCCACTCGCCACGCAGGCTTTTCGCGCAAATGTGCGCGGCCCGCGGTCGCGCTTGCCAGCATATTCCATGCCGAAGCTTGAGTCCGGTTTCCGGGCTATACTTAGTTGAACGTCCGGTAGGTGAAGTAGTTCAGCACCGGACTTGGGATCAGATTGTTGATCCACTGTTCGACGAAGACGCCCGCCTCGGCGATATTGGTGCGCGGCACATAGATGATGTCGAAGCGCCGCAGCGCCTCCAGTCGGTCCGATTGACCCGATAGGGGTTTCTGTAAATCTATGATGCGGCGCATGGCGTGGCCGTCACGTGACCGTCGGATCAGCACCACCTGATGCGTCTTGGCGCCGTGCGTGAAGCCGCCCGCCGCCATCACCGCCTGCAAGGCGTCCATATCGCCGGTCATATCGACCCAGCCGGCGTTTTTCACCTCGCCCCCGACCAGAACGCGCATCGGCGCGGTTTCGCCCGGATAGACGGTGACCTCTGGATCGCGCAGCACGTTGGCATAGGCCTTTTCGATATCGTCCTGCAATTCCGGCACGCTTTTGAACGCCGCCATCATCTGGCCGATCAGGCCAAGCGTAATACGGCCGTCCGGCCCAACCTGAGTCTGACGACTCAGTTCCGGCGCGCCGGAGACGTTAATCTCCAGCTTGTCGCCCGGATAAAAAAGATAAAGCGGCTCCTCATCGGTCCATTTGGCGAAGGCGATCTCATTGGCCTTGACCGGCTTGTCCGCCTTCGCCGGAACTCCCCTGAGCGCAAGCGCGCCGACAGCGCCGAGCGACAGGGTGAGAAGGCTTCTGCGAGACAGCATGGCGGCGCGATTCCATAGCGGTGAGAACACCCTTAACAAACCCTAAAATGGTAAACATTCATTAACGCTCGCCGGACTAATTTCAAACTCTGCGGGGCGATTCTTAAATGCAACCACGGCGGGATTTTCCGCTGGTTTCGGGACGTTGGAATCGCAGTAAACACGCGCGCATGGCGATGGGATTTGGCGGGATGCAGGTGGACAGCGGCTGGGACGATGAGACGATAAGGCCGCGCCCGCGCGGGCAGGCGGCGTCGAAGCGCAATCCGGCTCTGCAACTGGGACTGGGCGATATTATGCGCATGTTATTGCGCGAGACCTGGCTGATCCTGATCGTCTTCTGCGTCATTTTCGGCGTCGGCGCGTTGGTCGCGTTGAAAATGCCCTCGGACTACACGGCGGGCGCCAGCCTTTTGATGCAATTGTCGCAGAACTACGTCTATGACCCGGCCACAGGCGACGCGGCGCGCGGCGCCATCGCCACCATCGACCAGGTTGTGCAGTCGGAAGTTGAAATTCTCAACTCGACTGAACTGAAAAAGCGCGTCATCGCCAAGCTGGGCTACAAGACCATTCTGCCGGACGACCCGCAATACTGGAATCCGCACAGCGACGCCCAGCGCCAGGAGGCCGAACAGGCGGCGTTGAAAGTGTTGCAGAGCGGTTTTGAAACCTCGACCGCGCCGCAGAACAATGTGGTGCGCCTGACCTTCAAGCACTCCGATCCGATGGCGGCGGCGCTGATCCTCAACACCATCATCGACGAGTATCAGATCTATCGCCGCACGGTTTACGCCGACACCACCGGGCCCTTGCTGGAAAAGCAGAAAGAGGACTTCGACGCGCAACTGGCCGTGGCCGACCGCGCCTTGCAAAATTTTCTGGCTGAGCATGGCGTCGGCGATTTTCAGGCCGCCAAGACGACCTATGCCAGCGTCTATGACACGGTGACCAAGTCGCTGTACGACGCGCAGTCGCAACTGGCGACCGACCGCGCCAAGCTGGCTGAGATCGAAGCGAACCTGAAACAGTTGTCGCCGGAAATGTCCACCGAGCGCGACCTCGACCTGTCCGTGCCGAACAAGATTTTCGCGCTCAAGCAGCAGCGTCAGGAGTTGCTGTCGCGCTACCTGCCGACGGCGCAGCCGGTCAAGGATCTCGACGCGCAGATTGCGGCCTATCAGGCGATGATGGACTCCGGCCATGGCGTTGGCGAACAGGCGCACAAGCTGGGCGTCAATCCGATCTATCAGGACGCCATGACGCAGAAATTGAACCTTGAGGCCGACATCGCCTCGCAGCAGGGCCGCATCGCCTTGCTACAGGATCAGGCCGCGCAGGCGACTCAGAAGATGCAGGCCCTGCTTGGCATCGAGGCGCAGTACAACAATCTCAGCGCCGACCGCGACGCTCTGCAAAACAACATCAAGACCTTCACGCAGCGCATTCAGGAAAACGACGCGCAGCAGGCCCTGTCCAAGGAAGGGCTGGACGACACGGTGCGCGTTGTCGAAAAGGCGTCCATGCCGGACAAGCCGAAAAGCCTGAAGCGCGTCATTCTGATCCTGGCCTTCCTGTTCGCGGGCTTTACCGCCCTGTGCGCGGGTTTGCTCAGGGTCTATACGCGCAAGGGCTTCGTCAGCGCCGAGGCGGCGTCGCGGGCGCTGGACCTGCCGGTGCTGGCGCAGGCCGGGATGAAGGCCTGACTTGAACCAAGCGCGCGGCTTTGCGACAGTGGCGGCGCGATTCGACAGACACTTTGAGTCGCCTGGAAATTTGGAATCGTTCTGACGCGCCGATGGTTGATCTTACTCACGAAATGGCAGGGCTGATGACGGCGCTGGGACGGCCTGCGCAGACGCGCGGGCGTGTCTTTCTGTTCGTGGCGGCGTTTGACGAAGAGGGAACTTCGACCGTGGCGCGCGAATATGCGCGTTGCGAGGCGGCCTATGCGAAAAGGCCGGTCTGGCTGGTGGACGCCGATCTGGCCCGCCAAAGCCAGTTGCGCGCCGTCAGTGACGATCCGGCGCGTTTCGGTTCGCCGGGCGCGCTGAGCAAGGCGTCGCCTGACGGGTCGAGCTTCTTCACGGTTTCCCCGCCAGCGCGCGATCGGGACGGCGCCGTTCTGCCGGATGCGCGCCTCATGATCGCCCAGCCCTTTCTGGAGCGCCGCCTGTGGGTCACGCGCTTCCTGCGCGAGAAGCTGCCGCCGGGCGGCAAGGCGCGGCTGAGCGAGCAGGCCGATTACTGGCAAGGCCTGCGCGACCATGCTCAGACCATCGTGATCGACACCCCGGCCTTTGCGCGCGACAGCGCCTGTCTGCAACTGGCGCCGCTTGCCGATGGCGTCATTCTGGTGGTCAGCGAAGACGACGGCGACGTTCAGGCGCGTCTCGATCTGCGCCGCGCCATCGAACGCGCGGGTGGGCGGCTGATCGGCATGGTCTATAACCGCGCCAGCCGGGTTTCCCGCTTGAAGACGGGCGCGGCGGGACGCGCCGCCGCGCTGTGAGCCGCTTTAACAGCGGTCTCGCCTCATTCTGGCGCGATGTGCGCGCGGACTGGCGCGACGGCTGGCTGTCGCTGCTGTGCGGCGTCGGCGTGCTGCTGGCCTTTTCGCAGGCGTGGGAAGCGCCCCTGTTCGGCTATAACGGCACGCCGGAAAGCGCCTCCGGGCTGGCGCGCGCCTTCTATTACCCGTTTTATCTTGGCGGACTCTATCTGGCCATGGTGAGCTGGCGGCAGATGGCCAGCGCCCTATGGCGCACGCCGCTGCTGCTGGGTCTGCTGGGCCTGTGCGCGGCGTCCTATCTGTGGTCGATTGATCCGTCCGGCACTCTGCGTCGTCTGATGGCGCTCGGCATGACCGTGCTGGCCGCCTATGCGCTGGCGGCGCGGTTTTCCTGGGCGCGGCTGACCGAGGTTCTGGGCGCGGCCTTTATCGTCATGATGGCGGCCTCCTATGTGCTGGCGATAGCTTTTCCGCATCTGGGACGGATGCAGGATCTGTTCGTCGGCGCATGGCGCGGGCCGTGGATCGAGAAGAACAATTTCGGCGCCATGATGGCGATCGGCTTTACAGCGGCGGGGGCGGCGGCGCTTAACAATCCGCATCGCCGCATCTTCTGGTGGACCATGGCGGCGGGGATGGCGGCTCTGGTGCTTCTGTCCACGTCGAAGACCGCGCTGGTGTCGCTGGCGGTCGGCATGGCCGGGCTGGGCGTGATCATGCTGGCGCGGCGCGGGCCGGTTCTGGCCGTCCTGCTGACCTGGGCCAGCCTGAGCGGGCTTTTGCTGATTGGCGGCGTGCTGCTGCTGGAGCCGTCCTTTGCGTTTAAACTTTTAGGCAAGGACGCCACCCTAACCGGACGCACCTTTATCTGGGAGGGGATTGCGCATGTCATGGAAGGACATCAGCGTCTCGGCTATGGATATGGCGTGGTGTGGACCGACGAAGCGCCCTATGCGCCGCTGGCGCGCATCACGCAGATTGCGGGATTTCGCGCCTATCACGCCCATTCGTGCTGGTACGAGACCTGGCTGGGCCTGGGCATAGTCGGACTAAGCGTCTGGGCGTGCGTGTTCGCGGAAGCCTGGCTCAAGGCGCTCTATCGCACCGCGCGCGCTGAGGGCGGATATTTCGCTCTGCCGTTTCTGGGCATTTACAGCCTGTCCAGCCTGACGGAAAGCATGACCCTGGGCTGGAACGATGTGCGCTGGTGCCTGTTCGTGCTGGTGCTGGTCAAGCTGTCCCTGCCGGGCGACAAGGATGCGCTTAAGTCATGATCGAGTTTGACGACGAGGCGATTGTGCTGGGAGCGCGGCTGCACGGCGAGACCGGCGCGGTTGCTCATCTGCTGAGCGAAAGCCACGGCGTCTGGGCCGCGCACGTCGCTGGCGGCGCTTCGCGGCGGCTCAAGGCCGCTTTACAACCGGGCGCGCGCGTGCAGATGCAGTATCAGGCGCGTAACGCCGACCATCTCGGTTCGGCGCGGTTGGAGGCCACCGCGGCGACGCCCGATCTTTTGGACGATCCGCTGGCCCTGATCGGCTTGCAGGCGGCGTGCGTGATGACACGGCAGGTCTTGCCGGAGCGTGAAGCGCATCCGGGCGTCTATCACGCTCTGTCGGCCCTGCTGGGCTTGATGGAGATGCCTGAGGTCTGGCCCGCCATCTATGTGCGCTATGAGGCGGGTCTGCTGGAGGCGGTCGGCTTCGGGCTGGACCTGAGCGCCTGCGCGGTTACAGGCGGTCATGACGATCTCATCTTCGTCAGCCCGAAATCGGGCAGGGCGGTCAGCCGCGCGGCGGGGGCGCCTTACCGTGACAAGCTGCTGCCTCTGCCAGGTTTCATGCTGTCCAGTCAGGGCGGGTTAGGTGAGGGCGACATCGTCAACGGCCTGAAACTGACAGGTTTTTTCCTTGAGCGGCATGTCTTCCATCCGCACAATCAGCCGTTGCCGGAAATACGTTTGCGCCTGGCGGATGCTTTAAGCTGACGGTGGGTCAGGGTTTGGTAAGATTTACCATGCCATAACTGCGTTAGGAATAAGGACTATCACGACCCCATGCTGCCCTACAGCGAACAGCAGTTGATCAACGCCAATGTCAATCCGGCCACCGGACTGGCCACCGATTATCCCAACCTGTTCAATGAGGCGGTCATGCTATTTGAAATGGGCCTCGACATGCCGGACATGGCCGAGGAACTGACCGACTGGCGCCCGCACGGCTATATCGAGCATTTCGAGCGTTCCGGTTTTGAGCAGAAGGATGTGGTGGTCGCGGCCTATCTCTATGCGCCGCACGAGATTCGCGAGGCCTTCGACGCTTCGGTGGCGCGCGCACTCAGCGTGTTCGATTCCTCGATCAACATTCTGCTCAGCACGCATATGATGGACGCCGCCGCGCGCGCCGATCTGGAGACCCGTCTGGTGGAGATGAAGGCGCTGGTCATCGAGATGGACTCGCACATTCACGGTCGCGTCGAATCCGACCTGCAAAGCGAAGTGGACGCTTTGTTTTAGGCCTGTCCACGCTTTCAGGCCGCCAAACCCTTAACCGCTCTTGTTTTCCGCACCTTCCCGTTTTAGCGTCGCGGCATGAGCGATGTGATGATTCCTGCGGGCGGCGACGATGGCGGTCGCATCCTGGACGAGCCGATGAGCGAGGCGCTGTCGCGCCGCTATCTGGCCTATGCCCTATCGACCATCATGCACCGGGCGCTGCCCGATGTGCGCGACGGCATGAAGCCCGTGCATCGCCGCATCATGTACGCCATGGGCGATATGCGCCTGACCCCGGAAGCCGCCGCGCGCAAGTGCGCCAAGGTGGTTGGCGAGGTCATGGGTACGTACCACCCGCACGGCGATCAGGCGATCTATGACGCGCTGGTGCGCATGGCGCAGGACTTTGCGCAGCGCTATCAACTCGTCGACGGGCAGGGCAATTTCGGCAATATCGACGGCGATAACGCCGCCGCCATGCGTTACACCGAATGTAAGCTGACCCCGGCGGCGATGATGCTGCTGGACGGCATCGGCGAGAACGCTGTCGATTTCCGCGCCACTTATGACGAGCAGGACGAGGAGCCGGTGGTGTTGCCCGCAGGCTTTCCGAACCTGCTGGCCAACGGCGCCATGGGCATCGCGGTCGGCATGGCGACCTCGATCCCGCCGCATAATGTCACTGAACTGATCGACGCCTGCCGCAAGCTGCTGGCCAAGCCCTCGACCACTCTGGACGAACTGCTGGAGATCATTCCGGGGCCGGACTTTCCGACCGGTGGGGTGTGCGTCGAAGCCCCCGCCAATATCCACGACGCCTACCGCACCGGCAAGGGCAGCATCCGCACACGCGCGCGGTACGAGGTCGAGGATCTGGGGCGCGGCGCCTGGCGCATCGTGGTGCGCGAAATTCCCTATCAGGTGCAGAAGTCGCGCCTGATCGAACAACTGGCCGGTCTGATCGAGGCCAAGAAGGCGCCGTTGCTGGGCGATGTGCGCGACGAGTCGGACGAACAGGTGCGCCTGATCCTTGAGCCGAAATCGCGCAATATCGAGCCCGAAGTGCTGATGGAGAGCCTGTTCAAGATCTCCGACCTGGAGACGCGCTTCGCCGTCAATATGAACGTGCTGGACGCCACCGGCACGCCGCGCGTGATGAATCTGCGCGAATGCCTGACCGCCTTCCTCGACCACCGCCGCGAAGTCTTGCAGCGCATGTCGCAATGGCGGCTGGACCGCATCGAAAAGCGCCTGCACCTGCTCGACGGGCTGATGATCGCCTTCCTCAATCTCGACGAGGTGATCCGCATCATCCGCGAGGACGAGACGCCGAAACAGACCCTGATGGCGCGCTTCGCTTTAAGCGACATGCAGGCCGACTACATTCTCGACACGCGGCTGCGGCAATTGGCGCGGCTTGAAGAGATGAGCATCCGCGCCGAGCATGACAAGCTGTCCAAGGAGCGCGATGAACTGATCGACCTGCTGGGCGACGAAAAGAAACAGTGGAAGCGCATCGACCAGCAACTGGTCGAGGCGCGCAAGAAGCTGATGTCGGCGCGCCGCACCACCTTCGCTGACGCGCCAAGCGGCTTTGAGGTCGCGGCCATCGAATCCTATCTGCCCAAGGAGCCGATCACCGTCATTCTGTCGAAACGCGGCTGGATACGCGCCGCCAAGGGCAAGGTCGAGGATCCGTCCGAGCTGAAATTCAAGGAAGGCGACGAACTCGGCTTCCTGGTGCCGGGCTTCACGACCGACAAGCTGCTGATCTTCACCTCGGACGGGCGTTTCCTGACCCTCGGCTGCGATAAGCTGCCGTCGGCGCGCGGGCATGGCGAACCGCTGCGACTGATGCTCGATATCGACGAGGGGGCGCAGATCGTCGATCTGTTCATGCTGACGCCGGGCGCCAAGCGCGTCATGGTGTCGAAGTCGGGCTATGGCTTCGTGATGAACGAGGACGACGCGGTCGCCAACAAGCGCGCGGGCAAGCAGGTGCTGAACACCGACGGAACCGAAGCCTTCGCCGCCCTGCCGGTCCATGGCGACCACATCATCGTGCTGGGCGAGAACAACAAGCTTCTGGTCTATCCGGTGTCGGAACTGCCGGAAATGGCGCGCGGCAAGGGCGTGAAGTTGCAGGCCTACAAGGATGGCGGCGTCAAGGACATCGCTGTCGCCGACCTGAGCCAGGGCGCGGTCTGGTACGACGGCTCCGGCAAGGCGCGCGACTTCAAGGACGTGGAGGACTATATCGGCCGCCGCGCCTCGGCGGGCCGCATCGCGCCGCGGGGACTGCGACGGCTGCGCATTTAACCCTTCTCCGGCTTCGGCAGGGTTTGCCAGCCGAGGTCGGTCAGGCCTTCCAGCGGCCAGTAGCGCGCCTTGTAGTCCATCTTGGGCGAGCCCTTGACCCAATAGCCGAGATAGACGTGGTCGTAACCGGCGCGGCGCGCCTGGTCGATATGGTCGAGAATGACATAGCGGCCCAAGCTGCGCGATGACAGGTCTGGATCGTAGAAGCTGTAAACCAGCGACAGGCCGTCATTGAGCGCATCGACCAGCACGCAGGCGACCAGTTTCTCACCCAGCCGGTACTCGATCAGATGGGTGCGCACCAGCGTGTCTTCGATCATGGCGACCAGATCGGGCCAGCTCATATCCATCATGCCGCCGTCAGGATGGCGCGCGCGCATATATTTTTGCAGCAGGTCGTACTGTTCACGGCTGGCTTCGGCCTCGACAAACGCCTTGGAGAGGTCGGCATTGGCGCGCAGCACGCGGCGGTCGGATTTCGACAGAACATAACGCCTTACCGGGATGCGCACGCTCTGGCAGGCGCGGCAGGTCTGGCAGGCGGGCCGGTAGGCGATGTTCTGCGAACGACGGAAACCTATGGCGGAAAGCTGATCGTTCACGCCAATCGCTTCGAGCGGCGGCAGGTGAACGAAGACCTTGCGCTCCTCCTGACCGGGCAGATACGGGCATGGGCCGGGGACCGTCAGATAATATCTGAGTTTGCGTCCTGGAAAATGCTCACTCATCTGGCCATGGAATCCCGAAGCGGCCCCGTACAGGCGATCATTTGAACCCAATTCCTTACATCCGGCAAGGCCGGATTTGGATTAGTTCTGCGGCAGGACCGGGGCTTCGCGCAAAAGCACGATGGCGATGCGGCGATTGCCAGCCAAGGACGGATCGTCGGGATAGAGCGGCTCCGAAGCGGCCTTGCCTTGAATCTGCGCGATGCGGTCCTGATCGACGCCCGCCGATTGCAGCACGGCTCTGGCCGCGTCGGCCCGGGCGGCGGATAAGGCCCAGTCGCGCGGATTCTGCGTCGCCGCGCCGAGTGAAGCCGAGGTGTGGCCGGTGATCGAGATGCGGTTGGGCAACTTATTGACAATCTTGGCGACGGCGCGCAGCAGCAGTTTGGCGCGGTCATTGGGCTGGGCCGAGTTCTGATCGAACATCGAGCGGCCTTCCTGGTCGATCAACTGGATACGCAGCCCCTCAGGCGTCTGATCGACGAGGATGTTCTTCGACAGCTCCGCCAGTTCCGGCATGTCCTGCAAGGCCTGACGCAGGGATTCCGCCGCGCTCTGGAAGGCCATCTGTTCACGCTTCTGGGCGTCGGTCTCCTGATCGGAATCGGCGTCGGAGGCGTTGGCGGCCTTGCCGTTCGCCTGCGACGACTGGCCGTCGGGATCCTGCACGTCCGGCGCCTTGGGCGCCAACTGGTCGATAAAGGACATGGTCCCGGCGTTCTTGTCGCCGTCCTGACCCAGAGCCTGACCGCCCAGAATGCCGCCGGAGCCGGACGTGGTCTGCGACACATTGGTCGGCGCGAAATAGTCGGCGACGCCGCGCTTCTGTTCCGGCGAGGTGGTGTTGATCAGCCACATCAGCAGGAAGAAGGCCATCATCGCGGTCACGAAGTCGGCATAGGCGACCTTCCAGGCGCCGCCGTGGTGACCGCCGCCGCCGCCTTTTTTGATCTTCTTGATGATGATGGGCGCGTCTTGCTTGGCCATGACCGGTGCGGAAGCTGGTAAATCTTCGCCAAATTAGCCGCCTTAACCTTAACAGGGCGTTGAAGACAAAGCCGTTACGCATGAGAAAACACGCCGCAATGGTTGCTTTTTGGGTTCGGAACGGCTTACAGGAGGGGGCGTTTTATTAAGTTGAGATCATGGATAAAAAGGCCCTGCGCCATACGCTCGGCGGTTTCGCCACCGGCGTTTGCGTCATCACCGCCCCTGACCCCGATCACAGGTCCGGGCACGTCATCGGCATGACCGCCAATTCGTTCAGCTCGGTGTCGCTGGCGCCGCCTCTGGTGCAGTGGTGCCTCGATCTCAAGGCGCACCGCTACGACGTCTATGCCGACGCGCCGCGCTTCGGCGTCAATCTGCTGGGCGCCGGACAAGCCTTGCTGTCGCGTCGGTTTGCGCGCGAAAACGCGCATATTACGCCGGACGAGGGCTTGACCGAAGCGGCGCAACCCCTGCGTTTGAAGGAGGCTGCGGCGTTTCTGGACTGCGAACTTTATGAACGCCGCGAGGTCGGCGACCATCTGGTCATTATCGGTCGGGTGCTGGCCTTCGACAGCGATCCGCAGCGCGCGGGCCTGCTGTTCTTTCGCGGGCGCTATGGCGATACGGGAGTGATGTTATGAAACTGTGTTTTGCGGGGCTTGGCGTGATGGGCGCGCCGATGGCCGGGCATCTGATCAAGGCGGGCCATGCGGTGACGGGCTATAACCGCACCTTCGCTAAAACGGAAGCCTGGGCCGCACAATACGGCGGAACCGCGGCGCGGGACATTTCCGACGCCGTCGAGGGCGCCGACGCGCTGCTTTTGTGCGTCGGTCGTGATGAAGACGTGCGCGAGACGATCACGGCGGCCCTGCCGCACCTGAAGGCGGGCGCTCTGGTCATCGACCACACCACGACCTCGGCCAAACTAGCGCGTGACATGGCGACCCTGTGCGCCGATAAGGGCGTCGTCTTCTACGACGCGCCGGTGTCGGGCGGGCAGGCGGGCGCCGAGAACGGTCAGTTGTCGGTCATGGTCGGCGGCGATGCGGCGCAGTTCGAGGCCATGAAGGCGCTGACGGCGCCCTACACCAAGTCCATCACCCGTCTGGGCGAAGCGGGCGCCGGTCAGACGGCCAAGATGTGCAACCAGATCGCCATCGCCGGCGCCGTGCAGGGCGTGGCCGAGGCGCTGCACTTCGCCCGGTCGGCCGGACTGGACGCTGATCTCGTCTTCAACGCCATTTCGGCGGGCGCGGCGGGCTCGTGGCAGATGTCGAACCGTTGGAAGACGATGAGCGAGGACCGCTACGATTTCGGCTTCGCGGTCGATTGGATGCGCAAGGATTTAGGCATCGCGCTCGACGAAGCGCGCGCTAACGGCGCCCATCTGGCCGTCGCGGCGCTGGTCGATCAGTTCTATTCCGAGGTGCAGGCCATGGGCGGAAGCCGCTGGGACACGTCCAGTCTGCATGCGCGGCTTGAGGCGCGTCGCAAGAACGCCTAATTCGTCGCCGCCGCCAGGATGGGGCCGCCAATGTCTTGCTGGACAAGGATGGCGGTCTTGAAACGCGCATCGCTTGCTTTTTGCAAAGAAAAGCTTGTCGCCTTGCCGTTCCAGTCGCCGAGTTTGAGCAACTGGCGCACGACATTGCGTTGCGGCAGGGTGCGGCCGCCATTCTCGCCGCGCCCGACGGCGACATTTTGCAGGCGCGGATCGTAGCGGATCAGCCAGACCACGCCGGACGAGGCGCCGCCTGCGGGCGCGGCGGACAGGCTGACCTGATCGGCGTTCAGGGTCAGTTGCGGTCCCGGCGTTTGCTCCGTCCGGGCGCGCGCAATCAGGGCTTCGACCGGCTTCAGATTCTGCCCCGGCGTGTCGCGAAATCCGTCAATCACCATTTGCGGCGTATAGACATTGGCGTGGCGCAGGCCGCGCGCATAGTCCCATTGTCGCTGCGTATAGGCCGGATTGCCGAACGTATCCTTCCAGCCAAGATTATCCCAGTAGGTGACGGAAAAACTGAGCGGCAGAACGTTTTTCTCATCGGCCAGAGCGTTCAGAACGGCGTGGGCGGGCGGACAGGACGAACAGCCCTGACTGGTGAACAGTTCGACGACGACAGGACGCTGCGGCTGCGCAATGGCGGGCGCACAGGCGCTCAGGATAAGGGTAAGGATCGGAATAAGGCGCTGCATATATCCTCATTACGCACATGCGACGCGCAAGGTTACAGGCTCATGATGTCGGCCAGGCGAGCGGCGCTGGTCGATCAGTTCTATTCCGAGGCGCGGCGGAAATCCTGACGGGAGGTCAGGCGGCCTCCTGCCGGGACCTGACCAAAGGCGACGCCAGCAGAAGCGGCGCCAGGCTGGCGGCGATCTGCTGGTCGAGCGAGGCCTTGAGCGCTTGTCGGGCTTGCCAGTCCTTACGTTTCTTGGCCGGTATGTCGGCTGCGACGCGCGTTTCCGGCCGCCGCGCTGGCCTTTCGAAATAGCCGCTCGCCAGATGCTTGGCGCCGTTTTCAAGCCAGAACTGCTCATTATTGGCCAGGAAGGCGTGACGCGCATTGCGTAGGGGGTGCCAGGCGTCGGGAATGGTCTCCAGCGTTTCGGCGCCGAACAGTTCCGCCAACGCCCCGGCGACATAGAGGTTTGCCGCCTTCGGGCGCCAGCCGTGCAAGGCGCGCGTCGCGGCGATGATGCGTTGCTTGGCGTCCTCGGCGGCTGGACCTTGCAGACCGCCGATCCTGAGAACGCGGCGGCCATCATCCGCGCGTCCGATGTGAAAGGTCAGCGCCGCCAGGGCCAGATCTTCGCTGTCCGCCTTTAGGAACAGGGTGATTTCGCCTTCGGCGCGGTAGCGTTCATGTCGATGCAGGCTGAAACTGTAGGATTGGCCCTGTTTGTCGTCAAGGCGCGCCAACGGAATGACGTCGCCGCGCATCAGGCTTGCGATAAGGTCCGGGCGCATTATGTCGACTTCACTGTTATAATGCCCGGTCAGCAGGGAGAGCTTCTGACGTGGCGACAGTTTGCGGCTGTAATAGCTGCGCGTAAACTTGGTCCGCAGCATTTCTATGGGCGGTTCCTGCCCGGTGTAGAGCAGATGATTGGCTTCGGTGTAAGTGATCCAGCGCGCCGACCAAGGATACATCTGCCAGTATTTGATGACGAAAAAACGCATTTTTCCGAAACCGAACTTCTGGCGGATACGCTTTGCCGTAGCCAGAAAACGCACAAAAGACATGGTTAGCCTGTATGACTGATAGAATTCGGCGGCACAGTAAGACACATTGCTGATGTGAAACTGATTGCAGCCTTAGATTGTTAAATGCGGTGACGGGGCGCATGACGTGACGACAAGATTGCTGGTGATTGAGGACGATCCCATTCTGGGCGAGGGACTGAAAACAGGATTGCAGAAGGCGGGTTACAGCGTTGATCTGGCCGATCGGCTGGATGCCGCCAATGCTGTGTTGGCCCGTCGTCATCAACCGGCGGCCATACTTCTCGATCTGGGCCTGCCGGATGGCGACGGCTTGAAATTTCTCAAAACCCTGCGGCGCGACGGGCAAAGCGTTCCAGTCATGATCGTCACGGCGTCGGCGCAGAGAGAGATGCGGTTGGAAGGTCTGGACTCCGGGGCTGACGACTATGTCACCAAACCCTATGACCTTGACGAAGTGACGGCCCGAACGCGCGCGCTATTGCGTCGGTCGTGGGGCATGGCGGCGGATTTCGTGCAATTTGGTCCTTATGAACTCGACCTCAATGGTCAGGTCGTGCGTGCAGGCGAGCGCAGCGTCCTTTTGACCCAGAGGGAGTTCCGCGTCCTGTCGCTGTTGACAAGCCGTATCGGGCGCTGGGTGTCCAAGCCCGATATCGAATACGCTGTCTATGAAGACGCCGCTGATATCGAGAGCAATACGATTGAAACGGCGGTCTATGGCCTGCGTAAGAAACTCGGCGCCGAGGTCATTCTGACGGCGCGCGGCCTTGGCTATATGGTCCGGCGATGAGGCCGGCGACGCCGCGCCGCGCGCGGTCCCTGACCCGGTCCGTCTTCCTGCGCGGCGTGATCGTCGTCATTCTGGGCATGATTCTGATCAGCGCTGTTGCAGTTACGACGCTGTCGTCACTGGTCAACCGCGGTTTTGATTCGCAGTTGCGCATGGGCGGCGTGATGCTGGTCAGCCTGATGGCGGATGAACTGTCGGCGCAGCGCGCTATGACGCCGCGCAGGCCGCCTTCGTGCGATTTTCCGCTCTTGTCCGACGAAGACCGGAGCGCCTTTATCGACTATGCGCGCTGGCGCATGTTCCGCGTCTGGTACGGCGGCAAGACGTGCTGGGCGTCGCGCGCGGGGCCAGCCCTGTCCGCGCCAGCCCCGGTGACCTATGACCGGTTTCAGGAAGTTCGCGACCACGGCGTGACGTGGCGTTATTACACCCACGCCGCGCCGCGCAACGGTCCGGTGGTGCAGGTTGGAGAGCCGCTGGGCGCGCGCAACCGCATCGTCATGCGCATGGCTCTGGAAATGATTGCGCCGTTTCTGCTGATCGCAATCCTGTTGATCCTTGCCCTGCTGCGCGGCATGCATATCAGCCTCAGCCATCTTGATCAGTTCAGCGACGCCCTGGCCAAACAGAAGGATCGCCCGCCTTTTCTGCGTCCACGGACTGAGGACTGGGCCAGCGAACTGCATCCGCTGATCGAGACGCTGAATCGTCTGTTCGATCGCATTGAGGGCGCGGTCGGTCGCGAGCGCCGTTTTATCGATATGGCTGCGCATCAGTTACGCACCCCGCTGGCCGGGCTCAGCATCGAAGCGCAACTGGCCGCGCGCAGCCAGAGCCCGGAGGAATTGCAGACACGCCTGGCGGGTGTCCACGCTTCTACGCAGCGCGTTTCGGGCATGGTCGATCAACTTCTCGCGCTGGCGCAGGTCGAGGCTTCCGGCGCCATCGGCCTGACCGCCGTACCTGTGAAGGAGGTTCTGTCCTCCGTGATCGCCGACATAGCCCCAGTGGCGGCGCGTCGGCAGGTTGAGATCATTGTCGAAATGGATGACACAGATGCGACGTCCGGCCCAGAGGCGCTGC
Source organism: Asticcacaulis sp. (assembly GCF_051956075.1). Lineage (GTDB taxonomy): Bacteria > Pseudomonadota > Alphaproteobacteria > Caulobacterales > Caulobacteraceae > Asticcacaulis. The sequence continues at coordinate 12,545 of NZ_JBQCGA010000027.1, read as the reverse complement.
TGCATCCATTATTGGCGAACCTGATCGACAATGCCGTCAAATATGCGCCGGACGGCGGAGAGGCGCTCATAGAACTGGCCAAGGGTGTGCTGGTCATCAGCGACACCGGACCGGGTATGAGCGAAAGCGAACGCGCGCACGCCTTTGAGCGTTTCTGGCGCGCGCCTGGCAACACCGAAGCCGGTGCGGGACTGGGTCTCGCCATCGCACAGGAGGCCGCATCGCGACTATCGGCGCGCATATCGCTGGATGACCGCAGCGACGGACGCTCCGGCTTGCGGGTGGTCGTCCACTTCGCCGTCAGCGCGAAGGATTGAGCCGCGCTTACGAGGCAGGCCAGGCGACGCGGTGATCGTCGGGCGCCAGGGTGATCTTGCCGGACTGAATGTCCTTCTGCCTCTGCAACTCGGTCTGGACGCGCCAGTCGCCGACCGTGTCGCATTCGACGGGGCGCGTATCGACGGGAACCTTGAACTGGTCATGGATCGCCTGCTCGAAGCCTTCGGCGAAGATGGCGAGGTTCGGGCCGTCGGGCTTCAGGTTGGCGTCAACCTTGAAGACATTGGACTCGTAGGACTGGTTGCGGTTGAAGTCGAAATAGCTGCACTGCACCCAGGTTTGCGGCGGCGGCGGCGTGGAGGGTTGCGCGGGCGGAAGCTTTTCCGCCGTGATCTGCGCGGCGGCGGGCGTGGCCAGCAGGGCGAACAGAAGAGCGAGCATCTTCATGAGAACCTCCTTTGTAAGACCTTTAAGGTAGGCGCCGCCCGCCGTTTTGTCAGCCCCAAACCGGTTAATTCAGCGCTGCGGCCCGCGCGACATAGCGTTGCAGGACACGGCTGTAATTGTCGTCGAACTGGATCAGGCTGATGTCATCATAGGCGAACTCGATTTCATCCTCGATCCAGTTTCCGCCCGGATCGACCGCTTTCAGCGCCACGCTGTCCGGGGTCACCTCGACGATTTCGCCGACATCGGCTTCGTCATCCTGCGTCAGCACGACGAATCTACCCTTGGCCTTGAGCGAACGGAACAGGTCGGGATAGCCCCCCAGCTTCACCCAGGCGAAGCGTTTGGTGCGTTTGACGCTGTTGAAGTCGAGGATGCGCACCTGCGCGTCATGAAATTCCGAGGTTTCGCATGCCTCGATGCGTTCGATAGGGATGACCATGGCGCCATAGTCCTGCCATTCGTAAATGGCTTGCAGCAGGACGAACTGCGCGCTCATGCCCACAACGAAGCCTTCATGGCCGCCGTCCTCGATTTCAAGGCGGACATAGCCGCCCTGATCATAGGCCTGGCGCAGGTTGGCGATAACGGAAGCGGTCATGGATCAGGCTTTCAAAAGTTCCGCCACATGGCGCGCGAAATAGGTCAATATGCCGGACGCCCCGGCGCGCTTGAAGGCCAGCAGGGTTTCCAGCACGCCCTTGTCATGGTCCATAAAGCCCGCCTCGACGGCGGCCTTGATCATCGCATATTCGCCGGAGACCTGATAGACGAAGGTGGGGACGCGGAACGTATCCGAGACGCGCTGCACGATGTCGAGATAGGGCAGGCCGGGCTTGACCATCACCATGTCGGCGCCCTCTTGCAAATCAATAGCGACCTCGCGCAGGGCCTCGTCCGTATTGGCTGAGTCCATCTGATAGGTCTTTTTATCGCCCTTCAACGCCTTGACGCCAATGGCGTCGCGATAGGGGCCGTAGAAGGCGGAGGCGTACTTTGCGGCATAGGACATGATCATCGTATCCTGATGTCCGGCGGCCTCCAACGCCTTGCGGATCGCAAGTATGCGTCCGTCCATCATGTCAGACGGCGCGCAGATATCGGCGCCCGCCTGCGTCAGCACCAGCGCCTGCTGCACCAGCATCTCGACTGTGGCGTCATTGGCGATCTTATCTCCTATAATCAGGCCGTCATGGCCGTGATCGGTATAGGGATCGAGCGCGATATCGACCAAAAGGCCGATATCGGGCACCTCGGCCTTGATGGCGCGGCAGGTTTGCGCGATCAGGCCGTTCGGGTCGATGGCGGCCTTGGCGTCGGATGTGCGGATGCTGTCGCTCAGGTGCGGGAACAGGGCCAGGACCGGGATGCCGAGGTCGCGCGCCAGTTTCGCTTCCTTGACCGCTTCCGCTACGCTCAGCCGGTCAACGCCCTTGAGCGAACCAATGGCTTCGCGCGCCACATCGCGGTCATGTACGAAGATCGGCCAGATCAGGTCGGAGGTCGAAAGCCGGTTCTCCGCCACCAGATCGCGTATCCACCCGTTCTGACGAAGACGGCGCGGACGCAAAAGAGGAAACGGGGCGAGGGTAGGCGTGAAGGTCATGGCGGCGCGACTCCGATAGGCTTTCGGATTTAGGCGCTTTGGCGGAAGGCTTCAAGCGGATGAAAGGGAGGGTTTGACGAAGCGTCTGCTAATTTTTCAGATCCTTCGCCATCTCCAGCAGTGTCTCGACCGTGTTGAGATTGCGCGCCGTCATGTCGGCCTTGATGTAGCGCCCGATCTTTTCGGCCAGTTTCGAGCGGCCTATGCCTTCGGGAGCGTAGAGATAGAAAACGTCGTAGGTCAGTCTGAAATCCTCTTCATTGGCCTTCAAAGCGGCGAGGGCGTCGAGATCGGCGGACGTCGCAGGCGCTTTCAGGAACATGAAATGCTGCGCCTTGCCCTTGTGCTCATGATCGCGGAACGGGTTTTCCGCTAATAATTTGCGCAAATGTTCCGCCGTGACCAGAAACAGCGGCGGACGAAAGCCGAAACGCTTTTCGATGGCGGTTTCGATGCGGTCGGAGGTGTCGGCTTCGGACAGGCCTGAGCGGAAAACGACATTGCCGCTCTGGATATAGGTCGTCACGTCCGTAAAGCCATCGGCCTCCATCAGCGCCTTCAAATCCTTCATCGGCAGCTTGTTGTTGCCGCCGACATTGACGCCGCGAAAAAGCCCGATCCAAATCTTTCCGCTCATGCTGATCCGTTGGGTGCGACAGGGTGCGGCAATTCGCGCATCCTGAGTGGTGGAAATTCTGTGGCGTCCTGCTACATTATAGCGCAATTTAGGATGATAAGGCCCGGATATTTATCCGACCGAAGGCTTGTGTCCACAGGCCACGGAGGGTATCTCGTTAGAATTGCTGTCTTTTGTCAGGCAGCCGGAGTTTTGCAATGGACTATAATGCCGCTTTCGAGGCCGCTGTCGATAAGGTGCGCTCCGAGGGACGTTATCGCGTTTTCGCCAATCTGAAGCGTCATCAGGGCCAGTTCCCGCGCGCCACCTGGATCAGGGACGACGGCTCCGAGCAGGCGGTGACGGTCTGGTGCTCAAACGACTATCTGGGGCAGGGGCAGAATCCGGTGGTGCTGAAAGCCATGCATGACGCCATTGACGCGGTCGGCTCTGGCTCAGGCGGCACACGCAATATTTCCGGCACGACCTGGTATCATAATCATTTAGAGGCCGAACTGGCTGACCTGCACCAGAAAGAAGCGGCGCTGGTCTTTTCGTCCGGCTATGTCGCCAATGAGGCGGCGCTTTCGACCCTGTACAAGATTTTGCCGGGCCTGATCGTTTTTTCCGACGCGCTGAACCACGCCTCGATGATCGAGGGCATCCGCAACGGTCGCGGCGAACGCCACATCTATCGCCATAACGATCTTGACCATCTTGAGGAACTGCTGAAGGCCGCCCCGGTCAATGCGCCGAAACTGATCGCGTTTGAATCGGTCTATTCGATGGACGGCGACATCGCCGATATCGCCGCGACCATCGCTTTGGCCAAGAGATACAACGCCCTGACCTCTAGTGACGAGGTCCACGCCGTCGGCATGTACGGCCTGCGCGGCGCAGGCGTCGCCGAACGCGACGGCGTGATGGATCAGATCGACATTATCGAAGGCACGCTGGGCAAGGCGTTCGGCATGATGGGCGGCTATATCGCCGCCAACGCCAACATCATCGATGCGATCCGTCTGTGGGCGTCGGGTTTTATCTTCACCACCTCACTGCCGCCCGCCATCATGGCCGGGGCCGCCGCCTCGGTGAATTGGTTGAAAGACCATAACGAAAAGCGCGTCCAGCATCAGGAGCGCGCCCAGGCGCTGAAAGACCGCTTCCGCGCCGCGGGCCTGCCGGTGCTGCCGTCGGTGTCGCACATCGTGCCGGTGCATGTCGGCAATCCCAAGCACTGCAAGATGATCTCGGACATCCTGCTCAATGACTACGGCGTTTATGTCCAGCCGATCAACTATCCGACCGTGCCGAAGGGGACCGAGCGGCTGCGCTTTACGCCGTCGCCCGACCATGACGACGGCATGATGGATCATCTGGTGCAGGCGATGGACAAGCTGTGGACGCATTGTAACGTAGCGCGGTTGCCTTCGGTCGCCTGAGCGGATTCTATAACGCGAAACTGGTTCCGCAGCCGCAGGACGACACCGCCAGCGGATTGAGAATCTTGAACTGCGAGCCAACCAGCTCCTCGACATAGTCGATCATCGACCCGGCCATTAAAGGCGCGGACACCTCATCGACCAGCGCGACCGCGCCGTCATGTTCGATGCGGCTTTCGTCGTCGTTGGCTGCATCGGTCAGGTCCAGCACATACTGAAAGCCGGAGCAGCCGCCGCCCTCGACCTGGACGCGCAGCATGACCTTGTGGCCCGCCGCATCGGACAGGCGGTTCAGATGGCGGGCGGCGGCGGCGGTGAGGGTGATGTTATGGCTCATGATTTTAACGCAAAAAGACCAAATTAGCCCAGAATATGGGCCTAAATGCCCTAAAAATCACCCCCCACACGCACATTCCACCCACCCAGGCGACTTATTTTTAGGCGATGGTTACATTTTAGAGTATATCCACAGGCCCGAACCGATCTGGAGCCGTGATGTCCGAACTCGCCCCCTACGCCGCCGACGTCGCCGCAAGCCGGGGACGTCTGCACGCCGAGGCGGATAGTCCGACGCGCACGGCCTTCGCGCGCGACCGCGACCGCATCATCCATTCCACCGCCTTCCGCCGCCTCAAGGGCAAGACGCAGGTTTTCGTCGCCAATGAGGGGGATTATTTCCGCACCCGCCTGACCCATTCGCTCGAAGTCGCGCAGATTGCGCGCTCGCTGGCCCATTCGCTGCGTCTCGACGAAGACCTGGCCGAGACGATCGCGCTGGCGCACGATCTTGGCCATCCGCCGTTCGGCCACGCGGGCGAGGACGAACTGCACGCCTGCATGGCGCCGTGGGGCGGTTTCGACCACAATGTCCAGACCTTCCGCGTGCTGACCCGGCTTGAGGTGCGCTATCCGGCGTTTGACGGCCTGAACCTGACCTGGGAAACGCTGGAAGGCGTGATCAAGCACAACGGGCCGGTGTCGCACCATATGGAGGAGCCGTCCTGGAAGGCGCTGGCCGACTTCAACGCCCAGTGGGACTTGCGCCCGGACAGTTTCGCCTCGCTGGAGGCGCAGTGCGCGGCCATCGCCGACGACATCGCCTACAACAACCACGACGTCGATGACGGGCTGCGCGCCGGTCTGTTCAGCATCGACGACCTTCTGGAGGTGCCGTTGATCGGCGCGGCCCTGCGCAGCGTGCGCGAGGACTGGCCCGACCTTGAGCCGCGCATGCTGCGGCTGGAAGGCGTGCGGCGCATGATCGGCGTGATGATGCAGGACGTCATGATCGAGACGCACAGACGGCTGGCCGAGGACGGCGTGCAGAGCATCGAGAACGCGCGCGCCGCCAGGCGCCAGATGGTCGCCTTCTCAAAGCCGGTTTATGACGACCTGTCGCGGCTGCGAGGCTTTCTTTATGAGCGCATGTACAAGCACTACAGGATCAACCGCGTGCGCTCCTACGCCAAGCGCACTCTGAACGAGATGTTCCAGCAGTTCATGCACGAGCCGGACACCCTGCCGACCGCCTGGTTCCAGCTCGTCTGCTCGAAAGACACGGAGGCGGCGCGCGCCCGCGTCGTCTGCGACTATATCGCCGGCATGACCGACGCCTTCGCCATCGAGGAGCACCGCCGCCTGTTCTCGTTCGGCGGTTGACAAACGCTGGCGCCTGAGAACAATTGCGGAACATTCTGTTTTGACGATTCGGCGGCGGTCGAATCAGGGCAGGGTTGCGGCATGAGGGCGCAGATGTTCAGCTTTTACGAATTCTTCGCGGGCGGCGGCATGGCGCGCGCCGGACTGGGCGAAGGCTGGGACTGTCTGTTCGCCAATGATTTCGACGCGCGCAAGGGCCTGAGCTATCAGGCGAACTGGGGCGTTGGCGGCGAATTGCGCGTCGGCGACGTGCGCGCGGTGCGGGCCGCCGATTTGCCGGGCCAGGCCGATCTGGTCTGGGGTTCGTTCCCGTGTCAGGATCTGTCTCTGGCGGGCGTCGGCAAGGGGCTGAGCGGCGAGCGTTCCGGCGCCTTTTATCCGTTCTGGGACGTGCTGCATGGCCTGATCGAAGACGGGCGCGCGCCGAAGCTGGTGGTGATCGAGAATGTCGTCGGAACCCTGACCTCGCACGGCGGGCGCGATTTCGAGGCGATCTGCGCGACCTTCGCCAAAGCCGGCTATCGTTACGGCGCCCTAAGCATCGACGCGGCCCTGTTCGTGCCGCAGTCGCGTCCGCGCCTGTTCGTAGTCGGCGTGCGCGACGATGTCGCCAGCGACGCCCTGACCGCCTGCGAGCCGCTCGATCCGTTCCACAGCCGCGCCGTGCGTCACGCCATTGCGCGCCTGCCCAAAGCCGTGCGCGCGCGTCATGTCTGGTGGAACCTGCCGACGCCGCCGCACCGCGCCGACAGCTTCGCCGACCTGATCGAGGACCATCCCGACAGCGTCGCCTGGCACACGCCGCAGGAAACGCAGCGCCTGCTGGCCATGATGTCGCCGGTTAATCTCGACAAGGTGGACGCCGCCCGCCGCGCCGGACGGCGCATGGTCGGGGCCATCTATAAGCGCACCCGCCTGAACGAGAACGGCGACAAGGTGCAGCGCGCCGAGGTGCGTTTCGACGACGTCGCCGGCTGCCTGCGCACCCCGGCGGGCGGTTCGTCGCGGCAGGTGATCATGGTGGTCGAGGGCCGGGCGATCCGGTCAAGGCTGATCTCGGCGCGCGAGACGGCGCGGCTGATGGGCCTGCCGGACAGCTACCGTCTGCCGCACAAATATAACGAAGCCTACCATCTGACCGGCGACGGCGTGGTCGTGCCGGTGGTGCGCCATCTGGCGCAGCACCTGTTCGAGCCGCTGCTGGCCGGGGAAAGCGCCGCGCTGCGTCAGGTCTCGTGACCCTGCCCGGACCCGATACCATCCACGCGCCGCCGTTCGAGACGAACGACCTGCGCGAAAATCTCGCCGCTTTTCTCGATACGCCTTTTACCACGCAGGACGGCGCGACGCAGAAGATCGGCCATTTCCGCTGGGGCGTGTACGCCTTTTTCGACTACGATCGCGAACCGATCTATGTCGGCCAGACCAATGAGCGCCTGCGCACGCGCATCCGCCGCCACCTGACCAATCAGCGCACCGACGCGGTCGCCATGTCGGTGCTGGACCCGTTCGAAGTGTTCGAGATTGAGGTCTGGCCCCTGCCGCAGTTTGAGAACGTCAAATCATCGGACCCCGCCGCCCGCGCCCATCTCGACGCGCTGGAGCGGCAGGTGACGGCGCAGGCCGTCGAGCGTTCGCGCTTCAAGGCGATTCTGAACGAGAAAGACCCGCCGTCCGGCGCCATGATCGTCGATCTGCCGCAATCCTTTCGGGCGCGCGTGGTGTCCGAGCGCGTCTTCGACCTGCGCGCCCATCCCGACTATCGCATTGCGCGGCGCTCGCTGATCATCTCGCGCTTGGCGCAGGTGATTTCCGAGCGTAAGGTGCAAGGGGGGCTGAGGCGCGTGCTGCTGACCCAGGCCAAACGCTTGCAGTGGCTGGCGGCGCGCCGCTATGAAGCGCTGGGAGGCGCGGCCTCGGTTGCGGAAGACGGCGACGACGACGGATAGTTTGCGGTCGCGCACCATGCGCGCGGTTAAATCCAAGGACACCACGCCGGAACTGCGCGTGCGCCGTCTGCTGCACGGCATGGGCTATCGCTATCGCCTGCATCGCAGGGATCTGCCCGGCCATCCCGATCTCGTCTTTGCGGGCCCCCGTAAGGTGATCTTCATCCACGGCTGTTTCTGGCACGGTCACGATTGCCGTCGCGGCGCGCGCGTCCCCAAGACAAATGCCCATTACTGGACCGCCAAGATCGGGCGCAACCGCGACCGCGACGCGCGCGCTCTGAACGCTCTGGCGGAACAGGGCTGGCGCGTTCTGGTGTTGTGGGAATGCGAACTGAAGGATGAGGCCATTTTGCGCGCAAGCCTGCGCGCCTTTCTCGACGCTGCCTGACTTACCTTATCCTGATATTTCCCGCCGGAAGCGCGCATCGCATCGCCATGCCCCATCGCCTAGGGTCGTCGCATCATTCACCCCCGGCGGAGGCCCCCCATGTTCAAGCTCAACTTCAATGGCGCGGCCCTGGCGTTTGCGCTCTGCACGGCGGCGATGGCGCCCGCCCTGGCGCCGACGGCGGCGCAGGCGGCGACCAAGGCCGATATCGACCGCGACGCCAAGGCGGCGCTCAACAATCTTTACGCCAGCAATCCGACCGCCAAGCTGATCGGGTCGCGCGCCAAGGCCGTGCTGATCTTCCCCAGCATCGTCAAAGCGGGCCTCGTCTTCGGCGGCTCCTATGGCGAGGGCGAACTGCTGGTCAATGGCGGGGTGGAGAACTATTACAACTCCTTTTCGGGCTCCTGGGGTTTGCAGGCGGGCGTGCAGTCCTATTCCTACGCGGTCTTTCTGATGAATGACGACGCGCTGAAATATCTGCACGACTCGTCCGGCCTTGAGATCGGCGTCGGCCCCAATGTCGTCGTGGTCGATCAGGGCGTGGCGCGCAATCTCTCGACCTCGACGCTCAAGGACGACGCCTACGCCTTTATCTTCAGCCAGTCCGGCCTGATGGCGGGCGTGGCTCTGGAAGGCACGAAGATTTCCAAGATCAAACAATAGGCTTTTCCGCCGCCTGGTTTTGCCCCCGAACGCCAGCGTGGAAAACAAGACCCTCCGGCCCCGCGCCGGAGGGTCTTTTCGCTCCCGGCTTTGTGAGGCGCAAACGCTTGCGCCAACCCGCTTTACCGCTTACCCGTAGCTCGGCGTCAGCAAAAAGGAGACCTCCGATGATCCGCACAGCAAAAGCGCATTGGGCCGGGAACGGCCAGCAGGGCGAAGGCCAGTTGACCACGCAAAGCGGCGTTCTGAACGCGCAACCCTACAGTTTCAAACTGCGTTTCGAGAACGCCGACGGCAAGGCCGGGACCAATCCTGAGGAACTGATCGCCGCGGCGCATTCGGGGTGCTTTTCAATGGCCCTGGCCTTTGCGCTGGCGGCGTCGGGTTTCACCGCCGACAGCATCGATGCCGAGGCGCTGGTCAATCTGCAACCGGGCGACGGCGGTTTTTCGGTCACCGGCATTACGCTGAAGCTGAATGCGAAAATCCCCGGCATCAATAACGACCAGTTTCAGGATATCGCAGCGGGCGCCAAGGCCAATTGCCCGATCTCCAAGGCTCTGGCCGCCGTGCCGATCACGCTGGAAGCGACGCTGGTTTAATCGGTGTCGCAACCGGGCGCGCGCGGAAGGCCGGTGTAAAGCCGCACATCGGTCTTATGCGAGGGGGCCTTGCGCGAGGAGGTTGGCCCACGCGTGACGGCGCCGAGGTCTTGCAGGTTGCTGAAACAGTGGTCGAGCTTCGGCGCGTGACCGGCGGCGACCACGATCAGCGCCTTGCCCGCCGGATCGCGTCCGTCCCAGGCGTAGCGCGCGCGCTCCGCCGTCGCGGTCACGTCCTGCGGGCCAAGATGATAGGCCAGTTCGCCTTGAAGGTCGTAATCCGTGCTGGCGATCCAGTCTGCGCCTGTGGTTTTGCGGACGGCTTCGATCCGTTGCGACAGTCCGTCCCAGCCTTGCGTCTGTCCCACCGCGCCCAGAGGCGGGGCCAGATCGCCGAGCGCCAGAAAACCGAGCGCGAGGACGCTGACGCCGATGCCGAACGGCGCGGCGGCCTTGCGCGCCCAGCCCCACGCATCGCCCGCCGACGCCGCCAGCAGCACGAGGCCGGGAAAGACCGGCGCGGGCCAGTTGCCCTGAATGCGGTCGTGGAAGACGTGGACCAGAAGGTAAAGGATCAGCGGCAGGGGCAGGGCGATCAGCAGGGTCGTCGCTGCAGTTTTCACCTTGAACCACCTAAGGATGGCCAGACCTGCGAAGGCGGCGATGAACGGGTTGAGCAGCAGGGGTTGGGTGAGCAGGAATTCGAGCAGGTAACGCGCGCTTAGGTGGCTTGCCTCGATGCGGCCGAACTGCTTGGCGACGGTGATCCAGCCGTGCTGCGCGTTCCAGATCAGGTTCGGGGCCATAGTCACGACCGCGATCACGCCGCCCAGCCATAGCCAAGGCGAAATCAGCCAGCGCCGGGCATCGCGGTCCATGATCAGCCAGACCAGCACGCCGAGGCCGAGGACCAGATTGGTGTATTTGGCCTCGACGCCGAGACCGGCGAACAGGCCGAAGACGAGCCACCAGCGTCCGTCGCCGCTTGTTACAAGCCGCGCCAGCGCCCACAGGCCGCCCGCCCACATCAGTACGCTGGGCGGATCGGGGGTGGCGACCACCGTGCCGACGCTGAGCAGCAGGCAGGCATTGAGCCACAACAGCGCGCGGCGGGCGATCGTCTGATCGAACAGGGCTTTGGCTGTGTCATAGACCAGCCAGCACAGGGCCAGAAAGCCGAGGATGAAGGGCAGGCGCACGCACAGGGCGGCCTTGCTGGCGAACGCAAAGGCCGCGATCCACCACGCGACCATCGGCGGATGATCGTAATAACCGAAGCTAAGATGCTGCGCCCACAGCCAGTAATAGGTCTCGTCCGGCACGAGCCCTGCGCGCGCCGCCGCCAGCAGCCGCAACAGGGTCAGACCGATCAGCAGAGGCAGGTAGGGGATGGCTTTCAGGCGCGCGAACATGCGCCCTTGTGGCCGGTTTCGCACGGATTGGCAAATCCTCTGTGCCGCTGGACGCATCCGTTTCATCTGAAGCGCTGGCCAAGCGGATGAGAAGCTCTATATCTGGCCTTAGTCCAATATGGAGATGATTATGAGCGTCCTGTTTTCACCCATATCTCTGCGTGACCTGAATTTGCGCAATCGCATCGTGATCTCGCCCATGTGCCAGTATTCGGCGGAGGACGGGTGTGCGACCGACTGGCATATGATCCATCTCGGCCATCTGGCCCTGTCGGGCGCGGGGCTTTTGATCACTGAGGCGACGGCGGTGGAGGCGGACGGACGCATCACGCCGCATGATCTGGGGCTTTACGATGACGCCTGCGAGGCGGCGCTGAAGCCCGTCCTGGCGGCGATCCGGCGCTGGTCGGACATACCTGTGGCGATGCAGTTGGCGCATGCCGGGCGCAAGGCGTCATGCCAGGCGCCGTGGCGGGGCGGCGCGCAGATTGCGCCGGACGCGCCGACGGGCTGGCGCACCCATGCGCCGTCGGCTTTGTCGTTCCATGATGGCGATGCAGCGCCGATGGCGCTGGATGCGGCGGGGCTGGCGCGGGTGCGCGACGCCTTTGTTCAGGCCGCCATCCGCGCCGACCGGCTGGGGATCGACGCGATTGAGCTTCACGCCGCGCACGGCTATCTGCTGCATCAGTTCCTGTCGCCGCTGTCCAATGCCCGCGACGACGCCTATGGCGGGTCGCTGGAGAACCGGATGCGCTTTCCGCTGGAGGTATTCGACGCCGTGCGTGCGGCTTATCCTTCGCATAAGCCGGTTGGCGTGCGCGTGTCGGCGACGGATTGGGTCGAAGGCGGCTGGGATCTGGAGCAGACCCTTGCTTTCGCGCATGAACTGAAGATGCGCGGCGTCGATTTCATTGACGCATCCTCCGGCGGGTTGTCGCCGCATCAGAAGATCGCCGCCGGTCCCGGTTATCAGCTTCCGTTTGCGGAGGCGGTCAGGGCGCAGACCGGACTGACCACCTTCGCGGTCGGCCTGATCACCGAGCCGCAACAGGCCGAGGACATTATCGCCGAGGGCAAGGCCGACGCCGTGGCTCTGGCGCGCGCCATGCTCTACGATCCGCGCTGGCCATGGCATGCTGCGGCGGAGCTGGGCGCGCAGGTCGAGGCGCCGCCGCAATATCTGCGTTCAGCGCCGCATGGCGTCAAAGACCTGTTTAAGAGCGTTTCCCCAAAAAGTGGTTCCATTTTTTGGATAAGGAAGAGCGACAAAGCAAAGATTTAGAGCGCCGATCAGATCGGCGCTCTAAATAGCTATTGCACAGAAGCCGTCTGGATCGGCGCGGCGGGGCCTTCGTCCTTGCCGACGGCGATGACCGGCGAATCGCTGGCCGCCATGGCCAGGGTCGGGGTCTGCTGATTCATGAGCTGGCGGTAGATCCAGTAGGAGGCGGCGACCTCCTCGACATATTGCCG
>NZ_JBQCGA010000026.1:0-87397 GCF_051956075.1 Asticcacaulis sp. | reverse complement strand
CTGAGATGGCGATTACCAAAATCGTCGAAAAAGCATGGCTCATGACCGTCTTCCAACCCTTACTGGATAAGGCCGCGCGGCGGCCCTGTCACGTCCACCATTCCTCCCCAAAATCATCGCAAAATGATCTCAAACCGTTGTTTATTAACGGTTCTGATCATCCGAACCTTATCGTCTCCACACATCATCCCGATGCTTGTGCGGGCGAACTGTTCCGATTTGATGATCGAGGAAGGGAGAATCCCCTAATAAAATCAAAGACTAACAGCCTTTCGGCTGTACCGATTCTGTGTTCCAATCATGCGAATCCACCCTTCCCGAAAAGGATGGCGAGAACGATCAGAACACTGATGATCTTGAACGCTTACGAGAACGCTCCGCAAAGCTTTTTGGAAAGCCATCCGGGAAGGCTTCAAAACCAGAAGCTCGTTCCAAATCGTTGGGGAGACGATCCCGCAGAGCGGGCCTGATCGTCAGAGGGACGACCTACTACGTTCGTTTGAGCGTCCCGAAATCGCTGCAATCCATCGTAGGCAGGAAAGAGTTCGTCAGATCATTAGGGACGGGACGATGCCTTGAAGCGGCGCGTAAGGCGCGTATCGTGGCGGCCGATTTCGAAAGATGGCTTACAAGCCACACAGAAGGCGCTGTGGCGGCTCCTCCGCCTGCGGTGGCCACGGAGATGGCGGCAGCCCCCTCGCCTGCCAGCTTCGCCCCAAAACCTTCTGGGAGGTCTTTGAGGGAGGTTTGCGAGGTGTTCCTGTCCGATCCTACCAAGAACCGGTCGGCAAAGGCGGCGTCGAGCTATTGGAACGCCGTTGAGATCGCCGAGGCCGTGCAAGGTAGGGGCAAGATCATTGCAGGTTATGATCGCCAGTGTGCGCGCGACATCGTGGCCATGCTGAAATGGCTTCCATCCAATGCGAAGAAGCGGTTTCCAAAATTGGATTATCGGCAAGCATCGGAGAAAGGCCGCACCGGTCGCTACCCCCTGCTGAGCGCCAAATCGGTCAATGACTACATCATCAAGCTTTCCACGCTGCTGAATTTCGCCATCAATGAAGGATGGGTTGATCGCAATCCGTTCCGGGGGCTTCAACTGAATGATGATGTCCATCCGCGCGACAAGCGCCATCCATTCAGCAATGACCAACTGAACCGCATTTTTAATGCGCCATTATACGCCGCGCCCTCACTCGATTTTCTCGGCGTGCGAAATTTGATTGCCCTCAAATATAGTATGACGGGCGCGTTGATTAGAGGATATTTGTCGGGCCATAGCAAACATAGCATTTCGGAAAAGAATGCTTTCCGAGACGGAACCTTGGCCTTCTTCAGTATGACAGTGAACTAAAATTATTCACCTCGAAATTTGATCCAAATGCCGCCATAGTTAGCCCGCTTCATTCATCGTAACGCGGTTCTCATTTCGATTTAGTTTGGGGTTTATACGGTCGCACTTTTCTGTGTCGTGTTTTTCGCCACGCGCTATCTAAGGGTAATTTTCAAGGTGTAAGTCGGAACGCAAAAACGGTGCTGGTAGTTCATTTTTTTCTTATAGACCACGGTATTGAGCAAATGGCAAATCGGAACACTCCACCCGCACAAGCATCGGGATGATGTGTGCAGACGATAAGGTTCGGATGATCAGAACCGTTAAGAAACAACGGTTTGAGATCATTGTGCGATGATTCTTGAGAGGAATGGTGGACGTGACAGGGCCGTCGCGGGGCCTTATTCAGCAAGGGTTGGAATACGGTCATGAGCCATGCTTTTTCGACGATTTTGGTGATCGTCAGTTGAGCATCTTATGACCATCTGCGCCATCATCTTGGAGCGATTTTCATTGAGATTTGCCCCCCGGATAAAGGAGCGGCTAACCCAGCCGATGCGCTGACCTTTTACCGATCTCTTCAAGATGAGCATGAATACGAACTGGCAGCCAAGCTTCTCGCCAATCTGCTGGAGGCGAGATGATTGCTTTTGAAATATTTGGAGAAAAGAGAGCTTGGCTGGGGAACTAGGACTCGAACCTAGAATGACGGTACCAAAAACCGGAGTGTTACCATTACACCATTCCCCAGCATTAAGCTGGCTCGCGTCAGGGGCTGGCCCCGCGAGAGGCCGTGGAAATAGCGCAAGGTTTTGGCTGACGCAATCCCCTGCAACAACTTTTTTCCGACGCGCAGACAGTTGAATGGCTTTTCCTGTGAACAGAATGCCGCGGGCTTGCCATGACGGCGTCGAAGGGCTTGATAGACATCATGTCTCCATATCTCACCCCCGACATCATTGCCTATAACCGTCTGATGGCGGACAGTTTTCAGCGCTTTACCGGCGCGCCTGTCCTTCCGGGCGCAAACCCGTTCGATGGCGTCGCTCTGGCGACCGCCATGTTTCACGCCGAAGCCGCCATCGTCTCGCACGGCGTCGAGGACGATCCGGTCTTTCGTTACGGCAATGCACGCGCTCTGACTTTGTGGGACATGGACTGGGACAGCTTCACCCTGCTGCCCTCGCGTCTGAGCGCGGAACCGGCGGATGAGGTTCAGGCCGATCGCGACGCCCTCCTGGGCGAGGCTCTCGCCAAAGGCTTTGTCGATCATTATGGCGGGGTGCGCATATCGCGCACCGGCAAACGATTCCGTATCGAAAACACCGTGCTGTGGAACGTCGTTGACGCCCATGGCCAACGTCACGGCCAGGCCGCCCTGATCCGCAACTGGCGCTGGCTATGACTTTGTGCTAGGCGGCGCACCATGTCCCAGCCTCGCTTCGTCATTGCCGCCTTCTATCACTTCTTCGACTTTCCGCAGTTCGAGGCCATGCAGGCGCCGTTGCTGGCGCGTCTGACCGATCTCGGTGTCAAGGGATCGCTGCTGATCACACGCGAAGGCGTCAATTCGACCCTGGCCGGCACACGCGCGGCCATTGACGCCTTTCTAACCTATTTACAGACCGAGGTGGTCGGCGGTCCGATCCAGTGGAAGGAGTCCTTTGCCGACTTCCAACCGTTCGGCAAGGCGCGCGTTCGGCTGAAAAAAGAAACGATCTCGCTTGGCGAACCGGTGTCGATGCAGCGTTTCGGCCACTATGTCACGCCAAAGGACTGGAACAATCTGATCCGTCGCAATGACGTGGTGCTGATCGATACGCGCAACGATTACGAGGTCAATCTTGGCACGTTCAGCGGCGCCATCGACCCGGCCATCCCAAACTTCAAACATCTTCCGCAATGGACGCGCGACAACGCCGAGACGTTGAAGGGCAAGAAGGTCGCCACCTTCTGCACCGGCGGCATCCGTTGTGAAAAGTACACCTCCTGGCTGCTCGATCAGGGCTTTGAGGACGTCTATCACCTTCAGGGCGGCATTCTGCAATATCTGGAAGACGTGCCGGAGAACGAGTCGCTGTGGCGCGGCGAGTGCTTTGTCTTTGATGAACGCATCGCCGTCGATCACCGACTGCAACCGTCGGCGACGGCGGTTCTGTGCCTGCACTGCGACCACGCCCTCACCGCCGAAGATCAAGCGCATCCGGCCTATGTGAAGGGCGAATCCTGCCCGCATTGTCGCGGCGCGCCGCTGCATGCGCACAATCAGCCGAAACGACACGCGGGCCGCGTCAAATTCTGACAGCCTGTTCATTTGATTTTATGGCGTTTCCCGCTATGCTGGCCCGTCATCCGAGGGGGCCTACGGAATTTCCATGAAGTCGTTTTTCATCACCTTTTCCGCCGTCGTTCTGGGCATGATTGTCGTGCTGGTCGGGCTGCCGATCATCGTTATCGCCATGATTGCGGGCGCCGCGCATCCCAAGGTGTCCGGCGATGTCGTCTTGTCGCTCGACCTGCGCCAGAAGATGACCGATCAGAGCCGCTCCAGTCCGCTCGATATCGTCACCGGCGGACAATTATCGACCATGGACGTGGTGACCACCCTGCATCGCGCCGCCGCCGACCCGCACGTCAAGGCGGTGTTCGTGCGCCTGCCCGAAGGCGGCATGTCGCCCGCCGCCGCCGAGGAAATCCGTGACGCCTTCACCTTTATGCGCCAGGCCAATAAACCGGTGATCGCCCACAGTCAGGGCCTCTATCCCGACACCATGATTGTCGCCTCCTACATGCTCGGCGCCTCGGCCAGCGAGTTGTGGATGCAACCGCGCGCTTCGTTCCAGGTGACCGGCATTGCGACCTCGACCATGTTCCTGAAACGCGCCTTCGACAAGTACGGGATCAAGGCGCAGTACGAGCAGCGCGCCGAGTTCAAGAACGCCGTTAATCCCTATCTGTACGACGACTATACGCCCGCGCACCGTGAGGCGACCCTGGGCTGGATGAACGGCGTCTATAACGATATGCTGAGCGACATCGCCCATGATCGCCGCATGGATCCGGTCAAGCTGCGCGCCACGCTGGAGGCCGGTCCTTACGGCGCCGAACAGGCCGCGCAGCTCAAGCTGGTCGATCATCTGGGACAGGTGCAGGAGGCTGAGGACGCCGCCCTAAAGCGCGGCGACAACGCCAAGCTGATGGACATCAGCGATTATGAAAAAACCTTGCGTCCTGCCTCCACGGGCGAAACCATCGCTGTCATCAATGGCGAAGGCGCGATCATGACCGGCAAGGGCGGCGGCGGGTTGAACCGCGAGGCGCAGATGCTGTCCGACGACGTCGCCGACGCCTTCTATAACGCCGCCAAGGATAAGGATGTGAAAGCGATTGTCTTCCGCGTCTCCTCTCCGGGCGGTTCGGACACGGCGTCCGAGCAGATCGCCGAAGCCATGAAGGCCGCCAAGGCGGCGGGCAAGCCGGTCGTCGTCTCCATGGGCGAATATGCGGCTTCCGGCGGCTACTGGATCTCGGCAGGCGCCAACGCCATCGTCGCCAATCCGTCCACCCTCACCGGCTCCATCGGCGTCTTCGGCGGCAAGATCGCCTATGGCGACGCCCTGAGCCGCTTCGGCGTCGATATGCGCGATATTTCGGTCGGCAGCCCCTATAGCGGCGCCTATATGCCAACGAATGGCTTTACGCCGGAACAGCGCGCCGCCCTCTCCGGCTGGATTGATCAAATCTATGCCGGTTTCATCAGCCACGTCGCGCAAGGCCGCAACCTGCCCGAAGCCACGGTGCGCGGCATCGCCAAGGGGCGCGTCTGGACCGGCGATCAGGCCCTGGGCCTGCATCTGGTCGATAAGGTCGGCGGATTTTATGACGCCGTCGATCTGGCCAAATCCCTGGCGCATATCGACAAGAACGCAGCGATCAAGCTGGAAAATTACGATACACAGACAGGCTTTTTCGGCAAGGCTCGCCAGGATGTCAGCCTCAGCCTAAGCGGCTTCAAGGCCCTCTCCTTCCTCGGCTGGGCCATGAGCGACCCCAAGGCGCAGATGCTGATGGACCAAGCCGCTGACGCCCGTTTACGCGAAGACGGCGCCACGGTGCTGGCGCCGCCCGTCTACGCTCAAACTCAACCGTAATAGGCGCGGCGGAACTCTTCAACGAAAGTCTTGTACGATTCCGCCGCGCCTATGCGTGCCTTTGTTATCGGAGAACGCACCTGCGCCATGCTTGCGGTGGATACGGCGCGCGTTGATTTGTGCGGCTCAAAAACCTGCTGTTCTTCTTTCAGCCCTGCGAAATCGAGCATACGACGAATCCAGATTTCTGGTTCAGAGACCAATCCCTCATAAGGCACTGTAAAAATGCGATCTGGATACATTTGCGACCAATGTTGGTATAATTTGTCCTCAGATTTAAAAAATTCGGCTATATCTTTAGCAGAGTAGGTCCAAGGCAGAGTACCAAGCTGCGAATACAATCTATAGTTTGACAAGGCACAATCTTCGGGCCTACGACGTAACCAGAAAACCTTGGCGTTGGGCAGCATATGTAAGGTGAGCCCCATAAAGCTTCCAAGATTCAAAGTTTTATCTACAGCATAGCCTTCTGGTCCAAACCTTTCCTCGACCATATGCAGGTAATCGCGCCCTATATCTCCCCAAGGATCGGAGCTTATGGAGCGCGCTTCGTAAGCCAAGGCCTGCTCGATGCCGTATTGCCCTGTTAACCTGTTGCGCCTTCCTCCAGCATCAGTTGACAGAATTTGCTCTTCTCCATCTTCGGGGTCGCCCGCAGGAATCAGGGCCACCGGAATTTCATTGAGTTCCGCCCCCGCACAAACTTCCGAATGACTGGTCAATATTTGCTCCACAAGCGTCGTTCCCGAACGGGGGAAGCCCGTGACAAAAAGCATACGTCGTCCATTTGCGCCCGAAGGCTTGAGTTCTGACAGGTTTTTCGCAGAGAAGCCGCCAAGCAATCCATCTACAAGCTCATGCCATTCTTTCATATCTGGCGGCGGCGCAGCGGCGCGCATCAAGGCTGCGCCTTCTGCATAATAGGCTTCAGCCTTGTCGAGTTGCTTGGCGTCGTCATAAGCCTTGCCCAATGAATACAGCAATTGGGCCTTTACGGCGGGCGGCGCATTATGAACACGCGGTAAAATGGCTTCCATCGCCAGAATATCGGAATCGAATTCCTTGAATTTTTTAGCGACTGACAGAGCCAGCCATTGCACAGGCGCAGGCGAAATAGCCAGCGCGCGTCTCACCAATTGCTCGGCCTTTTCAAACTCACCCATCTGCGTCGCCGCCATGGCGCGAAAGTGAAGCACTGCCGGATGATTTTGTGCATCGGCAGGCAAACTATCCATCTGCGCCAGCGCAAGCTCATGCTTGCCGTACCGCGACAATGTCAAGGCATAGTAAAAGACATAGTCCATGTCCTGCGGCGCAGTCGCTGCAAACCGTTTCGCCGCTTCCAGCGCCAAGCCGGATTCTCCAAGTTGCGAGGCAAACTGGCCCATGTCACGCCAGTAATCACCCGACGAGGGGCCGACCTCCAGGTCTTCGCGCATAAGCCTTGCGGCGCCACGACGATCTAGCGCCGAACGCGCGGCGATAATTTGTTCAAAACGCGGTCGAAAATTTACAGCTTCCATCCTGCTTCCAATACAGAAAATCACAACTCATGAGCAGCTTCGACGTTAGCGGCGCGCGGTTGTATAGGCAATCGAACAAATAAAAAAGCGACGAGAGATGACTCCCGCCGCTTAATTATACTGATGTCAATTTAACTCGGGACTAATAGGTCAGATCGAAACCAATACGCATATAGCGCGCCGTATTGTAAACAGTCGGCGTTCCATAAAGCGGGTTCGAGTGACCGAATGCGGCGTCGGACGAGTTGTTCTGTTGCAGAACTTCCTTGTCGTTCAGCAGGTTGAAGATATCTGCACGCAGGATCAACTTGCCGCCGCCAAGCGGAACAGCGCCAGGCACCGTATAACGCATGGACAGGTCGATCGTTTTGGTCCAGTCCGACTTGCCACCATGCCCCATTGGAGACGGCTCATAGGTCGTCCCGTTGAAGCAATAATGGCTATAATGGCCATACAAGTAAGCCGGATTTGATTTATCGGGGTAGCGACCGAAGCAAGAGTAGTAGTAAGGCGAAATGACTTGGACATTTGCACCGATCAGGAAATCAGGCGTTACAGCGTACGATCCCCAAACCTTGAATTCGTGGTCACGGCTGTTCGGCAGGATGCCGTAGGAGTTATCGGAAAGCCCGATATAGTCATACAGCATGGTGGAACCGGCGTCTTCCTGACCGCTGCCCGAACCAGTGCTGAGAACCGTGCCTTCATAGTTCCCCTTGGACTTCGAATAAGTATAGGAGCCTTGGATGCCCCACTTACCATCGAAGGCGCGTTTGAAGTCAAATGTAAGACCCTGATACTTGCGGGTCGGCTTCGGGAAGCCAAGCCCTGTAAGCGTGATCTGGTTTTCGCCCGTCGGCAGCGTGTGGAAGGTGTTAATCGTAACGCTGTCGCCAATATTCCATACATGGTATTCGTTGGAAAACGAACAAGTGTAACCCTTCGAAGCGCAGTACGCATTGATTTGCGGCGCAAAATCAGTGTCTTCCGACACGCGATCAAGTGTCCGCTGCACAAAGGTCAAACCAAACGTCCATTCATCATTGAGACGATAATTAGCGCCCAGATTGATTTCGGTTTCGCGCGTCGCTTTCAGGCCAATAGCTGCCTTCGCTGCTGCCGGTTCTTGCGTCCCATTACCAAAAACACCGCAAGCCGTGTCTGAAGTAGAACCAAGATTACCCGGCGCGCCGCTGATATCAATCGGCGGACAGTTGTTGTACGAACCATTCATGGGATCACCCATGGCGGTCGGAATGCCATGCGAATCAAAGGTCCAGCCCTGGCTGGCAGTGCCATAGTTCGGAACCAGGAAATACTTCGCGAAATAGTAATCCTTGCCGCGGAAACCAAGGTTCATAGCAGGCGGTATATACTGCTGACCGTAGTATGCGGAGAACCGCCAATTAGAGTCCTCTGACGGCTTCCAGCTCAAGCCAATACGCGGCGCCAAGTTACCTGTCAGATTCAGGAAACGTTGTCCTGACAGATTGCTGGCTTGGAAATCATCGTTACGCAGCCCAACCTGCACATTCAGCGTACGAGTTATATCCCAGGAATCCTGGATATAATAAGCGGAATCCTTAGAGCTGACCTTGCCACCCAGGCTTTCATATATGATGTACCCATAGCTGTAATCAGGCAGGAGATAATAACGAATGGGTTGACCACCAGGCAATACAGTTGTTTTGGTCATGCTCAGATCTTCATGATCATAACCGAAACGGATGTGATGCTTACCTAACCCCTGGAACCGGATATCGCCATCTAGCCGGGTAAACTTGCGCTCCCAATCATCCTTACTGTTACCAGCGCTGTAAATCTGGTCAGTGGAGTCACGCAGGAAATACCCCCTATGATATTCCTGTGCGTAATAGCTGTCGGGATTATCAGACTGGAAGTCATTTGCGTCCTTAGTATCACCATAAGCGGCAGACACTGTGAACCAGTCTGTAACAGCACCAGTATACTTTAACACCCAGCTTGGACCACCCGTTTTTTGAGTGGCGCCATAACCTTTGCTATAGTCAATAATAGCGTCAGATCCATCCGGATTACACGTTTTGAAACCGGCAGGCGTAGGTTGCCCCGGTGTAAACTGCATCGTGGGACACGAATATGCGTAGCGCGTCTGATGCGTCGTTGTCGAAGTGTCGAAATAGGTCAGTTCAAGATGCTGATCAGGCGTAATATACCAATCCGCCTTCAAACCATAGAAAGGATCCTTGGATTCGTCGCGTTCCAGATAACCGGCCGACCAGCTCGAGAACTGCGTCTTGTTGTCTTGCAATTGCACAAGGCCATACAGGAACAACTTGTCCTTAATCAAGGCGCCGCCGGATTCAAATGAAATTGAATTCAGATCGGATTCGCGGAACTTGACGGGATTGGTAGTGTTTGAAGGCGCGAATGGTGCAGAACGCAGGCTGTTCGGGGCAAAGTTGCCATGAACAGCAAACATGAAATCATTGGTGCCGTTCTTGGTCGTCGCATTGACAACGCCGCCGGTCGCACGCCCGAATTCAGCCGGAGAACCTGAAGTCTGGACATCAACCGTTTTATAGAAGTCAAACGGCACTTCGGCGCCACCAACATAGGTGTCCGGATTGGTGACATTCAAACCGTTGATATAGAAGGCGTTTTCAGCCGCCGAACCGCCACCAATCGACGGCTCGCCAAAGGCGGTCGAATTCACAACCGTTGGCGCCAGCAAGGTCACGGCTTCGATGCTGCGACCGATCGGTTGTTGCGCCGTCAGCGTGGTCAGATCGACTTGCAGCCCCGTCGTCGTTTTGTTGAAATCTTGACGGACACGCTTGCCTTTAACCACGACGGTCGTAGCCTGAGCGCCGGTTGTTTGCATGGCGTAGGTATAGGTGACTTCCTGCGAAACGACGATTGTAGCAGTATCGGTATAGGTATCAAAGCCGGGAGCCGATACACTCACGCTATACTGACCCGCTGAGAGGCCCGTCGCCGTCGCCGTACCGCTGGCGTTCGTCGTCAGCGTCTTTGTAATACCTTGCGCTTTTGAAACCAGCGTCACGGTGGCGCCGGCGACAGGCGCGCCATTAGGATCGTCCACTAAAATGGCGATAGCGCCCGACGTATAGTCCTGGGCGCTGGCCGTGGCGGGGGTCAGGGCGGCGACGCCAGCCACCAGGGCCGGAACCGCCATCGTCGACAATACTGCTCCGCAAATTGTCGTCGTGGCCATTAGGCCAGATCGCAAATTAAGTTTTTTCACTCGTGTTTCTCCGGGTTACATAGGGGTGTTGGCGCACCCACCGCAGTGTCCAGCCACAAAGCTGTTGCGAAAGTTAAATCCCTCTGTCGCGAATCCGTCAATCTGCAGACATTTTTTTGTCTATATCAATTGCAACCTGTTTCAATAAAGTCACAGCGGCAACGGTTACGTTGCGTAAAGTCGGATCGCAGCTTTTAAGCGCATTAATTCTGTAGGGGAATTATCTCTTACGCGGATAGGATAGATATTTTCCTAAATTGAAACAAATAGTTATAATTCATAACCATCCAGGCCTCTGCAAAGCGCGGCGCGAGAAAATTCACTCTCCACGTAGGTTTCAGAGGAAAAACCGCCTCGCATGACGCCCTTTGCAGCGGGCGAGACAGATATGCGAGACGAAACCGCCTTATACCTTACAGGGTAAATTGCACCCAGGAATCAGCCTGAAAGGCGAAAAAAATTCTAGCGGGTTACGCGGGGCTCAGCGCCGCACAACAATATGAGCCGATGTTGACGCGAATGACGGCGCCAGATCTGACGCGTGCGTCGCCATGGCCATATGTATCAAAACAAGACTGAGAAAAGCGGCGGCCAGACGCTGAAAGCGTTTTAAAATATAGAGGATAAGGTTTTCGCCCATAGCTGCATCCATGCGATTCGCAGGGCGGCATGGGCAAAATGCGGGCCATGATTTACCGCGCCATGAGCTACATGGCTTTCAGTTTGTTGAGCAAATTGACCACGCGACGGCAATCGCCGCCAAGATCGCGGGGATTATCGCGGCCTACGGAACGTATATCGACGCCATCAGGGTCGATGCGAAAGATAATATCGGATTTGAAACCGTAAAAATTGTCCTGATAAACCGCCTCGACGCGCCACGGCGCCGTGCCGAAGACCGTATAGCGCTTATCTGCGCTAAGCATGTTGGCGATCTGTTCAGCGGTCGGGATCTTGCCCTTGTAAGTCTGGGCCTGCGGGCAGGTGGCCGCATTGATGGCTGCGATCGTTTTTCCGCCCCATTCGACGGATTCATTGTGCGGCACGCGCGGATTGTCGGGCGCGGGCAAGGCGTCCGCCCCCCGATCGGCTATCAGAGCGTCAGACAGGCTGACCGGACGGTCCCAGTTGGTGGCGACGTCATAGATCGGCGGATACATCTTCAACGCCTTGTCGTAGGCGGCGTAGCCTCCCAGCACGCCGCCGGAAATGAGAACCGCCGCCAGAGCCCAGGGACCATAGCGAAGCGGCGCCATAAACAGCGAAACCAGCAAAGACAGACCCGCAAACGCCAATGTCGCCATCGCCAATTTGGGCCCGAGATCAAGCGTGAGCGTCAAAAAGCCGAGCGTGTAGCTGAGCGCCCTGATATGGGTGGCCATCATGACCAGCAGCAAAAACAAAGGCGTTGCGACAGAAGCGGCAAAAGCGATTAAGGCCAGAGGCGGGCCTTTGCGCGGTTTGACCTTGTGATGCTCTTCGCCCTGTTGGGTCACGGTTCATGCCTCCCTGTTTAATTCCGCCCACACAAGCAAACTATCTGACGATCGAAGTCACGCCGATACTTTTAATGCGCGAACCTGTCATAGCCGCGGGCGCCGATAATATGGCCATTATGGCGCCCAAACCCGACCATTTCATGGCTTCAGCCGACCTCAACGCGCCAGTCAAGCTTGTCAAGGTCGACCTCCTGCTGCGCCGCGGCGACGTCGCCGGTAGCGTCCGAAACGTCCTTGACGCGCGACTCGACCCGGAGACGGCGCAGATCGCTGGACGCCGTCAGCCAGACGCCGTCGAAGGGCGCGCGCCAGGCCGCCGCCAGATGCCCGACCTTGTCACGCCAGGCGGCTTCGCGGAAAGTGGCGTCAAGAATGACCCCCTGCCCAGCGGATAAAGCCGCTTCGGCCAGATTGAGCATCTGAGCATACACGCGATGATTCTCATCGACCGTATAGGCTTCGCGCGGCAGGCGTTCGTATTCGGGACAGGCCCATAAACGCTTGCGAATCTCATCGCTGCGCAGAATCACGGCGCCGGGAGGACGCCCCATGGCCGGAGCCACCTGACGCGCGCGCGTGCTTTTACCAGAGCCGGACAGGCCGCCGATCGCCGTCAGTTGTGTGGGCATGACGTCGAGAAAACGGTGCGCGGCCTCCAGGTACTGACGCGCCTTGTCCATGCCGTAGTGCGCCTCGCCGCCGTAATTGGCGTTGACATGGCAGCGCACGCCTGCGCGCACCGACATATAGAGCGGCAACAGCTCCAGACCGGCGTAAAGGCTTCCCGCATCGTCCTCCAGCCGCGCCGCCTGTTCCAGCCAGGCGTTGAGGATGCGGTTGGCGGCGGCGTCGTGCCCCCTCACCCACAGGTCCATCAGCAGGAAGGCCAGGTCGTACAGCACGTCGATCTGGCTCAGCCGCTCATTGAATTCGATGCAGTCGAACAGGACCGGCTTGTCGTTTTCGATCAGGATATTGCCGAGGTGCAGATCGCCATGACAATGGCGCACATGTCCATCGTCAAAGCGCTTCAGCACAGTGTCGCGCACCGTTTCATAGGCCGCCCGTATGGCGGCGTCATAGGCGTCAACCGCTTCGGCGCCGAGTTGATCGCGAAACACGGCGATGTTGCGGCTGTTGGAATCGATGACATATTTGATATTATTGGCGTGTTCGGCGTCGCGACAGACTTCTGAACCGGCGTGAAACCGCGCCACCAGCCGCCCCAGTTCGTGCATCAGTTCGAGATCGGGCGTCCAGTCCGGCGTCGCAGCGCTTTGTTCGCCCAGCACGCCGGAGGTGTCGAAACGGCGCATGACCAGCACGCTTTCGTCACCGATCTCCTCAACGCCGAGATAGATGTCAGCGGCCATGCGCTGATTGTAGCGCAGTTCGCGCAACAGGGCGGCGCGGCGCTTTTCCGCCGAGGTGAAGTCCAGAAAACCGTAATCGACGCTCTTCTTGATCTTGTAGGCGCGATTGCCCTTGAGCACCACAGTGGCGCACGAGGTTTCGATCACCTGATCGGCGCCTTCCTTGAGGTGATACAAGACCTGACTAAGTGACACGACGGTTTCCTTCGATACGGCTTATGCCGCCTAAAGCCATTCCACCGCTTTGGCAAGTTTAAGGATAGAGCCGTCCGCGGGTCCAGTTGTCGCCCGGCGCAGCGCGGTCGAACGTGACGCGCTCATGCAGACGAAACGGCTTGTCGCGCCAGAACTCGATATGCAGCGGGGCGATGCGGAAGCCGGTCCAGTACGACGGGCGATCCACCTTGCCGAGACCGAACTTCAGGCCATATTCGGCCACGCGCTTTTCGAGCGCGAACCGGTCCGGCAGAGGCCGCGACTGTTCCGAGGCCCAGGCGCCGATCTGGCTCTGGCGCGCGCGGCTGGCGAAATAGGCGTCGGCCTCTGCGTCGGAAACGAGACTCACCAAACCGCGTACGCGCACCTGACGGCGCAGCGACTTCCAGTGAAACAGAAGCGCCGTCTTTTTCGCCGCCAGCAATTGCCGCCCCTTGGCGCTCTCGGCGTTGGTGTAAAACACGAAGCCGTCGGCGTCGAAATCCTTGAGCAGCACCATGCGCACATCCGGCAGCCCATCCTCATCGACCGTGGCCACAGCCATGGCGTTGGGGTCGTTCGGCTCCTTGGCCGCCGCATCCTTCAGCCAGGCGCCGAACAAGCCGAACGGCTCGGCGGCGTCGATCTCGCCCTCATGCGCGGCGTGGGCGGCGGCGTAATCATCGGCGGTGGGGCTGTGGGGAATCAGGGGCGACTGCGACATGTTTAAGATTTTGCAAACCATCTTCAGGGCAAGGTGAGCCGAACGGCTGAACGCCGCCGGTTCGTTCCGAACATGGACGCCAGACAGAAGAAACTCAAGATGGCCGCGCCGAATTCCGACGATGACCAAATGCCGCGCTCTCAGGCCTTGCAAGCCCTGGGGCTGAGCGCTGACGCCGACGCCGACGCGGTGCGCGCCGCCTTTCGCGCCCGGGTCCGGCAGGCCGATCCGGCGCGCCACGGCGGTTGCGACGCACGGCTGCGACGGCTGCTGCTGGCGCGGGATATCCTTACCCAGCCTGTAAAGACATTGGCGCAAGCTTATCCCTGTTCGTCTCTTTATGATCATAGCTTCGAGTTACGCATCAGCCTCGATATCGCGCTCATGGGCGGAGAGGCGCCGCTGCAAGCGCCTGTGCGCTCCGATGAGCCTGCTGATCTGATCACGCGGACCCAACGGTGGGTGCAGGCGCCGCGAGGGCTGCGCGATGGCGAATGTGCGCGGCTGCCGACACGCGAAGGCGACTGGGTGACGGTGCGCGTCAGCATCGACGCTTCGCCTTCGCTTCGCGTCTGGGGCGATGATATCTGGATGACGGCTAGTCTTCCGCCGCATATATTGCGTTTTGGCGGCAAGGCTCTGATCGACACGCCGCATGGCGTGAAAGCTCTGCGTCTGGCCGCAGGCGCGCAGGACGGCGGCAGTCTGCGCCTCAAAGGCCTCGGTCTGCCCGCCACAGCTACGGCGCGCGTCGGCGATCTTATCGTGCGGCTGCAAGCCGACTGTAACGCCGCCCCCGCCACACCCCAAATGCTGTCGACCTTCCGCGAACGCTGGGCGTCATGACCGGGCTCAGCGCTTCCCTCGGCGCGCATGACAATGTGCATGGTCAGCCCGTCGGCAAGGCGCTGCCGGATTGGACGGCGCGCGTCCGCTTGCCAGACGCGGCGCTGATGGGACAGGTCTGTCGCGTCCTCCCGTATGATCCCGCCTACGCGCCGGAGTTGCACCGGGCTATGGCGCGCGATGACGGGCGCATGTGGACCTACCTGCCCTATGGCCCGTTCGCGACAGCGGACGATCTCGCCGCCAGCGTTCAGGACTATCAGAAAAATCGCGCTTTCCAGACCTTCGTTATCATAACGGATGAAGGCGCGGTCGGTTACGCCAGCTTTATGCGCTACGATCTGATCCATGGTTCGGTCGAGGTCGGCGGGGTGACCTTTTCGCCTTCGCTTCAACGATCGCGCGCGGCGACAGAAGCCATGTATCTGATGATGCGCCACGCCTTCGATCATGGCTACCGCCGCTATGAATGGAAGTGCGATCAATTGAACGCGCCGTCGATGCTTGCGGCGCAGCGGCTTGGCTTTCAGTTCGAGGGCGTGTTCCGCAATGCAGCGGTGACGCGCGGCCGCCGCCGCGATACGGCGTGGTTTTCCGTCATTATCGAGGATTGGCCGCAGACGCGAAAACGGTTAGAAGCCTGGCTTGATCCGGCCAATTTCGACGATCAGGGGCGGCAAAAGACAGCTTTGAGCGCTATTCCGCTGGCGCTTTAAGGGCGCGCCTGTCCATAAGCAAAGGCGTATCAGTGTCCAGCAGCCCGTTTTCGCGCGCCACCAGCGTCGCGCAAACAAGCTGGCTGGTCACATTGGTGCAGGTGCGCATCATGTCGAGGATACGGTCGATCGCCGCCAGCAGGGCCAGACCTTCCAGCGGCAGGCCCGCCGCCGACAGGGTCACGGTCAACATCACGGTCGCCACCCCCGGCACGCCCGCCGTCGCCAGAGACCCCAGGATCGAGGACAGGGCGATGATGACATAATGGGTCGGCGTCAGATGAACGCCGAAATAGTTGGCGGTGAAGATAGCCGAAATCGCCGGATAGATGCCGCCGCAGCCGTCCATCTTCATATTGGCGCCCAAAGGCAGGGCGAACCCGGCATAGGCCTTGCGGATTTTCAGGTTGTCCACCGCGACCTGCAAGGACACAGGCAGGGTTCCAATCGAGGAGCAGGTGAAAAAGGCAGTCTGCTGGGCGGTGAAAATGCCCTTGTAGAAACCGCTAACGCTCAGACCATGCAGTTTAAGCAGGATGGGATAGACGACCAGCAGCAGGATCAGACATCCGGCATAGACCAGAACAATGTATGGAATGAGCGGTTTGAGGCTGTCGAGTCCATAGGAGGCCACCACCGAGCCGATCAGGCCAAACACGCCCAGCGGCGTGAGTTGAATGATCCAGCGCGTCAGCTTGAACATCACCTGCGAGCCCTGCTCGATCAGTTGCGCCAGTTCACGCACACGATTGCCCAGAGCGCCCAGCGCCGCGCCAACCAGAATGGCGAACAGGACGATACTTAACACCTGGCCTTCGGCAAAGCTTTTGAAGATATTGGACGGCACGATGCCGGTCAGCACTTCGACCGGCCCCGGCACGGCCTTAACCGCAGAGGGATCGAGCGGCAGATGGCCGACGCCCAGGCCTGGCTGGAAAATCGTCCCCAGGGTCAGGCCCACAGATGTGGCGATGGCCGAGGTGATCATGAACCAGACAATGGTGTAGGCGCCAAGGCGCACCGCGCGGCCGCCCGCCCCTTGCTCGTGGTCGCCTTCCTGATGCCCCAGCCGCGCCACCGAGGCGGCGATGGTGAAAAAGACCAGCGGCGCAACCAGCATCTTGATCGCCCTGATAAAGGTGTCGCCGATCGGGTCGAAGACCGGCAGGGCCGCCTTACCGAAAATCAGCGCCACAGCGACGCCCGCTGCGAAGGCGATGACGGTTTTCAGCCAGAACGGAATTTTAACCAGGAATTTCATGATGCTGTTTCTCGCGCAACCAGTCCTGCACATATGAGCCTGCAATTGCCGCTTTACACACTAAAAAAATTGCGGCCTCGCTTAAACGCGGCTAAAGCCAAGACAAATTTCGGACTTGAATTCTATGTCGCACAACACCTTCGGTCATCTGTTCCGCGTCACCACCTGGGGCGAAAGCCACGGGCCGGCGCTTGGCTGCGTGATCGACGGCTGCCCGCCGGGCGTGGCCTTGTCCGAGGATGACATCCAGTGGGCGATGGACCGGCGTAAGCCCGGCGGCTCGCGCTTCGTCACCCAGCGTCAGGAAGCCGATGCGGTGAAGATTCTGTCCGGCGTGTTCGAGGGCGTCACCACCGGCACGCCGATCTCGATTCTGATCGAAAACACCGATCAGCGCTCAAAGGACTATGGCGAGATCGCGCGCCAGTTTCGCCCCGGCCACGCCGACTACACCTATTTCGCCAAGTACGGCGTGCGCGATTATCGCGGGGGCGGACGTTCCTCGGCGCGTGAGACGGCGGCGCGCGTGGCGGCGGGCGCGGTGGCGCTGAAGGTGCTGAAAACTCTGGTCGGCGATATTCAGGTGCGCGGCGCTTTGGTGCAACTGGGCGCGCATAAAGTGGACCGTTCGCGTTGGGACTGGGCGCAGGTCGAGGACAACGCCTTTTTCTGCCCCGATCCGGGCAGCGTCGCGGGCTGGGAGGATTATCTCGACGGCGTGCGCAAGGCGGGCTCCTCCATCGGCGCCGTGGTCGAGGTGCAGGCCGAGGGCGTTCCCGCCGGCTGGGGGGCGCCTATCTATGGCAAGCTCGATTCCGAACTGGCCTCGGCCCTGATGAGCATCAATGCGGTCAAGGGCGTCGAGATCGGCGAAGGCTTTGGCGCGGCGGAACTGTCAGGCGAGGACAATGCCGACGAGATGCGGATGATCGATGGCCAGCCGGTGTTTCTGAGCAATCATGCGGGCGGAATACTCGGCGGCATTTCGACGGGGCAGACTGTGGTGGCGCGGCTGGCGCTGAAACCGACCTCGTCCATCCTGACTCCGCGCCGCAGCATCGACGTGGAAGGCCAAGAGGTTGAACTGCGCACCAAGGGCCGCCATGACCCTTGCGTTGGCATCCGCGCCGTGCCTGTGGCGGAGGCGATGATGAGTTGCGTGCTGCTGGACGCCTTGCTGCGCCATCGTGGGCAAGTTGGCGCGGTATAAGAGTTATGGGGTTTGGGGCCAATGGCCCCAAGCCTTTTCCTTATCTATTTAAGCCCGACCAACTTATGCGTCTGAACGCTCATGCGCCATTGCGGATGCTTCAGGCAATAGTCGATCACTGCCCGCGTATTCGCCGTCTGTTGCGCATCGTCCTTCGGCTGCAAATAGAAGCGCTCAAAGTCCAATTCCAGAAACTCCGCCGGATCGACCCCGTCCTGCGGCCAGACCAGCTTCAGTTCCTGACCGCTTTTCTGATGCAGACGATTGTCGGCCTTGGGCGACACGCAGATCCAGTCGATACCGTCTGACGCAGCAATCGTGCCGTTCGTCTCGACCGCGATGAAATAGCCCGCCGCCTTGACCGCCGCAATCAAAGCTTCGTCCAGTTGCAGCAACGGCTCGCCGCCGGTGAACACCACCGCCTTGTCCGCTGCGCGTCCCTCGCCCCACACCGCGTCCAGAGCAGCGACCACATCGACGCCCGTAGCGAATTTGCCGCCATTTTCGCCATCAACCCCGACGAAATCCGTGTCGCAAAAGGTGCAGGCCGCCGTGGCGCGGTCCTGTTCGCGCCCGCTCCACAGATTACAGCCGGCGAAGCGCGCAAACACGCTGACGCGGCCCGCCTGCCCGCCCTCGCCTTGCAGGGTCAGGAAGATTTCCTTGAAACTGTACATCAGCGCTCTGCGCTCACCCGCGCTTCCATGAAATGCTCAAAGCCCGTCTTGCGCAACTGGCAGGCCGGACATTCGCCGCAACCATAACCCCAGTCGTGGCGCTGGCCGCGGTCGCCCATATAGCAGGTGTGCGTCTCCTCGACGATCAGGTCGATGAGCGCCTGCCCACCCAGGTCTTCGGACAAGGCCCAGGTCTGCGCCTTGTCGAGATACATCAGCGGCGTTTCGATGCTGTAAGGGCGTTCGACGCCGAGGCGCAACGCTGTCTCCATCGCGTCGAGCGTGTTTTTGCGACAGTCAGGATAGCCGGAATAGTCGGTCTCGCACATGCCGCCGACCAGGTGGTCGATGCCGCGCCGGTCGGCCACCGCCGCCGCATAGACGAAAAAGGCCAGATTGCGTCCCGGCACGAAGGAGGACGGCAGGCCGCGCTCGGTCATGACGATCTCGGTTTCGCGCGTCAGGGACGACTCCGCTACGGCGCCAAAGCCGCGCAGATCGCAGACATGGTCTTCGCCGAGGCGTGTTTTCGCAGGCTCATAGACTTCGCGGAATTTCGCCAGCACGTTCTGGCGCGTCGTCATCTCAATGCTGTGGCGCTGGCCGTAATCGAAGCCGACCGTCTCGACGCGCTCATAACGCGCCAATGCCCAGGCCAGGCAGACGGACGAATCCTGCCCGCCGGAAAACAACACCAGGGCGGAACGGGAAGCAGGCGCGGAATCGAGATCAACGCTCATGATGGGCACTTTCAGTCGTAACGGAAGTCTATGTAAAATGCCCCTTCCGCGGCAAATGCAAGCATTTTTGCTGCGGTGCAGGGTCTTATGGTTTTGACGTTAAGGTAAAGAAGCGTACTATTATAGGCGACGGCCGGAGAGCCGAGATTCCAGGGAGGCGCGCGT
This sequence comes from Asticcacaulis sp., assembly GCF_051956075.1. Classification (GTDB taxonomy): domain Bacteria; phylum Pseudomonadota; class Alphaproteobacteria; order Caulobacterales; family Caulobacteraceae; genus Asticcacaulis. The sequence continues at coordinate 67,737 of NZ_JBQCGA010000026.1, read as the reverse complement.
GAACTCTACGCCTTTTCATGATATGTTTGCGACCATTATCGCCCATACGCCCTATATGCAGGCGATCGGCGCCGACTATGTCGGACGGGACGCGCATGGCGTGACGATGAAGCTGCCGTACCGGACCGACCTGATCGGCGATCCGGAAACGCGCGTGATCGCTTCCGGCGTGGTGACCGCCCTGCTCGACAATACCTGCGGTATGGCGGTCTGGGACAGGATCGGCGAGTTCAAGCCGATTGCGACACTGGACCTGCGCATCGACTATATGCGCCCGGCCCTGCCGGACAACGCCTTGCTGGCGACAGCCAGATGCTACAAGCTGACCCGCAGCATCGGCTTTGTCCGCGCCTTCGCCTATGAGGTCAGCATTGACGACCCGGTCGCGGCGGCGCAGGCGGCCTTTATCATCTCGTCCCCTACGCTCAAGGCCAAGGTTTAAAGCCCATGCAAACCCTGTCGCAGATCGTCCACCACGTCGAACCCGAAACCGTGCTGCGCACCATGCCGTTCGCGACGTTTCTGGGCGTCAAGCTTAGTCTGGCGGGCGACGAACTGACCGCGCGCCTGCCGTTTCAGGACAAGTTGATCGGTAATCCGATGATTCCCGCTCTGCATGGCGGCGTCATCGGCGCCTTCATGGAGGTGACGGCGATGGCGCAACTGGCTTTGAGCGAAAATTTCGATCACATACCCAAGCCCATCGACGTCGCGGTACAGTATCTGCGCTCCGGCAAGACGGTGGACACCTTCGCACGCGCCGTGCTGAACCGCGTCGGACGCACAGTCGCCAATGTCGAGGTCAGCGCCTGGCAGGAAAAGCGCGACCACCCCATTGCAACCTTGCAGGCGCATTTTCTGATCGAATAACACTTAATGCGCGCATAAACATTGTACGCTCGCATTAATAGAATTACCTTGAGCGGGCGGGTCTGATTCGCCCGTCATCGTCCTTATGTTCAGGGAATTCCGCATGTCCAAACAACGAAAAATCAATGTCGCCAAGGCGCTGGCCGTTCAGCTTCACGCTACCGAGGAAGCTATCGAAAGGGCGTTGGCCGAAGCGGCGCATCTGATTGAGGCCTATGTCAATTCTCGGCGCGCAGTGCGCCTGTCCACGGTCGTAGTCAATGATGTGTATCACGCCACGCTCGAAGCCATGCAGGCGCTCAGCGCGGCGCAGGGCCGCATGACGACCGCGCATAACGCCCTATCGCGTCTGCAAACGCAAATCGGCCTTGACGCCACGCAGGTTACGCCGGTCGATGACAAACCCGATACCGGCGCGCCCGGCGATAATGGCGTCACACAGCGCGCGTCTGTGGCCGCCTTGGCGTAAGACGCGCTTTTCGCTTGCGCGCCGGGAGGTTTTCCGGGAACGCTGGACGCCGTCCTGCAACCGGAGAACCTCAATGCCGTCCACACTCGTACTCGTCAATCTGGCCTTGGAATGTCTTGTCTGCTTCGCAGGCTTGATTTTCGGCTATTGGCGTGAACGCGCCGGGGCCATGATCTATGGCGGCGCGGTGCTGCTGGCGATCGTGTTGAAGGATTTTACCTCCCTGCCGCCGATGTGGCGCTATCTGACGCCCGATGCTCTATGCCTGACCGGCTTTGTCATCCTGTGCTGGAAAAGCCCGCATCCGTGGCCGATCTGGGCCAGCGGCGCGCAATTGATGACCGTCTGCATCAGCATCGCCAAGGGGCTGAATGTCTATGTGACGAAATGGGCCTATTTTACAGCGCTGATCATTTTTAGTTACGCCGTCATGTTGGCTCTGACCGTCGGCGCGATCAGCGCCCTTGCCCACCGCCTTCGCAATACGAATAAAATCCCAAAAATAGGTTGATTTTCCTATTGTTGGATTTATTTTCCTTTTGCGATGCAACTATTCCTATCCATGGGTTTATTGCGTTCCATTCGGAATTTGATGTTTTGAGCCTGTCACACAGCCATATCTGGGCCGCCATCGACGCCCTCGCCGTGCGTTTTTCCACAACGCCGTCGGGGCTGGCGCGCATGGCGGGCCTCGATCCGACCAGTTTCAATAAGTCCAAGCGACTGTCACCGGAAAATCCCCCGCGTCCACGCTGGCCATCGACGGAAAGCCTCGCCAAGCTGCTGGAGGCTACGGGCGTCAAGTTCTCGGAATTCGCACTGCTGGCTGAAGGGCGCAACGCTGGTCAGGGCATTCCGCTGATCGGCTTCGCCCAGGCCGGCAACGAAGGCTATTTCGATGACGCAGGCTTTCCTCTCGGTCACGGCTGGGACGAGATCACCTTTCCATCGGTGAACAGCGGGCTTTATGCGCTGGAGATTTCCGGCGATTCGATGCTGCCGCTCTATCGCGACGGCGACCGCATTCTGGTCGATCCGCATAACCAGAATCTGCGTCGCGGCGACCGCGTGGTCGTCAAGACCACGGATGGCGAGGTCATGGCCAAGGAACTGGTGCGCTATTCGGCGCGTCAGGTGGAACTGCGCTCGCTAAATCCCGACTTTCCAGACCGGATTTTGGATAGGATGCAGGTGGCCTGGATCGCGCGCATCGTCTGGGCCAGCCAGTAGTTGGCTTAGGGGCCATTCGCCGCAGGCGCCGCGCCCCCAACCCCGCTCGTTTACGCAGCCAGTTCGCCTGCCAAAGCCTGCTCGATCAGCGCAATTGTCCGTTCGATCCCGAAAATCGCCACGAATGAGCCGAAGCGCGGCCCTTGGGATTGGCCCAGCAGGACTTCATATAGGGCTTGAAACCACGCGCGCAAAGGCTCGAATTCATGCGCTTTTCCGACCTCGAAGACGATGTTCTGCAAGGCTTCGGCGTCGCGCGTGTCGGCTGGTAAATCCCTGAACCGCGCCGCCAGATCGCTCATCGCGGCGCGCTCCCTGTCATCCGGCAACCGGAAGGTTTTGGCCGGGCGGACAAAGTCCTCGAAATAGTTGAGCGCATAACCGGCCAGGCGGTCCAGCACCGGCTCGGACTCCGGCGTCGCGCCTGGAATATAGGCGCGCAGGAAGCCCCACAACGTCTCCTTGTCCGCCGCATTGGCCGCCGACACGAGATTCAGCATCAGGCCGAAGGTCACCGGCGGCGACTTCGGCGGCTCCTGTCCGCGCAGCACGAACCACACAGGGTTTTCGATGCGCTTGTCCAGTTCCTGCTTCGGGAAGGCGTCAAGCTGCTGGAAAAACTCATCCGTCGCGCGCGGAATGACGTCGAAATACAGCTTCTTGGCCGATTTCGGCGACTGGAACATGTAATAGGCCAGGCTTTCCGGCGCGCCGTAACGCAGCCAGTCCTCCATCGTCAGGCCATTACCCTTAGATTTGGAGATTTTTTGGCCGTTTTCGTCCAAAAACAGCTCGTAATTGAAACCCTCCGGCGGCGTTCCACCCAGCACGCGGCAGACCTGCGACGACACCTTGACCGAGTCGATCAGATCCTTGCCCGCCATCTCGTAATCGACGCCCAGCGCCGCCCAGCGCATCGCCCAATCGGGCTTCCACTGCATCTTGACGTGGCCGCCCGTGATCGGAACCTCAAAGCGCTCGCCATTTTCCTCGAACACGATCGTGCCCTTGGCGATGTTGCGTTCCAGAGTCGGAACCTGCAAAACGTGACCGGTCTTCGGCGAGATCGGCAGGAAGGGCGAATAGGTCGAGCGCCGGTCCGGCCCCAGGGTCGGCAGCATGATCTTTTGAATGTCGTCGAAGCGCTCCAGCGCGACCAGCAGGGTCTGATCGAACATGCCGCTCTTGTAGCAGTCGGTCGAAGACAGGAACTCGTAGGTGAAGCCGAAACTGTCCAGAAAGGCTTTCAAACGCGCATTGTTGTGCTGACCGAAGGACGGATGTTCGCCGAACGGATCGCGCACCACGGTCAGGGGCTTATACAGGTCTTCGCGCAGAATCTCCGGATTGGGGATGCCGTCCGGCACCTTGCGCAGACCGTCCATATCGTCGGAGAAGCAGATCAGCCGCGTTGCCCACGCGCCGTTAGTCATCGCTTCAAACGCCTGCCGCACCATGCTGGTGCGCGCCACCTCGCCGAAGGTGCCGATATGCGGCAGACCCGAAGGGCCGTAGCCGGTCTCGAAAATCACCGCGCGGTCCAGACCCTCGAACGCCTTGAGCGCCTCGTCTGTCTTGCCCGCCTCGATCAGGCTCAACGCCTGTTTCTGCGCCTCATGCCCTGTTACGCGCGATTTGACCAGGCGGGCGATCAAAGCGCGAGCCTGTTCAAACGGCCATGCGCGGCCTGCGTAAGCGAGGGTGGCGAGAGCGGTCATGAAGTGGGTCCAAACCTTTGTAAAACAATCGGAGCGCACCCATTAAGACCCATGCGCGCCGGGGTCAAGCGACCCCTGCCTTGACGATGCGCCATTTTACGGATATTTATTATCCTTGAGGATATTTTATATCCGCATTTAGGCAAAGGAGATCGTTATGAGTCAGCGCATCAATTACATTCAGCAAACCCCGGAGCTGTTTCGCAAATATCAGGAATTTTCCGCCGCCATCCGCATAAGCTCACTGGGCGATGCGCTGATTGATCTCGTGCAGATCAGGGCTTCGCAACTGAACGGCTGCGCCTTCTGCCTCGACATGCACGTCAAGGAGGCGAAAATCCACGGCGAGCGCGAACTGCGTCTGCATCATGTCGCCATCTGGCGGGAGTCGAAGCTGTTTTCCGAGCGCGAACGCGCCGCGCTTTTGTGGACCGAAGCCCTGACGCGCCTGCCCACCGAGGGCGTGAACGACGATCTGTTCGATAAGGCGCGCGCGCATTTCTCCGATAAGGAACTGTCCGAGCTGAGCTTCGCCATCATGGCCATCAATGGCTGGAACCGCCTGTCCATCGGATTTGCCGCCGAGCCGGGATCGGCGGACGCCGCTTACGGTCTGGACCGGGCTGGCTTGAATTGAGTTTAAAAGCTTGCCACCGTCGGCGCGATCGCAACACAGGATCGCGCCGATGATTCTCAAGAACCAGGTCGAATGGGCCCTGCACTGCTGCGCCGTGCTGGCGGGACTGCCGCCGGAGCGCTATCTGGCGACCAAGACGCTGGCGGAGTTTCATGGCGTGCCCAAGGAATATCTGTCCAAGGCGCTGCAAGCCCTGTCTCAGGCTAAGATCGTGACCAGCACGCTCGGTCCCAGCGGCGGCTACCGGCTGGCGCGCGCCGCCGCCGACATCACCTTTCTCGACATTGTCGAAGCGGTTGAAGGCAAACGCTCGACCTTCGCCTGCACCGAAATCCGCCGTAACGCACCCTGTCATTCAGATTCTGGCCAGCCAAGGCCGGAGTGTGAAAAAGGCCCCTGTGCTGTCGCGAGAATAATGTGGAGCGCGGATGAGGCGTGGCGCGCATCCTTACGCGCTGTGCGGCTATCGGACTTGGCCGAGCATCTGTTCAAAGACCCCGGCCCGGAGGCGCTGCAACGCAATCTCGACTGGCTGCTGGCGCAATAGGCGAAACACGCAAACGAAACACCTTTTCCGACGCGGACACAAACAGGTTGACCTAGGGTTAGATTGGCCATAAGCTTTACGTTGACGTTAATGTCAACATTTGCCATAACCAATGACAAGAGCCATGGAAACGCCGCACCCCAAAGATCTGCACCGGACCTATTCGATTCGTCAGCTCTCCAAAGAGTTCGACGTGACAGCCCGCGCCTTGCGCTTTTATGAGGACAAGGGCCTGATTCACCCGGAACGCAAGGGTCAGACCCGAATTTACAGCCCGCGCGACCGGGCGCGCCTGCAACTGATCCTGCGCGGCAAACGCCTTGGCTTTTCGCTGGTCGAGATTCACGAAATCCTCGACCTCTACACCCCAAAGGATCACGGCGTGGCGCAGATGCGCGCCACCCTAGTCAAGTACCGCAACCAGATCGAGACTCTGAAACGGCAGCGTGAGGACATCGACGCCGCCATCAAGGACATGCAGGACGGCTGCGTGTGGCTTGAAACCCAGATCGACGAGCTGGAGGCCCAATCCTAAACGCCACACAGGGATTTAAGCGATGACCTACAAGGCCCCCGTCCGCGATTACGGCTTCCTGATCAAGGACGTCTTCAACACCGATCAGTATCATAATGTGCCGGGCTTCGCGGACGCCGACTCCGACACGGTCATGGCCATTCTTGAAGAAGCCGCCAAATTCACCGAAGAGGTGGTGGCGCCGATCAACATCACCGGCGACAAGGAAGGCTGTACGCTCAATCCTGAAACCCACGAAGTCACCGCGCCGAAAGGGTATAAAGAGGCCTACAAGGCGCTGACCGAGGCGGGCTGGACCGCCCTCTCCTCTGACCCGCAATATGGCGGTCAGGGTTTGCCGCACTTCGTCAACACCGCCTTTTCCGAAATGCTGTCGGGCGCCTCGTCGGCCTTCGGCATGTATCCGGGCCTGACCGAAGGCGCGATCTCGGCCCTGACCGCGGGCGGCACGGACGAGCAGAAGGCGCTCTATCTGCCCAAGCTGATCTCCGGCGAGTGGTCGGGCACCATGAACCTGACCGAGCCGCATTGCGGCACCGATCTCGGCCTTTTGCGCACGAAGGCGGTCAAGGCCGAGGACGGCAGCTATCGCATCACCGGCCAGAAGATCTGGATTTCGGCGGGCGAACACGACTTCACCAGCAATATCTGCCATCTGGTGCTGGCCCGCCTCGAAGGCGCGCCCGCGGGCGTCAAGGGCATTTCGCTGTTCCTCGTGCCGAAATTCCTGCCCGACGCCGACGGCAATCCGGGCGAGCGCAATTCCCTGCAATGCGCCGGGCTTGAGCACAAGATGGGCATTCACGGCAATTCGACCTGCGTGATGGTCTATGAGGACGCCAAGGGCTTCCTTCTGGGTCAGGAAAACGAAGGCCTGAAAATCATGTTCTACATGATGAACGCCGCCCGTTACGGCGTCGGTCTGCAAGGTCTGGCCATCGGCCACGCCGCCTATGAAGCCGCCGCCGCCTTCGCCAAGGACCGCTTGCAGGGCCGCGCCCTCACCGGCCCGAAATCGCCGGACAAGCCCGCTGACTCGATTCTCGTCCACCCCGATGTGCGCCGCATGCTGCTGGAAAGCCGCGCCCTGATCGAAGGCGGCCGCGCCTTCCTGGTCTGGGGCGCGCTGCAGGCCGACTTCCAGCATCACGCAGAGGATGAAAAGGCGCGTGAAAAGGCCAGCGATTATATGGGCCTGCTCACCCCCGTGCTCAAAGCCTACCTGACCGAAAAGGGCTTCAAGATCACCTCCGACGCCATGCAGGTCCACGGCGGATCCGGCTTCACCGAACACTTCCCGGCCTCTCAGTACATGCGCGACGTGCGCATCACCCTGATCTATGAGGGCACCAACGGCGTGCAGGCGCTCGACCTCGTCGGCCGTAAACTGCCGTCCAAGGGCGGTCGCGCGCTGCAAACCTTCTTCGCCGAGATCGACGCCTATATCGCCGCCGAAGAAGCCGACTCCAAAACGCCGCAGTACATCGCCGCGCTGAAAACCACTAAGACCAAGCTGATGGACGGGACCATGTGGCTGATGCAAAACGGCATGGGCAATCCCGACAATGCCGCCGCCGGTTCGCTCGACTATCTGTGCCTGTTCGGCCTGACCTGCATGAGCTATATGTGGGCCATGATGGCCAAGGCCGCGCAGACCGCCATCGACAACGGCTCGGACGATCCGTTCTACGCGACCAAGCTCAAGGTCGGTCGCGTCTTCTTAGAGCGCATCCTGCCCGAAGCCGACGCCCACCTCGCCAAGATGAAAGGCGGCGCCGAGGCGCTGATGTCGCTGGAGGATGAGCTGTTTTAAGGGGTTAAGGCCAGGAGGCATCGCCTCCTGGACCTCGTAACCGGTTCGAGCAGACCCATTGAGGTTTATGCTTGTCCCTTACAAACAAAAATCCCGACCCCTTGGGGCCGGGATTTTTGTTTGTCTGGAATACGCACAGCCCCTAACAGGTTCGCACGATCCCGTTGCGGGGTGCAGGGGACAATGTCCCCTGCGTCTTAACCCTTTAAAGCTGCTCCAGCACATACTCCGCCGACGACACCTTGAATTCGCCGGGGCCTTCGACGAACAACTGGTCGATCTTACCGTTCTTGATGACGGCGGCGTAGCGTTGCGAGCGCTTGCCCATGCCGAAGCCCGAGCCGTCGAGGGTCAGGCCCATGGCCTCGGCGAAGGCGCCATTGCCGTCAGCCAGCATGACGACTTCGTCAGCGATGCCCTGGTCCTTGGCCCAGGCCTTCATGACGAAATAGTCGTTGACCGAGGTGCAGGCGACGGTATCGACGCCCTTGGCCTTGAAGTCGCCAGCGTGGTCTTTGAAGCCCGGCAGGTGGCGCGCCGAACAGGTCGGGGTGAAGGCGCCCGGCACGGCGAACAGCACAACGGTCTTATCCGCGAAAAAGTCTTTGGACGGTGTGGCCTTCGGACCGTCTTCTTCGACGACGGTGAGGGTCAGGTCGGGAATGGTATCGCCGGAATTGAGGGACATGGCGCGCTCCTTGAATGATAACCGTGGCCTGTATAGCGGCGGCGGCGCTCAGGCCCAAGAGACAATCGCGACAAGCGCGTAAGGATATGATAGGTTTCTTGGGATGAAACCGCCCCGTATAGCCAAAGATACGGCGTCCGAGCCGCCGCATGAGTCCTATCAGGGCCATCTGCTGATCGCCATGCCGGGACTGAACGCGCCGCCGTTCGACCACAGCGTCATCTATCTGTGCCAGCACGACGCCGAACACGCCATGGGGCTGATCCTCAACCAGCCCATTCGCGGCCTGCGTCTGGAGCGCATCTTAGAAGAACTGGGGCTGCGCAACGAAGACGCGGCGACGGGCGGCGTGCCGGTGTTCAACGGCGGCCCGGTGCAGAGCGATCGCGGCTTCGTGTTGCACAGCCTCGATTACCAGTTGGACGACATTACTGTTGATCTCGGCGGACCGCCCATCCGCACCCGCGGCGGCGCGGCGCGCGGTCTGGGCCTGACGATTTCGCGCGACATCCTGCTCGATATGGCGGGCGGGGCCGGGCCGGAACACGCGCTGATCGCGCTGGGCTACGCCGGTTGGGGGCCGGGACAGTTGGAAGAGGAGATCGCGCAAAACGCCTGGCTGGTGGCGCCGGCCTCGCAGGCCCTGATCTTTGTGGACGAACCCGAACAGCTATGGACGGCGGCGGTGGCCAGTCTTGGCGTCACGCCCGGTCATTTGTCGGGCGCGGCGGGGACAGCCTAAACGACGGCCTGCGCCAGCGACGCGGCCAGAAACTGCTCGGCGTCCGGCGCTTTAAGCGCCTTGGCGAAGCCATAGCCCTGTCCCAGACCGCAGCCCAGATCGTGCAGGCGCTTCGCCAGGGCCATATCCTCAACGCCCTCTGCCACCACATCGAGGCCGAGATCGTAACCGAGACGCAGGATCGAACGGACGATCTTTTCCGACGATTCCTCTCGGCTCAGGGTCGAGACGAACGAGCGGTCGATCTTGAGCGTATCGAACGGCAATTTGGCCAGATAGCTGAGCGATGAAAAACCGGTGCCGAAATCGTCGAGCGCAATCCCGGCGCCCGCGTCGCGCAGCGCCTCCAGCACCCGCGCTGAGGCGACCGGATCGCGCATCACGTCGCTTTCGGTCACTTCCAGCTTGAGCGCCTTGTTCGGAAGGTCATGTTCGCGGATCAGCCGCGACACGTCCTCGATCAGATGCAGGCGTTCGATTTCCGGCGCCGACAGGTTGACGCTGATGAAAAAGTCGTCCGGCAGGCGATAGTCGCGGAACCAGCGCGCCATCAGGCGCACCGTCGTATTCATAATAATGGCCCCAAGATCGGTCATCATGCCCAGATCGCGCGTCGCGGTCAGGAAATGATCGGGCGGGATAATCCCGCGCTTCGGGTGCGCCCAGCGCGCCAGCGCCTCGAACCCGGCGATGACGCCCGTTTCGAGATTGACGATTGGCTGATACCAGGCGTGGATCTCGCCGCTGACGAAGGCCTTGCGCAAGTCCGATTCGATCGCCAGGCGCGTCAGTCCGTCGCTTTCCAGATCGCGCTTATAGGCGGCGACGCCGCCTGCGCCTTTCGACTGGGCGGCGTCAACCGCCATTTCGGCGCGGCGCAGAAGCTCGCCGCTGTCCAGCGCCGCCTCGCCGCCCTCAACGGAAACGGCGCCCATGGAAAAGGTCGGATGAATATCGAACCCGGCGACGTTGAGCATGCGCTCCATCGCCTGCCGCATCCGCTCGGAGACACGCGGAAAGCCGCGATGCGTCAGGACGGCGAACTCATCCTCGCCCAGTCGCGCCAGCACCGTATGATCAGCCGGTGGAAAGGCGTCGCGCAGGCGCTGTCCCAGCATGGTCAACACGCGGTCGGCGCGCTCATGGCCCAGCGCCTCATTGAGCCTGCGGAACCGGTTGAGATCGCCGACGACCAGATCGAAATCGCCGGGACGGCTTAACGCGGTTTGCGCCGCTTTCAGAAAGCCCTGGCGACTGTGCAGTCCCGTCAGCAGGTCCGTGTGAACATCGTGCAGATTGGCGTCGGCGCCGCCGTCAAGCCGGACGTCGCGGCTCAGATCGGTGAGCGTGCCCATGGCCAGGGCGCGACTCGTGCGCCGCCCTTTGAGATACAGACAGCGCTGGTCCTTGAGACGCAGCAGGCATTGCACCTGACCAATGCCCGCGCCGTCTCCCGGCAAGTCGGCGGCGGTCAGAACGTCGAGCGTGTGCAGCGCCGCTTCAAGCCGGTCAACCTCGCCCGTCTCCAGAAGCGGGGCCAGATCCTGCGGCGACAAGCGCCCCTGCAGCGAGGTCAGGCCAAGAGCGGCGGCGTCGCCATGAAATTCAAACCGACCGAGCGGCGCGTCATAAACCCAGATCAGACAATCGGCGGCGGCGGCGGCGGCCAGCAGGTCGCAGACCTCCAGCTTTTCGCTTCCCAGCTTTGTCGTCGCCATCGTCGCCTCATGCGTCATGTCAGGGCGGACCGCCGCCAAAGCGGAGCGACGCCAGCCAAACAAACCGTAATCCGCCATCAGCTTACCCAAACGTCATCATCAAGCAACAGGCTTGTCTTAACCTTAACAGGTTAATTTTGCTTGTGATCATCCGATAGTATATTGCAGCGCACAGATAAATTTACGCGGCCAAAATCATGGATTTCGGTCCCAGGCAGGCGCTGGCGTACATGCCCTGCCCGATAATGTTTTCGCCCATGCGAACAAGATCGTCGCGTGTCACGCTGGCGATTTCGGCGGCGACCTCATCGAGACTCAGGATGCGTCCAAAGACCGACAGATGGCTGGCGAACGTGCTGGCGCGGCTGGCGGCGTTTTCATGGTTCAGGAACAGGGAGGTTTGAAACTGCGCCTTGGCGCGCGCCAGTTCATCCTCGGACGGAGCGCGCGCCAATTGCGCCAGAACCTCCAGAATCAAAGCCTGCAAGGCCGCGGCGTCGCCGGGCGCGCAACCCGCATAGACGCCGAACACGCCGCCGTCGCGATAGGGCGTCGCCCACGAATCGACCGCATAGGCCAAACCGCGCTTTTCCCGCGCCTCCTGAAAGAGACGCGACGCCATGCCGCCGCCGAGAATTTCACTGAACAGGCGCAAGGGGATAATATCCGCGTCCATCCGCCCTACGCCTTGAAAGGCCAATGTCAGATTGGCCTGTTCGATGCGGCGACGCTGAACCGCCCGTCCCGCAGCAAAGGTCATGGCGGCGGGCGCGCCGAAACCGGTTTGCGGCGCGACCGGCTCGATACGCCCCTTGGCCGCACGCAGCACGTCCTCCGCCGTCACGCCGCCCGACACGCAGATCACCACGCGATGCGGCGCGTACAGCGTCTCCGCAAAAGCGCGCACCGCTTCCGGCTGCGCCGGCTTCAGGCTGGCCTTGCTGCCCAGAATCGGGCGGCCAAGCGCCTGATCGGGAAACATCGCCCCTTGCAACAGATCGAAGACATGATCGTCGGGCGCATCATAGGCTTCGAGAATCTCCTGCTCGATGACCTTCTTCTCGCGTTGCAGTTCATCCTTGTCGAGCGTCGGTCGGAACATCAGGTCGGTGACGACTTCAAGCGCCAGCGGCATAAGCTGCGTCAACCCCCTCACCTCAAAGCGCGTATGCTCATAGCCGGTCGAGGCGTTGATACTGCCGCCCTCATGCTCGATGGCTTCGGCCAAGGCGCGCGCGTCGCGACCGCCCGCGCCCTTGAACACCATATGCTCCAGCAGATGCGCCCAACCCGACTGCGCTTCGGTCTCAAAGCGCGCGCCGCCATAGACCAGCGCATTCAGCGCAAAGGTGCGCAGGCCGGGAACAGGATCGACCAGCAGGCGCAGACCATTGTCGAATTGGAAAAGGCTTTGCCCTTCCAGCAGGGAGGCGGTCATGCGGCGTTGGCGGCCTTGTTCTGTTGCGCCCGCTGATAAACGAAGCTGATAAAGACGCCGATCAGCGCCCAGGCCAGCCCAAACCAGGTCAGGGCGTATTCAAAATGTCGATTGCGCAGCGGCGCGGTCAGCGGCCCCTGCGTCAGCCCCGTCATATGGGCTTTTGACGCCTCGAGATCAAGCACGAGGAAATAATCGCCGCGCATAGGCGTTCCCAACGCCTTGCCCATATCGTTGGCCGAACGCCAGTACCAATCCTTGTCGGCAGGTCGATTGACCGGCGTGAAGGCATTGCCCTTTTCGAAGGGACGCAGACGTCCCACCGGCGTCAGGACCGTATTGGGCAGAGGCGTTTTATCGGTCATGAAGCCCAGATCGGTCAGCATGGCGCCGTTTGGCAGGGGACATGGGGTCAGGACGCGATAGCCCGGCGTTCCATCCATTTCAGAGTGCATGTAAATCAGACGGTCATTACGGATCGAACAATCCGGCAACCGCGCAGAGCGCCAGTCCGGTTTCTTTTCCTTCAGCAAATCCATGACGGGCACAGGCGGCATGGCTTCACTGCGCGCCATGTCGGCGATGAGACCTTCCTTCCAGCGCAGCCGGTAAAGCTGCCAGACGCCAAGGCCGTTCAACAGGACAAAACAGATGGCGACGCTGATCGCCATGCCAAGCGGCGCGGCGCGCGCCCAGTCGGACAGGCTGAGTCTCATATCAGTCCTTCACGCGGTGCCGCAGTTGCGACGCGACCATCAATGCCTTGAGCGGCTGCATCAGCAATAGGCTGACAATAATCGCGAAGGCGGGCCAGATCAGCAGGTGCGTGGCAATCGGCCAATCCGGGAACATGAAAAACGTGGTCAGCAGACCGGCGCAAGCCAGAAAACCGGCAATGAGGATAACGAAGACGACAGGGCCGTCGCCAGCCTCCGCCGCTTTGAAATTCGTTCCGCAAACTGTACAGACGTCCGCAACCTTGAGCCAAGAGCTGAACAATTTTCCCTTGCCGCAGACCGGACACTTGCCGAGCGCGGCTGCCGCGAACTTAACCTCGACAACCGCGTTCGGATCGTCGGCCATCAGTGCGCGCCGCCAAAAATCACATAGATAAAGGCGAACAGGAACAGCCAGACCACATCGACGAAGTGCCAGTACCAGGCGGCGGCTTCGAAGCCGAAGTGCTTTTTCGGCGTGAAGTCCCCGGCCAGAAGGCGAATCAGGCAGACGATCAGGAAGATGGTGCCGATGATGACGTGGAAGCCATGGAAGCCGGTCGCCATGAAGAAGCTGGAGCCGTAAAGCCCCGCATTGCCCGCTTCTTCGGAGAAGAACAGATGTTCGCGGATAATTTCGCTGTATTCGGTCGCCTGCACGGCGGTGAAGCACAGACCCAGCAGAATGGTCAGCAGCAGTCCCCACTTGGCGCCGTTGCGGTCGCCCTGCTGCAGCGCATGGTGCGCCCAGGTCACGGTCGTGCCGGAGGTCAGCAGCAGCAAGGTATTGACCAGCGGCAACTGCCACGGGTCCAGCGTCTCGACGCCCTTGGGCGGCCAGGTTGACCAGGCGGTCTTGACCTCGTCGATCGCCTCGGCGGCGCCGGAGCGATGGCCATGAAACAGCGCCATTTCAAAGAAGATCCAGAACCAGGCGACAAAGAACATCACTTCGGAGGCGATGAACATGATCATGCCGTAACGCAGACCAAGTTGCACGACCGGCGTATGGTCGCCTTTATGGCTTTCCTTGATAACGTCGCGCCACCAGAACACCATGGTCAGCAGGATGCCGACAATGCCGACAGCGAACAGCCACCATGTGCCCTTGGGCTCGCCAAACAGACCGCGCAGGCCCATCACCAGGCCGAGCGCCCAGCAGACGGCCGAGGCCGACCCCATCAGGGGCCAGGGGCTGGGATTGATGATGTGATAATCGTGTTTAACGCCTTGATGGGCCATCCTAGAGTCCACTCACTGTCTGGGCCGCTCTTGAGTCGCGGCTGATTATCAATATTGGGCAGAACCGATAACGGATTTATGCCAAGTTTTTGTACGCAGCACAATGCGAACGCTGTTCCGTTCGCGGTGTTTTTCAACCCTATTTCGTCTTGTCGAGTTGGAAGAAGGTGTAGGACAGGGTGACATCCGGCACATCCTTGGTGTCGCTGTCCTTCATGAGGCGGGGATCAAGGAAATAGACCACCGGAAACTGCTTGGTTTCGCCCGGTTGCAGGGTCTGATCGGTGAAGCAGAAACATTGCAGCTTCAGGACATAGTCGTGCATGGTGTCGGGCAGGACATTATAGGTCGCGCGCCCGGTGATCGGCGTCTTGGCGTTGTTGGTGACGGTGAAATAGGCCATGGCCGTCTTACCGACGCGCACGTCCTGATAGGGCTGGTCAGCCTTGAAGGTCCAGGGGATCGCGCTGGTGTTCGAGTCGAAATGCACGCGAATCACCTTGTTCACGACAGTTTTCGGAGCTTCCTTGGCCCGGTTCTGCGCGCCGGTCTGTATGGCGAGTGGACAGAAAAGGCGATAGAGCGGCGGCGCCGCCGCGACCGCGCCGCACATAAACAAAAACGCCCCGACCAGAATCAGAACCAGCTTGGCGTGGCTACGTTTTTGCGTCGCCATGATCTTTACGACTCCGCCGACGCGGATGCTGCGATGTCGGCATTATCGTGTTTGAGCCCCTGCGCCATGCGCGACATCGACACGAAGAAGACGATGATAACAAAGGCCGCCAGCGCCAGGCCGATGAACAGATTGCGTTGCTTTTGCGCCTTGAGATAGGCCAGCTTGTCCTCTGGAGAAGCTTCGGTCATGAAAAAAGCCCCTTGATCGCATGTTCGGCCAGCAAGGTGGCGAACAGCAAGGTCAGATACAGTATCGAAAACGCGAACAGATTGCGGGCGGCCAGAGCTTCTTTTTTAACGTCATAAAGCCCCGCCTCGCCACCTTCGGGATGGTCGCCCGCCCGCGACAAAAAGACGCGGACGGCCAGGTAGATGAAGATCGCGCCGCCCAGCACAGAGACGACGGCATAGGCGATTCCGCCGAGGTCGAACGCAATCGGCAAACAGGCGACCGGCGCCATGACCAGCGAATAGAGCAGGATTTGCAGCCGCGTCGATCTGGCGCCCCTGACCACCGGCATCATGGGGATGCCCGCATTGGCGTAGTCTTCGGTTGTGTAAAGGGCCAGCGCCCAGCTATGCGGCGGCGTCCACAGGAAGATGATCGCGAACAGCACCCAGGCTTCGAGCGGCGCATGCCCCGTCGCCGCCGCCCAGCCGATCACCGGCGGAAAGGCGCCCGCCGCCCCGCCTATGACGATATTCTGCGGCGTACGTCGCTTCAGGATCAGGGTGTATAAGACAACATAATAGAGGATGGTCAGGGCCAGCAAGGCCGCCGCCAGCCCGTTCGGAAAAGCCAGCCACATCACCGCCACCGACAGAAAAGCCAGCACGCCGCCAAAGGCGAAGGCGTCGTTGCGGCTGACGCGCCCCGCCGCCACGGGCCGCAGGCGCGTGCGACGCATCAGAGCGTCGGTCTTGCCTTCGATCGCCATATTGAGCGCGCCCGCCGCACCGGCGCCGAGCGCGATGCACAGGATGGCGATAAAGGCGAGAAAGGGCGAAATCCCGCCGCCGCCCGAAACTTGCGGCGCGACCACCAGTCCGGTCAGAGCGGTGAAGACGACCAGCGACATGACGCGCGGCTTCAACAGGTCGAAATAGTCGCGCGGCGTCCCGCGCGACGCCTTGGCGGCGTAGGCGGCTTCAAGCCCGGCCTTGAGTTCGGCCTGGGTCATGCCGCCTTGCGCGGCGATCTTGTCGGATTTGGAAGGGATGCGGGTCAAATCAGGTCTTTTTGAAAAAGCAAAAGGGGTGAAGATCATACAACCTTCACCCCCGCGCGTCTGCGTCAGGTTACGCAGATTTTAGTGATGCTCTTCCTCTTCTTCAAGCACCGGAAGTTCGGAGAACTGGTGATAGGGCGGCGGCGAGGACAGGGTCCATTCCAGCGTCGTGGCGCCCTCGCCCCACGGATTGGCCTCGCCCTTGCGGCGGACGATCAGGGCCTCAGCGAACATGACGAGGAAGACCAGCACGCCGACAGCGGTAAGCACGTAGCCGATCGACGAAATATGGTTCCAGAAGGTGAAGCCTTCGGGATAGTCGATATAACGACGCGGCATGCCTTGCAGGCCAAGGAAGTGCTGCGGGAAGAAGATCAGATTCACGCCGACGAACATGATCCAGAAGTGCAGCCCCCCGAGGAAGCCATTGTACTTCACGCCGTACATCTTCTCGAACCAGTAGTAGAAACCGGCGAAAATCGAGAACACCGCGCCCAGCGACAGCACGTAGTGGAAGTGGGCGACGACGTAATAGGTGTCCTGCAGGCTGTAATCGACGGCGGCGTTCGACAACACGACGCCGGTGACTCCGCCGACCGTGAACAGGAAGATGAAGCCGATCGCCCACAGCATAGGCACCTTGAACTCGATCGAGCCGCCCCACATGGTCGCGATCCATGAGAAGACCTTGACCCCCGTCGGCACGGCGATGACCATGGTGGCCATCACGAAATAGGCGCGCAGGTCGAAGCTGAGACCCACTGTGTACATATGGTGCGCCCACACGATGAAGCCGACGAAGCCAATGGCCACCATGGCGTAGGCCATGGCCAGATAACCGAAGACCGGCTTTTTCGAGAAGGTCGAGACGATGTGCGAGATGATGCCGAAGCCCGGCAGGATGAGAATATAGACTTCCGGGTGGCCGAAGAACCAGAACAGGTGCTGGAACATGACCGGGTCGCCGCCGCCGGACGGATCGAAGAAGTGGGTATGGAACTCACGGTCGGTCAACAGCATGGTGATGGCGCCCGCCAGCACCGGCAGCGACAAAAGCAGCAGGAAGGCGGTGACCAGAACCGACCAGGCGAACAATGGCATACGGTGCAGGGTCATGCCCGGCGCGCGCATATTGAAGATGGTGGTGATGAAGTTGATCGCGCCCAGGATCGACGAGGCCCCGGCCAGGTGGAAGGACAGGATGACCAGATCCATCGCCGGTCCCGGCGAGCCGACCGTGCTCGACATCGGCGGATACATGGTCCAGCCGCCGGCGAATCCGTTCTGTCCCGCGCCCGGACCGGACTGGGTGAAGATCGAGGTGCACAGCACGATGAAGGAGGCGACCAGCAGCCAGAACGAGATGTTGTTCAGACGCGGAAAGGCCATATCGGGCGAGCCGATCATAATCGGCACGAACCAGTTGCCGAAACCGCCGATCATGGCGGGCATGACCATGAAGAAGATCATGATGACGGCGTGCGCGGTCACCACCGAATTATAGGCGTGCTTGGCGTTGTCGGGATTGTCGAGATTGAACAGGCCGATGGAGTCGAGCAGCGAACCGTGCGCGAACACCTGCAGGCCCGGCTCGGCCAGTTCCCATCGGATCAGACCCGAAAAGGCGCCGCCGATAAGACCGGCCATGATGGCGAACAGCAGATAGAGGGTGCCGATATCCTTGTGGTTGGTGGTGAAAACCCAACGCGCGAGGAAACCGGGCTTGTGGTCGTGATCATCATGATGATCGTGCGTTACAGCAGGGGACGACATGGTTGTTTCTCTCTGTACTGTTCTTATTTCGAGGCTTCGGCCGAGGCCGGGGCGCCGGAAGACGATGCCGAATCAGAAGCGGCTGCGCTGGATACGGCGGCGGCGGACGCGGCGGCGGCCTGAGACGCGGCGGCGCTGGCGGCAGCGTCAGCGGCGATCATCGCCTTGGTCTTGCCGCCCTGACTGACGATGTATTTGTCGAAGTCTTCCTGTGACACGACCTTGACCTCGATCGGCATGAAGGCGTGGTCCTTGCCGCACAGTTCCGAACATTGGCCATAATAGGTGCCGATCTTGGTCGCCTTGAACCAGGTGTTGTTCAGACGGCCCGGAATGGCGTCCATCTTGAAGCCGAAGGCCGGAACGGTAAAGGAATGGATCACGTCGGCGCCGGTCACTTCGACATGCACGACCTTATTGACCGGCACGACCAGCGGATTGTCGACCTCAAGCAGGTACGGAATGTGTTTGGCGTGGGCGGTCTTGATGTCCTTGGCGTCGTCCAGCAGACGCGATTCGACGTCCTCGACGCCCTGTTCCGGGTAGTCATAGGTCCAGAACCACTGATTGCCCGTGGCCTTCACCACCACATCGGGCGAAGGCATATTGTTATAATCGCGCAACAGACTGAGCGAATAGACGGCGATCACGACCAGAATGGCGACCGGCACAGCGGTCCAGATGATCTCGATGACCGTGTTGTGCGAAAAGCGCGCCGGAACCGGATTGGCCCGCTTATTGTAGCGGATCATGATCCAGATTAGCAGACCCGCGACCAGCAGACAGATGCCGGTGATAATCGGAAACAGAAGATGGTTGTAGAAGTCCTCCGTCTCGACCTTGAGCTGGGTCGCCGCAGGTTGCCATCCCATCGCCTTGTCGGTGGGCTGCCCCATCAAATCCTCAGCGAACGCCTGCGCCGAAATAGCTCCGACCACGCTTGCCGTGGCCAGAGCGCCTGCAGCGGTCGTGAATAGCCTTCTAATGCCCATTCGCAAAACCCTCGTTTCGTTGACCGAACGGCGCCATCGCCCCCTGCGGCCTTATTATTACTGTATTGCTGGCTGCCCCTGTCGCCATGCGCGTCGCGCATAGACCGGGACATTATGTCCTACCCTAGGCCTCAACCCATAATGCCTTCGCCGCAAAATGCAAAGGGCAAAAACGCCGGTATTTAACGGCGGGCAAGGCTGCCGCCGCAAGCGTGCGCAATGGCTTGGGAGCGCCGCCTTCCAAGCAGACGCGCGTGATGCGGTTTATTGTCGCAGGCGCCCACAGAGGATTCGCGACGGGATGAATTTCGATTCGGCTATGGCTATCGCCGTCCGCACAGCCTACATAAAGACTTTCCCTGTTCGTCTTATGATAAAACGCCATGCCTGACGCCTCTCATCCCGCCGCCAACGCCTCGCCCTCCGACTGGGGCGATTTCGACCTCCATGCCGCGCAAGGCGTGCTGGACGACGCGCTGAGCGGGGCCGACGATGGCGAAATCTATCTGGAGCGACGCGAATCGGAATCGCTCTTTTTCGATGACGGACGTTTGAAGTCCTCGGCCTACAACGCCGATCAGGGATTTGGCCTGCGCGTGGTGGCGGGCGAGACCATCGGCTTCGCCAATTCCGCCGATATGACGGTCGCGGCGGTGCAACGCGCCGCTGAGGCTGCGGTGCTGGCCAAGAGCGGGAAAAGCGTCTCCGCCACGATCAGCGATAACCCGGCGCGCAGCAATCACAGCTATTATCACCCGCGCGATCCGGTGGGCGAAATGGCCTTTTCCGACAAGATTGCGCTGCTGCAGGCCATTGATCAGTATGCGCGCGACCTGCACCCCGGCGTGGTTCAGGTTTCGGCCTCGCTGGCCGCCGACCGCCGCTTCGTCACGATCTTACGCGCAGGCGGCGAAATGTATCACGACGACCGGCCGCTGGTGCGGCTGAACGTGTCCGTGTCGGTTGAAAAGGATGGTCGGCGCGAAACTGCTTCCGCAGGCGGCGGCGGACGCATTTCCTGGCTCGACATCACCTCTCCGGAAAAATGGCGGGCGCAGGTCGATGAGGCGTTACGTCAGGCTCTGGTCAATCTTGACTCCATAGCGGCGCCTGCCGGTGAGATGGATGTGGTGCTTGGCCCCGGCTGGCCGGGCGTGCTGCTGCACGAAGCGGTCGGACATGGCCTCGAAGGCGATTTCAACCGTAAGGGAACCTCCGCCTTTTCCGGCAAGATGGGACGCCAGGTCGCCGCCAAGGGCGTGACCATCGTCGATGACGGCACCGTGCCGGATGCGCGCGGCTCGCTCAATATTGACGACGAAGGCACGGCGACCTCCTGCACGACCCTGATCGAAGATGGCGTGCTGGTCGGCTATATGCACGACCGTTTGTCGGCGCGGCAGATGGGCGCCAAAGCGACCGGCAATGGGCGGCGCCAATCCTATGCGCACCAGCCCCTGCCCCGCATGACCAACACCTTTATGCGCGGCGGTTCTGACAAGCTGGCCGACATGATCGCCAATACGAAGCGCGGCCTCTACGCCGTCAATTTCGGCGGCGGTCAGGTCGACATCACCAATGGCAAGTTCGTCTTTCAATGCACCGAAGCCTACCTGATCGAAGATGGCAAGATCGGCAAGGCGGTCAAGGGCGCCAGCCTGATCGGCGACGGCCCCGCCGCCATGCGCCAGGTCGATATGATCGGCGATGACTTCCGCTTCGATCCCGGCGTCGGCACCTGCGGTAAGGCGGGCCAGAGCGTGCCCGTGGGCATAGGTCAGCCCTCCTTGCGCATTCGCGGCCTGACCGTCGGCGGAACCGGCTGATCAGGTTAAATATTTGTCATTAAGACTTGCGATCAAGGCGCTAATTCATCGCGTAATGATCTGATTTATGACGCAAATTTTGGCAAAGGCTGCGAACGTGAAATGATTTCCTCTGAAATCGTTACAGCCATTTAACTTGTCCCAAGGCGACGCGCTCCTATTGCTGACCCCGGTATTTTTCGTTGCGACTCGCCGGGGACATTCATCATTATGCGCCATAGCCTGCGCCTTCTCACCACCACCGCCGCGGTGACGCTCGCCGTTCTGGGCATCGGTCTGCCAGCCTATGCCGATGGCGCCGCCGCAGCCACAACCGTTAGCAGCAGCAGCGGCGGTCAGGTCGTCAGCTACAAGCCTGCCTATTTTGCCCAATATCAGGTCGCCACCGCCTTCGACATGGTGTTGCATGTGCCGGGCTTCGTCTTTGACGGCGGCGAAAGCGCGCGCGGCTTTTCCGGCACGGCGGGCAATGTGGTGATCGACGGTCAGCGCCCGACCACCAAGGCCGATCTCGGCAACACCCTGTCCAATATCAACGCCGATCAGGTCGATCATCTTGAGCTGATCACCGGCGGCGCGCCGGGCATGGACATGCACGGCCATCGTCAGATCGTCAACATCGTGCGCAAGAAGGACGCCAAGCCGAATTTTTCCGTCCTCGGCATCGTCCGCAATATGGACGGCCGGACCAATGCCGGGGTGCTATTGTTCACCTTCAACGCCAATCGCGACGGGCGCAGCACCGACATCACGGCGGATATTTTCAACTTCTTCGACAACGGCGCCCAGAACGCCCGCCGCATCACGACCGACGCCAGCGGCGCGACGCCGATGGCAATTTACGAACATGCGGGCGGAACCGGGATCGAATCGCAGGCCTCGCATTCCGAGCCGCTGTTCGGCGGCAAGATCACCTTCAACGGCACCTACAATCCCAGCATCTATCGCCAGACCGCCGATTATGTTCAGGACGGCGACGCCGGGCACGAGCATTATATCGAGAAGGACATGCCCAGCGAGCTGGGCGGGCAGTATGAGCGCAAGTTCGGCCACGGCCTTGATCTGAACCTGAACCTGCTGCGGCGTTATGAGCGCGACAACATCATCGACTCCTATGTCGATTCCAGCGGCGCTTCCGATTACCTCGCGCTCAGCCGCAGCCGTGAGAATATCCTCAATGGTCGTCTGGGCTGGGAGAAAAGCGACCGCCTGAGCTTCGCCATCGGCGCCGAGAGCGCCTATAACCGGCTCGACCGCGCCACGACGATCACGCTCGACACCGGCGCGTTCGACGATGACGTGCGCGTTGAGGAAAACCGCACAGAGTCCTTCATCTCCAGCAGTTGGAAAGCGACGCGCAAGCTGAATTTTGAAGGCGAGATCAGGGTTGAGACCTCGACCATCTCCGTCCCCGCCGCCAATCGCTCCGACTCCTTCGTCTATGTCAAACCGCGCTTTCAGGCGGTTTACGCCCTGAGCGACAAGACCAAGCTGAGCTGGAAGACGATCCGGCAGGTCGATCAGCTCAGCTTCAGCAGTTTCGCCAATTCCGTTCAGTTGCAGACCAGCCATGTCACCCTCGGCAATACCGCTTTGGTGCCGCAAAAAGACTGGTTGAACACCTTGATTCTGGAGCATAATTTCTGGGACAAGGGCGCTGTCAGCCTCGCCTACGAGCACTATGATTACGAGGATACGTCCGACTTTATCGCGGTGTTCGACGGCGCTGACGTCTATACGGCCAGCGGCAATATCGGCAAGGCGCAGTCCGACGTGCTGCATGCGAAGCTGGACACGCCGCTCGATAAGCTGTTCGTGCCGCACGGCTCGCTCAGTCTGGAATATTATTACCGCAATACGCGCGTCAAAGATCCGATCACCGGCGACGAACGCCATATTTCCGGCGTTGAACCCCACGTCTATTCCGCCAGTTTCAGCCAGGAATTTCCGAAGTCTCACACCAGCTGGGGCGTCGATCTTGAGAGCAACAACAAGGACCGCAACTATCTGGCCAATGAGATCGACGATTCCTTCTTCAATCCCTGGAGCCAGGTCTGGTTCCAGTATGTGACGCCGAAGAAGGTCACGTTCAAGATTGCGGTCAAGAACCCGCTCGCCCTGCGTTATACGCAGGATCGTTGGGTCTATTCCGGCCTGCGCGGATCATCGCCTATCGCCTATACGCAGCACACCACGTCCAAGGTGCCGCCCATGCTGGAAATCCGGCTCAAGAAGGATTTTTAAGCCTTCGTCTCACACATTCTGGCCGCTGCCCGCCGCTTCAGGCGCCGAGTCATTGGCGCCGAACGACCAGCCCTTGATAAAGAAGCTAAGGGCGAACAGGGCAATGCCGAAGACGATCACTGCGACGCCGATCATGTTGAACACCGACAAAGAGGCGCGCAGACTCTCCGCCGGATCGACGACGTGGCCGCCGATGGTCAGGGCGCTCATGCTTTTGGTGATCAGACCGCCGAAATACTGCGCCCAGGCCGTGCCGACGAACCACAGCGCCATCATGGTCGAGACGGTCATGGCGGGCGACAGCTTGGTCTGCTGCGACAGGCCGACCGGCGACACGGTCATTTCGCCGATGGTCGTCATCAGATAGTTGAGCACCAGGAAGATCAGCGGCAACTGGAAGGCGGCGTTGGCCATCGGTCCGGCCCAGACCAGAACGAGGAAGCCGAGACCGGTGCTGACAATGCCGAAGGCGAACTTCTTGACCGGGTCGGGATCTTTGCCGCGCTTGCCGAGGAAGGCGAACAGCGCGGCGAAGATCGGCGCCAGGATCAGAATCCAGCCGGTATTGATGGTCTGGGTCTGCGCCGCCGTATAGGTCATGTCGATCCAGACATGGCCCGCAGGCAAGGCGCCGAGCGTCGTGAGCTGATCCTGCGACGCGAAGACGATCTCGCGACCGAAGACATGCCAGATCACCGGCGCCTTGAGAAGGTTCAGATCGACATTGCGATCTGCGAACAGGGCCAGAGCCGAGCCCGCCAGTTCCTCCAGCGTGAAAAAGACGATCGACGCGAAGCTCAAGATCAGCGCCAGCCCCGTGCGAAAACTCTCGGCGCGCGTGAACTTCGTCATCATGTGCCAGACGATGTAGCCGAGCATGGCGATGGACATCAGCAACAGGGCGTAAAACACGATCGTGTTCTTCTGCACCAGGACATAGATGACCCCAACGCCGATCAGGCTGACGAGATAGATCAGCCAGTCCTTGCGCACCACGCCGCCGACGCGCGCCGACAGGGCGTCCGGATCGGGCGCCTCGCCCTTGCCCATCAGCCACGACTTGCCGAGCAGAAAGCCGACGAGGCCCAGAGCCATGCCGACGCCCGCGGCGCCGAACCCGGCCCACCAGCCGACCGTCTCGCCCAGATAGCCGCAGATGATCGCCGCCCAGAACGAGCCGAGATTGATGCCGAAATAATAGAGCTGGAAGCCGGAATCGCGGCGTGGATCGCGGTCGGGATAGAGCTGGCCGACAATGGTGGAGACGTTCGGTTTGAGATAGCCGACGCCGAGAATGATTAGGGCCACCGACAGGAAGAAGGCGTCCTCGGCCCAAGGCGTCACGACATGGCGTTCCAGCTTATAGTTTCCGGCGGGCAGAACCTGCGGCAGGGCCGCCCCGTCCGGCAGGCCGGTAATGGCCAAATTCTCCTGCGCGTCGGCGCTGTAGGCGTAAAGGTGATCGCCGACCTTGAGCTTGGGCGCATCCATGCCCTGACGCACGAACTCATAGGTCTGACCGTGATAGATCAGGGTCTGTTGCGCGGGTTTGCCCTCGAACGCCATGCCGAAATGGCCCAGCACCAGCAGGACGGCGCCGAAAATCGCGGCGCGGCGTGTGCCCAGCCACCGGTCGGCCACTAGCCCGCCGACGAGCGGGATCAGATAGATCAGCGTCATGTAGGAGGCGTATTGCGCGCTGGCGTGGCTGTCGCTGAACAGGAAATGCTTGGTCAGGTAATAGATCAGCAGCCCGCGCATGCCGTAAAACGAAAAGCGCTCCCACATCTCGATAAAGAAGCAGGCGATCAATCCCTTGGGGTGATGGCGCATCTGCAGGAAGACCGGAATGGCCGTGCAGACCGTGATGAGAATACCGGCGATAAAGACGAGATTGAGCATACGGCCTCAGGACATGGCGTCAGCCATCGTTACGGAACGATGGTTGCGCTTTTAACGACATGCCTTGGTGTGGCAGGTCTTTCCCGGTTTGACAAGCCTGCGGCCTAGTAGGCTTCCTCGGCGTAGAGATGGCGCAGATCGCCCTGCCAGCGCCCGTGATAGAGCGCCAGCAGGCGCTCGGCGGGCGTCACGCCGCTGTCGGCGATCTCGAACAGTTCCGACAGATAACCGGTTTCATCGACCATGCCGCCGGACAGGCGGTTGCGGTTCCTCAGGCCCAGCTTGGCGATGTCGAGCATGTCGAGCGTCCAGTCGCGCACCGGACGCCCGGCGATCTCGCCCTTGAGCCCGGTCTTCGCCGCCATGCCGCGCAGGGTGTCATGATCGGCTTTCGACCAGCCTTTGACCAGTTCCCACGCCTGATCAAGCGCCACAGTGTCGTACAGCAGGCCGCCCCACAGCGCGGGCAAGGCGCACAGACGGCTCCAGGGGCCGCCGTCGGCGCCGCGCATTTCGAGGTATTTCTTCAGCCGCACCTCTGGAAACAGGGTCGTGAGATGATCGGCCCAGTCGTCCATGGTCGGCAATTCACCCGGCAGGGCGGGCAGCTCGCCTTTGAGAAACGCTTTGAAGTCCTGACCGGAAGCATCAATATAACCGGCATTTTCCGGCACATCGCGCTTGACGAAATACATGGGGACGTTCAGCGCGTAACGCGCATAGGCCTCGTATCCGAAGCCTTCGTCAAACACAAAACCCAGCATGCCGGTGCGGTCCGGGTCGGTGTCGGTCCAGACATTGGCGCGCGCCGACAAGAATCCGTTCGGTCGGCCTTCGGTGAACGGCGAATTGGCGAACAGCGCCGTGACCAACGGTTGCAGGGCCAGCGAGACGCGGAATTTCTTCACCATATCGGCTTCGGAGGCGTAATCGAGATTGGCCTGCACCGTGCAGGTGCGCAGCATCATGTCGAGGCCCAGCTCGCCCTTTTTCGGCATATAGGCGCGCATGATATTGTAGCGCCCCTTGGGCATGATGGGCGTTTCTTCGCGCGACCACAGAGGCGAAAAGCCCAGACCGATAAAGCCCAGCCCCAGTTCCGACGCGACGGCCTTGACCTCTTCGAGATGCTGGCCGGTTTCTGAACAGATGTCGTGAATCGTCGCCAGCGGCGCGCCGGACAATTCGAACTGGCCGCCCGGCTCCAATGTCACCGAGGCCCCATTGCGCGTCAGGGCGATCAGCTTGTCCTGCTCGTAATAGCCCTGCCAGCCAAAACGCATCAGCCCCTTGAGCATGGCTTCGATGCCATCGGGACCGGCATATTCCGGTCGGCGCAGATCGCTGAGACGGAAGGCGAATTTTTCATGCTCGGCGCCGATGCGCCAGTCTTCGCGCGGCTTTTCCCCGCTGGCGAAATAGCTGACGAGATCGTCCATTGTGCGGACCGGCTTCGCCTCAGTTACGACCGCCATACGCCCCTGCTCTTTCCTGCTCAACCCGTCGATGCGTCGCCTATATGGGCGGCGCCTGGCGCTCTGGCAAGCCGGGGCGCAATTTATATCATCGTCGGTTACATTAACGCCAGTCGCCAACCGCCGCCTGACACAAGGTCAGGGCCGCGATCGCCGCCGTATCGGCGCGCAGGATGCGCGGCCCCAGATTGACGGCGCGCACGTTTGGCAAGCTTCGCAAGGTAGCGCGCTCCGTTTCGTCAAAGCCGCCTTCCGGCCCGATCAGGACGGTTATCGGCGCGGTCGAATCCGCCAGGGCCTGCAACAGAGGCGGCGTGGCGCGCGCATGACCTTCATGCGTCGAATCTTCGTCGCCAAAAATGAGCGTTCCCGCCCCCGGCTGCGCCAGCCAGGCGTCCAGCTTCAGCGGCGGCAGGATGTCCGGAACGTCGAGCCGTTCGGTCTGCTCGGCGGCCTCGCGCGCTATGGCGGTCAGGCGCTCGACGCGGGTGTGATCGGCATTGCTGCGACGGGTAATCAACAGTTGAATCCGCGCCACGCCCAACTCAGTCGCCTTTTCGATGATGTATTCCAGCGCCGCACGTTTGATCAGCGCCACAGCCAGGGCCAGGTCGCCAGGCGCCGTTTGTTCGCGCGTACGCTCAACCAGTTCCAGCGTTACAGCCTTCTTGCCAGCGTCGGAGATCCGCGCGCGCCATTCGCCGTCGCGACCATTGAAGACGCACAGCTCGTCGCCGACGGCGCGGCGCATGACGCTCACCAGATAGCGACCCTGATCAGGATGAAGCGCCAGCTTTAGACCGGGCGCAAAGACAGGCGTGGTTTCAGCAATATACAGTCGGACCATGGTCAAGGTTTAGGCCTATGCCAGCATACGCTCAAGCCGGTTTTGCTGAGTTCCGTCATCGGAATGTGGTAAGGACGCTGAGGGGAATGTCATGCCGCAAATCGTCACAAGCCATATCGACCTGATCCGCCTCATTGGCGGCCTGCTGGCGCTATTCCTCGGCGGCGAAGCCCTGATACGTGGCGCGACGGCGCTGGCCGATAAGCTGGGTGTGCCCAAACTGGTCATCGGCGTCACCATCATCGGCTTCGGCACCTCACTGCCGGAACTGCTCGTCGCCCTGCAGGCCGGGAGCCAGGGCGCGCCCGACATAGCGCTCGGGAATATTATCGGCTCCAACATCGCCAATCTGCTGCTGATCCTGACCATGGGCGCGCTGATTCTTCCGGTGGCCAGTACGGCGCGCAATCTGCGTCGCGACGCGCTGGTCATGCTGCTGGCGACCGGCGGCCTGATCTGGTGCGCCTGGCGCGGCCAGGTCACGCGGCTGGATGGCGAAGTCCTGACCGGCGCGCTGATCCTCTATTTGCTGATCGTGCTGATCGGGGCCTCAAGGTCGAAAATCGTCGAAGCCGCCCCGATCGCGTCCCTGCCGATCCCGCGCGCCCTGCTCTATCTGCTGGCGGGCATGGCGGGGCTGATCCTTGGCGCCGATCAGCTTGTGATCGGCGCTACCAGTCTGGCGCGCCATCTCGGCGTCTCAGAGGCCGTGATCGGCTTGACCGTCGTCGCGCTGGGCACTTCGCTGCCGGAACTGACGGTTTCGGTGATCAGCGCTTTGCGCCGTCAAAATGAGGTGGCGCTCGGCAATGTCATCGGCTCTAACATTTTCAATATCCTCGGCATATTGGGCATCGCCGCCTGGGTGCGCCCGATGACCGTGGCGCCGCATTTTCTGCGCCTCGACCTGCCCTTGCTGGCAGGAGCGTCGCTGGTCGTCGTCGCGCTCGTGTTGCGCGGTAAGCCTCTGGGCCGCGTCTTCGCGCTGATCGGGCTTGCCACATACGCTCTTTACTGCGCCTGGATAACGCTGGGCGCCGACGCCATAACGGCTCAGATCGTCACCCTTATCGCAAATGTGCAGCGATAAAGGCGTCCACAGCGTCCGTATAGGCGCCAGGCAGGCCCAGATCGTGGTTGATCTGCATGTGCGTCAGCTCTTGCGGGACCACAGGCGCATCCTGACCTATCGCCTGAAGTTTAGCGGCGAAGGCATTTGACTGCCCGCAGGAATCGTCCGGTCGCTTCAGTGAGCAGACAAGTTGCATCGGAACGGCGTCGGGCTTGAGTTGCGCCGCTGGCGAGACGCTGGCCCAATAGGCGGGATCCTTGCCAAACGCATCGTCATAGAGTTTGGCATGCCGCTTGTTCATTACGCTGGCGACATCAAGCGCGGCGCTGTCCAGCACCACCGTGCCCCGCCAGGCATGACCGCCCGACGCCGTCACGCGCGACGGATCGGCGGACAAAAGCGCCGCCAGATGTGCGCCCGCAGAATGGCCCATCAGGATCAATTTGTCACCGTTTCCGCCCCATGCCGCCGCATGGTTTTCGACATAGGCGACAGCGGCGGCGACGTCCTTCGCCTGCTCGCTGACCGGCGTGGGCAGCAGGCGATAATTGACGCTGACCAGGATATAGCCCTTGGGCAACCAGAATTTCAGCTTGTTGTCGATCACGCCAGGGCTGGTCTTGTCGCCGAGCCGCCAGCCGCCGCCATGCACCATGACGAGGATCGGCGCTCCCTGAGCATGCGGCGGCATGAAGACGTCCAGCGCCTGCGCCGCATCCGCGCCATAGCTCAGGGTCAGGCGCCGCGCGCCGGGAAGGATCGTCGCCGGATCGGTTTCGGGCTGGACGGACTTTGCCTTCATGCGGTCGATAAAACGGTCGCGCAGGGTTTGCGCATCTGCGGGCGCGCTGAGACTTGCGCACAGGATGGCGAGGCTGATCAGGCTTATTATGCGGAAAGAACCGGCTGTGATTTTCATGGACATCTCCCAAAGACAACAAAGCCGTCCGCAGAATACGACCCTGCGGACGGCCAAATTGCGGCGTTTGCGGCCTAAGGGGTTACAAGCCGTTACGGCCTATTTCTTCGCCGCAATGATGTCGCCTAACATATCCTTGGTTCCGTCGATGCGGACCAGAGACGGGTAACGCAGACCGCCATGATAATCGATGCTGACGGTCTTGTAGCGGTCATCCGCCTTGATCAGCAGGTCGATCTTGTCGCTGGTCTTGGCGTCGGCCTTGACCACGTCCTTGAGATTGTCGGCGTCGAACTCCAGACCGTTGACCGCGATCAGCTTCATGCCCTTGGTGAGTCCCGCCTTAAAGGCAGGGCTGTCCCATAATACATTGATGATCGCGCCTGTCTTGCTGACCGAGAAGCCGAGACTGTAATTGAAATCGGTCATCTTGTGATAGGTTTCGCGCGCCTTGAAATAGCTGGTCGGCGTATCGGTATAGACCAGCTTGTAGCCCGCGCGGGTCAGGCCGTCGAACGGCGGGGCCTTGCCGTGGTCATGCAGACGGTCGTTGAGGAAACTCGCCCAATCATAAGGATAGACCTTGTTGAGCGCGGCGACCACATCGTCGAAATTGTAGGTCAGCGTGTCCCAGGCGCCGTTGTTGACGCCGAAAAACGCCTTGGCGAAATCGTCGAGCGACTTCTTGCCGCCGGTCTTTTCGCGGATCAGCGTATCGGCGTCGAGCCAGATCAGCAGGCCCTCGTCGTAATATTCCTCGCTGGCCTGCCAGTTCGGCCAGCTTTGCGCCGCGCGCTCGGCGATGATCGGATCATTGGTTGTGTCCTGAAGGTCGCGCCACTGACGCGCCGCCAGATTGTCGTAATAGGCCGCGATCATGGCGATATGGCCAAGATACTGGTCGCGATCGTAAAGACCCGAACGCGCCGCCAGCACATTGCCCCAGTATTCGGTCTGGCCCTCATAGACCCACAGCAGCGAGTCGCGCATCGGCGCCTGATAGTCTGGCGTCCACAAATCCCACGGGCGGCGATACTTGCCGTTCCAGGAGTGCGTGTATTCGTGCGCGAACAGGTCGCGGCCATAGAAGGACTTGTCCCAGTCGGTGAAATAGTCGGGATCGACGCTGTTTTCCGATGACCTGTGGTGTTCCAGCCCGATGCCGCCCAGTTTATCGGACGCCGCGACCAGGAAGTCGTAATGGTCATAATGGTGCGCGCCGTAAAGCTTATAGGCCTGCTGCACCAGATTGCGATGGATTTGCAGTTCCTTGTCCGAAACGTCAAGCGACGACGGCTTGTCGGCGACAATGTCCATATGCACGGGCGTCGCCGCGCCCGGATCGAGGTCGATCCGCTTGAAATATTTGCCGGCAAAGACCGGTGAATCGATCAGTGTCTCGTAGGACACAGTCTTGAAAGTGATCGCATCGCCGTTCGTCGTCTCGACATCCAGACCCGAACCCTGCTGCCAGCCCTCAGGCAAGGTCAAAGTCGCCTGTACGGGAATCCGGCTGACATAATAGCCGGCCGGATAGATCGAAGCGAAATCCCACTGCAGATTGGCCATGTCCGGCGTCATGACGATGCGGCCTATGCCGTCATCGACCGGCGCCAGATACTGAAATTCGACCGTCACCGAATTCGCGCCTTCAGGCACATCGACGTGGAAGGCGTTAACCTCGACCACATCGCGCGTCCAGTTGAGCGGCTTGCCGCCGGCGCTGAAGGTAAAGCCCGCCATCTTGGAGACTTCGCCGTCCGGCTCGTGATCGCCCGGCAGCCATTTCGGGACCAGCAGGGTCAGCGGCCCAGGCTTAGCCGGAATCACCTCATGCACCTTGACCAGACGATGCACGGTGTCGGTCAGATCGACGCTGAGCTGGATCGTCCCGTTATACGGAATGTTCTGCGCGGCGGGGATCGGCGCCGGCATGGGCGCCCATTTGGGCGCGTCCTGAGCGACGGCGACGCCCGCCATCATCAGAACGCCGAGGCTCACACCTGCAAGAGTGCGCAAACGGTACATCTTAGACCCTTTCAAATGATACTTTATAACTTTGAAGCGCAGTTTGGCGTATTTGTAAAATGAAAAACGGCGGCTCCTCAGAACCGCCGCCTTGCCTATTTCTTCGCCGCCAGAATGTTATCGAGCAGTTTCGGCGCGCCGTCGATCGCTTGCAACACCGGGTAGCGCAGGCCGTCATGGTAATCGAGGCTGATCGTCTTATAATCATCGCCGACCTTGACCAGCAGGCTGATCGGGTCTTTCGAGGTCTTGGCCGCCGTAATCGCCGCCTTGAGCCCGTCGGGATCGTAAGCCTTGCCATTGACCGCAACCAGAGTCGCGCCCGGCGCCAGACCGGCGTTGAAGGCCGGGCTGCCCCACAGCACGTCGCTGATCGTTCCGTCGCTGTTAGCGACGGAAATGCCCAGCGAATAGGTGAAGGTGGTCATCTTGCGCGCCGTCTCGATCAGCTTGATGAAGTCAGTAGGCGTCTCGACATAGGCCAGCTTGTAGCCGCCACGCGCAAGACCATCGAGCGGCGCGCCCAGGGGCTTGCCCTCGCCAGTGCGGTCGAGCCGCGTGCGCAGGAAGCTGGCCCAGTCATACGGATAGACGCTGTTGAGCGTGTTGACGACGTCGTTGAAATTATAGGTGACCTCACCCCAGGCGCCGTTGTCGATGCCGAAAAACGCCTTGGCGAAATCATCCAGCGACTTCTTGCCATTGGTCTTCTCGCGGATCAGGGTGTCGGCGTCGAGCCAGATCAGCAGGCCTTCGTTATAATAGTCCTCCGAGCGTTGGTACGAACGCCAGCCTTGCGGCGAACGCTGAGCGATGATCGGATCGTTGGTGGTGTCCTGCAACGGACGCCATTCGCGGCCCGGCAGATTGTCGTAAGCCGCCGCCGTGCTGGCCAGGATTTGCAGCGCCTGATCCTTGGAGTAGAGGCCCGACCGCGCCGCCAGCATGATGCCCCAGTACTGGGTCTGGCCCTCATAGACCCACATCAGCGAGTCGCGCATCGGAACCTGGTAGTTCGGCGTCCACAGATCCCACGGACGGCGGAACTTGCCGTTCCAGGAGTGGGTGTATTCGTGAGAGAAGAGGTCGCGGCCCAGCCACTTGGTCTTCCAGTCGGTGAAATATTTCGGATCGACGCCGTCCTCGGACGAACGGTGATGCTCAAGCCCGTTGCTGGCCAGATTATCCGAAGCCGACACAAGGAAATCGTAGTGATCGTAATGATGCGCGCCGTACAGCTTGTAAGCCTGCTGAATCAGATTGCGGTGGATGGCCAGCTCGTCGTCGGTGATGGCCAGTTGTTCCGGCTTGTCGGCGACAATGTCCATATGCACGGGCGCCGGGCCGTTCGGATCGAGATCGACGCGCTTGAAATAACGGCCCGCATAGATGGGCGAGTCGATCAGCACGTCGTACGGCGTCGTCTTGTAGGTCACGGTATCGCCAGACGACGACTCGACCTCAAGCGCCGTACCGGCCTGCCAGCCCGCCGGATAGGTCACCGACGCCTGCACCGGAATCTGGCTGACATAATAGCCTGCCGGATACATGGAGGCGAAGGTCCATTGCAGGTTCAGCATGTCCGGCGTCATGCGGAAGGCGCCGACGCGGCTCGTCGTCGCGACCAGATAGTCGAAATCGACAGTGACCTCCTTCGTCCCTTCCGGCAGATTGATATGGAAGGCATAGACATCGACGACGTCGCGCGTCCACGGAATCACCTTGCCATCTACCTTGAAGATCACGCCCGCAATCTTGGTCAGGTCCGAACCCGGCGAGTGGTGGCCCGGCAGCCATTTCGGAACCATCATCACGAAATCCCCTGCCTTATTGACCGGCACGGTTTCGTGGATTTTGAAAATGCGGTGATCGAGATCGGTGGCGTCCACGGCCACCTTGATCGTCCCGGCGGCGTAAGGAATGTTCTGCGGATCGCCGATCGGCGGCGTCGGCGGCGCCCAGACCGGCTGCGGCGCCTGATCCTGCACGCCAGCATCCTGCGCCTGCGCGCCGACGCTCATCATGGCGACGCCCAGCGCCATAAGGCTGGCGCAAATTAAGATCTGCTTTTTCATGAAACGGCCCACTCAGCTTGAAAATCGAAGCGGGTAACGAAGCGCAGATTGTTACATCTGTAAAGGTGGCGATGGTAACATTACCGAACCGTAATGTGTCGTTATCCCTGCTCAGTCCCCGCTTGTCGTGATCCGCGTCTCGGTCGAGGTCAGGGTGCGATGCACCGGGCATTTCTCGGCGACCGAAATCAGGGTCGCGCGTTGCTCGGCGCTGAGGTCGTCGCCGTGCAGATGGACCGTCTTGGTGAAGACGTCCGCCCTGCCCTCCTTATGGTGGGTGAGATCAACCTTGACATTCACCAGCGGCCAGCCCTGCTTCTGCGCATACCAGCGCACCGTCATCACTGTGCAGGCGCCCAAGGCGGAGAGCAGCAAATCATAGGGCGCAGGCCCCAGTCCGCCACCGCCGAAATCCAACGGTTCGTCGGCCACAAGACCGTATCCGTTC
The DNA here is from genome assembly GCF_051956075.1 of Asticcacaulis sp. GTDB lineage: Bacteria > Pseudomonadota > Alphaproteobacteria > Caulobacterales > Caulobacteraceae > Asticcacaulis. Next base: position 33,866 of record NZ_JBQCGA010000026.1, on the reverse strand, counting down.
GTGTCGATCGCCACGGCGTAAAGCGACTGCGCGGTTTCCGTCACATGCGCGGCGATGGTCTTGTCTTCAGACATGAGTTCTACTCTGGCAGAGGGATGAATTCGCGGTCGTCGCCCGGCACCGTGTCGAAGCGCCCGGCCTTCCAGTCAGCCTTGGCCTGCTCAATGCGTTCAGGACGCGACGAAACGAAATTCCAGTAGATATGGCGTTCGGTCAGATGCTCGCCACCGATAACGACAAAATGCGTGTCCTGCAGGGCCGTCAGTTCGACGGCGCCGGGGTTCAATACCGCCATCTGATAGGCTTCCACGCGCTGCCCGGCGATCTCCAGCGCGCCGGAACAGACATAGACGCCGCGCTCGGCGGCTTCCGGCGCCGCGACATGCGCGCCTGCAGTCATGCGTCCTTCGACATAGAGCGTTTCGGCAAAGGTCTTGACCGGCGAAATCGCGCCGTAAGCCGTTCCCATCATGACGCGCAGCACTGCGCCCTCATGCTCCACCTGCGGAATATCCGCCGCCGCATAATGATGAAACTCCGCCGCCATCTCCTCATCGGCTTCGGGCAGGGCCAGCCAGAGTTGCAAGCCATCCAGATGGCGGGACATCGCCTGCCTTGCCACAGTTTCACGCTCCGAATGGACGATGCCGCGCCCGGCGACCATCAGATTGATGTCGCCCGGTTCAATCGCGCAGTCGCTGCCCAGCGAATCCTTGTGCTGGATCTGGCCCTCGAACAGGTAGGTGACGGTGGCCAGATTGATATGCGGATGCGGGCGCACATTGACGCCCGGCCCCGGCGCGAATTCCGCTGGCCCCATATGGTCGAAGAAAATCCACGGCCCGACCATGCGATGCTTTGCAAACGGCAATACCCGCCGCACTTCGAAACCGCCCAAATCCTTGGGACGGGCCGGTATGATCATCAGGATGGGATTTTCGGCCATCGGGTAAGCCTTCAGTGCTTGCGCTTCTTGCGTCTATGGTGGTGCTTCGTCGCAGCAGGCGGCGCGGCGGCTTCGGCGGATGAAGCGGCCTGCGCCGCATTGGCAGGCGGCAGCGTTGTGTCCGTCGACGACGGCGACGGCGCCGGGACCGGAGCGACATAGCCTTTGGGCAGCAGTTCCACGCTCGTCGTCATCGGCAGATCAATTTTCGCAATCCGATCATGCAGAACGGCGTCGATCTTATAAACGCCTGGCGCGTCGCCCGGATCGAACTGGAGCTGAATGACCTGGGCGCGGTTGTCATAGACGGCCTGTTCCGGTCCGACCTGACCGATAATCGCCACCAGATTATGATAATCGCTCTTGGCGTAAAGCTTGCCGTCCGGTCCCGTCACCTTGAGGTCATAGGTCAGGTTGGCGACGCCGTTCGGATCAGGCTTGACGCCGGTGAAGACCAGTTTGATCGCGAGATTTGCGCCCGCCTCGGCGCGGCTGACGCGGTCAAGCTGGCGATCGTCGCTCTTGTCGGTGAAGGCGGCCATCTCCTTGGCGGGGATAACAATCAGCATGCCCGACAGATCGCCGTTGCGATTGGGGAATCCCTGCGTCGGATCGTATTGAGTCGTCTTTGTGCTTCCATCCGGCAGCAGGATGGCGGGTTTTGAGTCCGGCTGGGCCTGCGGCGTGACCGTGGCCTGCGCGGCCATAGGCAAGGCGGCGAAAGCAATCAGCAAGGCCGTATTCGGTAAAATGCGCATGACTCCATCCTAAGCCCAACCGCCCGCTTATGTCATGCGCAGCCAATCGCGGCAAGCTTATGACGGCGCTCAGAAACGCTGTCCTTCGGCCAAAGCGGCCTGTTCTTCCGGGGTGCTGCGCCGCCCCAGGACGGCGTTGCGATGCGGGAAGCGCCCAAAACGCGCGATCAGATCACGGTGGCGGCGCATGAAGTCGAGCGTGTCCTGATCACTTAGCAACGTGAACAGGCGCAGCCCTTCATTCTGATCGGCAAGGTTCTCGCTGTGCATGAAGGGCATGTAGAGAAATTTACGCTCCGCCAGTGTCAGGCCAGCGTCGAAGCCGCGCGCCACAGCCTCAGCGGCGATGGCGCGCGCCTGAGCGTCCGTGGCGAAGGCCTGTGCGCTGTCGCGAAACAGATTGCGCGGAAGCTGATCGAGCGCGATCACCAGCGCCAGCGCACTGCGCGGCGTCTCCCGCCACGCCTCAAGCCGCCCAGACCGCGCCCGTTCAAAGGTCAGTCCGAAGCGCTCTGCCAGCATGGCGTCAAAACCGTGCGTGGCATGGAACCAGTAGCCTTGCGTCTCCGGCGCAAACCAGACATCCAGCAACGTCTCCGCATCCGCCGCATGATCATCACGCAGGAAGATCCGCAGCCTGCGCCATTCGGTTCGCTTGCGCTCAAAGCTCAGGGTGCGCGCCGGACTACTCGACGGCAGGTCGATCAGAAACAGGTTTTCGGGCGCGCCGATCTGCCTGCGACCGATCTGCGCCGCCTTGCCGCCATTAAAAGCGACCACGCATAGGTTCGGCAGATTTTCGATCAGGTTGTTGAGCGCATTCGGTTCATGATCGCGAATATCCGCATCGAGACTGCCCTTGCGCGTCGCCGAACGCACGACATCCCAGAGCCCGACGCCCGCCGCATTCAGGCGCGTCAGGCGGGCTTCATAATCCAGCGTCGCCAGAGGTTCGCCGATAACATCCTCCATCAGCCGCCAGAACTGGTTCTGCGGATGGGCGTAATACTGCCCGCGCGCCAGTGACGCCTCGCCCGGCAGACTGCCCAGCACAAGCACGCGCGCATCCGCGGCAGTTGCAGGCGGGAAAGAAGCTTTACGCAAGACGTTCATCCGCCTGTTTTGCCGTCGCACATTCATCTGTGCAACATTTTCTGAAACCGCGTTGCGTTTTAAAAACGAATACGCTAACTGAACCTCCAACGGAGACGTGGCCGAGAGGCTGAAGGCACTCGTTTGCTAAATGAGCATACCCCTAAAAGGGTATCATGGGTTCGAATCCCATCGTCTCCGCCACCTTTTCTCTGAAAAATTCCGTGGCGTTAACCTGAGCCTAAGCCAAGTCGGATAAGGTCTTGGCGAGGACAAAAAGCCCTTGCGACAGGTCATGAACGCCGCCTTTAAACTCTCCGACAGCGCCCCGCCGCCGCTCAACCTCGATCCCAGCGATCGTCGCGGTCCGTTTCGCCCGGAAAAGCTGATCTCGCCGCGCCTGCGCCGCAGCGGCGCCATGTCCGTTCGAATCTTTCGCGGCGTTGATCTCGCCGCCCTGCTGCTGACCGGCGTTTTGAACCTCGTCCCCGTTCTGCGACCCGACTGGCGTCAGGCGTCTTTGGGCGATATTTTACCGTTTCTGGCGCCGGCTCTGCTGATCCCGTTTTGCAGCGGCGCATTTGATCTTTACAGCTTTATGCGCCGCGAAAACCTGCTGGTCCACCTCGCCAGACTGGCCTTCGTGATCGCGCCGGGCTTCGCGCTCGCCCTGCTGGTTGCGGGCGTGTCGCCGGATCGTCCCTACGTCTTTGAGACGCTGACGCAATGGGGCGTGAACGCCGCCAGCGTGCTGGCCGCCCTGCATGGCCTGTGGTGGCTGCTGATCTGGCGCTGGCGTCGTCAGGGACGACTGACCCCCAATGTGGTCGTGGTGGGGGCAACCCGGCATGCGCAGAAACTGATCGAGACGGCGATGCAGCGGCGCGACGTCAATATTCTTGGCGTGTTCGACGACCGTTTGTCGCGCAATCCCGACGCTCTGGTCGGCGTGCCCGTGCTGGGCGATGTGCAGAGCCTGCTCGGCCATAAGATTACGCCCTTTGTCGATCAGATCGTCGTCGCCATCGACACCTCGGCGAAGGCGCGCGTCAAGACCATTGTCGAAAAGCTGCGCAGCCTGCCCAATCAGGTGTCGCTGCTGGTGGACGTCGATACCGACGATGAACGTCGCGCCGCCCTGTCGCGCCTGTCCAACCTGCCGCTGGCGCGTGTCTCCGGCATTGGCGCGGACGAACGCAAGGAAATGGTCAAGCGCATCGAAGATGTGCTGATCGGCGCGCTGGCCCTACTGATCTTCGCGCCGCTAATGCTCGTCGTGGCGCTGTTGATACGGCTCGACAGCCCCGGCCCGATCTTCTTCCGCCAGCGCCGCCACGGCTTCAATAATGAACCCATCTATGTGTGGAAGTTCCGCTCGATGCGCGCGGAGATGACCGACCACACCGCCGCCCAGCAGGTAACGAAGGACGATCCGCGCGTCACGCGCCTGGGTCGTTTCATCCGCAAGACCTCGATCGACGAACTGCCGCAGTTGTTCAACGTGCTGGCGGGCGAAATGTCGCTGGTCGGGCCGCGTCCGCACGCCATCGGCATGAAGACCGGTCCGGACGAAAGCGCGCGTCTGGTCGCCGAATACGCCTGGCGCCACCGCATGAAGCCCGGCATGACCGGCTGGGCGCAGATCAAGGGGTCGCGCGGCGCCATGCACGCGGCCGAAGACGTGCGCCGCCGCATCGCGCTCGATATCGACTACATCGAGCGCCATTCGCTGTGGCTCGATCTCTACATCATGCTGATGACCATTCCGTGCCTGCTCGGCGACGTGAAGACGGTGCGTTAAGTCATGTTCTCGCGCGGCCTCTGGGGTTATCTGCCCGCCAATATTCTGCAAGGCCTGATCGGCTTCGCCACGCTGATGGTGTTTACGCGCATTCTTAGCCCGGAGGCTTACGGCGTATATGCCCTGACCTTCGGCGTCTCCAGCCTGGCGCAGACGGCATGCTTCACCTGGCTGGAAGCCGCCATGGCGCGCTTTTATCCGGCCCATGCGCGCGACGACGCCGAGGCGCCTGTACTGTACGGCACACTCTATCGCCTGTTCATCATGGTCGCCATCGTCTTCGCCGCCCTGTGCGTCGTCGGCCTGCTGCTCTGGCGCGTACACACGCCCGAAGGTCAGGCGCTCAAGGCGGGCGTCGCTATCGGTCTGGCCTGTGTGGCGCCGCGCTCGCTGGTTAAACTCGTGCAGGAGCAACGCAAGTCCGAAGGCCGCGTCAGGGCCGCCGCCATGATCGACATGGCGCAGACGGCGGGCGCTTTCGGCTTCGGCGTGGCTTGCGCCTATCTGGGCGTCGGCGGCGGATCGCCCGTGCTGGGCGCAGGCCTGATCGCGCTGGTCGTCATGCCGTTCGTCGTGCGCGAGGACTGGGGACGCGCCCTGCGGGGCCGTTTCGACCGCGCCGAGGCCAGCCATATAGCGCATTACGGCTTTCCCGTCTCCGCCAGCCTGATCCTGACCCTGGCCCTCTACACCGTCGACCGCTTCCTGATCGCGCACTATCTCAACGAAGCCGAGGCGGGCGCCTATCATGCGGGTTATAGCGTCGCATCGCGCATCCTCGACGTGCTGTTCATATGGTTCGGCGCCGCGGGAACGCCCGCCATGGTGCATGCTCTGGAGAATGGCGGCGAAAAAGCGCTGAAAGACACAGCCCGCCACCAGATCGTGACCATGTGTTTCATCCTGTTCCCGGCAGTCGGCGGTCTGATCATGGTCACGCCGTCTTTGGGGAGCCTTTTGATCGGCGAGGCCCTGCGCACGCAAGCGCTCAGCGTTACACCGCTGATCACGCTCGGCGCGCTTTTGTCGGGGCTGAACACCTATTATTTCCTGCAAGCCTTCACCCTGGCGCGCAAGACGAAGCTGCTGGTGGCGGCGATGGCCATTCCTTCGGTCAGCAATATCGCGCTCAATGTGCTGCTGATCCCGCGCATGGGATTGACGGGCGCGGCGCTGGCGGCGCTGATCGCCTTTGCGCTTGGCCTGGCGAGTTCATGGCTGCTGGGTCTGAAGACCTTGCGCCTGCCGATCCCCGTCCTTGAACTCAGCAAGATCGTCGTCGCCGTAGCGGTCATGGCGGCGGCTCTGGTCATATTGCCAAGCTGGGGCGGTCTGCCCGAACTGATGCTGAAAAGCGTCACCGGCGCCCTGATCTATGCTGGCCTCGCCTGGCTGCTGAACCTGAATGGCGTACGCGCACCGGCTTTACGCATCCTATCGCGGCTGCGCGCCAAACTCAGCCTCAAGGCGACGACATGAGCCTGCCCTCCCCGTTCCGAAACGCCGCCTTCGCCAGCGTGACCCCGCGCCTGTCGGTGCTGATCCCTTTCTATAAGGAAAGCCCGCTCGACCTGCTGCGCGGACTGCATACGCGCCAGCCGCAGGCGATCGAGATCATTCTGCTCGACGATGGTTCGGAACGCCCGGATATTACCGAGGCCGTCGCGGATTTTCTGGCCGCCAGTCCGCTAGCGGGCGAACTGATCACCCTGCCGCAGAACGAAGGCCGCGCGCGCGGTCGCAACCGCCTGACCAGCGCGGCGCGCGGCGACTATTTCCTGTTCCTCGACGCCGACATGCTGCCGGACAGCGCCGACTTCCTTGACCGCTGGCTGACCGAGACCATCGCCCTGCCACCAGTCGTATTCGGTGGTTTTTCCCTGCATCAGGCGCCGGACGAACCGGCTTTCGCTCTGCACAGGGCGATGGCGGGCCACAGCGATTGCCTGAATGCGGAGATGCGCGCCCAACAGCCGGAAAAGCACGTCTTTACCTCCAACCTGTTGATCCGCCGCGACGTGTTCGAGGCCGAGGGCTTCGATCCCGCCTTCACGGGTTGGGGCTGGGAGGATACCGAATGGGGGATGCGCGTCGCCGCCCGGTACGGTGTCGGCCACATCGACAACACCGCCAGCCATATGGGCCTCGACCGTCCGGAGACTCTCGCGCGCAAGTATGAACAGTCGGTCGACAATTTCGCGCGCGTCATCGCCCGCCATCGCGACGTGGTCAGCGCCTATCCGAGTTATAAGGCGGCCCGCCTCTTGCAGCGCATTCCCCTGCGCGGGCTGTGGCGTCCCATGCTGAAAAGCGTGGCCCTGTCCGGCCTCACGCCGTTGAAACTGCGCGCCCTGAGCCTTCGGCTCTATCGCGCCGCGCTTTACGCTGAGGTCGTCTGATGGACACGCCCTATGCCGCCGATCGTTCCTTGTATGGCAAGTTGCGCCGCCGTTTCGCGCGGCTCGTCCATACGCGCCCGGCAACGCTGGACGGCCTGCGCCGCCCAATGATCACCTTCAGCTTCGACGACGCGCCGCAATCGGCGGCGGACAAGGGCGCGGCCATTCTCGAAAAGTACGGCGCGCGCGGCACCTATTTCATCTCATCGGGCCTGAACGCCACCGACAGCCATCTGGGAACCTTCGCCAGCGACGGCGTCGTGCAAGCTCTGGCCGAACGCGGCCACGAAATTGCCTGCCACACCTACAGCCATTTCGATTGCGGCAAGGGCGCTGGCGGCGACATCGAAGCCGAGCTGGAGCAGAATCGTCTCGCCTTCCACGCGCTGGGCCTGCCCGACGCCCTGACCTTCGCCTATCCTTATGGCGACGTGTCGCCGCAGGCCAAGGCGCTGCTCAGCGAGCGCTTCATCGCCGCGCGCGCCCTGCATCACGGCATGGTGGTCAGCGGAACCGACCTGAACCAGACCCCCGCCGTCGGCATCGAAGGCCAATGCGGCGAACTGACCGCGCAGGGCTGGATGGACAGCGCGCACAAGGCGAAGGCCTGGCTGGTCCTTTACACCCACGACGTGCGCGAAGAACCTTCCGACTGGGGGTGCGCGCCACTGGTTTTAGAGCGCCTCGTCAAACGCGCCGTCGATATGCGCTTCGAGATCGTCACCTTCGCCGAAGGGGCGCGCAGAGCCTCCGGCATGGCGGCGGCGCAAGCGGCGTAGGCCATGACGCGCCGTTCGGAATTGAAGGTCCGTTTCGCCGACAGTGGGGACGTGCCTGCCTTGTTGCAGCTTTACCGCCATCTCGCCCCGGACGACGCGCTGACGCCGCTTGATGACGCCTTGAAAAACCGGGAGCTTTTGCAACTCTATCCCGGCAGCGGGATTATCGTCGGATGTGTGGACGGGGCGCTTGTCGCGACCTGCACGCTGATCGTCATCCCTAACCTGACGCGCGGCGGCGCGCCCTACGCCCTGATCGAAAACGTCGTCACCGACGCCGCGCATCGCAATACGGGCTATGGCAAGACCGTCCTCAAGGCGGCGACCGAGGCGGCATGGCGTAGCGGCTGCTACAAGGTCATGCTGTTGACCGGCTCGCAACGTCCAGAAACGCTGCAATTCTATCAGGCGGCGGGATTTGAACAGAGCAAGACCGGCTTCCAGATGCGCCGACTTCCGCCGCGCCGGTCTTGAGCGGCGGAATTAAGGAATCCACAGATAAGCGCAGATTTCAGGGTGGATTACACGCTACCGCTATCGCTTGTCAGCTTGGCGAGCAGGGTCATTGAACACGGATGAACACGGAAACGCTGGCCTGACGGCCAGCGACACGGATAGCCACGGATAAGCAGTAGCGTCGCCGTCATCTTGCTTTCAGATGGCCGAAGGCCATCATCCGCGATAACGATTTTTCACCGCCGATAGCGGTAGCGTGCAATCCGCCTCGAACATCTGTGTAATCTGTGGATAAAACCTACAGCGCCGCCTTCAGCCGCTCCAATGCCGCCGCCAGTTTTGCTTTACCGTTTTGCGCTTCCGTCAGGCGTTCGCGGTTTTCCTCGATCACCTCTTCTGGCGCGCGGGCCACGAAGTCGGGATTGTCGAGCTTTTTCGACGTGCCGATAATGGTCTTGTCGAACTCGGCTATGCCTTTGGTCAGGCGGGCTTCTTCGGCTTTCAGGTCTATAAACTCGGCCACGGCCAGATATGCAGTGGCTTCGCCTGCGACAAACGGGACCGCGCCATTTGGTATAGATTGTTCTCTATCCAGTTCTGCGTGAATGCTCTTTAAACGGCCCATCGCAATTAAGAGATGGGCGTGTTCAGTCAGCCATTCCGACGACTGCGCATTAACGCCTGTAAGAGTAAGAGATGGGCGCGCCGACCCCGGCACATTCATTTCCGAACGGATCGAGCGGATTTCATTGATCAGGTCGATCAGCCAGTTGATCTCACCATCCGCTTCGGCGTCAATGGCGCCCGCGTCGAACTTCGGCCAGGCGTGGGTCATCAACATGCCCTCTCCGCCGCTCTTCGCCCACAGCTCCTCGGTAATGAACGGCATGACCGGGTGCAGCATCAGGGTCGCCTGATCCAGAACCCAGGCCGTCATGGCGCGGATTTCCGCCTTGGCCGCCGCATCGTCGCCGTTCAGGATCGGCTTGGCCAGCTCCAGATACCAGTCGCAGAATACGTTCCAGATGAATTTGTAGAGCGCATTGGCCGCATCGTCGAAGGCGCAGGCTTCCAGCGCCTGCGTCACGGCGGACAGGGTTTTCTGCACCTCGCCGCGAATCCAGCGGCTCAGGGTCAGCTTCACACCTGACGGATCGAAGCCGTCCACGCGCGCGCATTCGTTCATCTGGCAAAAACGCGTGGCGTTCCACAGCTTGGTGCCGAAATTACGATAACCTTCAATGCGTTGCTTGGAGAGTTTAATGTCGCGCCCCTGCCCCGACATAGCGGTCATGGTGAAGCGCAAAGCATCGGCGCCATACTCGTCGATCAGCACCAGCGGGTCCATCACATTGCCCTTGGACTTCGACATCTTCTGGCCCTTGTCGTCGCGGACCAGGGCGTTGATGAACACCCGCTTGAACGGAACCTCACCGGTGAAGTGCAGCCCCATCATCATCATCCGAGCGACCCAGAAGAAGATGATATCAAAGCCGGTGATCAGGGTGTGCGTCGGATAGAAGCGCTTGAGATCGTCCGTATCCTCCGGCCAGCCCATGGTCGAAAACGGCCACAGCGCCGACGAAAACCAGGTGTCGAGGACGTCCTCATCCTGGCGCAATGCGATCTTGACGCCATAGTGCGCCTCGGCTTCGGCCAGCGCCTCGGCTTCAGTTTCGGCAACGAAGACCTTGCCGTCCTCGGCGTACCAGGCTGGGATGCGATGGCCCCACCAGAGCTGGCGCGACACGCACCACGGCTCGATGTTGCGCATCCATTCAAAATAGGTCTTTTCCCAGTTGCGTGGCTCGAACACGGTGCGGCCATCCTCAACCGCCTTGATCGCCTCCTTGGCCAGTTCACCGGCATTGACGTACCACTGGTCGGTCAGGAAGGGTTCGATCACGACGCCGGAACGGTCGCCGTGCGGGACCATATGTTTGGTCTTTTCGATAGCTTTCAGCCAGCCCTCTTCCTCGGCGCGAGCGATGATCGCCTTACGCGCAGCGAAGCGGTCCAACCCACGGAAAGCCTCCGGCACCGGCTCAAAGTTCAGCAGACGCGCCTGCTCGTCGAGAATATTGATCTGCGGCAGGTTGTGACGTTTGCCGACCTGGAAGTCGTTGAAATCGTGCGCGGGCGTGATCTTGACCGCGCCGGAACCCTTGAACGGATCAGCGTAGTCGTCGGCAATAATCGGAATACGCCGCCCCGTAATCGGCAGGATAACGTGCTTGCCGATCAGGTTGATATAGCGCGCATCGTCCGGATGCACGGCCACCGCCGTATCGCCGAGCATCGTTTCCGGGCGCGTGGTCGCCACCACGATATAGTCTCGGCGCTCGAACGTCTCGTTGCCGTCCTCGTCCTTGACCGGATGCTCATAATAGAGGTCGTCGGCCAGCTTGTAGGCGAAATGCCAGTAATGACCGTCCACCTCTTTCTGCTCGACCTCAAGATCGGAGATCGCGGTTTGGAAGTGCGGATCCCAGTTGACCAGCCGCTTATCGCGGTACATCAGTCCCTGTTTGTGCAGGGTCACAAACACCTTGCGCACCGCCGCAGACAGGCCGTCATCGAGCGTAAAGCGCTCGCGCGACCAGTCGCACGAGGCGCCGAGGCGGCGCAATTGCCGCACAATGGTCCCGCCCGATTCCGCCTTCCATGCCCAGACCTTATCGACAAAGGCCTCGCGACCCATATCGCGGCGCCCCACATTGCCAGCCGCCGCCAGTTGCCGCTCGACCACCATCTGCGTCGCGATACCGGCATGGTCCGTGCCCGGCAGCCACAGGGCCGCCTTGCCGCGCATGCGCTCAAAGCGGATCAGCACGTCCTGCAAGGTATTGTTGAGCGCATGGCCGATGTGCAGGCTGCCCGTGACATTGGGGGGCGGAATCACAATCGAGAAGGCTTCGCCCGCGTCCGAAGGCGCAAAGGCGCCGGACGTTTCCCACATCTCGTAAAGGCGCGGTTCAACGGATTGCGGATCGAAGGTCTTGTCTAACATGGCTCGGAATAAAAAAGAGAAATGATAAGGGCGGCGTTCGTTGCCGACGCCGCCCTCTTATCAGGTCAAACCCTGAAAATCTATGCTTTTGGGCGCGACTTAGCGGCGCGACTGACGCGCAATGCGCTCGACCTCGTTTCGCACCTGCTCCTCGACAATCGCCGGCAGGTTCTGATCGAGCCATGCCTGCAACATCGGCTTGAGCATATCGCGCACAACGTCTTCCAAAGTACGGTCGCTGACGGGCACCAGCAAAGAACTGGTCAGAGCCGTAAAGGACGACAGCGCGGCGGTTTCGGTCGTTTCGCTGACCAGTCCACCCGGACCGCGTGGCGCAGCGGCGACCGGAGCTGATTGGGGCGCAGGGGCAGGCGCAGGTTCAGGCTCCGCCTCAGGCGTGTAAGCGTCGATATCGCCAATCGACACAGACGACGGCGCGTCATAGGCTTCGGTCAGCTCAAGCACGTCTTCTTCCGGCGCTTCGTCCTCGGCCTCGTCCATAACGGGGGCCGGTTCCGGCGTGGGTTCAGGCTCAGCGGCGGCGGCTTCCGGCTCCGCGGCCTCGTCGGCAGGCGCATCGTCTTCGGAGATGATGCGGCGGATGGAGGCCAGGATTTCCTCCATAGTCGGTTCGTGTGCGGATTGTTCGGCCATCGTCTTATATCTGCTGCGAATCGGTTTGCGGAACTGAAACCAAAGCTAGGTGACACGTGTTCGGAGATTTTGGCAACCTTCAAGGGCGAGCCTGCGCCGCTTTTTCGCCAATTTCGATGAATTTTTCTGTGACGGAACGAAAACGGGGGCGACTGCGCGCCCCCGTCCACAGTAAAAAAGCAATGCCGGATTACATACCCGAAGCCAGGCCGTCCAGAAGCCGCGCCACCGGCTCCAGCGGCGACCAGCCCTTATTCTTCACCTTGTCGAAATTGGCTTGCGGATCATAGGTCTGAACGTCTGGCGCAAACGCCTTGGGATCCAGCGCGCCGGTGACGGCCAGCAACTGGCTGCCCGCGACATAGGCGTTGCGCTGCGATTCGATCAGCGACAATTGCGCGCTTTTCAGATCCTGTTCGGCGTTCAGCACTTCGATATTGGTGCGCAGGCCGACCTGCTGCTCGGTCTTGACGCCGTCAGCGGCGATCTGGGCCGCCTTGACGCCCTCCTCGTTCGAGGTCACCGCCGAGCGCGCCGCCAGCATCTGCGACCAGGCCTGCGACACGGTCGAAACGACGCTGCGGCGGGTCAGTTCGACACCCGCCGTTTGCGCCGCCAGATTTTCCTTGGCCTGACGCACCTGCGACCCGTTCAGGCCTGCGCTGAACAGCGGGATCGACAGGCGCGCCGTCAGGCTGGTGCTTTCATTGTCGCTCAGTGTGCCCAGGTGATTGGTCGGCGCGGTATAGCCCGATTGCGCCGACAGGCCGATGGTCGGACCGAAGACCGAACGCGCCGCGCGCACGCGATCCGCCGCCGATTGCTCGGCGTACATGGCGGCCTGCATGTCGGGATTGTTCTTCTGCGCCGAATCCAGCGCCGCATTGAGATCGGTCGGCAGGCCCGGCAGGTCCGGCACAGGATCGAGCGCCACCGGCGCCTGACCGACAATGGCGACGTAAGTTGCGCGGTCGGTATCGAGTTGCGCCTGCGCCGAGGCCAGCGACGCCGCTGACGCCGCCAGTCGCGCCTGCGACTGCGCCACATCGGTGCGCGTCAACTGCCCGGCGTCGAACTGCGCCTGGGTCTGATCAAGCTGCTGCTTGAGAATATCGTAATTGTCCTGCGAGATTTTCAGCGCCTGCTGATCGCGCTGCACGGCGGTATAGACCGATATGACGTCGAGCAGCACGCCCTGTTCCGTCGAGCGCAGGCTTTGCTGGCCCGACATGACCGTCGCCTTCGACGCGGCCAGCGAGGCGGTCAGCCCGCCGGACGCGAACAGGGTCTGAGTCGCCGACAGCGACAGACCTGTATAGGAGCGATTGCCCAGACCATCCGAATGATCGGCGTAATCGGTTGAGGCGCCCGCGTTCAGCGACGGCCCCAGATAGGATCGCGCCTGTACATAGCCTTCGTCCGCGGCCCGCTGCTGCGCCCGCGCGCGCAAGAGGGTCGGGTTTTGCGCATAAGCCATGGCTATGGCGTCGCCCAGCGATTCCGCCTGAGCCGCCTGCGCCAGCGCTCCCATCCCTCCTGCTGACGCCATCAGCAGCGCCAGCGACGTAGCGAACGACTTTGCGCCGAATATCGACTTCTTCATAAAATAGTACCCCGAAATTGCCCTCGTCCCACCCATTATAACAGGGTTTCGCGCCAGCGGCAGACGAACTCCAGATTTTCAGATGCCAGAACTTCATAAACTTGGCGAGTTAAGGATTTTTCACCTTTGCCATTTTTACGACGGCGCACGCATTTATGCATGTTTTTGCATATAAGGCATTACTAATGCAGGCTGCGCCTTATGTAAAGACGCGCCGCCCTGATGACAGAGCGGCGCGACAATTTGTGGCAGCGGCGCGTCCGCTTAGGCGCGGACGGTTCCGATTTAAAACTGAAACGACGGCGCGCGCCCAAAGCCCGGCAAGGTCGTCGGCGCGGAATCGAACGCGTCACGTTCAGAATAGCCGGATGTCAGGCGCAGATAGACCCGTGCGCGTCCGACCGGTCCGTCTTTCAGCACGACCACAAGACGGCCGCCGACCTTCAGCGCCTTCAGCCAGGCCGCCGGAACCTCGGCGACCGAGCCTTCGACAATTATCACGTCATAGTCTCCGCCCACCGGCGTCTTCAGATCCTGGATGGCGGTTGTTACGCCCAATGCCTTGAGATAGGGCTCGACCACCGCCATGGCGCGCGAGTCGGCCTCCTGCTCGGTCACCTTAAGTCCCGCCTCAGCAAGCACGGCGGCGGCGTAAGGCGCAGCTATGGCCAGCGCGGTTTCACCGAAACGCGGTTCGGCGATCTGCATCAGTTTGGAGATATCGCGCGGCGCCATCAGGAAACGCTCTGGCGCGATCACCGGCTCGACCTCGCCATAGGCGCGGAAGGCTTCGGACGGCGCGCACAGGCGCTCGCGCTGCACCTTACGCATGGCGGCGACCAGAGCCTGATCGGTCACGTCATTCACCCGCACCTGGGATTCGACCATATTCTGACGGCTGGCGTGAAAATCCATCGACGGCTTCCTTTTCGGAACAAGACGCAACTACATGAGTCAAAGCTCTAATCCGCCCGCTTATAAGCGTAATCCCCCCAAGGCTTCAACGGCTTTTTCAGCCGCTTTTGCGGCGCAAAAGCCGCATATGTCCGCGCATCTTAAAAATATCTTGGGAAAAATGCCGTAATCAGCGTTGCAGGCGGTCAAACGATCTGATAGCTGACCGCTTCGCTCCTGTGAGGCCTGATGGCGGAGCGGTTACGCAGCGGATTGCAAATCCGTGTAGCCCGGTTCGACTCCGGGTCAGGCCTCCAAGTGATTTCCCTTACATGTTTAAGGCGTTACGCCGTGCGCACTGAATCCAGGAAGCGCGCCAGTTCCTCGCGCAGGCGCGCGGCGACGTCCGCAACGGATTTGGCCTCTTCAAAAACGACGCTGGCCACCTGGCCCGTCTCATTGGCGCCGTCGCGCACCGAATCAATATCCTCGCCGACGCTGCGCGAACCGGCGGCCAGCGATTCGACGGTTCCGGCAATGCGGCTGGTCGCCGTCTGCTGCGCCGCGACCGAGCGCGCAATATCGTCAGCGCCCGCGCGCAGGTCGGCGATGGTCCGCACGATGTCGCCAATAGCGGCGACCGCGCCGCCGGCGTCTTTCTGGATCTGCTGCACCTTGCCGGTGATTTCGGACGTCGCCTTTTCGGTTTGCTGCGACAGGGCCTTGACCTCGGCGGCCACAACGGCGAAGCCTGCGCCATGCTCGCCCGCGCGCGCCGCCTCAATGGTGGCGTTGAGCGCCAGCAGATTGGTCTGCGACGCGATCTGCGCGATCAGATCCACAACAGCGCTGATCTCGTCAGCGCTGCGCCCCAACCGCGTCATAAGAGCTGAGGTCGCTTCGGCTTCGCCCGAAGCGCGCGCCGACACTTGCGACGCCGCCAGGGTGGAGCCCGCGATTTCGTCGGCCGACTGCGACAATTCCTGCACTGTGGCGGCGACCTGTTGCGCGCTGTGCGAGGTTTCGCTGGCCACGCGCGCGACCTTAGCTGCGCTTTCCGAGGCGTTGAAGGCCGATTCGCTCATCTGTTCAGAGGTCAGAATCATGGCCTGCGAGGAGCGGGTCAGTCCCTCCAGAAGGCTCGCCATCTGCGCCTCCAGTTGCGCGCCCATGGCCTGCAACGCATCGCGACGCTCGCTGGCGATCACCTCGGCGCGACGCGCGGTCTCTCCTTCCAGCCGCAACAGCTCCAGGCCGTTGGCGCGCAGGACGTCGATGGCGCGCGCCATATCGCCGATTTCGTCGGAGCGCTGCGCGCCCTCCGCCGCCCGGCTGTAGTCGCGGGCCGCCAGCGCCTTCATATGCTGACTCAGGCGGTTCATTATGGAAAAGACTTCGCGATCGAAATAGACCGCCGCAACCAGGCCCAGAACGCCGACCACCAACCCGAACGATAGAGCCAGATGTGAAAAGCCCTGCTCCATCCGCACAATCTGCGTGGCGGCGGCGCTGTCTCCGACCTCGCCCGCCATTCGGATCACAGTGTGAGTCTGCTCGACCACCCACAGAACGGCCCCGGTCAATCCAAGGAAAAACAAAGCAAGAAGCGCACGGATGCGAAATTTGATCGGAGGCAGACGCACGGCAAGGAGTCCTGATGATGTACTTGTGGTGGGCAGGCTTTCCCGCAGCGGGTTAAATTGTCATGAACAGACGGTGCGGCTTGATCGCGCAGCCGACGAAAATTAACTCCCCATTAACCTGAATCCTTACATAACGGCGTTGTCTTTGCTTTTTTGAAGACACCCACCATCACCAAAACTTTTCAAGGCCCGAAGGCGTTTCTTCGGGCTTTTTTTTGCTTGGGTTACGCGCCGCCTTGCGAGAATTGTTGAAAACTTCAATAATCAGGCTTGCGCATCGGATCAGAGCCTTGCTATAGGGCGCGCCTGCCAAGTTGATCCCCGATAGCTCAGTTGGTAGAGCGTTCGACTGTTAATCGAATGGTCGCAGGTTCGAGTCCTGCTCGGGGAGCCATTGCCGCACTTATGCGTGCAGGTTCAATAACTTACCGAAATCGTTAGGGTTTTAGACGCGCTCCTGTGCAAATCGGGTGTGCAAATGGCGATACGTATGGCGAAGTTAGAGCGTGACAAAAAGACCGGCTCATGGGCCAGCCGGAAGGTAATCCCGGAGGATGTCCGGGAGGCCTACGGGAAGAAAAACGAAGTCAAACGCTGGTCCGCCGCGCTGTCCTCCCGAGAGGCTACCGCCGAATGGCGCGCATGGCTTGACGCGGTAGAGGCAAGGATCGAACGCCTACGTCGGTCAAAAACCGGAGAGCCTGTCACGCTGTCGCATCGCGAGGTCGTAGCGCTTGCCGGTCAGTGGTACAAAGAGCGCGTCAAGGCGCATGAGGACAATCCCGGCGATCCCCATGGATGGGACGCGGCGCTTGACGACATGGCCCCCGACAATCCCGATCATGAAGGCTGGAAGGAACAGGCGTGGATCGTCAGCGACATTGACACCTTGCTGCAAAACGAAGGCCTCGCCCTGCACTCGAACAGCCGCGCAGCGGTCACTCGAGAGGCGCATGAGCTTGCCCCTTCCCTGTTCCGACTTATGGTCCGTCGCGCAGACGGCGATTACAGGCCCGACAAGATCGCCTCCGCGCTTCCCGCTTGGTCTCCGCCATCGCCAGCGCAGGACGTTAGCAAGTCACCTGCTGTCTCTTTCATGGGCCTTTTTGAAGAGTACGCGGTGAACCCTGACAAGACCCCTAAGGCTAGCACGATGGAAGCTTGGCGGCGGATGCTGAAAGTCTTTGTTGCCTACCTCGGCCATGACGACGCCGAGCGCATCACGGCAGACGACATACGCGGCTGGCGGCAAAGTCTGTCAGACGGCACCCGCAAGGCCGTAACGATCAACGGGAGCTATCTCGCTGCGCTTCTGACAGTGCTGCGCTGGGGCTTCGCGGAAGGCCGCTTAAAAACAAACCCGACTGAGGGCCTGACCTTCCGCTATCGTCGCGACGTGCGCCAGCGGGAGGCCGGGTTCACGGATGCCGAGGCCGCCACCATCCTCAAGGCCGCTCTGTCCGCACCACCGGGCAGGAACACGCCGCATCGCGACCGGGCGCGCCGTTGGATACCGTGGCTGTGCGCTTATACCGGTGCCCGTGTCGGGGAGATAGCTCAGCTTCGGAAACAGGATGTGACGCGGCGCGATGGTGTTCCGCTCCTCC
Source organism: Asticcacaulis sp. (assembly GCF_051956075.1). GTDB lineage: Bacteria > Pseudomonadota > Alphaproteobacteria > Caulobacterales > Caulobacteraceae > Asticcacaulis. The sequence continues at coordinate 16,224 of NZ_JBQCGA010000026.1, read as the reverse complement.
ACATTACGCCTGAGGCCGGGACCGTCAAAACGAACCGATACCGGTTTGTCCCCCTGCACTCACACCTCATTGATCAAGGCTTTGTCGAGATGGTGGCGGCGCTGCCCGATGGTCCGATCTTCTATGATCCCAGCAATGCACGGGGCGGCTCTGTTGAAAGCCCGCAAGCTGATAAGGTCGGTCAGCGCCTCGCGGTCTGGGTGCGGGAGATAGGCGTGAACGACAGCCGCGTCCAGCCTAACCACGGGTGGCGTCACCGGTTTAAGACGAAGGGCCGCACCGCAGGCATCCCGCATGATGCGCTCGACGCTATCCAAGGCCACATGGCGGGGAGCGAGGGGCGGAAGTACGGGGACCACGAAGTCGCCCTCCTGAAAGCGGAGATTGAAAAGCTGCCTCGCTATCAAATCGAAAGCGATTAATCTTGACGTGGCTTGTGGCCAGCCCTCATCACCTTCAAGTTCCCCCTTCGCAAATCCAGAGGATCAGCCGAACGACGCATTGCAAGGTAGCCCGGTGGTGGTCGCATGATCCCCTTCGCGGCGTTCGTCCACTTCTTCCGGCCTGCTTCCTGCGTCCGATAGGCCACCGTCCAGCCGCGCCGCCCGGTCCCATGGACGGCGTAAAGGGCCTTAGGTAGTCCATCCCTGACCCAGCGTTCCCAGTCCTCACGGTCCATCCAAACGAACGCGCCGGGGCGGTTCGACAGTTCAATGAGGGTCAGGCGGTTTCCGTCCTTATCTGTGACGGGGACGATGCGCCCTTGCGTCATGATGTTTGCTCCTTGGTTTCTAGTTATGCCCTGTGTGACTCAGGGAAGCCCGCACAGGCCCCATCAGGCCGCGCCCGGTTATGGCGGGCGAAAAAACGAGATGAGTCTGTGCGGGCTTCCTAGGAGTCCTGAAGACGTTACGGGTATCGGCCTACGGCTGGGGCCGGTCGAGCAACTGACAAAGCCGCGCATTGATTCGGCCCTGCTCGTCGCGTAGTTCCCTGAGCCTGCCTATGGCGGCGCGGATAGTCTCCACAGTCTCCGCCTCCGCGATCATGTCGCGCACGATCTTGATGGACCGATTAAGCCGGATCATGGCAGGGACGATCTCATTGTAAAGCGCGTCCTCCAGTTCGATCAGGTCGATACCGTCCTGCGTTTCAAGGGCCATGACGGCTCACCATCCGCCGATCTTGCGGCGCTCCTTCCGGTCCATCAGACGGAGATTGCAGCGGCGTAGGTCGAGCGGGTCGCCTGACAAACGGCGGACCACCTTACCGGGCGGCGGCTGGATTATGCTGCGGGCGACAAGCGTGGCGTAGCCTGTCCGCCCGTTCTCACGGTCGCTATACGCGACCTGAAACTTGCGGTTCACGCCCCCGCCTCCGCTCTGCGCGTAAAGCGATTGCGACCGGCCCGCCTCAAGCCAAGCCTCCCAGTCCGCCCGGTCCATGCCGCAGAACAGGCCGGGGCGGTTCGACAGTTCGATCAGGACGACAGGGTGATTGCGGTCGTCGGTGGTGTGAATGACATTGGCGACGTATTTTGCCATGGGTTTGCTCCATAAAAGAAAAGCCCCCGGCGGGATGCCGAGGGCGGTGGTCATGCAGTGAAAGGCTCATGAGGATCGCGGCGAAGTCCGGCCCGGAAAGCCTTGTGAGGTAAAGAACCTCACGTCCTCACGGGCTAGTAACGGACATGAGGAATGAGGATCACCTACGGAGGAGGGCTGCGCCCCCTCCTTCGTGACTGAGGCGGCTTAGAGGTCGTCGTCCGGGTCGGCCTCCTCGCGGGCTGCCTCGAAGTGAGCCGCAACTTCCTTATCGGTAATGATGCCCTTGGTGATGGCCAGCTTGAACCTGCCGTTAATCCAGCCCTCGGACGGCGGCTTGCCCTGCGTTGGCCAGAAGCGTTCCGGCAGGGCCTTGCCAACGGCGACTTGGTTCGTGAAGAGACCAGACCTGACGAGCGCCGCGAGGGTTTCCAGCACTTCGTCCTGGGGCAGCTCGAAGGCCCACTCAAGATCGCCATTGTCAGTCCGCGACAAGGTGACCGCCCGGTCCCCGATAGTGCTGTCCCGCAGGCCCCGGTATTTCTCCCAGACCATGTGAAACCGCGTGGTCCCGGCTGGGTCCAGCACGTCGCGTCCCTTCTCCTTCTTCATGCCCATGATGACCTCGAAGGTTGTCGCCAGCATCGAAGAACCGCGAAAGCCGCTGCCGGACTTGTTCGCATGGTGGATGACGAGACAGGCAATCTTGGCCTGCTTAAGCCGCATCAGGAAGCGCACGAAGGTGTGCATCTTGGCGGCGTCGTTTTCATCGTCGATGGCGGCTACGGTACTGAGATTGTCGATGATGACGAGGTCCGGCTTCTCCCGGCGCAGCTTGGCGAGGATGTGGTCGTGCTGCTCCTCGTCCGCGAAGTCCCAGAACTTCACATCCGGGTCTTGAGCATGGCGCGCAAGGATGATCAGGTTGCGGTCTGCGGCGTCCACATCAAGCCCGCTTACGGTGTCCTGAAGGGTGACTAGGCGGGCCTGAATGTCATCTGAGGCCATCTCGCCGTCCACCAAGATCACCTTGCGGGGGGCCGGTGCGGTCCACCCAAGAACGGCCCCGCCGCCAGCGATGGCCAACGCGAGGGTCATCGAGAACATCGTCTTACCTACGCCGGGGGCAGCCCACAGCATGACCGACTCCTGCTCTCTGAGCCACGGGGACAACAGAAAGTCCCGCTTCGGGAACTGCTTGGCTTTGAGACTGCCAAGGCTAACGTATTGCAGGCGCTGAGGGGCCTGCGGGTTTTCATAAGGCATAGTCACTCCTTCGCCATCCTCGCTCCTCGGAATGGCGTTGCTGTGGTGATTGATTTTCGGTGGTGAACTGGTCCGGGCTATGTCGGTAAGCCCGCTCTCTCCGTTACGCTCAGGGCGTTACGGGGGTGATGGTTTTCGGCGGGAACCGGCTATCGGCAGATGAGTCAGCCTTGCATCGCTCCTGACGTTGGCCCAATGCCGCCTTCTTGAGCGCTCCGGGTAGGCTTCCGGTGATCCTGAAGGGCCACAAGGGGCAGGACACGGACACGCATTTGCGGACCTCCGCAGCATTGTCGCCGCAGCAGTCGAGACACTTGGCCCTGATGGCGGCTTTGGCCAGCCTGATGGGAACGCCTGCGTCGGCCATGTCGTCGGCTGTCAATCTGCGAGGGTCTTTGCCGATGAGGTGGGGCGCGTCGGCGGGCGCTGTGGCGGCTTCGAGTAGGCCTTTAGGTTGACGTGATGGGGTCATGTGGCTCCTGACATGAAAAAACCCCCGGCGTGATTGCCGAGGGTGTGGGTGGGTGATCCTGTCTTCCTACATAGCGGACAAAAAACAGGGCAGGACGGGCGCGCATTGAAATGTCATGCGGCCCCTAAGCGCCCCCGGCGGTGGACCGGAAGGCGGAACTTTTGGCGGCTCCATGGGGAAACTCAGACACCACCCGGTCGCATCACGAAGTCAGCACTGGGCCGATCTGCGGAGCGCCAACGGGCGGTGTCTGAGCGGGCCTGACGCGTAGGAGCGGCACGTCAGACGTTCGGTATCTGTGGAGGCTGCCTTCGTGGCTGGCCTGTGTGAGAGGGGGCCTCTGACGGGGAAGCCCCCATCACAATGGCAATCCGCATGGTCGGCTTCAGGTCAGCTTGATGTGAACCTGAAGGCCTACTTAATGGTTATCTGACGCGGGCCAGAAGAGTTTGCTTTCCTATAGGGAGGTTTTATTCCAGACCCCTGCCGTTCAAGCCCTCCCTGCCGTGGTCCGCGAGGGCGTATGAGCCGGTCTTTCGGATGGACGACGGGCCTTCTTCGTTGACCCAGCGCTGGAATACGATTGCCCGTGAATAGGGGGAAACCGATTACCCCAGCTTCCGCACAATCAGCATGGACGCCCCACCACGAACCCGATTAGTGGTGACGATGATCATGTCCTTCCCGGAGTGAGGGCCTAAGTGAATCCGTTTCACTTTGGTCAACTGCGTCTCTTCAAAGCAGTTGTAAGCGTTGGCGCGGCCATTGCTGATGCCGTACAGGAAGGTTAGGACGTCTGCACCCACGAACCACGGCTCGCCGTCGATCAGGGGCGGTGCGAATGTTGACCGGCGCGTGGTTTGCTGTGACGGCCCTGATGGCTCTAACGACGAAGGAGACGGGTCAGTGTTCGGCACTATGCAAGCCTCTGGTCAGCCTGAAGCTATCCATAAGCTGACTTGACGCTTATCTTAATGTTGATCCGAACCGGGGGCCGGGAGGGTTTCTATAATGGGGCTTTATTCCAAGCCCTTGTATTCCTTGGGTTTGTGACTCCGCGCCATTTGCGCAGCTTCAGGGCGGCCGCTGCGGTCAGCATCCGGTCAGACTCAGGGGAGACCTTCAGGCCTTCAATGAGCGCCGTCAGGCTCTCGATCTTCGCTTCCAGCGGAGCGATGGCCTTGGCGACAGCCTCGGCAATGTCCATGGGCAGCGGCATGGCTTCCCTGCCGTGGTCCGCGAGGGAATACGCGCCGGTCTTTCGGATGGAGGGGAGGACTTCGCGGAAGAGCCAGTCCTGAAACACCTTGGCCTCCGGTCTATCCGACTTCGTGATGAGCCTATAGACCGCAGGTTCGGAAATCAGGGTGAGACGTGGGTTGCCCGGACGTTTAGCCTCGTTCGGATGAAGGCTAATCCGCAGGACAACCTTCTTGTCGATGTCCGGTAGATTATAGATGACACTGTTCGTGCCGCGATTAGCGCGGAGCGCCAGTGCTTCCATAACATCCATCGCCACGAACCACGGCTCGCCGTCGATCAGGGTGGTGCGGATGTTGACCGGCGCGTGGGCTTCGGTGGGCTGGAAGGTGAAGATGGTGGCGGTTTCGGTCGAGGTGGTCAGGGATGACCACATTGATTCCAGTGGATTGAAATACCATCAAGGTTGCGGTCTTTTAACTTGATGATAGTTTCATTTCTGAGATGTGTTCACACCACACTCCACCATAGCGAAACCGGGCGGCTGACCCACCAAAAGGCCTCGGTCACCGCTGTGTCCATTTTAACAAACATGACATTGAGGAAACCTAATGCGTTTTGCATCGCCTATTTTCTTGTCTGCGGCTGTCAGTATGTTGATACCGTGCGCAGCGTTCGCACAGGACGTGCCTCAAACTTCCGAGAAACCTTCGTTAGATTCGGCTTATACACGCGCAAGGGACTGCATAACTCCTCATCTTATTGCCGACGAGCCGTCGGGTGAACCTGCAACCGTCATAGTGGACGTAGCCATGGGGTTCTGCGATTTGCAGATAAAAGGGATTTGGACGGCCTTGATTGCTACTTCTCAAAGTAAGGAGATGCGGCAAGGAACGATTGACGCGGGACCGGGGGAAACACTTAGAATCTATCGTCTCAGCGCTCTGGAAACGGTTATGCAAATGCGGGCCAAACGCCTCGCAGAAAATCGAAGCGATACGCGCTGACTGCCGTCACTTAGCGCCCTGAGGCCTTCTTACACGGCCCGCTCAAGTACGCGCTTTACGCCCATTGCCGTCCATGCGCCGCCACGCTGCGTCTTGACGTGCATGCCTGACAGCCGTCCGGCAATCGCCGCAAACGACAGCCCTTCGTCACGCAGGCCACGCACGATAGGCCCGACTTGGCCTGCGAACTTGTCCGCCTTTGCTTTGATCGCTTCGACACCGAGATCAGGGCGTGGAGCCGACAGGCCGTGCGGGTTGCCCAGCTTCGCGACCACCCTTCCCGACCGCTTCGAGACATACTCGTCGCCAGCTTCAAGCCTTGCATTGATCGCGCCTAGGGCAGCCTTCGTCCGCGCAGAGATGGCCTTACGCTCCGCCTGGGCGACCGCTGCCATGATGTGAATGGTCAGTTCGTTTGCCTCCGGCATGTCGCAGGCGACGAACTGTGCGCCCTGATCCATCAGACGGGCGAGGAACGCCACATTGCGGCTCAGGCGGTCAAGCTTGGCAATCAGGAGCCGCGCCCCCGTCAATCGGCAGCGCTCCAGCGCGTGGGTGAGTTCGGGCCGCTCGTCATTCTTCCCGCTCTCGACTTCCTCGAAGTCCCCTACAAGTTCACCCCCGGTCGCCCTTAGATAGTCCGCGACGGCTTGCCGCTGGGCTGCGAGGCCGAGGCCTGACGCGCCCTGTCGCTGGGTCGAAACCCGGTAGTAGGCAATGAACTTCCCCGACATAACAAATCTCCATACGGTCGTATCTTGATTTGATATACCGCATTAAACCATTAGTCAACGGGCTATTAAACGCCCGCTTGTCAGGACCGTCTGCATCATTGCATCAACTGCGCCGCTGCACATTTACTATTATATTCAATGACTTGACACGCGACCGCAATGCGGAGTCTAAGGTGGCTTCTAACTATCAAAGCGAGATACACATGCTAACCACACCTCCCGCTTCCAAAAAGAAGGCCCTTGGCCGCAAAAGAAATGACCTTCACCGCTCAGGGTGCGAGATTAACAGGTTCGCTGCGGAACACGCCCGATTGCTCAACGCCGTCTCGAAGCTTCCGCCCGCGCGGCCCCAACCGGGGAAAGACCGTGAGGGTGCGGCAGGCCCGATGCCTTTGGGAACGCAAATGCAGGATGAAGAGGCGCGACTGGTGCGCTTTACGTCAGGCCTAATGCCTGCCCCACCTCACCCCTAGGCTTCCTTCCGGCCCGCTCTTGGATCACCTCCGGGGCGGGCCTCATCATATAAGCGCCGCCCTGCGCGGGCTGCCTTCCGGGTGGACCGGCGGGGGACTTTGGGTTGGCTTCGGGTTTACCGGCGCGCCCCCCTACGGGGGGAACTGCGGCTCGCCTCCCGCGTATATGGGGCTTCGGTTATGTGACCCTAAAAGTGATCGGATATTTCCAGCCCACAAATACGTATTTTCCTTAGCTGCGACTTCAGCCTTAGAGTCTAGCAGCGATATTTCTTTTCGCGTATTCATCTCAAAACTTTGGAGGGAAAGATGGACACAGCTACCGTTACGCTGATTGTAGGCATCGGCTCTATTTTCGCCAGTGGTGTGGTGTCGTCATTTGTGACCTATCGCTTGAATAGAAACCATACTCAAAAAATATTTCTCCGTGAAAAAGCAGAACAGCTTTACCTATCCACCGATGAATTTGGAAAAGATTTGAGTTGTCATGTTATTTCATACTACCCTCTTATAAGAGGAGAGATCGACTATAATAAAATGTTAGAGATGCAAATAGAGAATTCTAGTGTTAAAAAATATGGCGGTCATGAAACCATGACTATGCTGGTTGATATTTATTTTCCTAGTGTGAAGCCTGCACTTGAAAATGTTTTGAAAGCTCAGAAGGCATACAGCGGCATGGCCTCCAGCATAAGGAGCGCCTACCAAAGCAACGGCCATCTTCGCCATGAAGATTGGAACTCAAAGGTCACAAAAGTCGCAATCGGGATAAACGACAGCATTAACGAGCTTCAACATGAGATCGTTGTTGCGGCGAGGACTCACGCAGGGGTCAAACACAAGCACGCTCATCCGTTCAAGCACCTTTTCAGTCGGCGGAAAGTCACTAACCCGTCAAATCGTTAGGAAAGACATACACGGTTGGCCGCTTGCCTTTATCGGGCGCGTGTGCAAATGTCCTGTGCAGAAACAAAACCTACGCGCGTGTAAAGTTAAACATTTTCAGTACGTTATATGACTTTATAGGCCGTCCTGCTCGGGGAGCCAGGCGCATGTCCCAGGACATGCGAGGGCGTTTGAAAACTCCTTTAAAATCAAGTAATTTAGGCGTCGGAAAGTCCTCCGATGTTCGCCCAGATTTGCCCGCATCCGAGGCCGATTGGGGTGATTTTTGGGACCGCGTTTCGTATCGTTTTCAAATCATACCCACCTTGGTGTACCCAGTCATGCCGCTGACGGACGCAAAAATCAGGGCCGCGAAGCCGAAAGGCGATAAACCCTACAAGATTTACGACGAATCAGGCCTGTTTTTGCGGGTCTCCTCCAATGCCTCAAAGCACTGGCGCTGGCGTTACAGGTTCGAAGGCGTCAAAAGGACGCTGTCATTTGGCGCCTATCCATCCGTGTCGCTGGCGCAGGCGCGTCAGAAGCGAGACGATGGCCTGCAGACCTTGAGCGAAGGGCGAGATCCATCCAAAGAAGCCGAACGCAAGGCGCGCGAAATCAGGCGCTCCGCTATCAATACGTTTGACGCGGTCGCTCAGGAGCTGATTGAACTCCATGAGGCCAATGGCATGGCCGAGGTCACCCTCGTCAAACATCGCTGGCTCCTGTCGCTCCTAACCCCGGCGATTGGCGCTCGCCCGATCAACGATATCGAACCGCTAGAGATTCTGGCGCCGCTAAAAAAGCTGGAAAAGGGAGGCCTCAACGAAGCCGTCCATCGCGCGAGATCCTTTGCCGCCCGCGTCTTCAAGCTGGCCATTGTCACCGGTCGCGCCAAATATAATCCAGCCGCAGATCTCGGCATCGCCCTTGTCTCGCGCAAGACCCGTCATTTCCCGGCCCTCATCGCCCCCGACGCTATCGGTGGCCTGATGCGCGCCATCGATGGTTTTGATCGCTATATCATGACGCGCTTCGCCCTTTGCTTTATAGCCCAGACCTTCGTTCGGCCGGGTGAATGCCGCCGCGCCGAATGGTCCGAATTCGACTTTCAAAATGCGGTCTGGCGGATTCCCGCCGAGAAGATGAAAATGCGACTCGAACACGTCGCGCCGCTGTCGCGTCAGGCGATGGACCTGCTGATGCAAGTCAGACGCTACAGCGGCAACAGGCAATACGTCTTCCCTTCGGTCCGCACCTGGGAGCGCCCTCTCTCGGAAAACACGCTCAACGCCGCGCTGCGACGGCTGGGTTACACCAAGAATGAGATGGTCTCTCACGGCTTTCGAACGACTGCGAGCACCTTGCTCAATGAGTCGGGGATGTGGACGCCTGACGCCATCGAACGCGCCCTCTCCCACCAGAAGGCCAATTCCGTACGACGGATCTACAACCGGGCGGCGCATTGGGACGAGCGCGTTGAAATGGCGCAGTGGTGGTCAGATTATCTTGACGACCTCCAGGCGTCAGCGCTCCCGCTTGAGAAGCGCGATCAGTCCGGCCCGATAAGCGAGGTCGGCGAGGCGCCCAGGCGTGCATTCGGCCGCTTCAGCCGCCCCCCATCGTCGCCATCGTCATCGCCATCGCGGCGATTTGCCTGAAGCCGGTGCGCCAAATTCTGATCATGGATATTGAAATATAGAACCTAGTTCTATATATTCTATGAGGTTTCTGTCCTGTGCGAACCTTTAAAAGCAAGGCCTTCGTCCGGTTTGCACGCAAATCCGCGACGCACAGCTTCTGAAGGCCGCGCATGATGCGGGCCTTGGTCTCATTGACGCCGATCTCGGCGGCGGCGTGATCAAGATGCGCCTTGGGCGGACGAATGCGGGAAAGTCAGGCGGGTTTCGCACCATCCCGTTTTTCCGGGCTGCGGACCGCGCCTTTTTCATTCACGGCTTCGCCAACAAGGACCAGGGCAATAATATCAGCGACGCGGAGCTACAGGACTTCAAATTGCTTGCGCCTGTTCTATTAGACGCGACCGAAGCGCAAATCGCGAGCCTTCTGAACGCGGGTAAGTTTATCGAGATAAATGACGATGCCAAAAGCGAAAACCTATAAGAATGATGTCTCCGCTAGCCTGCACGAGCTCGCCAGCGATCTTCACGAGGTCGGGCTGATCGACAAATCGACCATGCGCGGGTTTGATGAGCGTTGCCTGACGCCTGTGCGGGCCTTTACCGCGAACGACATCCGCAGATTGCGCGAGCGCGAGCAGGTCAGCTGCCGCAGGGCATGACGATGAGCGATTACCAGAAGATGGAGCGTTAAGCGATGGACAACGGCGATATTCCCCCAGACCTTCAGCCGGTTGATCCGGCGGTTCATCCCCTGCTGGTGGACGACGCGATCGAACTTTCGCCCGACGAGACGCGGATGACCCAGCGGCTCGGCGCGGCGGTGGTCAGCGCCTGGTTCGTTCTGCCGCGCGACATTCAAAAACATCTGTTCAATCTCGCCGTTCAGGCATCAGATGCGAAGCGCCTGCGCGGCGACATAGCGCGGTTCCTGCACGAGACAGGTGGCGAGACATAGACCGGGCTTAGCAGAACGAACTGTCGATAAAGGCTACATCCTGGCGTTGATCCTATCGACAATGGCCTTGTGCTCTTCGAGCACGGGCAGGGTCTTCATGGCGAAGTTGCGGAGTTTCGCATCCTTGCCCTTGGCCGCGTACCGACTGAAATCGGACACATCTTCGCGGTGATCGCGCGCCATGAAGGATATATAGGCCTTATCGACGTTTCGGCTGGACAAGACCTTGTCGATCTTGCCCTGGAACTTGGCGTTGAGATGTGTCGGCAGCATCAGATGATCATCCGATGCGACCTGTTTCAGCTCTTCGCCCGATTGCGTGTGGTCCTTGACCATGCGCTCGGCGAAGCTGCGCACATCCTTATTATGTGAGCGTTGCAGCATCTTTTTAGCAAGCTGCACCTCCATCATATCGCCCTGCGCCGCCTTATCGGCGAAGGCGGCGGGCGTCGGCGTCGCCGCTAGGACCGATGCGGCGGTGAGGGTCAGTATGAGTACGGTGGCGAACGCAGCCGTGGAGGCCTTGACCATGGGATGTTTCCTGTCGATGTGAACGCGCCCTCAGCGGGGTGTCAGCATGGGCGCGCGCGACTAAAGAAGCGACGCGCGAGGTGGATCCGATCCGTAAAGCGCCCGACAGGATCGGACACGCCACAAGAGATTGGACGGGCCTTTTCATATTTCATCCTTACACCCTCGCCGCTACGGCTGGTGGCCTCCCCCCAGCCTTCGGAGGTTTTCAATGGAAAACTAAACCGACTCCAAGCACGATCCCGACGAAAAGCATTCCGTTCATTACAAAGGCCCTTCCGGCGGCTGGGGTTCCTTACGCGGCATAGCCAGCGTGTTCGGCGAGGAATGGAGCCAGCCCGACGCTCTCAAGCTTCTGGCGACGCAGAACAAACCCGGCGGCTTCATGTGCACCTCATGCGCCTGGGCCAAGCCGCTCAAGCCGCATCCGTTCGAATTCTGCGAAAACGGCGCCAAGGCGACCCTGTGGGAGGTGACCAGCGCGCGCTGCAAGCCGGACTTCTGGGACGATCATACGGTCACGGCCTTACGCGGCTGGAAGGATCACGATCTGGAAATGACGGGGCGCCTGACCCATCCGCTGCGTTATAACGCCGAGACGGATCGTTATGAGGCTGTGGACTGGAGCGACGCCTTTGCCGAGATCGGCGCGACATTGAAACGGCTCAATCCGAAAAAGGTCGTCTTCTATTCCTCCGGCCACGCGGCGCTGGAGCCGTCCTATCTCTACGCGTTGCTGGCGCGGCTCTACGGCACCAATAACCTGCCGCAAAGCTCGAATATGTGCCATGAGACGACCTCGGTGGGCTTGAAAAAGGTGATCGGCTCGCCGGTCGGTACGGTCAACTGGGACGACATCGGCATGACCGAGGCGTTTTTCTTCTTCGGTCAGAACACCGGCCAGAACAGCCCGCGTTTCCTGCATCCGCTGCAAGAGGCTAAGAAGCGCGGCGCGCGCATCGTCACCTTCAATCCGGTGCGCGAAAAGGGACTGATTGAGTTCACCAATCCGCAGAATCCGGCCCAGATGCTGACCGGACAAAGCACTCAGATTTCCGACCTCTACCTTCAGGTCAAGTCGAGCGGCGACATAGCCGCCATTATGGGCCTCTGCAAGGTGGTGCTGGAGGCCGATGACGCGGCCCAGGCTGCGGGGAAGGCGCGCATTGTCGATCACGCCTTCATCGAACAGCACACCATGGGCTCAGAAGACTTCATCAAGACCGCGCGTGAGACCTCATGGGCGGACATTGAGCGCGAAAGCGGCTTGTCGGAGGACGATCTGCGCCGCGCCGGCGAGATCTTCGTCACCTCGAACAAGATCATCGCCGTCTATGGCATGGGCCTGACTCAGCAGGTGCACGGCTCGGATAATCTGGGCATGCTGGTCAATCTGATGCTGCTGCGCGGCCAGATCGGACAGCCCGGCATGGGCATGTGCCCGGTCCGCGGCCACTCCAACGTGCAGGGCCAGCGCACGGTCGGCATCGCCGAAAAGACCAAGCTGGTCCCTATGGACAAGCTTAAAGAATTGTTTGGCTTCGAACCGCCAACGGAAGACGGCATGAATATCACGGAGGCCGCTGAAACGCTGTTCCGCGACGAGCTTCAGGGCTTCATCTGCTTAGGCGGCAATCTGTTGCGCGCCACGCCCGATCAGAAGCGCATGGAAGACCACTGGCCGAAGCAGGAGCTGACGGTCATGATCTCGACCAAGCTCAATCGCAGCCACCTGTTTCCGGGCAAGGTCGCCTATATCCTTCCCTGCCTTGGCCGCACCGAAATCGACGTGCAGGAAAATAACCGCCAGGTCTGCTCGATCGAGGACAGCTTCTCCAACATCAACGGTTCGGTCGGCAACGCCAAGCCGCCGTCAGAGCACGTCCGCAGCGAACTGGCCATCATCGCTGGCATCGCCAAGGCAAGCCTGCCGCCCAACTCTAAGGTCAAATGGGACGCATGGACGCGTGATTACGGTCTGGTGCGCGACCTGATCGAACTGACCTATCCGGAGGATTTTCGCGATTACAACAAACGCCTGTTCCAGCCGGGCGGCTTTTATCGCGGCAACTATGCCAGAGAACGCATCTGGAAGACCGAAACCGGCAAGGCGATGTTCACCGTGCCCGAGGCGCTGCGCGCCAACGCTTTCGAGGACAAGCCCGGCCGCTACCGCCTGATCACCTTACGCTCGAACGACCAGTTCAACACCACCATCTACGGCTATTCCGACCGCATGCGCGGTATCGAAGGCACACGCGACGTTTTGTTGATCAGCCGTGAGGAGATGGCGGCGGCGGGGCTGCGAGAGGGCGAGATGGTCAAGCTGGTCACCGATCTCGATGACGGCCAGCATCGCGAACTGGGCGGACTTAAGGTGACGCCGTTCGATCTGCCGCGCGATACGGTCGCGACCTACTATCCTGAAGCGAATGTGCTGGTGCCGCTCAGCCACCACGACAAGCTGTCCAAGACGCCGGCCAGCAAGTCCGTGCCCGTGCGTATCGAACGCGAAACGGAAATCTTCGCCGCTGCGGAATGATCAAAATCGGATGCGCTGCGGATGGGTGAAAACCTCAAACCCGACTGCGCGCGCCACCGCCACGACAGTAAGCCCCCCCGCCTCGGCGACGCGGAGCGCCATACCAGTCGGCGCCGATATGGCGATCAGGATCGGCGCGCCTATGGCGAGCGTCTTCTGCGCCATTTCATACGAGACGCGGCTGCTTAGCACGACTGCGCCGGGCGGCGGCGATGCGCCGTCGCGCAACAGGGCGCCAGCCAGCTTGTCGAGCGCATTGTGTCGCCCGACATCTTCGCGCACGACCAGATAGCCGTCCTGCGGCGTAAAGTAGCCAGCCGCATGGACGGCGCGCGTGCGCACGCCTAAGGCCTGATGGTCGCGAAGATGGTTGACGGCTTGCGTCACCTGTCGCGCGGTTAAGCTCAGATCAACCGCGACCGAACCGGGCTTGGCCTCCACCATATTCAGGCTCTCGACGCCGCAAAGGCCGCAGCCGCTTGGAGAAAGCCGGGCGCGCCGCCGCGCCACATGCGCAAAACGGCCCGGATGCAGCCAGAGCCGCGCCTCCACGCCCTTCGCTTGCGGCGCGATCTCGATGCGTCTTATATCGGAGACGCTTTTGATCAGGCCTTCGGTCAGGCTGAAGCCGACCGCAAAATCCTCCAGATCTGCGGGGCTGGCCATCATCACCGCCTCGCTGGAGGCGTCGATCACAATGGCGACGGGAACCTCCTCGGCGATGGCGCGCGTCCCCGAGACATCCCTGCCCTGCTTCCAGATGCGTTCGGGCGCTTCAATGACCGCCGCGCGTATGGCCGCCCTCGCCTCATCCATGCATCGCATCTGTCTTGGCGATTCCGCGCGACGAGCGTCGCCGCAAGAAGGCTGTGGCCGTTGCAAACAGGGCCACGCTCGCCACGCTGACCTGCATCAGGACGGAAGGCGACTTGGGCTGCATCGGCTTTGGCGGCGGCGGCGCGAGCGTGACATCCGTTTTCAGTGACAGGGCGCGCCCTGAGGCGCGGGCGTAAACTTGCGTAAATTCGGCGCCAAAGAAGACGATCTGCGCCGAGTAATAGACCCAAACCAGCAGAACGATCAGCGAGCCCGCCGCGCCGTAGCTGGAGGTAAAGCTGCTGTGGCCCAGATAAAGACCGATCAGCGCCTTGCCGATCGTGAACAGAACAGCGGTCAGGCCTGCGCCCAGCCATACATCGCGCCAGCGCAGCCGCACATCGGGCAGGTAGCGAAAGGCGAAGGCGAAGAGAAGCGTGGAGACCAGCAAGGACACGATGCTGTTGATCATCTGGCCCAGCACAACAGGCAGACTGTCGCCAAGCGCTCCACTCACCCCCGATAAAGCCGCCGACACCACCAAGGACGTCAGAAGCAACAGGCAGATGGCGGCGACCATGCCGAAGGATAAAATGCGACGGCGCAGAAAGGCGCGCACTCCCGCCTTGGCGTGCGGCGCGTTAAAGATGACGTTGAGCGCCGCCTGCAACTGATAGAAGAAGCCCGTCGCCGACACCAGTAATGTCGCAAGCCCGATCAGGGTGGCGATCAAACTGCGCGATGCGCCCTTATCGTGGTCGATGACCGTGTGCAAGGCGCGCGCCGCATCCTCGCCCATCAGCCCCTTAATTTCGTCGAGCAGCATGCGACCGGCGGCGTCATGACCGATAAACATGCTCGCCACGGCGATGGCGATCAGTACCAGCGGCCCGATCGACAACATACTGTAAAAGGCTAAGGCCGCGCCGAGCTTGGGCGCCTCATCGGCGTTCCATGCCTGAAAGGTCGCCTTGAGCAGGCTCCACGGCGTGCGCCTTATGGTGTTCGACATATCGTGGCCCCGCAAATTCACCTGATGAGCGCCCGCCGATGGGGCCACAAAGGGCGGTAAGAAATCAATGCTTAAAAGCCATGGCGGGGTCCCACTTATCCGATTTCTACGAAAGTCCCTCAGCTTTCGTCTGGTCGCGCGTCTGAAGCAGAGCGAAGTTTAACCTCCGGTTTAGCACAGGAGACTGACGTGCCTTTGCACCTGACCTGGCAGGACATAGCCTTGCGATTGGCGCTGTGCGTATTGGCTGGCGCCGTCATTGGCTTAAACCGTGACGCGGGCGGTAAGCCCGTGGGCATGCGCACCAGCATTCTGGTTTGTCTCGCCGCCGGCATGGCGATGATGCAGGCCAATCTCTTGCTTGATGTCACGGGCAAGACCGACGCGTCCTTCCCGGTGCTGGATCTGATGCGCCTGCCACTGGGGATTTTAAGCGGCATCGGTTTTATCGGCGCGGGCGTTATTATTCAGCGCAGGCACGGCGGGGTGCGCGGCATCACGACCGCAGCAAGCCTGTGGTTTGTCACAGTGGACGGTTTGGCCCTGGGCGGCGGCCAACTGGGACTCGGCCTCGCCGCGCTCATCATCGGCGTCGTCGTGTTGTGGCTGTTCAAGCCACTGGAGCGCTGCGTGCCGCGCGAGCATGTCGGACGGTTGCATCTTGACGTGCGCGCGCCGGGCCTCGAGGCCGATCAGTTGCGCCAGGCGGCCAGTGGATTAAAGGTGAGAATCGACGCCGTGACGCGAGACGCTAATAGCGAAGCGACGCAAGTCGAATGCGAAGTGCGCTGGCGCGGACGCGACAACATTACCGACGCGCCTGACGCTGTGCGGCGTCTAATAAGACTGCCGCAGGTCGTCGCCGCGCGTTGGACGCTGGAGGACTACCGATGACGCCCCAGCCCTCGCCGCCAGATCATAGCGTGCCATGTCGGCTCTTGCTTGTCGTCGATCCGCAAAAGGGCTTCATGACGCCAAGCAGCGCGCATATCTGCGAAAGGCTCTTAAACTTGCAACAGCGGTTCGACGTGGTGATTTACAGTCGTTTCCTTAAAGCAGACCCTTAACCGTTCCGAACTATCCAGAACATGAATGAAATGGGACCACGCACTGACGCGCTCGATTTAGCGCTCGACCCCCCCAA
>NZ_JBQCGA010000025.1:0-16325 GCF_051956075.1 Asticcacaulis sp. | reverse complement strand
TTCAAAGCCAGCACGGCAACGGTAAAATCGAGAAGGGAGAAAACTGTGACTTGACCAGACACTGACCCATAGGATTATACCTTTTAGACGGGTCAGTTCTCAGTGAAAATACTGGGTCAGTTCTCGATGGAAATTAACAATCCCGAGTTCAAAAGTGAAATCTGCCATTTGCTGGCTTTCGTATTCAGCCTCATCACCCATGCCGAAGGAAACTTTAGCAACTTTATATCGGCGCAGAACGTTGTCGCCATGCTGAACAGCAAGGTTGGCAGACATGATATGCTCCAATATCTACCGATAGTGGCAGCTCTGATAAGCAGGACGCCTGCCTCTTCGTTGCTCGCAGGGACAGTCGGCGACCACATGCGGCGGGCCAAGACCAAGTTACAGGAAACCGGGAAGTCTGTTGAGCCATTAGGCAGCGCAATCATGTCGCTGCTTTTTCCTGAAATCTTCGATCACTCACTCCGCGTACAACTTGCTCAATTCATGTGCCTGCCCGTGTGGGCAAGTCCTGCTGCCATGCCCCAGAACCCAGCCTCAGACAGGGCGGCGGCCTAGCACCGGATAGCCGCGCGAAAAAGAATGGTAGAGGAGAGACGGAGATGGGTGGTATCCGCACGGTCGCCCGAAAATATACCGCACACGGAGCGCTATCCAATAATGGCAGGGTCTGTTTCAGACGCTCACTTTGCGCAAATCTTCAATTTCCCACCGAACAACTCGCAACTGTTGGAGGTACAATTCAACTGTGCTAGTTCAAGTACGTTCGCCAGCAGAGGCCGGCCTGTTGTTCGTGGAAAGAAGTATGCTGTCACCCCAGCAAGAGGTCCTACGTCGCCTCTCGGAAAATACTTGGGACTCGCTCCGTGACAGCAATCGGACCGGCCTGCCCCGCTCCGAAACAACGCTGACTGAAAATTTCTTCGATAGTCTCTCGAAGGAATTTCCGGGCAAGGTAGATCTGACCATCTTCAATCCTGTGATCGAGGGCCGGAACGGAGCAGATTGGCTTTGGAGCTTTCGTAACCCTTCCGGACGCCCCTACATGGCAATGTTGGTTCAAGCGAAGCGATTGGATCGTTCAGAGTCCAAGTACATCGAACTTACTCATACGGTCGGCAAGACCGCGCCACGGCGCCAAATTGATTTACTTCTGGCGAGCAGTAGGCGGCTAAAAGTGCCCGCCCTCTACGCGTTTTACAATTCCACGCGGAATCACCATGCTTTTGGATTCAGGTGCCCACGCCCGGAACCGGAACCGGAACCAAAGGAATGGGGCATTGCGCTCGCTCATGCTGGTACGGTGAAACGCTGCTTGGACGCGAACGCACTCCCAGACCGGAGCTTCAGCACACACTCGGCCAATAGTTATCCGCTCCATTGCCTGTTTTGTACTTGTGCCGGGACGAGAGGCATGGCCAGCCCTACTGCGCAGATGGCAAAGGATTTTTTCCATATGCCGTTTTACTGGTTTGATGATGAATACGGCCCGATCTTTCGGGACGAAACGTTTGAGCCGTCATCAAAGCTGGCAGAAATTTTCGACATTGCTGAAAAACTTCGGCCTCAAGATTTGTCTGAAAAAGAACGACGTCAGCTTACCTCGAAGCTCAATGCCGAATTTCCGAACCTTGCTGGTAGCCTGGATCTAACCGAGCGTCCTGACTAAGCTTACCGAGAGGGGACAATTGTGCCAGCCTCGCCCGCTTCGGTGCGGGTACCTATTGGAGGTGGCCGTGTAACGTTTGGAGCGGAAATATAATCTTTCGTTCTAGCAATAGGCGGTGTTTGAATACCGGATAATTTTTTCGATTTTGGCGGATTTGCCCCTGTCTTCTCCTGTTGGTACCATTTCAGTACAGCAAAAAGTACAGCACAAACGCCGGGCGCAAATTTACTATCTGATAAAAAATAACTTTTAACCGAAATTATCTCAGCATCGTCCAGTCCATCATCGGCGCCACACTAAATCTTTGCGCTAGGCTTTTGCTCATTTTTCTATTAATTTCAATATACTAAACACAGAGTGTGTGCATCGCACAGGCACTCAAATACGATATATACTACCGCCGGCGGCCTCTCACTGCACACGTTTTGTTAGCGGACGCCACATAGCCAGTTGCAACCGTCTACCTTCGGAAAATGGCGGGCGCAAGTTCGCCGCAAGGATCATGTCCTCGGCGAGACCTCCACGCTCAAAAGCGACGCAGATATTTTGGCGCATCGAATCGAGAGTGAGATCGACAGCGGCAGGCTGATACGTAAGAGCGCCAGCGATATCAACAGGCTGAGCGTTCTCATTTAACCTCGGCCAGAGAGCTTCTGGCGCCCTGACCGAACAACGACCTCACGCCTCGCGCCTCAATAGCACTTTGGCATGGCGATGACCTTCTCAGCGCCTTCATAACTTATAATTCGCCCGGCGCCATCGGCCTTGCAAGTGACGCGGAAGGCGATCCTGGACGGCATGCCCGGATACTGCCCTTGCCGGGCGCCCAGAGTCAGGCTGTGCGTCTTATCGTTCCACGACATGGCGATGGTGGCGTACTGGCCCTTCTGATAGCGATAGCCGTCGCCCGTATCGTCATACCAGATGAAGTCGCCGTCCTTGCCGGGAAAGACGCGCAGTTCGGTCGGCTGCATCGTCGGCGCGTCGGCATAGGGCTTGACCGGCCCCAGCGGCAGGATGCTGCCCGCGCGCGCATAGACCGGAATGTGGTCGAGCGGCGTCGCCGCCGCCACGGTCTGGCCGCCCGCTACCGCCGCGCCCGTCCAGACATCATACCAGCCGTCCGTTCCCGGCAGATAGACGTCGCGCGTCTTCACCCCCGCCTCCAGCACCGGCGCGACCAGCAGGGTCTTGCCGAACATATATTCGTCGGTGACGGTCAGCGCCTTCGGATCGGTGCGAAAATCGAAGGCCAGCGCACGCATCATCGTGCCCTGATGCGCAGTTACGTCCCAAGAGGTCGCATAGATATAGGGCAGCAGGCGATAGCGCAGCCTGACATCGTTGATCAGAATCTTCTGCGTCGCGGCATCGAAGGTCCAGATCTCCTTGCCATTGCCCGCGCCGTGGATGCGGAACATCGGATTGAAGACGCCGAACTGATGCCAGCGGATGAACAGCTCGGCATAGGATGGGTCTTTGGCCTGATCGGGACTGAAGAAGCCGCCAATATCGGCCGACCAGTAGGGGATGCCGCTCATCGAGAAGTTCAGCGCCGCCGGAATCTGCTTGCGCAGCGTCTCCCAACTGGCGTGGGTGTCGCCCGACCAGGTGATGACGCCGTTGCGCTGCTGTCCGGCATAGGCTGAGCGCGACAGGATGAAGACGCGCTTGTCGGGCTGGTCGCGCAGCATGCCGTCATGCACGGCCGAGGTGTGCATCAGCGGAAAGGCGTTATTGACCTCTATGCCCGGTCCGGCGGCGGTGGCGATTTCGCGCATCTCGCCCGTGCTGCCGCCCAGCTCGGCCTCATCGCCGTCCAGCCACCAGCCGTCAAAGCCATAGACGCCAAGACGGCCCATGATCTGCCGCCAGTAGATGTCGCGGCCTTTGGGGTTCCAGGCGTCGTACCAGCGCCCCCAGCCGTGCGGATAGACATTGGGATAGACGCCGGGCAGCACCGCGCCCGCCTTGTCCAGCTCGGCCAGCGTGTCCGTGCCGAGATCGAAGCGCGGCCACACCGAGATAATGGTGTGGACATGCATGTCGTGAATGGCCTGCACCATCGCCTTCGGGTCGGGATAGCGCGCCGGGTCCATACGCTGTGCGCCCCACTGGCCCGCCTGCCAGTACTGCCAGTCCTGCACCACGGCGTCGATCGGCACGCCCATCTTGCGATAGCGCGCCGGGATCGAAACCAGTTCGTCCTGCGTGGCGTAATGCTCCTTGGACTGCCACATCCCCCAGGTCCAGCGCGCCATCATCGGCGCATCGCCGGTCAGCCAGCGGTAACCGGCGATAATGTCATGCACTTCCGGTCCGGCGATAAAGTCATAATCGACGCCGGGGCCGGTTTCGTTGCGAATTTCCAGCGGCGGCTTGCCCGCCACGCCGACATCGACATCCATGACCGAGGCGTTGTTCCACAACAGGCCGAAGCCTTGCGGCGACACCATCATCGGCACGCCGACATCGGTATTGGCCTGTTGCAAGTGGATGGTGGCGCCGGTGTAGTCGAGCAGGCCGTTCTGATGCTGGCCCAGACCATAAAGCGGGGTTTTGGTCAGGAAATCCTGCCGCGCGCCAAGACCGATATCGCGGTCGCCTTCGGCCAGCAACAGATGGTGGGCCGCATCGAAAAAGCTGATGCGGGCCGTGGCCTTGTCGACCTCGACGCTGAGCTTGCCGGTCGCCAGCACCCAGGCCGCGGCGGTCTCGCTGACGTGGTAATCGACCTTCTCCGGCGTAGCGATGACGGCGGGATTATAATTGCCGGCAAAGCCCGGCGCGCCAAATTCGACATGGATAATGGCGTCGCTCCACGGATCGAGACGCAGCACGCCTCTTTCTGTCGACAAGGCCAGTCCTGCGCTGGAATCGAGCCGCGCCGTAACCGCATCCGCTCGCGCCTGGCCCGCGCCCAGCGCGCAAGCCAGAGCCAACGCGCCAAGGCTAACCGAAATATGTCTCTGCATGGTCCCTGCTCTTAATAAATTATGTCTGTGGCGTCCCGCCTGTTCGGGCGCGACGCTCTTTTAAGGTTGTTCGCTCAAAGCATAGATGCGCTGCATCGGAACCCACTTCTGCCCAGGCGCCGCGAACGGCAGAGCCTGCTGAAAGCGCCACATCAGCTCTTCCCACGCCTGAACCTCAGGGCTGGCGGCGTCGGACGCGGCCTTGGCGGCGGGATCAAATCCCGGTCCCGGCGTCAGCGCCATCATCAGCCGGTTCCCGGCCAGAAAGATGTCCAGCGCCACGATGTCCGCCGCGCGCAAGGCGTCCGTAATCGCCTGCGGAGGACCGCCCGGTCTGTGCCAGACCTGATAGTCTGCAATCAGTTGCGGATCGTCCTTGAGGTCGAGCACATAATAAAGAGGCGTCGCCATGATTCTTCCTGTGAAACTCTATTCCATATGTAACACTAATGAATTGACCGAACCAGCCATTTATGATCTCGTCCGCGTCCATAAGACCAGCACGCACATATAACCAGCGCGCACATATAAGAGGAAACGCATGACCGAAACGAAACGCGCCGGATTTGGCGTCTGGCCGGTGATATTGATCACGGCCCTGTTCTTCTTCTGGGGGATCGCGAACAATCTCAACGACATTCTGATCCCGCAGTTCAAAAAGGCGTTCAGCCTGACGAACTTCCAGTCGTCGCTGGTGCAGTCGGCCTTTTACATGGGCTATTTCCTGTTCGCCCTGCCCGCCGGTTTCCTGATGCGGCGCTTCGGTTACAAGGCGGCGGTGCTGACCGGGCTTGTGCTGTATGCGCTGGGCGCCGTGCTGTTCTGGCCCGCCGCCGAGGTGCGGCAGTATCCGTGGTTCCTCGGCGCCCTGTTCGTCATCGCCTCGGGCCTCGCCTTTCTGGAGACCTCGGCCAATCCGCTGATGACCGTGCTGGGGAACGAAAAGTGGGCGGCCTTCCGCCTCAACCTGGCCCAGGCCTTCAACCCGCTCGGCTCGCTGGCCGGCATCTGGATCGGCAAGACCTATATCCTGTCCGGCATCGAAAAGCTCAACACCGCCGCCGACTATGCGCGCGAGGCCAGGGCGGTGCAGACGCCCTATCTGATCATCGGCGCGGTGGTGCTGGTCTGGGCCGCGCTGGTCGCCTTCAGCCGCTTTCCGCAGGCCGCCACAAGCTCGGTGCATGACCACGACGAGGCGCAACTCTCCGCCGGGCAGGCGGTCGGCGGCCTGTTCAAACGCCCGCATTTCCTGCTCGGCGTCGCGGCGCAGTTCTTCTATGTCGGCGCTCAGGTCGGCGTCTGGAGCTATGTGATCAAATACGGCCAGGCCGAAATGCATCTGGTTGACAAGGCCGCCGCCGACTACCTGACCTACGCCCTGACCGCCTTCCTGATCGGGCGTTTCGCCGGCACGGCCTTGATGGGGATCGTCAATCCGGCGCGGCTTCTGACCCTGTTCGCGGTCGCCAATATCGCCCTAACCGCCGTCGCCGTCCTTGTCGGCGGCCACACCGGTCTGTGGGCGCTGGTCGCCTCCAGCTTCTTCATGTCGATCATGTACCCGACCATCTTCGCCACCGCAGTGCGCGGCCTCGGCCCCCTGACCAAGACAGGCTCCTCCCTGCTGGTCATGGCCATTGTCGGCGGCTTCATCCTGACCAACATCATGGGCGTGATCCTCGACCACGCCTCGGCGCGCACCGCCATCATCGTGCCCCTGATCTGCTTCGTCGTCGTCGCCCTCTACGGCCTGACAACGCGAAAAAACGAAACCGTTACGGCGGAAGACGTCCTCAGCGAGGCGACGCACTGACAAAAGAGAGCGCCGTCCGGTAAGCCGGATCGGCGCTCTTTTTATACCCTTGCGGCGGCTCTAGAAGCTGCCTATCGCCTTCAGAACCGAGCCCTGATCCTTGAGCAGTTCCGGCACGACCTGCGCCATGTCGATCAGGGCGAAGGCGTGGGTCTTCAACCTGCCCGTTGGTATAGCGCCGCTGCGAATGCAGTCGATGACATATTCAAAATCAGCCCGCGTCGCATTGCGGCTGCCGATCAGTTGCATTTCGCGTTTGTGGAATTCCGGATCGGAAAAGGTGATCGCGTCCTTGACGACGCTGATCAGCACGTAGCGCCCGCCATGCGCGACATAATCAAAGCCTTTTTCAATGGCTTTTGCGTTGCCGGTCGCGTCAAATACGCAGTCGAACATGTCCCCGTCCGTTCGTCCGGCCAGCCAGGGCGTCACATCGTCCGCAACCGCATGGACATGCTCAAACCCCAACTGCCGCGACGCATAGTCGAGTCGCTGCATGGAGGTGTCGATCAGGCTGACATCGGCGCCCGCCAGACGCGCGAACAGGGCGGCGGCCACGCCGATCGGACCGGCGCCAACCACCAGAACGCGTTCCGCCGCCTCCAGCCGCGCGCGCCGCACGGCATGGGCGCCAATGCACAGAAATTCGACCATAGCCGCCTGATCGAGACTGAGATCCGCAATCGGAATCACCGCAGCCTCCGGCACGCAGACATATTCCGCCATGCCGCCATCAATATGCACGCCCAGCACGCGGATATGGGTGCAGCAATTCGGCTTGCCTTTGCGGCAGGCGATGCATTCGCCGCACGGCAGGTAGGGATTGAGCGTCACCGTCTCGCCGGGCTTGCGTTCTGAACCCTCATCCGCCTCGGCCACCTCGCCCGCCAGTTCGTGCCCCATGACGCGCGGATATTGCAGATAGGGCTGATTGCCGGTGATGATATGAAAATCCGTGCCGCACAGGCCGACGCGCCGGATGCGAATCTTGACCTCGCCCGCCTGCCTGACCGGCTCTGGCTTCGCCACGACCGCGAGCGCGCCCGGCTTTTCACAGATAATGGCTTTCATAACGCTTAAATTCCATATATGCTATTTAATATCAAATGCGGAAGTATCAGCGAACACTATGAGCGTCAATTCCTTATCCCTGTCAGATCAAAGAGAGGCTGGACATGGGCGACTCATTTATGAAATAATTTTTTATTAGCAAACCCATCAATTCGCGCCGTCAGATCGCATGTCTGATGGACGCGCAAGCACAACAGGCAGGATGTTATGGTGACCATCAGCAAGCGCAGCCTTCTGGGCGCGCCTCTCCTCGCAGCGTTCGGCATGGGCGCGGCGTCTATGGCGCGGGCCGAAGCCACGCCCGGCTCCGTCGCTCAGGATACGCCGCCTCCTGGTGGTCAGCTTCCGATCGCGACCGGGCCTTACGCCCCTGATCTGGCCTCGCTGGAAACCTATTCGGCGCCCGACTGGTTCCGCGACGCCAAGTTCGGCATCTGGGCGCACTGGGGACCGCAGGCCGTGCCGCGCGCGGGCGACTGGTACGCGCGCCAGATGTATATTCCGGGCCATCCGCACTACGACCACCATCTGAAGCACTACGGCCATCCGTCCGAAGTCGGCTACAAGGACATCATCCCCTTGTGGACGGCGGAAAAGTTCGACCCCGAAGCCCTGATGGACAAGTACGTCGCCGCCGGGGCGAAATATTTTGTCAGCATGGGCGTCCATCACGACAATTTCGATCTGTGGAATTCGCGCACCCATCGCTGGAACGCCGCCGCCATGGGGCCGAAACGCGACATTGTCGGCGCCTGGAAGGCCGCCGCGCAGAAACGCGGCCTGCATTTTGGCGTCTCCGAACATCTGGGCGCCAGCCACAACTGGTTCTATCCCAGCCATGAATACGATCAGTTCTGGCCGAAGCTGGGCGTCAATTATGACGGCGCGGACCCGCGCTACGCCGACCTCTATCACGACAATCAGAACGAGCCCTATCGCGGCGGCGACACCTGGTACACCAAGGATCCGAAATTTCATCAGATCTGGTTCAACCGCATCCGCGACCTGATCGACAATTATCAGCCCGACCTGCTTTATTCCGACGGCGGCCTGCCATTTGGCGATGTCGGCAAGACGATGCTGGCGCACCTTTACAACAGCCGCGCGGCTAAGGACGGCCGCACGCAGGCCGTCTATAACTGCAAGGCGCTCGGCTCCGGCGAATTCAGCGCCAAATTCTGCGTTCAGGACGTCGAACGCGGCGTGCTGAAAGGCATCAATCCCCTGCCCTGGCAAACCGACACCTCCAATGGCGACTGGTTCTACAGCGACAATTACACTTACAAGACCGCGCCGGACGTGATTCATATGCTGGCCGACATCGTCAGCAAGAACGGCAATCTGCTGTTGAACATCGTGCTTTATCCCGACGGGAGCCTGCCGCCGGAATCGCAAAGCCTGCTGGACGAACTGGCGCCATGGATGCAGGTCAATGGCGAGGCGATCCACGGCACGCGCCCCTGGTCGCTTTATGGCGAAGGTCCGACCGAAACCGCCGATGGCGCCTTCAAGGAAAACACCGCCTATACGCCGCAGGACATCCGTTTCACCACAAAGGGCGACGCGCTCTACGCCATCACGCTCGGCGAGCCGGGCGCCGAGGTCAAGATCAACGCCTTGGGAAGGCGCGCGAAAGCGCTGAAGCATCGCGTGCGCCAGGTCCGCCTGCTTGGCCACGACGCGCCCCTGACCTTCCATCAGGGCGACGACGCCCTGAGCGTGTCCCTGCCGAACGGATTGCCGACCCGGCACAGCAGTGTGCTGAAAATCAGCATTTAAACCGATGGGCCGTCGATTCCATGTCTCGTTTCTCTCACTTCAGCCTCGCCGCTGCGTTCGCAGCCATGTCTTTGTCCGCTGTCACGGCCCGGGCTGAAAGCCACAGCGCGTTTCAGTGGAAGGCCAGCGCGCCGCTGATCACAGCGGCGCAACTCGGCGCCTCCGGCTATTACGGCGTCAAGGATCCCTCCGTCGTCTTCGCCGACGGCAAATACCACGTCTTCATGACCACGGCGGGCGAACATGGCTGGGGGCTGGCCTACACCAGCTTCAGCGACTGGTCGCAGGCTTCGGCAAGCCCGATAACGCCGCTCGACCATTCAGGAATCGGTCAGGGCTATCGCGCGGCGCCGGAAGCCTTCTACTTCGCCCCGCAACACCGCTGGTATCTGATCTATCAGGGCGGCGACCCGATGTTTTCCACCAGCGAAAATATCGACGATCCCACCTCCTGGACGGCGCCCAAGCCCTTCTTCGCCGCCCTCCCGGATGTGGTCAAGCAGGCGTCCGGGGGCGGATGGCTGGATTTCTGGATAATTTGCGACTCGGCGAAGTGCTATCTCTTTTTCACCAATGACGGCGGCGATTTTTTCAGGGCTGAGACGAACCTCTCCGATTTCCCCAATGGCTTTCATAACACGCAACGCGTTCTGCGCGGCGCGCGCCGTGACGACGTCTTCGAAGCCAGCAACACTTACAAGATCAAGGGCGCGCAGGCCTATATCACGCTCGTGGAAGCGATCGGGCCGAAAGGACGCTATTTCCGCATCTGGAAAAGCGACCGTCTTGACGGGGAATGGACTCCCATCGGCGATGACATGAACGTCTTCGCTGGCGCGGATAATGTGGATTTTACCGGAACCGTCTGGTCAGAAGGCGTGTCTCACGGCGAAATGGTGCGCTCCGGTATGGACCAGACCCTGACCATAGACCCATGCCAACCGCTTCAGTTTCTTTTTCAGGGCCTGGACCCTAAGGGTAAGACAAGCGACTATATCCGCCTTCCCTATAGGTTAGGCCTGCTGACCGCTACAAAAGCAAACCCGATCAGCCGGATGTGCGTGCACAACTAAGCGTAGCGTTAGCGCCCCGCGCCCGCGCGCCGTGGCGGATTCATCTTGCCAGCATCATCAACGCGCCGTAATCGGTAGATATGCGTAAGACGACGCCCAGCGACACCGCCCCCTCCGCCTCGAAGCGCAGCTCCACCTATGTGGCGCCCGCCCTGGAAAAAGGCTTTAACGTCATAGAGTTGCTCGCCAAAAATCCGGCGGGCCTCATGGCGTCTGAGATCGCCGCCGGGCTTGGTCTGACCATGAGCGAGATTTTTCGCATCATTGTCGTGATGGAGCGCCGCCGCTGGCTGAGCAAGGGGCCTGACGACAAGTACCGCGTCACGCCCATGGTGCTGGAGCTGGTGTTTCGCGCGACGCCTTCCGAGGAACTTACCGCCGTGGCGGCGCCGCTCATGCGCGCGTTCGCCGCCGCCACCGACCAGTCCTGTCACCTTGTCGTGCGCAATGGCGATACGGGCCTGATCATCATGCGCCAGCACAATCCCGGCGCCACCGGCTTTTACGTCAGGATCGGCACAAGCCTGAACCTGGCCACGACCTGTTCCGGCCATGTGCTGCTGGCGTTTCAGACCGAGACGGCTCAGGCCGAAGGCTGGTCAAAAAGTCTGCGCGCACAGATCAACGCGGTCAGGGCCAGAGGTTTTGAGCGCATGGAGAGCGCGCGCACCCTCGGCGTGACCGACATCAGCTATCCGGTGTTCGGCTTTCGCGGCGAAGCGGTCGCCGCCCTGACCGTCCCTTTCCTCAAGGTCATCGACGGCACAGAGCTTGTAGGTCTGGACGAGGCGCAGGCGCAACTGGGGGATACGGCGCACAAAATCTCGGTCGCGCTGGGCGGCAAAATGCCCTAACCGGCGCCCGGCGCGGACAGCGCCCACGTCACCGCATCCTGGACCGCGCCGCTCTGTACGGTCAGGAGATTTTTGCCGGGCTGAAGGCGCACCCGCCAGTTCGCTATGTGATTTTCAAAAGTCTGCGTCCCCAGATCCACGCCGTTCAGCATAAGGCGGGCCTGCGCCACATTGCCATAGACCTTAACAACCACATCAGGAGTCCGCCGCACCACATCACGACGCGACGTGATATAAAGCATAGGGGCGCGATTCCAGTTCGCCTTGTACCAGAAATAGGCGTCCTTTTTGATCCGGCGGTCATAGGTGATCAGCCCCTTGTCATTGATGCCCGCATGATCGCCCTCATTGCGGCCGTCGGAGGGAAAATCGAAGCCGCACCAGACAAAGCTGGCCCACAGCCAGCCGCGCTGCGCAATCTGGGTCCAGGCCCGCTCATGGTAAAGGGCCTGATACTGCTCCGGGTGCCAGTGCGAATCCGGGCGCGGACGCTTGGGCGGGTCTTCCTGATGGAACGGGCTGCCGCCCGCGCCATATTCGCTGATCGCCTCAGGCGTGGCGGGCCTTTTGGCGTGATTGGCGTCCAGCCACGGCCCCAGATCGCCGAACTGACCGTCGTACCAGCCATAATAGACATTGGAGCCGATCGCGTCGCTATGGCTGGCCTGCGGTCCGTCGATCGGCGCGCAGCAATTGGCGTAGGTGGTCGGCCTGTCCGGGTCTTCGGCGTGGGCGAGCGTTTGCAGACGATCAAGCCCGTGCGCGCTGGCCGCATCGACATTGTAGATTTCATTGCCCAGCCCCCAGACGAACACGCTGGGATGGTTGATATTCTGCCGGATCAGCTCGCGAAGCTGGTCCTGCAGGTTGTCGCCAAACGCCGTATCCGCAACGGCTTTGGCGACGAAGGGAACCTCGGTCCAGACCAGAATACCGTCCTGATCGGCCAGGTCGTAGTCCCTCTGCGGATGTTGATAGTGGGCGAATCTCAGCCCGGTGACGCCCAGTTCCTGCAACATGCGAAAATCGGCGTCGATCTCGGCGTCGCCTACGGCAGGCCCGCGACCGGGACGCATGCTCTGGTGGATATTGACGCCATGCACGCCATAGGGATGGCCGTTCAGCAACAGGCCCCCGTCTGGCGTCAGCACGACGGAGCGAATGCCGGTGGCGATCTGCGTCTGATCCATAACCGCGCCGGTAGCGACGTCTTCAAGGGAAATCTCGCTCGAATAGAGATAGGGATCGGCGACGCCGTCCCACAGGCGCG
Organism: Asticcacaulis sp.; assembly: GCF_051956075.1. Lineage (GTDB taxonomy): Bacteria > Pseudomonadota > Alphaproteobacteria > Caulobacterales > Caulobacteraceae > Asticcacaulis. Next base: position 3,815 of record NZ_JBQCGA010000025.1, on the reverse strand, counting down.
GCGACAAAAGCGCGCCGCTCAACTCCGCCACGGCGACGGCGCCCGGCTGCGCCAATAGCTTTTTATGCAATTCCAGCACCGTACTCGTCCCGGCCTTGAGCCTGACGCGCACGAGGACGTCGCGCGCCTTCGTCCCGTCATTGGCGACGCGGACGCGATAGGCGAGGTCCGCCTTGCTGCGGCTGACCCCGGACTGGCGAATTTCGACCCCGGACGAACCATAGTCCAGCATGTCCAGATGCAGGTCGCGCGTTCTCACCAGCCGCACCGGTCGATAAATCCCGCCGAACACGGTGAAATCCCCGCCCAGCGGCGCGACCTCCAGCGAAGCGCTGTTGTCCGTCTTCACCAGCAAGGTGTTATTCCCACCATGCAGATAGGGGGTCAGATCGAAGCGGAACCGCGCATAGCCGCCCCTGTGCTGGCCGACATGAGCGCCATTGACCCACAGGTCCGTGACCACGGCCGCGCCGTCGAATTCGATATAGGTTCTGGCGAAGGTCGGTGACGGCGTAAAGCTGAGCGTCCGGCGATACCACGCCGCGCCGCGATAATAGCCGCCGCCGTCATCGCCGTCTTTGGCGTTATAGCTGTCGGGCAGATCAACCCGCGTCCAGTCTGATGACGGCATGACGGCGATGTCGGACAGCGCGCCGCCCTTATGAAACCGCCAGGCCGCGCCAATCTCAAGCGTCTGACGCGCGGGCTGCGACCAGACCGGCTGCGGACTTGACGTCAGGATCATCGTCAGAAGCAGCGCGATCCATCTGAAGCCTCTGATATTCACCTGTCGTACGCGCTCCTCATCGCCGCCGGGCCGCATCGGAACCCTGCCTTAACCAAACCGTCGCTTACAACCCATGGCGCAGGCAACGAAAAAGACTCCCCGCGCCATGAGTACGAGGGAGTCAGTTCGATCGAAAAGCGGAACCACCCAGGGAGGAATGGATAACCGTAACCAAATCAAAACGCTGCAAAATTCATGGCGCGCTGGGACGCTTCCCGAGATTGGCTATTGTAAGACAATAATCAAAACCTCATGTTCCGTCAAATATGAAATCTTATTTCACATGCGGATTTTATAGCCCAGCGATTCAGTGTTGCGCTTACGCAACACATCCCTATAGTTTCCGCATGCAAAATATGGCGCCATTAGCGAAATTCAATTGCCGCCTCGCGCCGCCATGTCTATCATGTCGGGCAAATAACACAGTCGTCGCCACAAGATGGCAGACGCGCGTCGTCATAAAGACAGCTTCGAGGGCGACGCACAGGAGGAAGTTTTCATGCTGTTTACGACACTCGCGGCGGCTTCCGCTTTTTTAATCCAGTCGCCGGACAAAAGCCTGTCCATGCAGGTCGCGACGGACGGATCGAGCTTTTCGATCCAGCGTGAAGGCGAACAAATCATTGCGCCCTCGCCCCTTGGCCTGACGCCCGCCGATGCGCCGGACTATAGTGACCTGATGCCGGTTGAAGCCCATCGCGATCATCTTACGCGCGTCACGCCGCTAATCGCGACAAAAGCGTCGTCAACGCGCGAAGACTATAACAGCCTGATCGTAACCTATCGCGAGAAGACGGGCCTGCATCGCCAGATGTCCCTTGAAGTCAGGGCCTATAATGACGGCGTCGCCTTCCGCTACCTGCTGCCCAAAGGACAGGGCTACACGATCCGCGACGAGCGCACCGGCTTCCGCTTCGGCTACGATCCGGTGTGCGAGGTGACCGACTATGTTTCCTCGCACGAGGCGACATGGCGCGAAACGCCGGTGTCAAAGCTTAATGCCGACGCGGTTCTGGATGTGCCGGTGGTGTGCGCCTCGGCCAGCCAGCGCACGCATTTCGCCATCACCCAGTCGGCTCTGGTCGGTTATACCGGTAGCTCCTTCCATGTGACGCCTGACGGTTTTAAGGTCCACCTCACCCCGCACCCCGACGATGACCATGTCGCCGTGACCTCTCAGGACGGTCTGACCAGCGCCTGGCGCGTGGTGATGATGGCGGACCGCGCCGGCGATCTGATCCCTTCGGAACTGGTCAGCGACGTGGCGCCCGCGCCTGAAGGCGATTTTTCCTGGGTCAAGCCGGGCAAGGCGGCGTGGGACTGGTGGTCAGGTCCGACAGCGGGTGAAAAGCCGAGCATGGCGCGCTTTGAGCGTTTCATCGACTTCGCCGCCGATTCAGGCTTTCCCTACTTCCTGATCGATGCAGGCTGGGCCTATGGATCGACGCCGTGCTGCAATCCCGATCCCAAGACCGACATCACCCGGCCTGAGCCCAATATCGACATGCCGGAACTGGTGCAATACGCCGCCAAACGTCATGTCGGTCTGATCCTGTGGGCGCATTGGGAGCATATCGCCCCGCGCATTGACGAGGTTCTGGACGCTTATCAGCGTTGGGGGATCAAGGGCGTCAAGATCGACTTCACCCAGCGCGACGATCAGGAGATGGTCGAATTCTTCCATAAGATGGCCGCCGCTACGGCGCAGCGCCACATGTTGCTGGACATGCACGGCGCCTATCCGCCCGCGGGGCTGGAGCGAACCTACCCCAATTACATCACGCAGGAAGGCGTGCTGGGCGCCGAGTACAACAAGTTTTCCGATCGCGTCACGCCTGCGCACAATGTCCATCTGGCCTATACGCGCATGCTGCTCGGCCCGATGGATTATACGCCGGGCGGCTTCCGCAACGGAACGCCCGATACGTACAAGGTTCACGACTCCATGCCGATGACCCAGACGACGCGCGGTCAGGCCCTGGCCATGTACGTCGTCTATGACAGCCCGCTGCAAATGGTGTCCGACGATCCGTCGGCCTATGTCGATCAGACGGGCTTCGACTTCATCAAGTCTGTCCCGACCGCCTGGGATGAAACGCGCTTTCTCGACGGAACGCCGGAAACCTATGTCGCCCTGGCGCGTCGCAAGGGCAAGGTCTGGTATATCGGCGCCATGACCAATGCCGAGGGGCGCGACATCACCCTGCCGCTCGGCTTCCTCGGCAAGGGCGCCTATGTCGCAAAACTCTGGCAGGACGGGACCGACGCCAACGCGGTCGTGACGACGGCGCAAAGCGTGACCGCCAAGTCGGAAATCAGCCTGAAGCTGAAACCAGCGGGCGGCGCCGTTGTCGTACTGACGCAGAAGTGACGCATGACCAAATTTGAAACCCACAAAATGAACCTGAAAGCCGCTCTTTTCGCCACCGTCGCCCTGATCGCCGCCTCTGCAGGCCCGGTCCACGCGCAGGACGCCGCCGGTCACCCGGACTGGCCTGGGGCGGGTCAGTTGTATGTCGGAACCTGCTATCAGCCGGTGGACCGCTCGCCGGAGGAAATCCGCAACGACATCGCCCTGATGAAGAAGGCGGGCTTCACCGTCGTGCGCATGGGCGATCTGTCGTGGGACTATTTCGAACCGGCGGAAGGCGTCTATAATTTCAAACCGTTCGACGACATCATGGACCAGATGCACGCGGCGGGCATCAAGGTCATACTGGACATCAGCGGCCTGCCCGCGCCGGTGTGGCTGCACCACAAATATCCGGGCGTCAATCTGGTGGCGCAGAACGGCACGACGCTCTACCCGGCCGAACGCTATATGGACGACATCTCCGACCCTGATTATCAGCGCGTCGTGAAAGACTTCGCCGACGCGCTGACCAAACATTACGCCCATCATCCGGCCCTGTTCGCCATCGGCTTCGACAATGAGGTCGGCAACGGCTTCATGTCGTGGTCAGAGGCCGACCGGCAGCGCTTCATCGTCTGGCTGAAGAACCGCTACGGCGATCTGGCCACGCTCAAC
>NZ_JBQCGA010000024.1:0-13421 GCF_051956075.1 Asticcacaulis sp. | reverse complement strand
TTCAAAGCCAGCACGGCAACGGTAAAATCGAGAAGGGAGAAAACTGTGACTTGACCAGACACTGACCCATAGGATTATACCTTTTAGACGGGTCAGTTCTCAGTGAAAATACTGGGTCAGTTCTCGATGGAAATTAACAATTTAGCTCCTGGGCCGGGAAATCCCTGACATTCTCGGTTACGATCACTCCGGACTTCGCTTTGATCGCCGCCGCAAGGACGTGGCAATCGTCTGGATCGGGCAGGTTGAGGCCGTCCTCGATGATCTTGAGACCGTTGACGATGGCTTCTGGAAAGCCGGCCTCAATGCGATCGCGCTGCCTCTTTGCGTTTTCCGCGCTGCCAGTCCGTTCCGCGCAATATCTCTCGAATTCGTCGAGAATTCGGGATGATCAGTACGACCGGAAGAAACCCGCCTCGGCTAGGCTGAGGATGATATTGGGCGTCAGGGCGCCGGCGAGCACATTGGCATCGACGACAATTGAAACCGGATCGGCTCTGTCGCTCATAGATATCCGTTTTCCGCATCTTCTCGCGCCATATCCGATAGGATGCGCGCTCGCTCCGAGTCACGCTTTTTCTTATAGGCAAAAAGGTCTTCGGCTTTGATCCGGCGGTGGCGCCCCGTCTTCGTGAAATTGATTTCGTTGTTTTCGAGCAATTTCACAAGATACGGGCGTGACACATTCAGCATGTCAGCCGCCTGTTGCGTGGTCAGCTCGGCATTGACTGGCATGATGCTGAAGCTCTTGCCGCTGGAAATCAGGCGAGAGATATCGAGAAAGGTCTGAGCCAGCAGGGGTGACAACGTCACCTCCGCCATTTGGCCCTTTTCCAGAGCCAACTTCATTGAGACGGGCACATCATCGGAGATCAACTCAGCCAGAATTTGGCGCAGCTGGTTGGCTCGCTCACGGTCGATTTCCGTGGGCATCCGATCAGCGAAATTTTCAGCGTGCAGCGCGGCCATGGTCTAGGTGCTTCTTCTTCGGCTTGATTAGCGCCTCGCCCAAGTCTGAAGCCGGATTTTGGCGCGCCCGGCCTGTTACAATCGCATATCGGTAGACGCGGGCGATAAATGACCGCAGCCGCTTTGCGGTTTCATATATTCCCCGTCGCTCGAATTTCTTCCATACGCTTAAAATTTCAACCGGCTCAAAATCGATAACCGCGCGGCGGCCCAGATCGGGCTCTAGCTGTTTGAAGAACCGCTCGTTGCGGATTTGCATGGCTTTGGCGCAGCCCTCCATTTCCAGTTTGTCGAGCAATTCCCGTGCGACCGCGCCAAATGTATTTCCGGCGGCCATTCTGGCCGCAAGCTCGGCCTTTCTGCGTTCGCCTGCGGGATCAACGCCGTCGAGGAGCTTTCGGCGTAGATCATCGCGCTTTAAGCGCGCATCCTTCAGCGAGACCAGCGGGTACGTGCCAAGAGACATCTGCTGCTCGCTGAGTCCCAATCGGTATTTAAAGCGCCAAAGCTTCTGACCGGACGGGCGGACGATAACGAACAGCCCCGCACTGTCATACATTTTGTATTGCTTATCAGAAGGTTTTGCCGCCCTCAACGCGGCGTCTGTCATGGCCATTGGGGTCACATTTCCGGTGAATTTGCCGTGACCCCAAAAAGAGACCCCAAAAACGCCGGATACCCCTGAATGAGGACGGACAAGCGTGTACGTTCAAACTCAAATGTATCAGATTTTATTGATTTTTTCAACGTCAGCGGACGTCTGCGAAGTGATGGTTGGTGGGTGAGCACGGACTCGAACCGTGGACCCGCTGATTAAGAGTCAGCTGCTCTACCAACTGAGCTACACACCCAAACCATTTCAGAACCGCCGGTGTTGGTATTGTCCGGCGGTGAGCGGCGGAACATAGCCATTTTCTTCTGGGTTTCAAGCGTAAAATCGGGGTATGTGGTATTTTTTCGCGACAGCTTGGAGAGCAAGGCATTGGCGCGCAGAGACCTGACCGGAGCCGTCGATTTCGGCCATCTTGAAGCCTATACGCTGAATGACGCCGCCGTTATCGAGGAGGTGCTGCGCCTGTTTCAGCATCAATGTGAGCTATGGGCGCCGCTTCTGACCACGGGTCATGAAGGCTGGCGCGATGCGGCGCATACGATCAAGGGTGCGGCGGGGGGAATCGGCGCACACGCCCTGGCCGCCGCCGCAGAGGCCGCTGAACGCGGCGACGATGCGGGCGCTGCGACGCGACTGGAGCGCGTGCGCGATCAGATGAACGCCGCCCTGATGGACGTCGCGGCCTATCTGCATGAACTGCGCATCCGCGGCCTCAAAGGTCCGAACTAAAGGCTTGAGCCAGAAATTATCGTTGGCGATTTTGACTCCGGGGTTTTAAACGCAAACCCGGTTTCTTAAATCAAGCGGCGAAAACATATGTCCGACACCGAACTGTACATTGTCTGCACCGATCGCGACGGCGAGGTTCACACCCTGCCCGCGCTTGAGGGCTGGCGCATCATGGAGATCATCCGCGACAACGGTTTGCCCATCAAGGCCGAGTGTGGCGGCGCGCTGGAATGCGCGACCTGTCATGTTTATGTCGCCGAGTCATGGCTGGATAGGCTGGTTCCGAAATCGGACGAAGAAGATGAGAAGCTGGACGAGGCGTTTCTGGTCAAGCGCACATCGCGCCTGTCATGCCAGATCCTGATGCGCGACGATCTGAACGGTCTTGAGGTGACTCTCGCACCGGAAACGGATTAGAGATACGTTTCAACAGAAACGGACAAGGTTAAGGACGAAAGACATGCGTAAGGCGATAGCGGCCTCTGTGGTGATTATGGGTCTGGCGGCGGCGGGCGTCGCCTGGGCCTGGGGCTCGACCGGCCACCGCCTGATCGGCATGGAGGGCGTGCGCCTGTTGCCGTCCTATGTCCCGGCCTTCCTGCGCACGCCAGAAGCGATGGCCGACATCGGCGAATACGCCAACGAGCCGGACCGCTGGCGCGGCGCGGGCGATGTGCATGCCGAACGCGACGCCCTGCACTTTATCGACCTGAACGACGACGGGACGACGCTGGCCGGCATGACGCTGGACAATCTGCCCGCCAAGCGCTCGCAATACGCGACCGCCATCTCGGCCAAGGGCGGCGATCCCGATCGCGCGGGTTACCTGCCCTATGCCGAGGTGGACACGTATCAGCAGGTGGTCAAGGACTTCGCCTACTGGCGCGTGGTCAGCCTGATGGAGACCCGCGAAAGCGACAAGGACAAGAAGGCCTGGTATCACGCCGACCGCCTGCGTCGCGAAGCTCAGATCAAGTACGATATCGGCGTCATGGCGCACTATGTTGGCGACGCCACCCAACCTCTGCATCTGTCGATCCACTACAATGGCTGGGGCAATTTCCCCAACCCGCAGGGTTTCACCACCGATCACATCCACGTGCCGCTCGAAGGGCCCTATGTGACCAAGAATGTCACCGAGGCCGACCTGAAACAATACGAACCGGACTATACGCCCTGCACCGAACCGGTCATGACCTGCTTCACGACCAAGCTGAAGGCCAGCTTCGATCAGGTCATCCCAATGTACCAACTTTACAAGGATGGCGGCTTTGCCGACGGCGATCCGCGCGGCAAGGCTTTCATTACGAAACAGGTGGCGCTGGGCGCCGCGAACCTGCGCGACGCCATTCTCGACGCCTGGCGCGATTCCAAGACGATGGGCGTCGGCTGGCCCGCCACCCCCTATGACGATTTCGTCGGCAACAAGGTCGATGATCCGTGGACCGTGCTGCACGGCGAATGAGCGCGCCTTTGAAGCAGTTCGGCGACAAGCTGCCGGGCCGGGACTACCGGCCCCGCAGCGCAGGCTATGGCGTACTGCTGCGCGGCGGCAAGCTGGCCTGCGCGCGCATCGGCTATGACAATTTCAAGTACGACTTCCCGGGCGGCGCGGTCGATCCGGGCGAGACGCCGGAGATCGCCGTGGTGCGCGAATTCGGCGAGGAGACGGGTCTGAAGGTCGAGGTCGTGCGGCCGATCACCGACCTTCTGCACTATTTCATCCATGATGACGGCACGGCCTATAACAATCATTGCCATTTCTTCGAGATGCGCCTGATCGGCTCTATCCCCGAAGCCAAGTGCGAGCCGGATCACGAACTGGTCTGGCTGGAGCCGTTGCAGGCGCTGGTAAACCTCAAGAACGAAGGCTATGCGTGGGCCCTGACCCTGTGGCTACGCCAGCGCGCGCGTCAAGGTTGATCCGAGAGCATTTTGCGTAAGGCCTGCGCGTTCTTGATAGCATAGGCGTTGTAATCGTTATTGAAATAGGCCCAGACGCGCCGTGCGCCGCTCTCGCGGATGCGCCGCGCCCAATCGGACAATTCCGCATCCGAATAGTCGTAGCGATACCAGCGCTCAGGTCCGTGGAATCGTACATAGATCTCATCGGCGGTGCGAATGATCGCGTCCGGCAGGTTGGGCCCGCTGGTCGAACAGAAGATCGTCCCGTGCTCGCGAAACGCGGCATAGACCGCTTCGTTCCACCAGCTTTCATGACGGAATTCGATGACATTGCGCCGCCTGTGGTCCAGTTGCGAAACGATCCGGTCAAGCCGTTCCGGCGTGTACGGAAAGCTGGCCGGAAACTGGTGCAGGAAACAGCCCATGCGTTCGCCCAGCAGGTCGGCGATATAGCCGAAGTCGCGGATCAGATCCTGAACGTCCTCGAAGCGGCGGATATGTGTGATCAGTTCGGAAACCTTGACGGTGTAGATGAAGGGTAATTCGCCTGCTTGCCGCAGCCAGCCCTTGATCGCATTAACCGTCGGCCAGCCATAAAAGGGCGCGTTCAGCTCGACCGTCGTGAAATGTTCGGCATAGTGGCCGAACCACTCCTTTGTCGGCATCTGCGACGGATAGAATTTGCCCTTCCAGTCCCAGTAGAACCAGCCGGAACAGCCGATATTGACGTTAGGCAGGGCGTCGCTGGCGGGCGCAGGCGCGGAGGGATCGGCGAGACGCGCCTTGCGCATTTTTTCGGCGCGCAGCAGATTCGTCGCGCGCTGTTTGGCGCGTCGTTCGGCCTTGCGGGCGCGCCTTTGCTCCGGCGTGGGTTTTGCAGCATCAGCCATAGGCGCAGCCTGACGCACAGCTTATCAGCTTTCAATTTGCCGATCGCGCGGCGGCATATATAGGGGATATATGACCCTCGAACAGTTGCGCATCTTCGTGGCCGTGGCCGAGCGCGAGCATCTGACGCGCGCGGCGCAGAGCCTTTATCTGACGCAGTCGGCGGTCAGCGCCGCCGTATCGGCGCTTGAGCAGGGTTTCGGCGTCAAGCTGTTCGACCGTATTGGACGCGGCATCGCGCTGACCGAAGCCGGGCGGTTGTTCCTGCCCGAAGCGCGGGCGGTGCTGGCGCGCGCGCACGAGGCCGAAGCGCTGGTGCGGGATGTGGCGGGCGCCTTGCGCGGATCATTACGCATCTGCGCCAGCCAGACGGTCGGCAATTTCTGGCTGCCGCCGCGCCTGGCGCGTTTTCAGGCGGCGTTTCCGGGTCTGGTCCTGCACGTCGAGCATCTCAACACCGAACTGGCGGCCGCGAAAGTGCTGTCGCATGAAGCCGACATCGCCGTCGTCGAAGGCGCGGTGGACGATCCGCGCCTGAGCGCGATCCGGCTGAACGGCGACCGGATGCTGCTGGTCCTTCCCAATGGCGCGTCGGCGCCACAAACGCCGGAAGACTGGGCGCTCCTGAAATTCGTGGTGCGCGAACCGGGATCAGGGACGCGCGCCCTACTGGCCGAACATCTGGCGAGCATGGGTCTGCGCTTTGAAGCGCGCAATATTGCGCTGGAGCTGCCGTCGAATGAAGCGGTGCGCGGCGCGGTCGAGGCGGGCGCCGGGGCCAGTCTTTTATCGGAGCTGGTGACGCAAAGGGCGGCGCGCACCGGCGATGTGCAGGGGATCGACATCGGCCTGCCGCCCCGGCCCTTCTATGCGCTGCGGCTGAAAGAGCGCGCCGGCACGCGGGCGGAAAGCGAATTTATCAGGGCGCTTTGCGCAGGATGAACTCCTCGTCGCGCGTTTCGCCGACCGCGAACAGATAGTCGCCGACCTTCTCGAATCCCGCCGACAGATAAAGCTTCTGAGCCTTGTGATTCTGGCTCCACACGCCGATCCACTGCGCCGCCGCGCCATAGCGTTCGTTCAGATGATCAAGCGCCAGATTGAGCAGGCTGCGCCCTAGTCCCCGGCCCTGATAATCGGAATGGATATAGAGTCGCTTCAACTCGCCCTCGCGCGCCGGATCGGCGTCCAGATGCGGCAGGCTGACCGGCCCGCATTGCAGATAGGCGGCGGCGCGACCAGTTTCGTCAAACGCGATGCGCCAGAACTGCGCGGGATCGGCGATCTCGACCGCCAGTGCAGCCTCGGCATAGGATTTTTGCAGATAGGCGGCCAGGTCTTCAGGCGGATAAAGATGGCCAAACGTCTCGGTGAACGAGGCGATGGCCAGTTCGGACAGGGCCGGGATATGATGAGATTCGACGGGAACGATGTGCATCAGCATGGGTTAGCGGATCGGTCAATCGCGGGCAAGATTTGACCACGGAAAGCACGGAAAACACGGAAATTACAAGTGCAGTGAAAGATGAGTTAAAAACAACGCGCATGCACGTCATGCGCTGTATTCCGTCGTGCAAGGACACCCTGAACTTCCGTGTTTTCCGTGGTTCAAACCCTTTACAACGCCGTCGCGAAGAAGGCCGCCAGCGAACGCGGCTTATGGCCGGTCAGGATTTCGACATCCTTGGTCAGCACGTCGAAGCCGCCTTTGCGCGTATTGGCGTCGAAGGAGACGAGCATCGGAATGATCGCTTCGGGCAGGCCCGCTGCTTTCAAACCGCCCGCCAGTTGTTCGTCCGTCACGTCGATGACGGTGAGCGGCTTGCCCGTCGCGGCGCTGGCCAGGGCGGCGATCTCTTTCGTGGTCAGAAGCTCAGGACCGGTCAGGGTGTAGGTCTTGTTTTCCGGCGGGAGCGTCAGCGCGGCGGCGGCGGCCTCGGCGCAGTCGGCGTGAGCAATATGGCTGATGCGGCCCTCGCCAGAGGCGCTGAACCACTGGCCGGTCTCCAGCGCATGCGGCAGGGCGCCGAGCAGGTTTTCCTGATACCAGGCATTGCGCAGGATGGTGTAGGGCGCGCCGCTGGCCTTGATCGCCTGTTCCGTGCCGAGATGGTCGCCCGCAAAGGTCACCGCAGAAGTCTCGGGATTAGGCATAGAGGTATAAATAATGGCCGCGCCCGCCTCTCTGGCGGCCTGCACAGCGTTGGAGTGTTGTTGCAGCCGCTGACCGGCCCCAAGCGAATCGGTCGAGATGATCAGTACGCGATCCACGCCCTTGAAGGCCTCAGCAAGGCTAGCCGAGTCGTCAAAATCAGCGCGGCGGGTTTGCGCGCCCTTGGCGGCGAAATCGGCCAACTTGGACGGATCGCGTGAGGCGGCGATGACGGTGTGGCCGCCCCTTTCCAGCAGCAGGTTGACGACATAGCGGCCCAGCTTGCCATTGGCGCCGGTGACGAGCAGTGTGGACATTTTAGTCTCCTATCGGTATATAGTCTCAAAATGAGATCATTGCCAAGATAGGCGCTTTCGCCGCTCTGTAAAGACGGCAGATTTTCGGGAGATGGTTACTTTGAAGGAACCGATCAAAGATTTTCCGGATGGCGCGCCATCCGGCAAGGGCGACCGCCCGCCCGAGGCTTTGCGCTCAAGGAGCGAAGCGTTAGCGCTTCGCAATGGGCGAGGAGCCTGCGCGGCGCTTGAGCGCCCCATTACAAATGTCATGCGCGAAATGTTCAAGGATATGCTGGCGCAGGTGACATGCGGCGAGCTGGATGCGACAAGCTGCCCGGTGCGCGACGTGATGGATCATATCAGCGGCAAGTGGACCAGCCTGTTGCTGTTCGCCTTGGCGGCGCGTCCGCATCGCTTCGGCGAATTGAAGCGCGCCGTACCGGATATTTCGCAGCGCATGCTGACGCAAAGTTTGCGCGATCTGCAACGCGACGGCCTGATCAGCCGCCATGTCTTCGCCACCGTCCCACCCTCAGTCGAATACCGGCTGACCCCGCTCGGCGAAAGCCTGATGCCCGCCCTGCACGGCCTGATGCTGTGGGCCAACGCCCATCACGACGCGATTCGCGAGGCGCGGCTGGCGTTCGAGCAGGTTGGCGAAGCGGTTTAACCCGCCGACGGGTGGATCGCCGTCCAGCCTTCGACAAAGGCGACGGCTTTTTTATAGACGGCGTCCGGCGTGTCGCCCGGCTTGAAAATGGCCGAGCCGATGCCGAAGCCGGCCGCGCCCGCCTCGACGAAATCGCGCATATTGTCGGGCGTCACGCCACCGACCGGAAAGACCGGCATGGATCGCGGCAGCACCGCCTTCATGGCTTTCAGGCCCTTCACGCCCGCCAGTTCCGCCGGGAACAGCTTGAGCGCGTCGGCGCCCGCCTCAATGGCGTTGAAGGCTTCGGTCGGCGTGAAAAAGGCCGGAAACGAGATCATGCCCAGCCGTTTGGCGGCGCGGATCACGTCGGGGTTGCTGTTGGGCGAGATGCAGATTTGCCCGCCGACCTTGGCCAGTTGCTCGACCTGCTCGACGCTCAACACCGTCCCGGCGCCGACAATGGCGCGATCGCCCAGGGCGTGAACCATCTTCTCGATGCTGACGAACGGATCGGGCGAATTCAGCGGCACTTCCAGAATACGGAACCCGGCGCGCACCAGCCGCTCACCGACATCGAGCGCTTCGGACGGGTTGAGGCCGCGCAGGATAGCGACCAGAGGCAGGGCCGCCGTCGCGCCGCGCCATTTTTGCTGAATCATAAAACGAGTTCCGCCTGTTGCGCGATCGCCCACAGCCCCTTGGCCGAAGCGGTATCGCCGTCGTGAATGGTGACCTCGCTGAAGCCGGTATGCTCCAGCGCGCGCTTGTAAAGCTTGCTCAGCGTGCCGTCGCCGATAATGCCCACCGGACGCACGCCATGACGCAGGATCTCGACACGCACCTCCGAGCCGATCAAAAGGCCCGACATGTAAGAGGACAGGCTCTGTGGCGCGATCTTGCCGAACAACCCTTCGGTGCGCACCGAAAAGATCAGCGACAGGAAGGACTTGTCGTTCATGGCGCGGTCTACGCCCAGTTTGAAGGCGTCCACATCATCAATGTCGTCGGCCATCAGATCGCCGAGGATCGAATGCGATTTCAGCAGCGAGAACATTTCGCCGGTCATGTAGGAGCTGAAACCGGTGATCACACCCGCTTCCAGCTTGGCCCACTTGGAATGGGTGCCGGGCAGCAGGAAGACGCCCTCGCCCTTTGGCCCCGCGCAGCCATAGATCTGCGTTTCTTCGCCGCGCATGACATTGTGGATGCCTGTATCGGCGTTTTGCGACGACAGGCCGGGGACGATCTTCACCTTGAGCTTGTCCGATTGCGCCGTCACCAGACCCGCGACGATCTCCTTCAGACCCGCCGGGCAGGCGACATACGGCGCCTCGGCCCAGCCCTGACGCGAGCCGACCATGCCCGACAGCAGGATCGGCAGGTCGGGACGGTCGAAATCGTCCTTCATCACCGAGGCCAGCGCCTGCTCGAAGCTCAGCACGCCCAGATTTTTGAGGCCGATATTGGCGGCGTGGCGGGCGATGATCTCGCCATCCGTGCCGAATAAGAACATGCGGAAATTGGTGGTGCCCCAGTCGCAGGCGATCAGGGCGGGCGCGGCGTAGGTCATGTGTCGAAAATTCCTGCGGAAAACCGGCTTTCGCTTACCCCTTAAATTTCATCGGTTCAAGGCCGGTGTGGCCGCGCAACAGGTCAGAAGGTATTTCAAACAGTGTCCCGCCTTCACGGTCTTCCGGCAGATTTTCCGCCGCCGAGGTGACGAAGACGCGATCCAGCTTATCGCCAGCGAAGCACAGGCTGGTCGTCTGCTTGGCAGGCAGGTCGATATGAAAGTCCTCGGTGGCGTCCTCAAAGAAGCGCGTGACACGGCCCGGTCCCCCCAAATCCTTCCCTCTCCAATGCGCGACCCAGATTCCGCCCTGCGCGTCCGTGGTCATGCCGTCCGGCCCGCCCCAGTCTTCCGGGAAGGTCAGCCACAGCCGCTTATTGGCAAGCTCGCCATTAATGACATCGAAGACATAGATTTCCGACTTACCGGTGTCGGTATGCCAGACCTTCTTATGATCGGCGGAGAAGGTCGGGCCATTGGCGATCTTGTACGGCCCATCGACCTCATCGACCGACATGTCGGCATTGAGACGATAAAAGGCGCCGGAAACCTTCTCAACCGGCTTGTGCATCGAACCCGCCCAGATGCGCCCCAGATTGTCCGCCTTGGCGTCGTTCATGCGGTTTTCCGGCTCGTGCGGATAAGGATTGGCGATATGCTTTATGCTGAACGGCGCAAGCGTGACCTCGGCGAAACCGCTCATCAGTCCAGCGATGAAACCACCCGCCTCGCGCTCGATCACCCAGGTGATATGTTCGGGGAAATGCCATGTCTTCGACCGGCCATCGAGAAAGTAAGCGTGCAGGTTGTTCGACAGAATATCGACCCAATAGACGCAATTATCGCGCTTCGACCACAAGGGCCCTTCGCCCAGAATGGCGCCCGGTGCGGAACGGCGGATGATCTTGTCGAGGTTGCTCATGCGTCTTGTTCTCCCTGCTGGAGCCTTCCTATTATATTATAATACAAATGCAAGCCAAAATCTCGACCTGCCTTGAGGCGATTTTGACATAGCCCGAATGCCGCCCTATCGCAATTTGTCTGAGCTATGCGGTAACAGGATCGCATGACCTTGCTTCACCTGATCAGCCTTCTGTCCCTAAGCATCGCCATCGCCTGCGCAGCGTGGATCGCGTTCGACGAGACGCGCCGGTCGCAGATGATGAAGATCATGAACCTGGTCTGGCCGCTGTGCGCCCTGTTCGGCAGCCTGATCTGGCTGTGGTTTTACCTGCGCTGGGGCCGGGCAGCGCCAAAGGGTGCGAAGATGGCCATGCGCGAACAGCCCTTCGCGGTCGCGGTCGCCAAGGGAGCCTCGCATTGCGGCGCGGGCTGTACGCTGGGCGACATCGTGGCCGAGACTTTGGCGCTCGGCTTTCCGGCCATCGCGCTGACCTTCGGCTGGCACAGCGTGTTTGCCGAGCGCATCTTTGCCGTCTGGGTGTTCGACTTTCTGATCGCCTTCGGCCTCGGCATCGTGTTCCAGTATTTCAGCATCGCGCCGATGCGGCATTTGAGCTTCTGGCCCGGCCTGTGGGCGGCGATCAAGGCCGACACCCTGTCGCTGACGGCGTGGCAGGTCGGCATGTATGGCTTTATGGCCATCGCGCATTTCTGGATTTTCGGCGCGCCGCTGGGCGTCAAGCTGACCGCCGCCATGCCCGAATTCTGGTTCATGATGCAGATCGCCATGCTGTGCGGATTTGTAACCGCCTACCCGGTCAATCTCTGGCTGATCAAAATCGGCTGGAAGGAAAAGATGTAATCAGACATTGGTTTCCGGGCACGGATGACACGGCTTGCCCGCGTCGGCGATCTCGATCTGCACGGTGACGTGCTGAACGCCCAAGTGTTCGAGATCGTGCGCCAGGTCGTGCAAAAAGTCATCGCCCGGATGGCCACCCGGCATGACGATGTGCGCCGACAGGGCCGTCTCGGTCGTACTCATGCCCCAGACGTGCAGGTCGTGAATCTCGCTCACTCCCGGCCGGGCGGCCACAAGCGCGCGGATCTTTTTCAGTTCGATCCCCGGCGGCACCGCATGCAGCGACAGATTGACCGAGTCGCGCAATAGCCCCCACGTCCCCCACAGGATCACCGCGCCGATGATCAGGCTGACCAGCGGATCAAGCCATTGCCAGCCGGTGAACAGGATCACCCCGCCCGCGATCACCACGCCCAGAGACACCACGGCGTCGGACAGCATGTGCAGAAACGCGCCGCGGATGTTCAGGTCGCCCTTGGCGCCGCTCATGAACAGGAAGGCGGTGACGCCGTTAACAACGATACCAATCCCGGCGACGATCATCACCGTCACGCCCTCGGCAGGCTGCGGGTGCATCAGGCGCAATATGGCCTCCCAGCCGATGCCGCCAATGGCGACCAGCAGAAACACCGCATTGCCCAGAGCCGCCATAATCGAAGCCCCGCGCAGACCATAGGTGTAGCGCGCGCTCGGCGGCTGTTTGGCCAGCGCCGTGGCGCCCCAGGCCATGAACAGGCCCAGCACGTCGGACAGATTATGCCCCGCATCGGCCAGCAGCGACAGGGAATGGGCGGCGAGGCCATAGACCACCTCGGCCAGAATGAACAACGTATTGAGAATAATGCCGATCAGGAAGGCCTTGCCGAAATCGGCGGGCGCATGACTGTGGCTATGCCCGTGAGAATGACCATGCGCATGATGATCGTGACCATGATCATGAGAATGGGAATGCGCGTGATCGTGCATGGGAAGGCTCCGGGCTATCCGCCTGAATTGACAAATTGCACGGCGCGCGTCAAACAAAATTCGCAAAATAAGATATTGTTTTTATTGAATTTGATTATGTTATCTCGTAACTTCGTCTTTCAGAATGAAACCACAGCGCATCGCTCAGCGTAAAGATGCGAATTGCAACAGCCCTCAGGTGACGCCATGCCCCATTTTGCCTTTCCGCTCATGATTTCTGCCGCCGCCCTGATGGCGACCGGCGCATATGCCCAGACGGCGCCGCAACCCGCGGCGCAGGATTTTCAGGTTGGCGCCCTGACCGTCACCGCGCTGCACGACGCCGACTTCAATCCGCCCAATGATGGCAAGGTGTTCGGGCTGGGCCAAAGCGTTGACGCCATCGGCAAGGTTCTGACCGATCATGGCGCGCCCGCAACGCCGATCCACCTCAGCGTCGATGCGCTGCTCGTGCATGACGGCGCGCGTCTCGTGCTGATCGACACCGGCATTGGCGGCGCGCTTCAGGCCAGCCTTGCCAAGGCGGGCGTCACAGCCGACGCCGTCACCGATGTGCTGATCACCCATGCCCACCCCGACCATATCGGCGGGCTGATGACCAAGGACGGCCAGCCCGCCTTCCCGAACGCGAAGGTGCGCATGTCCGAGGCCGAATGGGCCTCGGTCAAGGCGCAGCCCGGCCTGGCTCAATTCGTCAGCGTAATCGGCCCTCAGGTCGAAGCCTTTACGCCCGGCGGCGAGGTCGCGCCGGGAATCACGAGCATCGCCCTGCCCGGCCACACGCCCGGCCACACCATGTACGAAATCACATCCGGCGACGCCAAGCTGATCGATATCGGCGACACCGCCCATTCCAGCATCCTGTCGCTGGAAACACCCGACTGGAAGATTCAGTTCGACGGCGATCAGGTCG
>NZ_JBQCGA010000023.1:0-4616 GCF_051956075.1 Asticcacaulis sp. | reverse complement strand
GAAACGTCAGGTCGGCATGGGCTGGTTCGAGCTGACCACCTTCACCTTCCACATCCCCGCCGGATCGCGCCTTAACGCTGAACTGGCCGTGGTCTTCATGGCCGTCATGACCGTGTGCGGCCTGATCCTCGCGCAATGGGGTCAAAAAGGCGAGCCGCTCGACGCGGACGAACGGCTCGTCCTCGGCATGGGCCTCGTCCCGCTGATGATCCCGCGCCTGCTCGATTACGACATGGTGCTGATCGTCCCCTACGCCGCGCTTCTGATCAGCCTGATCCAGCGCAACGCGCCCAGGGCGCTCAGCGTCCCTCTGTCATGGCTGTTCACCGGCTGGCTCGGCTACGGGATCGTCACCTACGCTTTGAATATCCATAGCTGGCACAGAACGCCGATGGACATGCTGCTGTTCGGCCTCATGACCGTCGCCGCATCCCTGATCGTCGCCGCACGCCGACTGGGCACGACCGGGTCCGCGCCTAAACCGGATTATGCTTGAGAATAAAGGCGGTAATCGTCTTCATCATATCGGTGCGGGCCGATTCATTGGTTTCCCAGTGGTCTTCGTGATCGTACTGCACGAAGGTCACATCCTTACCCGCCGCCTTCATCGCATCCGCCATGCGGCTGCTCTGGCTGAATTCGACAACCGTATCGTCCTTGCCATGCACGATCAGCACGGGGATCGACACCTTGTCGATATGCTTGATCGGCGAAATCTCATCCAACTTCGTCACATCGCCAAGGAAGCGCTTGAGATAGCGATAACTGGCCGGCTCAACCACATCCCCGCCCGCCGGACGTTCCGAATCAAGCAGGGCCTGCACATCGGAAATCCCCGCCACATCGACCGCGCACTTGT
This sequence comes from Asticcacaulis sp., assembly GCF_051956075.1. Taxonomy (GTDB): domain Bacteria; phylum Pseudomonadota; class Alphaproteobacteria; order Caulobacterales; family Caulobacteraceae; genus Asticcacaulis. The sequence goes on along the minus strand of NZ_JBQCGA010000023.1, from coordinate 3,757 downwards.
AAACGCCCGTATCCAGCGTCGCGCCCGCCAGCGCCGCATAGCCGCCATAAGACGCCCCGACGATACAAACACGCTTCGGATCGACCAAACCCTGCGCCGCAAGAAAGCGCACCCCATCGCTCAGATCGGTCTGCATCTTGCGTCCCCACTCGCCATATCCGGCCTGCAGGAATTTCAGCCCATAACCGCTGGAGCCGCGGAAATTGGGCTGCAACACCGCGTAACCCAGCGTGGCGTAGGTTTCGGCCTCGGAATCCAGTCCCAGCCCGTCACGATATTGCGGCCCGCCATGTGGAAAGACGACCAACGGCAGATTTTTCGCCTCGCGATTGGGCGGCAGAGTCAGATAGGCTTCAATCTCCAGCCCATCGGCGGCCTTGTAGGTGATCGCCTGCTTTTCCGCGATCCATTCCGCCGGAATCTGCGGGTAAAGCTCGCCGACGGTAATGGTTTTGCCCTTATTGAAGTCGATATAGTAGAAGGTTCCGGCGTCATCCGCGCCTTCTGTGTACATGATGATCTGGTTGGGGTCTTTACCGCGGTCCATGACGGACACCCGATAGCCGTCCGCCGCCGCCTTCGCCTTGTCCTCGATCGCCTGACGCGCCGGATCGAAATAGGTGTGATGCGACCAGCCGTCATAATAGGACCAGCCGATATGCACATAGGTGTAGGGATCAAACAGCGGCGAACGATTGAGCGGATCGGCCAGCAGCGGCGCCGATAGCTGCCCGTCCGGCGAGAGTTCGTAATAGTTCTGGCTGTCGCCCTCGGTTTCGGGTGGCATCGAGATCAGCAAAGACTTGCCGTCCCGGGCCAGTCCCCAGAGGCCCGGCGAGTCCAGGTCAGCGTCGCGTCGCAGGATTTCCTTCCAGAAGCCGCCATTGCGATATTCCAGCCACCAGGTCCGGCGCTTCTGATCATAGCTGGTCCTGGCGATCAGATCGCCCTGTCGGCTCAACAGCCAGCCTTCCGTGTTCCATGTGCCGCGATCGAGCACGGAAAACCGGTCAGGATTATCCAGATCGAAGCCGTAAAGACAAACCCCATCCCCGGCCTGCGTTCCGGCCACGGGGACGCTGGCGGCGGCAAGCGAGGCGACGCCAGCGCGTTCAATGCGATGCACCCCGCCTAAGACGAAGCTCTTGAAGCCCTCGACGCGGCTAAACAGGGTGTTGATCTTGATTGTATCCAGATTGTAGACGGTCTTAATGTCAAAGGTCGTGCGTCCTCCGGCGAATATGTCCTCCTTGCCCGTGGCGAAGGTCGAGATCAGCAGGTGCTTATCATCAAGCCAGGTAATGTCGTCAACCTTGGCGGTCCCGATGTCGATCGGCTGCACCTTATTGGTCACAAGGTCGATATCGAACAAGGTCTTGCGTCCGCCGGATTCGCGCAGGAAGGCCAGCCGCGCGCCATTATCCGCCAGCGAAATCTGCTCAATCGCCGGCGATTTCGCCCACATGTCCGGCGTCGGCGCAGGCGGTAGGCCAGCGCTGGCGTTTTGCGCGCGGACGAGTCCCGGCAGGGCCAGCGCGCCGGTCGCGACGCTCGCAGCGGTCAGAAAATAACGGCGTGATATGAATTGGCGCATAGGCGTCCCCCCTGTTGGCCCGGATGGAACGCTATGCCGACTTGCAAAGATGCGCAAGCGGTATCTGATGATACCTTACGCCATATAAAACACCGGCTTTAACGCCACCTGCACCGGCGAATTGTCGGGGTTCGTATCCATGATATCGGCCATATAGGCCCACCATTTTTTCATCACCGGATGCTCCGGCAGTGAGTCCAGCTTGTGATCTTCCGTGCGCTTGAGAACCCCGAACAAGGTCAGAGACGCCGGATCGAGGAAGATCGAATAATCCGACACGCCCGAGTCGTGCAGCAGATTGGACAATTCAGGCCAAATCTCATCATGACGACGCTGATATTCGGCTTCAAAGCCGGGCTTTAACTTCATCGTAAAAGCAATTGTTTCCATGAGAGAATCCTTACTTTAAAGGCACGGGTTCAGCGCCCTGATCGACCTTTGCGCGCATGATCGGCCAGTCGGCAGGCGTGATGACAAAAGCTTTCGGGTCGGGCGGATAGACCGGATCGCAGGCGGGCAGATCACTGGCCGCCTTGATGTCGAGGCCAGGCAGGGCGCTTAAGTCGCGCGCAACGAAACAGGCGATCTCATAAGCCCCATAAGCATTATGATGCGTCTTTTCGCGGTGATTGTCCGCGAACGCCCAGGCCGCCATCTCCGGCCCCAGCGCCTCATAAAACTGCGTCGTCTGCCGGGTCAGATCGATCAGCGGCACGTTCAGCCGCCCGGCCACGTCGCGCACCGCGTCGTCATAGCCCGCATGGCTGTTCTCGATCACCGGGCCTTTGAAGATGCGGCGCGCCACCGGCGTGACCAGCACCGGCAGGCCGCCATGCTGGCGCACATCGGCGACGAAGGCCGATAACCAGGCCGGATAGCTCTGATCGAAGGCCGCATAGGTGCGCGGCCACTGCTTCTTCTCGTCATTATGCGCAAACTGGATCAGCACCACATCGTTGGGCCGCACATCGCCGAGCAGCTTGTCCCAGCGCAGCGAAGTGACGAACGACTTCATCGTCTCGCCAGAGCGCGCATGATTGGCGACGCTAAGGTCCGGCGACAGCATGCGCGGCAGCATCTGGCCCCAGCTCGCGTAATCGCCGCTGGCCTGATCGGTGACGGTCGAATCCCCGGCTAGCAGCACGCGCCTCGCCTGCACCGGCGTCACCGTAATGGCGTCAAGGGCGGGCGACGGGCCGCTGAAGCTGAGCGTCAATCGTCCGTCCCAGTCGCGCCCCAAGGCATCGTCGCCGCGCAGGCGCACCGAGGGCGGCGAGGGGTCCGTCTCCTGCTCCACCAGTACCGTGTCCCGCACATTGACGGTAAAGCTTAAGGTCTTCGTCTGCCCGGCCTTGAGATCGACCGGATCGGCCAGCAGGCGGCGATCCTCGGCCCAGATACTGGTGCGGCTGGCCGTCCTGCCCCCAAGCGTGACGGTGACGCGGTAATCACCGGGCGCCGCGGCTACCGAAAAAGCCTGCTCATTGCCGCCCGTCAGCGAGGTGAAGCCATAGCCTCTGGTCTCGTCCCACGGCTGACCCGGCGCGACCTGAACCGTATCGCTGGCGGCGGTTTTACCGGTGAAGGTGAAGCTCTGGGCGGCGGCGGAAGAGGCGATCATGCTGAGACTGAGGGCGATAACCGCCAGGACCGGTCCACGGTGATCAAATTTGATCATATTTCGCGGCGCTCCGGGTCTAAAAGGCGCAATTTTGATTGATTTTGATATTTTCCATTGATAAGCCACCCTGTCAATGGCAAATTCCGCCAGCATAAACAGCTAAAAAACAGACGAGGGTACAGGTGGCGAAACGGCTGCAAAAAGGTGTTGGACTGGTCAGTCTGTTCGGGCTGATGGCCGCGTCCGCCAGCATGGCGCAGACCCAGAGCGGCGACGCGATGCTCGACGCCATGGGCCTGAACAACCAGAAGGCGGCGACGGAAAGCCACGCCGACCTTGTGCCGGTCAAACCTTTGCGCGGCCCGACCACCTATGTGATGTCGGCCTTCAACGCCACCTCCGAAAACAAGCTGTCCATCTTCACCTCCTATGACGGCGTGACCTACACCTCGCTGGCCGAGGAAGCCTATACGCCGCCGAGCGGCCTGCTGCGCGATCCGTCGATCATCCGCGCCTCTGACGGCGACTATTATGTCGTCTAT